>JAIBBK010000087.1 GCA_019694675.1 Ignavibacteria bacterium
TGATGAAGGTCCGGCCGATGATCTTTCGTTTCTCCTCAGGATCCGTCACACCTTTCAGTTTCTTCAGAAACAGATCCGAAGCATCCACCAGTTCAAGGTTGATCTTGAAATTCTTTCTGAACAGATCAACGACCTTCCTGCTTTCGTCTTTCCTCATGAGGCCGTTGTCAATATGAATGCAAATCAGATCCTTGCCAACAGAGGATGAAGCAAGCACCGCCGCCACTGAAGAATCAACTCCCCCGCTCAAGGCGCAAATGATCTTGCTTCCGGCGGCTGTCTTCCTGATCTCGTCAATCTTGCTTTCTATGAAGGATGCCGGTTTGAACAGATTTCTGACACCGCATATGCCGAAGGCAAAGTTACGGAGAATTGTCCTGCCGTACTGTGTGTGTTCAACCTCCGGATGAAACTGAAGTCCGTAAACCGAACTGCGGGAGTTTTCGAAACTGCAAAGCACACCGTTGCTGCTTCTTGATGTTTCTGCAAAACCCTGCGGAAGCCGGTCGATGGAGTCTCCATGGCTCATCCAAACTGTAAGGCCTGCGGGAACATCCCTCAGCAGAGTTCCCTTTTTGCTGACCCTTATCTTTGTATTTCCGTATTGTCTTTCCTTTGATCTGTGAAGCTTTCCGCCGAACATGCGGCATAGGAGCTGGAGTCCGTAACAGATCCCGAGTACAGGGATCTTCAGACCGGCAAGCTTAGTGAGAGTCTCGCGGGACAACTCAGGAGCATCTTTCGAAAGCACGCTTGAAGGACCTCCGGAAAGTATGACGCCTTTCAGCACATGATTGTCGGTCCTACCGAGGAATTTGTTCAGGTCAATATTATAAGGGTGAATTTCACAGTAAACTTTTTGCTCTCTGAGTCTTCTTGCTATCAGCTGAGTGTACTGCGATCCGAAATCAAGTATTAAAATAGTGTCGAGTTCTTTCATCGCTAAAGTATTTTCCTCTCCCTGAACTTTCCCGCCGCAATCAGTACGGCTCCGAATGCTGGTGAATTCATGCGCTTAACAACCTTCATCAATCCAGTTTTCCTGATCCTGTTCTTCAGTTTCTTTGAGAGCAGATTATCATTTTCAATAATGCTTCCCGTGAAAGCCAATTCAAACTGAGACTTAACCCGGGAAATTCTGATGAATGTTTCTATGTGCCACATAAGCCCGTCAACGGCCTCGTCGATTATCCGTTTGCTGAGTGAACAGCCATTTGCGGCTGACTGAAGAACAACCGGAGCTATCGACTGGATCGCGAAGTCTTTTCGGAAAATGTGAGAGTTGATGTTTGATCTGTTGATTGAAAACTCCTTAGATATACTACGAGACAGGACGCTGATTCCTGAGCCGTTCTTCTTTTCGTCATATTCTCTTGAGATCAGATTGAGAGCCCTTCTGCCAATCCAAAAGCCGCTACCCTCATCACCGATCATTCTTCCCCAGCCACCCACTCTGTAGAGTTTGCCATTGGCGAGTCCGTACAATACTGAGCCTGTCCCGCTGATCAAGATTGCACCCTCACCGCCCCCGAATGAACCGGCGAGCGCCGTCATTGCATCGGTTGTTACTTTTGTTCGGACTCCAGTCAATGAAGTCAGGGCACTTGATATTGCATTCCTGTCACTGCCTTCTCTTGCTCCTGCGGCACCTACACAAATCCGGATGCAGTCAGACAAATTTCTGCGCGCTTTTCTCATTTCACGCAGGATGCATTGTGCAACATCATTAGAGAATTTCCGGGCTCCGGCAACTGAATAATGTGTGCTTTTATACTTCCCGGACGAAATAATACGAAGCTGACTGTCTGCCAACAGAACTTCACATTTTGTACCACCAGAATCTATGCCTGCATAGAACCCCTTATCGCTTTTCATGTCCGGCAAAGTATCAATATTACCTGAGAATATAAACGGCCTTTGGTTTTCCTCATGCTTGTTTCAGGTTTTTGATATGAAAGTATTCCGGATTGAATCAAGAAGCATACTCCCGCAGATTGCGCGGACGGTCGCTGATCGGAGATCCGCGTTGAACTTTGCATCGGCTGAAAATTGCTGTAGGCATGCTCCCGCAGATTGCGCGGACGGTCGCTGATCGGCAAGCCGGATTGAACTTTGCATCGGCTGAAAATTGCTGTAGGCATGCTCCCGCAGATTGCGCGGACGGGCGCTGACCGGAGATCCGGGTTGAACTTTGCATCGGTCGAAAATTGCCGGAGGGATGCTCCCGCAGATTGCGCGGACGGTCGGTGATCGAAGATCAGGGTTGAACTTTGCATCGGCTGATAATTGCATGAGTGATGCTCCCGCAGATTGCGCGGACGGTCGCTGACCGGAGATCCGGGTTGAACTTTGCATCGGCTGATAATTGCCGGAGAGATGCTCCCGCAGATTGCGCGGGCGGACGCAGATCGGAGATCCGGATTGAACTTTGCATCGGCTGATAATTGCCGTAGGCATGCTCCCGCAGATTGCGCGGACGGGCGCTGATCGGCAATCCGGATTGAACTTTGCATCGGCTGATAATTGCATGAGTGATGCTCCCGCAGATTGCGCCGACAGGCGCTGACCGGAGATCCGGGTTGAACTTTGCATCGGCTGATGATTGAATGAGTGATACTCCCGCAGATTGCGCCGACAGGCGCTGACCGGAGATCCGGGTTGAACTTTGCATCGGCTGATAATTGCCGGAGAGATGCTCCCGCAGATTGCGCAGATTGCCGCAGATCTGAATTCTGCATTACACTATTCATCGGCCGCTATTTACCGGGGGCAAATTCCCGCTAATCACGCGATTGCAGCTGACCTGTTGGTGGAGATATGAAGTGCCATTACTTCGCTTTGTCAATTGAAATTCAGAATCCATTGGTTTAACTTTTCCGCCATGAATCATCATCTCTCCTCCTTACATTTCTGCATCCTTAGATGAATCAGGATAATTTTCAGCCTCTTCCGGGCAAATCGAAGGCAGAGGATCTTGTCCTTATTGAAGAAGCCCTTGGCGGTAAGCAATCTTCTTATGAGAGGCTGATGAAGAAATATTATCCTCTCATATACAACCTTGTTTACAGGATGATCTCGAGAAAGGAAGATGTGGAGGACTTGACTCAGGAGGCATTTATCAAAGCATTTCACTCACTTCAGAATTTTGACAGGCAGTTTGCATTTTCAACCTGGCTATTTAAGATTGCTACGAACAACGCAATTGATTACCTGAGGAAGAAGAAACTTTCCACATTCTCCATTGATAAGGATTTTGACAACGAAGAAAGCGACATGAAGTTTGAGATTCCCGATGATGAGTACAAGCCCGACAGAATACTCATGGATGACCAGATGAGGGCAGTGCTTGATGAAGCAATAGAATCCCTTCCTCCGAAATACAAACAGGTGATAGTGATGAGGCATAAGCAGGAGAAAGAATACGAGGAGATCGCCCAGGAACTCGGGATACCGCTTGGCACGGTCAAGGCACATATCTTCCGCGGAAGAGAGATGCTCAACAAGTTTCTGAAGGACAAGATAAAGCAATATTAAAGAGCTTTAAGCAGGAAGAATAATCAGACAAGGACACTTATGAAGAATGAAACGCCATTGATGAAGCAATACAGGAACATCAAGGAGAAGTATCCGGAAACTGTTCTGCTTTTCAGGATGGGGGACTTCTTTGAGACCTTTGAAGACGACGCACTGATCACTTCGAAGGTCCTTGGCATAACACTTACAAAGCGCGCAAACGGCGCAGCTTCAGACGTACCTCTGGCCGGCTTTCCCCACCATGCCCTTGACACATATCTTCCCAAACTTGTTCGCGCCGGATTCCGTGTGGCAATCTGCGAACAGCTCGAAGATCCGAAAATGGCAAAGGGCATTGTGAAGCGCGATGTCATTGAAGTCGTAACGCCCGGTGCGAACTTTTCCGAGAAGATACTCGACCACAAGTCGAACAATTTTCTCGCCTCGGTCTTCATCAGGGAAAACGTGTGCGGCTTTTCTTTTTGTGACGTTTCAACCGGTGAATTTGCGGCATCGGAGCTCCATGTGACGGCCCTTCCGTCATTGCTGGATATGATAAATCCTTCGGAGGTGCTCATATCAAAACGTGATAAGGAAAAGACTTACAAAGTCATGAGATTTGACCCTGACGCGGCATTCAGCGAGTCATCGAAGAAGTTCATAGTTACAAAAGTGGATGACTGGGTTTTCAATGCGGATTATGCAAGAGAGATACTTACAGGACATTTCGGAACTCATTCACTCAAAGGATTCGGAATCGATCACATGCACGAAGGCATAATAGCTGCCGGCAGTGTGTTAAACTATCTGAACGAAACTCAGAAGAACAACCTTCCTCACATAAGAAAGATCTATAATTACGACTACACCGATTACATTATTCTCGATCCTTCAACAAAGAGAAACCTGGAAATAACATCTTCAATCACAGAAGGAGCAAGGGAAGGCACGCTTATCTCGGTGCTTGACAACACTCAAACAGCAATGGGCGGAAGGCTGATGAAGAAGTGGATCTCAAGGCCTTTGAGAAAGCTCAATGAAATTCAGAGCAGGCACGAAGCGGTAAATGAACTTCTTGAGGGCAGAAACGAGCGGAAGAATCTGTGTGAAGAGCTTCGTTCCGTTGCAGATCTTGAGCGGCTGATTTCAAAGATATCCACGGGCAGGGCTGTTCCGAGGGATTATGTTCAGCTCAAGGTTTCCCTTGTCAGGATCATTGAGATAAAGAAGCGTCTGGAGCAGTTCAGGTCCGGACTTCTTGCGCAGGTCCGCGAAAACCTCAGCGAGCCGGAAGAGCTCATCATAAGAATTGAGAAATGCATCAACGAGAACTTCATAAGCGGGATCGACAAATACGGAGTGATCAACAAGGGATATGACGCGGCTCTTGACGAGATCAAAGACATACTCATTAACGGCAGGACATGGATGGAGAATTTTCAAAGCCGCGAGAGAAAGAGGACTGGGATCAATTCGCTCAAGGTTGACTTCAACAAAGTGTTCGGATACTATGTGGAGATCACCAAAGCGAACCTTGACAAGGCACCGCAGGATTATGTGAGAAAACAGACTCTTGTGAATGCCGAGAGATTCATCACGGAAGAACTGAAGCAATACGAAGAGAAGATCCTGAATGCCGAAGAGAGGATCAGCGCTATCGAATCCAGGATACTGCTTGAGCTAAGAGAATTCGCACTGTCATATACAGAGGAGATACAAAAGAATGCAACCGGTGTTGCGGTATTGGATTCTCTGCTCAGTTATGCAAATGTCTCTGAAGCATACAACTACAAAATGCCCGAGATGAACGAGTCTGACGAGATCGAAGTGATCGAAGGCAGGCATCCGGTCATTGAAAGACTTCTTCCGGCAGGAGAGAAATATGTTGCTAACGATCTGAGGGCAGACACATCAGATAAGCAGATACTGATAATCACCGGTCCGAATATGAGCGGAAAGTCAAGTTACCTAAGGCAAACAGGGCTGATAGTACTGCTTGCACAGATCGGGTGCTTTGTTCCCGCGAGGAGTGCAAAACTTGGAATAGTTGACAAAATCTTCACGCGTGTCGGCGCTTCCGACAACATCTCCAAAGGTGAGAGTACGTTTCTGGTGGAAATGCATGAGGCGGCCAATATACTCAACAATGCAACTTCAAAGAGTCTGATACTTCTTGATGAAATAGGAAGAGGAACAAGCACTTATGACGGTATCTCAATAGCGTGGGCAATGACGGAATATCTTCATGAGAATCCGCGTGTCCGTGCGAAGACTTTGTTTGCCACTCACTACCACGAGCTGAACGCCCTTGCTGACAAGTATCCGAGGATAAAGAACCTGAGGGTGGAAGTTAGGGAGTACAACGACAAGGTGATCTTTCTGAGGAAGATCACTGAAGGAACGGCTGACCACAGTTACGGAATACAGGTTGCTCAAATGGCCGGACTTCCCGAAGCAGTTACAAAGCGCGCGAAGGAGATTCTCCGCGCGCTCGAAGACAGAGAATACAGAAGGAAGCTGAAAGATGAGTTTCAGATCAACCTGTTTGAAGCAGCCCTTGAAGAGAGCGGTGAAGCCGCTCCTGACGGGAGATTGACGGAACTGCTGGACCGGATCCGGTCAATAGACCTCAATACAACCACGCCCATAGAAGCGATCAACTTCATCAAAATACTTCAGGACGATTTCAGGGGGTGATCATTTTCTTTTTTTCTTTCCCTGCTTTTTCATTATCCTCTCTCCGGTAACTGCATCAAGCTTGAACTGCGCTGCTCCGCCCTTTGTAAACATCCAGAAATGATACTGCATCCCGGATTTGGCTTCAACCAGCTTCCACTTAAGCGCCCTGCTGCCCGCGACAGATTCCGCAGATTTCCTCGCCTCGGAAAAGCTGACCAGGTCTTTGCCGGGGATCACTTCATAATCAAAAGGCCCTTCGTCGTCAGTGATCTCCAGCACGGAATTTTTTTCAGGATCAACATGCATCCTCAGCTCTCCGCCTGAATTTGTGATTAGAACAACGAGCCAGTAAACTCTTTCTTTTGAAAATCTTTTTTCCGCCTTGACGATGTCTCCATCCACGGCAGAAAGAGAAGTCTCTATCACCGAAAGGATCTCAGGATCTACGGAACCGGGGTCTTTGAAAACGGTGTCGCGAACGGATGAACTCTGTGCGGAGAGGGTGGATAGGAAAACGAATGCCAAACTCAACAATGTCCTGTTCATAAGTGTGTCTTAATTTAACCATACAATCCGCGCAAATAAAACTACTGAAAGCGAAATATTACAGACAATTTTTCAGCCTCAATTCACGAAATGAATTACGAAGCAAAGATCATGATTTGTTTGTTGCTGATCCACTCATGCATTCCGTTACGGGGAATGATTGCCTTACTATTTCTTTCTTGGGATCGAAAGTGACGTCCACTGGTCACCGGCACGGTGCCTTGCTATATAAGCGATCTGGCCGATATGATATCCGATGTGAGTGAGCTGTCTGTTTATTGCTTCGATCACTGTATGAGGTTCATTCCTGATCGTCACCGTCTTGCCCAGATCTTCGCTTTTCAGAGATTCAAGTGTTTCAAAAAGCCGCTTCCATCCCGACTCCCACCGCATGAGTATATCGTCCTTATCAGTGTAGAATATCCTCTCAAACTCCTCATCCCTCTTACGCCATTCCTTTTCACCGTCAGTTGAGAGAAAATCCGTCCAGCGTGAATGCATGTTGCCGCTGATGTGCCTTATGATTATCGCCACGCTGTTTGATTCATCATCCGGCTGCCAGAAGAAGTCCTCATCCCTTATCTGCTTCACTGCCCTTTCTCCAAGGTCCTTCAGTTTCCTGAATTCCTTAATCGCACTGCTTAAGTAATTTTCCCCGTTCATTTAATATATATTGAGTGTTTTGGATTGCCGGCATCTCAGAATGCCCTGTTAACCTTTCTTTCCGGGATGTCCTCCCTTAGAATGAAGCCCGGAAGAAGCTGTTCATACCTGCCGATGAGCTGTTCCGGAATGTAATCTCCTTTAGGACCGCCTGTAACTTTTATACGGACGACCTTCTGATCCTTGTCAAAATAAATAAACAGTTTTAATCCCTCAATTCTGTTCATTCCGTTCGCACTTTCTTTTTCATACATGAAATAGATGCTTCTTGCTTCACCTTCAACTTCAATTGCCGAGATCTTATCGTCAGCAAAATCTATCGTGATGCTTCTTCCGCTTATCTGATCATACCTCTTCGAAAAGCGAAGATCGGAGTTCTTTGAAACGGCAAATGACAGCTTTGAATTTTTTGCTCCGGGAACCCTTTCCGCGACTATCTTTTTGAGCTTCTTTTCCGGAAACTCCGCATAGATCGAATCGGCTGTAAGCTGAAGTTCATCCTGCCACACAACAGGTTCTCTGACAAGCACTATGATCCCGGCATCTCTGAAGTAAAGAGCCTCTCCGGACTTTGAAAGAAACCGTCCCCTTATAATTTCAACTTCACCTGAAGCCACATACTTTTCTACACTGTCGCGGAATGCTGTCATTGTATCGCACGCAATGAAAGTAGTGTCTTTGCCGTTCTCTTCAACCTGTACAAGGAAAGCATCTCCTGCAAGCGTGGTGACCTTTCTGCTGCCATAGTTCTCAAGCCATTTACCGAATATCCGCGAATTGTTTCCCGGGCTGTTGATCTCCACATTCCCGTATGCAACGGATCTTCTTTCATTTGAATAGCTTACAGCAGTGTCTGATGTGATGATCGTGGAGTCACTGTCTATCCTTACATTGCCCCTCGCATACGTCCTGCCTTCACGGCTGAAAAAGTCAATTTCATCCGCTTTCACAACAGCAGAATCAGTAACAACAACAACATCGCCCTTTGCATAGGACTCTTCCGTGTTGCGAAGATAAATCAGCTCTTCCGATGTGATCCTGTAACCGGGATTGACAATAATAACATCTCCCTTAAAAAAAGCTTTCGCATCATTGAATGTGTAGACGCCGTTGTCCGAACGGAGCGTTGCGTTCGGGTCCCTGAGTGTTACATTTCCGCTGCAGACAGCTCTGCGTTCATCTCCGTAATAAATTGCCTTGTTTGTCAGAAGAGTAAGCGTGTCCTGATAGATCTTTACGTTACCGGTGAGTTCAACCATGTTGGATGAAATGAACTGTGTGGCATTATTGCAATAGACTTTGACATTTCCCTGCACAAACTCCACATCACCCTTTGCCTCTCTTACGCTCTGCCCGTCAACTATCTTACCGGTAAGTTCTTTTGCATTTTTCAGTTCGATCTTCTCCTGAGCATTCAACCTGCCGGCAATTGCGACGGCAGCAATGACAAGAATTGAGATCAGGAATCTGACTGCAGAAGAGTTCATCGGCTCAGTTCGTAAATGTTCCGCTCACTTTGAATATCCTGTAATTTGACAGACTCTGATCTGATTCGAATCCGTAGCCCTGAATCTCTTCCGCCGGAGTTTTGATCCTGACGAATTCATTTGTGCTGACCATCCGTGTGGCGTTGTTCCAGAATAATTTGTCAGTGAAGAGTTTAACGCTGTCTTTACTTATCACCGAAACGCTGTCGTAGATCTCAATGTCCTTCGTCTTATCGTTCACTTTTCCGCGGCCGCCTTTGAGTGTCGATACGATCATGCCGTCCCTGTAAAACTCAACTACAGCGCCGCTGTCAATGAGAGTGAAGCCGCCTTCGGTATAAACAGAGATCTTGCCCGCTTTGAGGACGGCCTTAGTGATGGTGGAGTCTGTAAAAATCACGCTTGAATTCCAGCTCTCGTGCGACGGCAATTGTGAACCGGACAATTCTGTGCTTGTGGGCTTGAATTTCTCTCCGCAGGAAGAGATGACGAAACATGCGGAAAGTGACGCGGCGAGAACAGCCATTCTCAGCTGCATTCAGAGTCCCTCTTCAAGAAGCCTGTGCATGTGTATCATGCCGGCCGGGCGGCCTTTGCTGTCGCCTACGATCAGCTGTGTGATCTTGTTCTCTTCCATGAACTTGAGCGCGGAGAATGCCGACATTTCCGGAGATATCACACGCGGATCAGGCGACATGATGTCCTTTGCTTTTCTGTCGGCAAGCTTGTTCAGCCCCCTGCCAAGCAATCTCCTTATGTCACCGTCGGTTATGATACCGGCGATCCTGCCTTTGCTTTCCACTATGGTACTGCCGAGGCGCTTGGAAGAGATCTCGTATATGACCTGCTCAAGCCCGGCATTGATCTTTACCACCGGAAGTTCGTCACCCTTTGCCATGAGGTCATCCACTTTGAGAAGCAGTCTCTTGCCAAGATTTCCTCCCGGGTGCACGAGGGCAAAGTCATCCGTGGAGAAGCCGCGCAATTCAAGAAGTGCTATTGCAATTGCATCTCCCAGCACAACCGCAGCTGTTGTGGATGAAGTTGGGGCAAGATTATGCGGACATGCTTCCTCCCTCACTGAAGCGTCGAGCACGATGTCGGAGGTCTTTGCCAGTTCCGAATTCATATTGCCGACTATCGAAATGATCGTAATGTCAAGAAGCTTCAGTGTGGGGATTATCTGCCTGATCTCTGATGATTCACCGCTCTTGGAAATTATGAGCGCAACATCTCCCTTTCTGAAAACCCCCAGATCGCCGTGAACACTGTCGGCAGAATGCAGGAATACAGCAAGAGTCCCGGTTGAGTTGAACGTTGCCACGATCTTCTGCGCAATGATACCCGATTTTCCTATGCCTGTGACCACAACATTTCCTTTGCATTTTCTAATCAGTTCAACGGCCTGCCTGAACTGCGAAAGAAATTCAGGTTGTGTGAACCTCTTTTCAAGACCGGCCACCGCCTTCTTCTCAACTGAAACTACTCTCCTGCCGACAGCACCTGCATCTTTCTTTGATCTAACGGAAGACATCGGGATGTAAATAACATTTTTTGATTGCATCATAATAATTATAATGGCTTTCTTTTAAAACAACATTATGCAAATCCTCCACCCGCACTCAAAACATCACCGGCATCTTGGAAATAGTTAAAGGTTCAGAGCTTGAGCTGAGGATCGAAGATCTGAGTTCGGAAGGCACAGGAGTTTCAAGGACCGGAGAAGGATATGTCATATTTTCTTCCGGTACACTTCCGGGCGATCTGGCAACAGTGAAGATACGAAAGAAGAAATCTTCATATGCCGAAGCAGAGCTTGTCGAACTGATCGAAAGCTCACCGTACAGGGTTGAGGCAAGATGCAGTCATTTCGGCGTGTGCGGCGGATGCAAGATACAGGACCTTGGGTATTCACGTCAGCTTGAGTACAAGACCGGGGTAGTCAGGAATGCGATTCAGAGAATCGGAGGATTTGACAATGTCTCCGTGCCTGAAGCGCTTGCAAGCCCGGAGATCTTTCATTACCGCAACAAGATGGAGTTCTCCTTTTCGGATGATGTCTGGAGAGACGATCCTTCCTCTGTTTCCCCGAAGCGCTTTGCTCTCGGCCTTCATGTTCCGGGCTTTCATTCAAAGATAGTTGACATAGATGAATGTTTTCTGCAGTCGGAGATCTCAAACCGTATACTGGTATTTACACGAAGATTTTTTCTTGAGCGAGATATCGACTGCTACACCACAAAGACGCATACAGGGCTTCTGAGGTTTTTGATCATACGGCAGTCGAAGAGGACCACGGAGCTTATGGTGAATCTCATAACTAACGAGCACCGTACACAGCTTATGAAAGAATACACCGCTGAACTGGTAAGAATGCATCCGGAGATAAATACAGTTGTGAACGGGATCACAAACAGAAAGGCACAGACCGCATTTGCTGATGAGATACATGTCATGTATGGTCCGGGGAAAATATCAGAGACGCTGACCACAGCAGAAGGCAAACAGCTCTCGTTTGAGATATCGCCTAATTCGTTCTTTCAGACAAACGTGCTTCAGTGCGAGAATCTTTTCAGGACTGCTGTTGACTTTGCACAACTTACTGCAGATGACAGAGTCCTTGATCTTTATTGCGGAACCGGTACGATCTCTTTCTTCCTGGCGGAAAGATCGAAGGCAGTTACCGGAGTGGAACTTGTTGAAGATTCCATCAAAGACGCGATCAGGAACGCGGCGGGGAACGGGATTTCGAACTGCACTTTCATAGCTTCAGACATCAAAGACTTTCTGGAAGAATCGGCTCAGTCAGGAGAATTCAATGTTGCTGTTCTTGATCCTCCGCGCTCAGGGCTCCATCCACGGATATGCGAGTTGCTTTCGGAGTCAACATTCCGCAGGATAGTGTATGTCAGCTGTAATCCTCATACACAGGCAAGGGACCTTCAGCTTATATGTTCAAAGGGCAATTATGCCATAGAGAATGTCAGGCCGGTTGATATGTTTCCGCATACACTGCATGTTGAGAATGTAGTCAGTCTGATACATGTGTAGCTTTTTTAACACAAAAAAATTTGAACGGAAAACATAAACCTTAAGTTACGAATATTGTCATACATTCAGTTACCTTCTCAAAGATGATCCGGGACAAAGAAAAGAGATTGAATGACTTTCATAATGATGCACTATTTGTTAAGTTTTAAAAAATCAAAGACACTGCATATCCCATTCTCTACGCTTTACTGAACTAAACCTCGGAAGAGACCATGCAAAACAATCTGACCGATTCGCTTAGCGGATCAAAGAACAACATCCTTTGGGTTGATGATGAGATAGAATCGCTCAAGTCGAGCATCATGTTCCTCAAGCAGAAAGGTTACAATGTGCAGGAAGCTACAAACGGTGAGGACGGAGTCAGTCTGATCCGCAAGAATGATTTCGATCTCGTATTCCTTGATGAGATGATGACGGGAATGGGAGGGCTTGAAACGCTTCTGGAGATAAAGGATCTGAAGCCGAGCCTGCCGGTTGTGATGGTTACAAAGAACGAGACAGAAAGCCTCATGGAGGATGCGATAGGCAAGAAGATCTCTGACTATCTCATCAAACCTGTTAATCCTAATCAGCTTCTGCTTGTGATCAAGAAGATGCTTGAATCAAAGCGCATCAAGGGTAGTCAGGTATCGAAGGATTACATACAGGAGTTCAACAATATCTCCTACTCTATAATGGAGGGCCCGTCCTGGCAGGAATGGACCGACATTCACGTGAAAATGACCGGTTGGGAACTGGAGCTTGACGAACATCCCGAGCTTGGACTTAAGCAAACTATCCTCGATCAGAAGAAAGAGTGCAATACGGAATTCTCGAAGTATGTCGAGAAGAATTATCTCAACTGGGTGAACGGCTCGGACAGCAAGCCGGTCCTTTCAAATGAAGTGATGGACAAGTTTGTGATACCCGAACTGAATACCGACAAGTCTGTCTTCTTCTTCCTGATTGACTGCATGAGGATGGATCAGTGGATGGTGATGGAGAAATATCTCTATGAGTATTTCAACATGAAGAAGGACTACCATTTCTCCATTCTCCCGACAGCAACTCCGTACAGCCGGAATGCCATTTTCTCCGGGCTGTTTCCTTCTGACATCGAGAAGCATTATCCGGAGCTCTGGAAAAAGAATGATGATGATGAGAACAGCAAGAACAACTATGAGAAGGAGTTCCTCGAAAAACTTCTTGAGAGAAGAAGGATCAAGCTTCGCAACGAAGTGAAGTACACAAAGATCATGGATTCAAACTTCGGAAGGGGCATTGAGAACAAGATACTCTCTTACTGCGGAAACCATCTGAATGCGATCGTCATAAACTTTGTGGACATGATCGCGCACTCGAGGAGCGACAACGCTATTCTGAAGGAGATCGCACCCGATGAATCCGCTTACAGGTCGCTTACAGAGTCGTGGTTTGAGCACTCTTCTTTCTTCGGGATGCTGAGGCAACTCTCAACGAGAAAGGACGTAAAGATCATCCTCACAACCGACCACGGAAGCATAAGATGCCTGCACGGAGTGAAAGTCCTTGGCGACAAGGAGACATCAACAAACCTGCGCTACAAGTGCGGAAGGAACGTGAAGGCCGATGCAAGAAATGCGATATACGTGAGAAACCCGCTTGACTACAAGCTTCCGAAGAGAAACGGAATGGTCAACTACATCATTGCGAAAGAAGATTTCTATTTCGTGTATCCGACTGAATATCACAAATACCTGAATCAGTACAACGATACATTCCAGCACGGCGGGATCTCCATTGACGAAATGATACTGCCGGTAGTCACACTGGAATCAAAGTTTTGACAACTGCCGGAGAAATACACTCACGGTCTCCCGAAGAGACACTTCGCGCGGGCAACGAGTTTGCCGGCACGCTTTGGCCGGGAGACAGAGTGGCCATATCCGGCCCGCTCGGATCAGGAAAAACACATTTTATAAAAGGAATATGCTCCCGCTTTGAAGTCCATGATCAGGTCAACAGCCCGTCGTTCATCATTGTGAACGAATACGATGGGAGATTGGAAGGGAAGATTGTAAAGATCAACCACTTTGACCTGTACAGGATCAAATCGCCGTCGGAACTTGACGAGATCGGCCTCGAGAGTTATTTCACCGGAGATTCCATTACCATTGCAGAATGGGGTGAGATCGCCGGTGAGAGATTTCCGGAGACAGTCAGCGTGAAGATGAGCTACGGTGAGCATGAAAGCGAAAGGGTAATTAACATTGAAAGAAAAAAGAATCCTCCTCATTGACACTTCTTCATCATGTTCAGAATTCGGATATGCCGTAGACGGCAGGATCACCCGCGAATTCAGGGACTGCGACAGAAATTCTGCGGATTCACTTGCCTATCACATTGACAAGTTCCTTACAGAGAACGACATTCACCCGTTCAGTTTGTTAGCAGTTAGCCTGTCAAACGGCCCGGGTTCGTTCACGGGGCTGAGGATCGGGCTTTCGTTTGCAAAGGGATTCTGTTTTGCTTCAGGTTCAAGGCTGGTTCTCATCAACTCGCTGGACATACTTGCTGGCTGTGCGTCTGATCACGAAGGGGAATTCATTGCAGCCATAAACTCCAATTCTTCTTCGGGTGAGTACTACTACTCAAGATATGTGAGGACCGGCAGCAGAGTTGAAAGACTGGAACCGCACAGCACAGGTTTACTAAGCGAACTTGAGTCTCCGGGAATTCCTGTTGTGACGGAACAATCTCTCGGGCTGGGACAGAGCCTCAAGTCAGAGAAACTCGCCGCACAGCTGAGGCTCACGGATGAGCGGATCTCCTCCGGCGATTATTCCGATCTTTCCTCTGCCGAACCTTATTACATGAAGGAGTTCTTCGTCAGAAAGTAATTTCATTTCGGCTTCATCTTGAGTATTTTGAGCCACAATAATAATTATGGCCTGGTTCAAAAGATCCAAGGAAAACATCTCCAAAGACACTCAGAAATCCGACATTGCAGACGGTTCGTGGATAAAGTGCAATGAATGCGGGGAAATGATGCACAAGAGACAGTGGGAATCCAATTTCTATTTGTGCATAAAATGCGGCAATCACTTCAGGATAGGCAGTGAAGAGTATTTTGAGATCCTGCTTGATGAAGGCACCTTCCGCGAAATGGATAAGAAGATCAGGTCGGTTGATCCTCTGGAGTTTGAAGACACAAAGCCTTACAGGAAGAGGATCGAAGACACGATCAAGAGCACGGAGCTCTATGACGCCGTAAGAACGGGAACAGGAAAGATGAACGGCATTCCCGTTGTGATCGCCTGCATGGATTTCGGATTCATCGGCGGAAGCATGGGCAGCGTGGTTGGCGAAAAGATAAGCCGGGCAATTGACAAATCGATCAAGTCGGGTGATCCACTGATTATAATATCTTCAAGCGGCGGAGCAAGAATGATGGAAGGCGCAATTTCACTGATGCAGCTTGCCAAGACCAGCACAAAGCTTGCGAAGCTTGCCGAGGAGAAGATTCCGTACATTTCAGTACTGACGAATCCGACCACAGGAGGCTCCACGGCTTCTTTTTCAATGCTGGGGGACTTCAACATAGCAGAGCCGAATGCGCTCATTGCGTTTGCCGGCCCAAGGGTTGTGAAGCAGGCTACAGGCAAGGACCTGCCTCCGGGCTTCCAAAGGTCTGAGTTCTTGCTTGAGCACGGATTCATAGATTTCATAGCATCCCGCAAGGAACTGAAATCGAAGATCACCACTCTCCTCAAACTAATCTCCGCTAAATGAAGGTTGTAAAGGAAGTTTCTGTAATGCAGGAAATTTCCGATTACCACAGAAGCACCGGGAGGAAGATCGCGTTCGTTCCTACCATGGGCTATCTGCACGAAGGCCATGCCTCGTTGATGTTCAGTGCGAAGGAAACAGGCGGCATTGTAGTTGCAAGCATCTTCGTGAATCCAACACAGTTCGGCAAGGGAGAGGATTTTGACAAATACCCGCGCGACTTCAGAAGGGATGCTCACATTTGCGAGAAGGCGGGAGTGGATTACATATTTCATCCCGAGGCTTCGGAGATGTACAGTAACAGGCCGCTGACATCCGTCACGGTCAAAGAGATCTCAGACAAGCTCGAAGGAAAGTTCAGGCCCGGGCATTTTACCGGAGTGGCAACCGTAGTTGCAAAACTGATAAACATCGTAAAGCCCCATACAATGCATATGGGCAGTAAGGATGCTCAGCAAAATGCGGTTCTGAAGAAGATGATATCGGATCTGAACTTTGACACCAAACTTGTGATCTGTCAGACGGTGCGGGAAGAAAACGGACTTGCGATGAGTTCTAGAAACACTTACCTCACGGCGGAGCAGAGAGAGAATGCAGGATCGCTTTACCGCATACTGAATGAAGGCATGCGGCAGATCACCGAAGAAAAAGCGACTGACGCGGAAGCGGTGAAAGCAAGAGCCGCCGATCTTCTCAAGGAACTTTCACCCGGCATTGAACTGCAATACTACGAGATCACGGACAATGAACTGCTTGAGCCGATTCCCGATCCCGGCAGTTTCAAAGGTGAAATTCTGATATCACTTGCCGCAAAGTGCGGTACCACCCGCCTGATAGACAACATAATATTTGAAAATAATCCGAAAGGCTGAAGCTGTTTGAATCTGACCACACTGATCATGGCCGCAGGCCAGGGAAAGCGAATGCAGAATCCGGAAAGATCCAAAGTAATGCACGAGATCGGAGGCAAGCCGCTTATCGAATATGTGATACGCCTTGCAATTGACTCCGGATCGTCGCTTATCGTTCCTATTGTCGGACATCAGAAACAATCCGTCATAGACTTCATATCAGGCAGGTTTGCGGAGCATTCCGGTAAGATCAAGTTTGCACATCAGGATGTACAACTAGGCACGGGGCATGCAGTCATGATGACGGAAGATATTGTGAAGGGAAAGGCAGGGAATGTGATCATACTTTCCGGCGATGTTCCCCTGCTCAGTCTGGGGACCGTGAACGGCTTCCGGAAATTTCACGAAGAAGGCGGCTATGATGCCAGTCTCATCTCGGCAGTGCTTGACGATCCATCGGGATACGGAAGAGTTCTCAGGGATGCGGACGGAAATTTTTATGACATAAGAGAACACAAGGACTGCAATGAAGAAGAGAAGAAGTGCCGTGAGATCAATTCCGGAATCTACATCATTGATAATTCACTGCTCTTTGACGGACTAAAGACACTGAGAACGGACAATGCGCAGGGCGAGTATTATCTGACTGATGTGTTCCGCCACTTCAGAAACTCCGGAAAAAAGATCGGTGCTTACATTACGGATAGTGTGGCGGAGATAAGCGGCATTAACACCATTGAACAGCTTCAGGCGCTGGAGAAGGAATATTTCTCCTGACCTGTTCTAAAACAAAATTTCATAACACCATTTGCCAGAGTTAATTGTTTCGGTTTCCGGGATCAGGGGAATTCCGGGAGAAAGTCTTACGCCTCAGGGGCTCGTCAGGTATGTATCCGCTTTTGCGGAATACACCAAAAGGAATTCGCGAAGAAAGAAAGTGAAAGTAGTTGTAGGAAGAGACGGCAGGCTTGGCGGAGACGTCATAGAAAATTTTGTATCATCCTGCCTGCAGATAGCTGGGATCGAAGTAACAAGCATTGGAACTGCCCCAACGCCTACAGTTCAGGTTGCATGCGAACTCATGGGAGCAGACGGCGCTATTGCAATAACTGCATCGCATAATCCGCAGGAGTGGAACGGGCTGAAGTTCCTGAAGTCAGACGGTACATTTCTGGACGGCAGTCAGGTTGAAGAACTTATAAGCATTGCAGGCAAGGGCGAATTCTCTTATGCACGGGTGAATTCGATTCCCGGTCTTAAGAGAGATGACGGATTCATTGCCAGACACATCAGCAAGACGATGGATCTTAAGCTGGTCGATAAGCAGAAGATCAAAAAGAGAAAATTCAAAATTGTTGTTGACGCAGTCAATTCATCCGGCTCTGTAATTGTGCCGGCGCTTTTGAGAATGCTTGGATGTGAAGTGGTTGAACTGTACTGCGACGGAAGCGGCATCTTTCCGCACACGCCCGAACCACTGCCGCACAATCTCAAAGGACTGTCAAAGGCCGTCAGAGAGCACAGAGCTGACCTTGGAATCGCGGTTGACCCCGATGCTGACCGGCTCGTTCTCATCACGGATGAAGGAAAGCCGTTTGGCGAAGAGAACACGATCACGGCTTCCGTCAGGTATGTGCTGAGGAAATACAAAGGCGGCAATGCAACAGTGAATCTTTCAACCACACGTGCAGTAGATGACGTTGCTGCAGAGTATGGAGGCAGAGTTTTCAGAAGCGCAGTGGGTGAGATCAATGTAGTAAAGGAAATGATGAAGAACGGATCGGTGATCGGAGGAGAAGGAAGCGGCGGAGTGATACTCCCGGAATCACATTACGGAAGAGACTCGCTTGCGGGAATTGTACTTGTCCTTTCCGAGCTTGCCGCGTCCGGACTCACTGCCGGGGAGTACAAAAAGAGTTTGCCGCAGTATCACATCACAAAAGGAAAGATCGAGAACGTCCGTGACGCAGACAAAGTGCTGAAAGCCCTCAGGCAGAAGTTTGGATCAGAAAAAGAGAATGTGAGATTGACAACAATTGACGGATTGAAACTGGATTTCGCACGTCACTGGATTCATCTGAGAAGATCCAATACCGAGCCGATTATCAGGATAATCACTGAGGCAGAATCCAGGAGTGAGGCCGAACGGATTCAAATGTCATTCACTGAACTTGTGAATGAAATTACCGGATGATCTTGTAAACCTGCACTTAAAGATGTCACTGACTAAACCTGCTGTCTCCTGAATGCTCCGGTCTTTGCCGCAAGCATCACAAACAGCGATATGATCGCAAGGTCAATACCAAGCTTAAAAGGCAGTGCCAGCCCCGACCTGTTCACACCGAAGTAACCCGCAAGAAACATTGCAAGACAGGCAATTGCAGTATATGCGAGCCGGCTGCGGTCAAGTCTGATCCTGCTGATCTTCTGAGAATATGATATTATCATTGCAGACATTGCAATGTAAGTGAGCAAAGTTGCTGCAGCGGCTCCCATCATACCCATCGGAGGGATAAGAACAAAATTAAGCAGAATGTTAACGGCAAAACCGATACCCGAGATCAGCAAGAGTGAGCGGGTGTTCTCCGTGATGAAGGGGGCGGCATTGAAGACCGCATACAGGCCTGAAAAGAAATATGAAAGTATCACAACCGGCACAATGCCGATTCCGGACAAATACCTCTCATTCAGAAAACTCAATCCGAAAACAGATACGGGAGCAAGCAGGTCAGTCAGCAGCCCGAAAGCAAGCATCATCGCGCAACCAATGATGACAAATTTGCTTACAACCTCCGGCATCATATTCTTTGCTTCATTTTCATTGTCAAGACTTAAGAAGAAAGGCGTCCACGCAAATCTGAATGCGGAGATGACAAGTCCCATCACGCTGGCCAGTCTGTAGTTTGCCGAGTATATTCCCACAATTGATTCATCATAGAAATGCTGCAGGAAGAATCTGTCTGACACATCAATCACAAGTATGAAAACACCTATGAAAATGAACTTGAATCCATAGGACAATAGCTCGGCGGTCTTTCGAATGTCAATTCGAAGTCTGAGGAAGCGCCTCGTCATAAAAAGTGCCGGAATGATGACAACCGCCACGGACACAATGTAGCTGTAAAAGATCGCCTCCACACCAAGCTTCATCACTGCAATCAGCAGTATGTTCATGCTTACATTAACAGCAAATGACAGCAGATTGAGAATGCTGTATGTGCGTGCCTTAAGTTGCGCCCTGAAATACAGCATCGGTATCCTGTAAACCGTATCGGCAATCATTACTGCGCTCATCACTTTAACAAGGAACACTCCCCTGCTGTGATCTTCCAGTCCCAGCATATCTGAAACAGTTGAAGCTGACAAATACAGGATGCCGGAGAAGGCAATTGAAGATATGAGCAAAAAGATGATCGAAGACGAATACACGTTTGCCTTTTCGGATTCGCTCTTTGCATCTATGAACTTCTTCATGAATGCGGTTTCCATGCCAAGCATATACACAAAGCCGAGGAATACCGACAATGACTGTACAAGCATGAACATCCCAAGCTCTGAAGGCGCAAACCAGCCGGTATAGACCGGAAGCAGGATGAAACCCACTGATCGGTTCAGCATTATCCCGAGGCCATAGATCGCCGTCTGAGACAATAGCAGGCGCATCGGCGACCTGTCACTCATCCGCTTCTATATTGGATTTTTCATAATAGCCGGCGAGCTTTCTGTTCACTGCCCGGTATGAATGGTTTTCCTCCACCCATTCCCTTCCGAATTCGGCAAGTCTATCTCGTTCGCGCTTGTCGTCTATGAGTCTGAGCAGGTCTTCTTTGAGTGACCCGATCGTGGAATTGATAAATGGATTCTCTCCGATGAACCTGAAATAGTCCGGAGCAAACTCCGTGAACGTAGGCACTCCCATTGCTAGATTCTCGATAGAGTTCCTTCCGTAACCTGATCCTCCCATCTCACCTCCCACCTGATCAATTGCAAGATCGCAGGTGCTTTTGACCTTAAGAACTTCGTGCCTGTCCATGTTCTCAAGCAGAATGAATTCGATGTTCCGGATCTTTTTCACTTCATCTATGACATTCAGGATCTTATCGGTCCCCTTGAATCTCCTGTTGGTGGGAGAGTGAATTATCTTTACGGCTGAATTTGACCTCTCTCTGATCTCATAACCGGAAGTTTCAAAAGGAAAGAAAATGTAATTTATGCCCTTGTACAGATCAAGATGATCATACTCCACGGTAAGATTCAGGTCGGAGATAGAATCAAGCTCGCTGAAGATGCCTCGTGAGCGAAGATCACTGCCGAAGTAACAGCATACGATCTTCTTGCCCATGTCCTTGAGTCTGCGGGCGAACCTGACATCTCTGTAAAGATCCATGCCTCCGTCGAAGTGGTATATATCGAAATCAAGGAGTCCGTACTCTTTAACAGCTTTTTCAATAACCGCTGAGTTCTTTATATCTCGGAATTCGAAGAACAGTTTTTCGGCGGAATTGCCCGGCCCAGCGAATTTCAGTCCGCCGCCTGTGTTCATGTCAACCTTCTTGTTCCTCCATTTGCGGGCAAAGCTTCCTGTTTGTAATTTCAGGCCAAGGCAGATGTCTTCTTCAAAGTTTAGCGTGTTGCGGTACATGGTGAGAAGCCGGGATTCATGTCCGAAGCTTCTGTGCATCTTCACAAAGTCATGCGGCATTCCGGCAAAATTCTGAGGCGCAATATGTAAAATCTTCTTCTTCACACAGCAGTTTGATCCCTGAAGCGCATTTGAGCACTGAACAGGTCAGACAATCTATGATCTTCCCATAAGCCGCAGGATATTCCCTGAGAAGATCAGCTCTTTATCGGATGAAGGTATCTTCAGGCTTTCAATAACGGGTATGAATGTTCCGGGAAGACACAGATTGTAATCACTTCCGAATATGATCCTTTCCGCGCCGGCTGTGTTCACAACCTGATTAACAAAATAGAACTCACGCACAGACTCTGTGCCGAGATAAACATTTTTGTATTCCGGCTTCAGGATCTCCTTTGAACATTCGAGATAGAGTGACGGTTGATCACCTCCGAGATGAGCAAGTATGAGTATAAGTTCCGGATACTTCACCGCGCACTCAAGGGGAAACCTGTAGCCGGCAATATCCTGCCACCTGCCGCAGTGAACTACTACCGGCTTCTTCTTCTCAGCCGCAAGCTGCAGGTACTTGTCATAGGAGTCATCAGTGATCCTGCGCCTTTGTATCGAAGGGTGGATCTTGAAAAGACTGATGTTGTCAATGTTTCTCTTGAGGAAGCCGTCAAGCTCCGGATCGTCCGGGTTGATCCATGCCTTATAATAGAACCGGAAATCATCTCTTGCCGAAGTTTCATTGTACAGATCCTCATTCCGCGTTGCATCCGCAGGCATGCACACAGCCGCTGACACGCCGAAACGTTTCATTGTTTCCACTGCTTCGTCAACAGTCGAGCTGTATCCGAAGAACACTTCGCTCCATTTTCCTATATGTATATGCGCATCAATGATCATGACGAAAGGATTGCACCCTTTTTTATCTCTTTCCCAATGTTCTTTACCAGCCGGCCTTTCAGAAAAAGATCCCTGAGGACCACTGAGCCGCTTCCCGTTGCAACCGTAAGTTCCTTTTCACTCGAGTCAACAACTTCTCCGGGGCGGCCTGTATCTCCTTTGCCTGCTTTCGCCGCCTTTGCATGGAGCACGACATACTCCTTCCCTTTGTGCCGGAACTTTGCGCCGGGATACGGGAATGTCATAGCTCTAACCTGATTGAAAATTCTTCTTGAGTCCTGTTTCCAGTCAATGCGCCTTTCCGCCTCTGTGAGCTTCTCCCGCGGCGTAAGGTCGGGTTCCTGCTTTCTGAATACAGCTTTGCCGGAAACGACTTTCCCGATCGCGGAAACAACTGCGCCTGCGGAGACTTCACTGCATTTCTCATACATCGTGTTCACATCGTCCTTATCGCTCAGCGGCAATTCGATCTCACAGATCACATCCCCGGCGTCCATCTTTTCATTCATCATGTGCACCGATACCGTTATGCTTTCTTCGCCTTCCAGAATTGCCCTGCTTATGGGAGCGCGTCCCCTGAACTGCGGAAGTTTGCCGCAATGCAGATTGACAGTGCCGTGTGCGGGTGCGGAGAATATCTTTTTCGGGAGTATCTTCATGAAACCGACCGATATCCCGAGATCAGCCCCGGACATTATCTCTGCAATGCCGTCGAGCGAAGAGACAGTTTCAACTTCGGGATCAGTGCAGTTGTCGCACACATTCAGAAGTCTGATCCCGTTAATTCCGCAAATGACTTTCATGCCGCTCAGAAAGCTGTCGTGCTTGCCTTCTGCAATGCTTACGATGCATGCTTCGGGGACATACGATCTCTCTATCAGCCCCTCGAGGCAATGCATAGACATTTCGGAATGTGCAAGATAGACGAACTTCATTTCATGTTCTCCTTATACCATTTGAAAGTCCTCAGGATCCCCTCGTCGAGCCCTACCTTTGGGACAAACCCGAGGAGCGACTGCGCCTTTTCAATGCTCGGGATCCTCAGCTCAACGTCAACATAATTCTTAGGCACATAAACGATCCTGCTCTTTGCTTTGCAGAGATGAACGATCTTCTCTGCAAGCGAAGTGATTGTGATCGTCCCTTTGGGATTTCCGATGTTAAACACTTCACCGACGGCCTTATTGTTTGTGATGCACAGCCCGATGCCGTCTATCATATCATCAATGTAACACCACGACCTTATCTGATCGCCGTCGCCGTGTATCTCAATGTTCTTACCCTTCACTACATTCCTGATGAAGATCTGTATGGCGCCTTCACCCACCTGCCCGGGCCCGTAAATATTGAACGGCCTTATTGTGACGCACGGATAGCCGTGCTGTTTATAGAAACTGTGAACAAGATGCTCGCCTGTGACCTTGCTTATCGAATAGGTCCATCTGCCTTCACCAACCGGGGCAAAATTCGTGCTGGACTTTTCGCTTGACTTGTACGCATATGCGCCAAGCACTTCGCTTGTAGAAAAATCCACAACTCTTTCAAGCCGTCCCGAGTACTTCTTAAGAGCATTCAGCAGATTCAGAGTGCCGTTTATGTTAACATTCAGGGTCTTGATGGGATCAATGATCACCGTGTCAATGCCGGCAATGGCGGCGAGATGAACGACGATCTCCGGCCTGAAGTCTTCGCAAGCCTTACGCAGTCCATCGGCATTCAGCACATCATCTTTGATGATTGTCACTCCCGACTTCCCTAACTTCTTGTACCTTATAGAGTCGCGGGAAAAATTGTCGTATATCAGTATCTCGTTCTTACCGGCAAGTTCTTTTGCAAGTGTGCTTCCGATGAAACCTGCGCCGCCGGTCAGGAGTATCTTCTTGTTCTTTATGTCCAAATCAGTCCTTTGTCAGATTTATTTCATATGTCTTTCTCAAAAATCCGTGAGCGAGAAATTTCTTCTTGAAAGCAAACAGTCCTTCTATGAGTCCATCACTTGTGTCGGATGTTCCGATGTCGTAAAATTTATATCCGTTTTCCTTAGACCATTCAATCGACTTGAGCAGAATCAGTTCGGCAGCGCCCTGCAGTTTGAACTCTTCCGAGCCAGCCAGATAGAAATTCAAGATGATGTCTTTGCTGATGGAAAACAATACGCAAATAGCCGCCAGCCTGCTTCCTATCCTTGCCTCAAAAAGAATGATGCTCTCCGGCAGTCTGTTCTTGAGGTAGATGAGTTCTTCCATTGAGTGAGTAGGGCTGACGTTCTTGAGTTCACGGTTGTCCAGAAGTATCTCATAATACTCTTTGAAATTATCCGCAGTAAGCAGGCCGTCAATTATGTTTACGGAAATATCCTTCTGAGATTTCTTTATTGAACGCTTCTTGGTTTCAGAGATATTCTTGAATTCAAACTCCTCAAGATCTATGATGTTTGAGATCGAAACCGAAGTCACTTCAAATCCGGATTTGAGAAGTGCGTATTCAGTTTCCTGATTCGGAGTCTTGTTATAAACGAACGGTGGCGTCCTCAATACAGCTTTTGAAAATCCCATGTCTCCGAGATATGATTTGAAGCCCCTGATCGCATCGAAAAAATTCAGCAGGTCAGATTTCTTCTTCCACAGGAAACCTGCAAAGCTTACGCCGTCGCATGATATGAAAAGCCTTTCCCCGCTAACTTGCCTTTCACAGCCCAGCATGATCGCATTGATCTTTCCCGTGAGTCCGTCCCTGAATTTCAGATTGTGGAAACATATCCCCTTGCCGAATACGTTGTTGTAAGAGTAGAACCTTTCGTCAAAGAACAGATTGTACTGATTTCTCAGAAACTCCTTCCACTCAATATCGTCCGCAGTATCTTCCGACCTTATGACCTCGGTCATTATGGTCTTCCGTAAAGTTCATAACCGGGGTCCTTCTCTATGAGCCTGAACTCGGGGGGTACAAAGTCGGCCGTCAACGGATAATCCGCCCTGTTGATCTGATTTCTTTCTACAATGATAACTGAGCCCTCCTTCTCTTCCTTCAGGCGCGCCATGACCTTCTCCACTCCGATATCGGTATCCATGAACTCATATTCGTACGCGGGATTCTGCCATCCGAGGTCGATCCCGTTGAAGTAATAACTGAACTGCGGATTGTAACGGTAACTTGTGCCTACGTAAATGATCTTCCGTGCCCCTGAACCGTTGACGGCATTCACGATATCGGTTATCCTGAATCTGTATTCCCAGAGCGGACGTTCGATCAGATAGAAGATGTTGATGGAAATGAATGTGACAATTACCAGGGTGCGCAGGATGAACCCCGGGTTGAAATTGTTGACAATGCTTTTACTTAACAGAAAGAGCAGCCCTGCCACAAGCAGAATGACTGCAATCACAATGAAGAAATTTGTTTCTGCTGCAAGCTCCTTGAGTTCCGGCCGGCCTTCCTCTGTGGCAAACCAGAGTATATTAAATGCGACAAGCGCGATCAGAAGGATCTTCGTCTTCATGTTTTCAAACCTTGCTTCTCCGAGATAGTCTGCGATCAGAAGACACACCGCAGGAAGCACAAGAAGCAGATATGACTCGAGCTTTGTCCTGAAAAGTGTCAGAATTATGAATCCGCATATCGTCCATGACCACAACAGAAGCTTTTGGTAGCTCATGCTCCTGTAATTCTTCGCATCACTGAAGAAAGCAAATAACAGAACCACTCCAAAAGGGATCACAGACAACAGATAGTTGAAATAGTAGAACGGCCCCGACGCCTTCTGATTCATTTCCACTCCTGAGAGCGCTCTCTCAAACACATGAAATCCGAAAAAATAATCCGTGAAAGCGCTTCCGTGTGAAATGATCATGTAAGCATGCCACGGAACTGCCACTGCAAGTCCTGTAATCAATATCGTCATGAACTGCCCTATGCTCACAGGCGACTTTCCCCTTGAGGCCGCCATGCTGACTGCGAGCGCTGCCGGAATGAACATCCCTACAAGGATCTTTGACATTAGGCAAAGCCCGAATGCTATTCCTGCAAGCACCGCGTAATGCGGCCGCCCGTCCACTGAAAGTTTCATTATCAAATAAAAGGAGATCAGCATGAACATCACATACGGCAGGTCGAGCTGGAACCTCTTTGAAAATACATTGAACAGGATATTACCCGTAAAGATCATGACGGCAAAGATCCCGGTACTTTCAGAAAAAAACCTTCTTCCTGTTTTGTACACAAAATATGCACAGCAGAGAGCGACTGCAATCATCAGTAATTTCAGAACAATCGGGTGAAAGCCGAACGCAAGTGAAGCGAAGTATCCGAGCCATATCAGAAGAGGAGGATGAGAACCCGAATAGAATTTGCCGACGGAATGCAGGCTTTGATCAAGGAAATCCCCGTTGACCATGATTGAGTTCACTCTTGCGGCATACATGCCCTCATCCCAGGGTTGAATGTCCGTGTCAATAATTGCAGGCACCTTAACCGCAATCAGAAAGATGACCATTGCAATGAAGAAACCTGAGGATCCTCTTATCCCAAGATCGAGCCTACCTGAACCAGATTCATTGACCGGCATTAGGGGCTGTGTGTTTTTAGAAGTTTACTCCGAGTGAGATGGCGTTGGAAGTTCCGAAACCGTCCGAGTAAGGAATGAAAGCATAATCAACCGACCATGCCTGATATTTGAAACCAATGCCTGTAGTGATGTTCTTGTTATCATATCCCGACTGATACCCGAGCCTCAGAAACAGAAAGTCATTGTATGCAGCCTCTGCTCCCGAGTGAAGATGAAACGTGCCGCCGGACAGGACCTGGAATCCTTCGGCTGCCGCAAGCACAGACAATGATTTCGAAGCCTTGAATTTATAACTGCCTCCGAACCTGACAAGCGAAGGAAGTTTTGTGCTTACGGTCTTGAGTTCGCTGATGGAACCGAGATTGGAAACAGAAAAGGACAGGCTGTAATTGCCCTTGGAATAATTTGTGCCCAGGTCAAATGAGAATCCTGAAGCATCATCCACATATATCTTTTCATATATGAGCTTTCCGGTGAGACCCACAGAAACATTGTCGGCGATCATGTATCCTATTGAAAGGCCGGCGGAAAGATTTCTTGAATCAAAAGTCTCGACCGCCGCACCCGGAGTGTTCCTCACTTCTATATCACTCACAGAAGTCGTAAAGAACCCAAGTCCGAAAGCGAGTTTCTTTCCGGAAGGGAATTTAGCGGCGATGAAATCCGTATTCATGTCCTGCACGGAGAAGTTGTGCATGAGTATCACATTTCCGTTTCCGCCCACCACAAGCCTTGCAGGATTGTATATGTAAGCGGATGCGTCAGTGGTAACGGAGGAATACGCCTCACCCATTCCTAAGGACCTTGCACCTCCGCCAAGTTTAAGGAATGAAAGGCCCGTGCTTGCGGCGCCGTCGTTCTGTGCAAATGAATTTGCGCAGAAAGAAAGTGCAACTATTATCAGAGAAAGCTTCTTCATCATTTGAATTTAAAAACTAGTGTAATATTCTGCAGAGCATCATGCGTGAACGGCTCAAGCTGAAATGAATAATCCAGCCCAAGGTTTATGGTTTTTGAAAAACTCTTATCAAGACCGATCCCGAAAGTTGGCTTCAGGTTGCCGGTAATATCGTCAGCGCTGAAATCAATCCTGTCAAGGCCTGCCCTGAATTTCACCTGAGGAATCACATTGATCTCCGTTCCTATCCGGAGCACGGTGTTGTTGCTCTTATCTGCAACAACTCCCAGCGAATCAGGGGCAGAGTCAGGGTTAAAATATTGCTGAAGTGCGAGAGAAACAATACCGATGTTTTTCGGAAGAAGATAGCTTGCTCCGAGATCAAGGGTCTTCGGGAACTTGTCCTCCGTTGTGTTTCCAAGACTGCCGTATATCTCGGAAGTCCTCCACTCATATTTTGCACCGATGTCTTTGTATGAAAATCCGAATGCCAGATTCGGTGATGCCTTGTACATTGCGCCGATGTCGAGTGCAAATGAAGTTGTGGTAACTTCCTCATAAAGCTTTGAATAGTACAGCTTGAAGCCCACTCCAAGCGACAACTGCTCGCTGAGCAGAAATGCGGTGCCGAGATAGAACTCATTCTCAAAAGTTGAAAGTTCGCCAAGCTGTCTTGTATCGTTGTCCCTGCCGTCAATATCCGAAACTCCCGCATTAAGCCAAGCAAGTGTAATTCCCGCGCCTCCCTGCTTCTGCTTGGGCAGTTTGAACTTCTTGGTGAATCCGAGATAATTATGCTTCCTGTCAAGGCTCATAAAAGTATAGCCGAGATTCACAACTCCATCCGTCTGAAACGCTGCAAGAGCGGGATTGTAGATGCCATTGATGCTTCCGAATATGTCAGAGACCATTGCATTTCCCATCGAAAGGCCCCTTGCTCCGAAACCAATTCTGGAAAAACTTCCGGCGTAAGATCCGAGCTGTGCATGGCTGAGCTGACTGACAGCAATCAGTAAGAACAGTATCAGAAGCAATCTCTTCATATTTTTCTTTGGCCTGTTCATAATTTCACTGAAGTAAAAGTATTTTACCCCATACTTCATCCATGCCTTCAATTTCTATCCTGTAAAAGTACACTCCGTTGGCGGCGATCGCACCGTTGTCGTTCTTCCCGTCCCATGCGGTGAATAGCTCGCCGGTTCCCGTCCTTGTCGCATTCTGTATGAGCACCCGCACCGGATTCATAGCGAAGTCGAATATCTTTATGGTCACCTTGGATTCGCTCAGAGTACTCTTGTAGAAGATCCTCGTCACCTCATCATCAGGCGCAAAGGGATTCGGAGCGGCATATGTCTTGATATCAGATGACAGATTGATCGGGTCTATCCTCCTCAGGATCCTCCATTTGTCTATCCATGGCTGTCCAAGTTCCCTTGTTTGAAGAAGGCCGTCTGCACTTCCAAAATAGAGCGTGTCTCCAAAGTGATTGCCGCAGTAGAACTGGCTTGTCCTCAGCACGTCTTTTGTCCGCTCATCATAAATGAGGCCGGGCTTTGCCCAGTTGAAATTGCCAAAGTAAGACCTCCAGATACCGGCATCCGTATATCCGTACACAATGGAGTCCTTGAATGACATGCCGTTGGGTTTGAGATCATTCAGCGTTGATATCCAGTTCGCTCCGCCGTTAGATGAAAAGCTCATGGCATCATATTCAGCGGATGATTCCGCCCTTCTTGTTGCTCCCCAGACTATCTCCCTGCCTCCGTATCGCTGCACATCGAGACTCACCACGAAATTGCCCGAAATACCGTTGCCTGAAGCCGTGGGATCGGTGTTCTGAAAGTTGTATTTCCTCCAGTTCACTCCCCAGCTCGTTGACTTGTTGATACCGTCCGCAGTGCCCACATAAAGTGTTGAATCATTCACCGCCACAATTGAAAACACCCTGTGATTCAGGTTGTCCCTCGGATTCAGTCCGAAAGTATATCCGCTTTCATTGATATTGATGCTGTCGAGATTGTCGGGCGGCAGAAGCACTCTTTGCCAAGTAGCTCCGTAGTCGGTTGATCTTCTCAGTCCGCCTGCGAAAGAACATATCCAGATCACGAAATTCGACGGGTCATTCTGCGCACGTGTCACGGCAATATCGTAGGAAAGGTTCTGCTGTCTTACAACCACAGGCAAAGCGTATATCCTGTTGCTTCCGTAATTCACAATGGAGTCGGCGTTTCCGTCAATTGGCTGAGGATATGAATTCCAGTTCAGCCCGCGGTCCGTTGAGACCTTGATGCCTGTTCCCGTAGGAACCGATGAGCCGTTGATCTCTTCGCTTACGGCGGTTGATGCCACTACCATGTTTGCAAAAACCGTCAGGCCTGCAATATCGTCTTCGCCGAACGGTGCGATCCCGAAGTAATCGTCAAAGGAGGAGAAATTATCTGTTGTCCTCATCAGCCCGTTTCCTGTACCGAACCATACTGTGTCTCCGCTCTTCAGGATATCGGTAATGAAGTTGCTTATGGGTGTGGCAGACTTATTTGGAGTTACAGTGACAGTTAAGGCATTGTTCCCGTTTCGGTATGAATAATTGTCTCCGGCCTTGAACTTTTCAAGTACAAATACATCAGGAACGTTCATATACTGCGCGTATCCTGCGGCAGTGAACATAATAAAAGCAAGAGTAAGGATCAGCCTGTTCATCTCGGCGAAATGAATTTGATGCTGTCTCTCAATGGCGCGCTGAGAATGTTTGAATTGTCTCTGGCAGTGAAAGTGTACTTGAAATAGCCGTATGAACTCGGATCTGTGCTGTATGAAACATAATTTGAGAATGAATAAACTCCATTGCCCGAACCTGACATCGGAATTGCCGGAAGGGTCACACCGTTTGGCCTGACTGTTACAAAACTCACATCCCTTATATCGCAAAGGCCATCAGGATCATTCACATTCACGGTGATCGTAAGCAGGGTTGAATCTCCCGGAAGCGGTCTGACTACGCTGTCAGGCAGGCTTGAAGAAATCACTGACGGTGGCTGATTTGCGGTATTGACCACATAGAAAGAGGAAGTGATGAGATTACTGAAAAGCCCCGAAGTGTTTTCGCAGACAACCTCCATGTCGTAAGTTCCGACCAGCAGACATTGAATATTATCAATGTTTATACTGCCTGTATATGTCATATCTCCCGCCACAGTATCCGGACCTGATCCGTTGTCATAAAGCTGAAATACGCCGGCTGTTGCGTTCAGCGGATCAAGCACGGTGCATTTTGCGGAAGAGATCTGCTCTCCGCCGTTAAGGTTCACTTTGACGCGCACAATGAGGTTTATCAGGGGAGATGATGATGTCGTAAGGACCGTATCCTTTGAAAGAACAAGGTCAGAGATCACCGGAGATGCAAGTGATGGATCTAAGATCTCGTCGCTTTCCTTTTCACAGGAAGACAAAAAAAGCGCTGCGGCCAACATCATGACCGCAGCGTATATTTTTATGAACTTTGGCGACTTATTAATAATCAAAAAATTTGCTGAGCTGAAATTCAAGCGACCGAAATGAGCTCATACCATTTCAGCCCGAAGGAAACTTTACCTTGTCCTTATGATCCTCTTGGCATCAGGATAAATATTCAAACCGACATCAACGCTGACCATGCCGATGTACCTTTTGAATCCCGGGCCTGAAGCGGGATCATCACCGTCGTTCAGATTAACGTCCTCTGTCTGGCCAAGTTCGGGTTTTGCATTATCGTCGTTGAACAGATTCATAAGGTTATACCTTGCACCAAGATTGATTCCGAGATTTCTGTTCTTGTTCTTGATTATGAACTCAAGCCCGGACTTCACCTCAAGCCCAACTCTGAATGAAGACTCTATGCTTCTCGGAATAGTGGACAACTGATTTGTTGTCCCCGGAGTGAACTTTCCCGAGATAAAATTGGCTGTCACACCGCCGCCGTAATAGCTTCTGAAAGTTGATGTTCCGAAAAAGAGATACTCATACCCTCCTGCAATTGTCACAATGTCGTAGCTTGTTTTATTCGCATCCGATTCAAAATCACTGTTCGTCATTCCCTTGTAATCAAATCCAAGATAGATCCTGTCCTGCTTCTTCTTTCCCAAACCATACTTCAGATTCAGGTACGCTCCCCAGCCCCATCTCATCCCGTAATTGTCCTTCAGGATCATGGAAGGATCGGAGTAATTAGCCCGGCCGTATGCATCATTTGTTGCCAGGTTCCAGACTCCTCCAAACCCGATCGTCCATGCCGGTTTAATGTACTCGGCAAACTTCCTGGGTGTGGTTGTGGTTAGCTGCTGGGCATCCGCAGAACCAACCGCAAATACTACTAACATTAAAACCAGAATTGTTCTTTTCATATGGTTCCTTTCGAAGGTAAAGTATGAGTAAGGTTTGATTTTTGCAGCCAAATTAGTATTTTGACTCCTAACAATCAAGTAAGTATTCGCCAAGTGCGACAGGCTGTTAATCGTTCATGTATATTTGTTACAGCACAGTATTGCGGCCGCTAACAACAGCGGTTCACGCATAAACCATCTTTAAAATTTTGGATCTTTTTGAGCTAAATGGGACCCGGACCCTGACCGGATTGCTTCTGAAATATTCCGGGCATTCCATTTCAAGGAATGTATTCTTTTCAAAATCAGGCGAAAGGTACACCGGCAGAAGCATTGAGAATCTACTGTCATCAGTTTATGACCTTTGCGGCAGATTTCGTGAATGGGGATTGAAGAAAGGTGACAGAGCGGCAATAATCTCCGACAACAGATTTGAATGGGCAGTTTTTGACTTTGCCTGCATGTTCAGCGGTTTGATCAGCGTTCCGCTGTATCCGAGTCTTGAGGTCTCTCAGATCAGGTATATCATCAATGACTCCGGATCCCGCGTTTGCTTTGTTTCAGGCAAGCATCTGCTTGACAAGATCATCTCAATATCAGGCGAGTTGAATGAGCTTCATGAGATCGTATGCTTCTTTCCGGTAAGCGAAATCCCCGCAATTCCGAATCTGCGCCTGCACAGTTTTGAAAACATTGTGCGGCTCAGCAATCCGGAAAGTATGGGGATCGTGATCAATGAGCTTAATGCGCTTTCCGCTGATGTTGATGAGAACGACGTTCTTACAATAATATACACTTCGGGAACCACGGGCGTGCCGAAAGGAGTAATGCTGACTCACAAGAATTTATATTCAAATGTTGAGTCATGCAGGAAAGTTCTGCCAATCACCGAAGAAGATAATTTTCTCTCATATCTGCCTTACTCTCACAGTTATGAAAGAACCGCCGGGTATTACCTTGCGCTATTTTCCGGATCGAGGATCTTCTATGCACAGAACATTGAAACGCTTACATCGCAGATGCCTGAGGTCAAACCCACTATAATGATGACCGTTCCCAGGCTTCTAGACAAGATCTACAACAGGTTGCTGAGAAGTTCAGACGATATGCCTTCAGGCCTGAAGAAGAAGCTGTTTGAGAACGCTGTCAGCATGGCTCTTGAAAGAACGGTAAGTAAGTCATCTTTGAAATGGAAAATTGCAGATGCACTGGTGTATTCGAAGATCAGGGAGAAGACCGGAGGCCGGCTCCGGTTCTTTGTTTCCGGGGGCGGAGCATTGAACAAGAATATCGGTGAGTTCTTTGAATACATTGGGATCAGAACTCTGGAGGGATACGGACTTACGGAAACATCGCCTGTGATCTCCGTTAATCCGCTGGAAAAGAACAAATACGGTACGGTTGGCCCCCCTCTTTACGGAGTCAGTGTCCGACTTTCGGATGAGAACGAAATCCTTGTTAAGGGGGATCTTCTCATGAAGGGGTATTACAAAGATGAGGTATCCACTGCCGCGATCATAAAGGACGGCTGGCTCTTCACTGGAGATATCGGTGAGATAGATGAAGACGGTTACATCAGGATCACAGACAGGAAGAAGTCTCTGTTCAAGACATCGGGAGGAAAGTATGTTGCGCCCGGACCGCTGGAAGACCTGATCATGACCTTGCCTTACGCAGAGTCAGCAATGGTCACAGGCGACGGAAGAATGTATGTGACTGCATTGATAGTGCCACAGAGGAATGAGCTTCTTATATTTGCCGCGAAGAACGGCGTCCACTTCAACGAGTATGAGGATTTGTTCGGCAATGCAAGGCTTCATGAGCTGATACAGAAGGACATTGACAGGGTGCAGAAGAGCATTTCCGGATATGAGCGGGTCAGAAAGTTTACGCTGATCAGAGAGCCGTTTTCGATAGAGGGCGGCGAACTAACGCCCACGCTTAAGGTGAAGAGAAAGTTTGTGGAGAAGAAGTACTCGGATGAGATCGGAAAGATGTATCTGAATGTGTGAGAAGTGAATCTTGCTTCTGCAAAGAAAAAGGCGGCGGGCAATATATATTGCCCGCCGCCCCGCCTAAGAACCATCCCCCTACGGCCGCACTACCCCAACAAATGCAAAAGCATTGTTGTCTGCAAATGTAAGGTCAGTTCCGTCCACCGACTGATCGCCGTTAAGGTCAGTTACAACATAACCCGAAACAAAATTGAATGCATCGTTGTCAATCAGGCTCAGGTCACCTGCGTCAACTGTGCCGTCCTGGTTCGGGTCGCCTGTATAGAAGGAGTATTTTCCTCCCACAAGGACCATGTTGCTTCCGAACGCCTGGGTTGCCGCCGCAGTGAAATCATAGTTGAGAACTCCGCCGGTGAATACTTCGCCTCCGGACTTGCTCCAGGTTTCAATAGAATTCCTGTGATTTACCACTATGTAATAATTCACTCCGTTCACGGCCTTGGCAAAGTTCACTGCCGCAGTTCCTGTGGGGCTGAGATAAGCCTTTGACATTTCGACCAGATCATACGGGCTTGTTGCGTTTCTTAATGAAACAAATACCGTATCCTGAACCGGAGAGTATGCTTCGAGATTCACAGTAAGGTTCAGTGTTGAAAGCGTGAATGCCGCTGACTCGTCTGCGCCTTTATAAGGGAAGCTCCCGCTCCTTGCATTGCCGTCAATGTCAGTCGTAATTCCGGCAACCGGCCTCGCACTCAGGTCTGCGTCTCCAATTGATGCTCCTGCAAGATGAAGGTCAGATGCAGATACGAAATTCACATTCTTGAATCTCACATTATTCTCGCCTGACACTGCAATGTATGATGCTGTGGTTACATAACCCGTTGAATCCCAGGTTACGGGGAATGAACCGCTTGCCGATGCAAAGTAGCAGTTATAGTCAATGTCAAGATTGCCGTCGATCCCGTTGAATGCCCCGCCTGCATGTATCACGCCGACTGTGCCGCCTGTTCTGTTGTTCACACAAATATTGTTCCTCTGGCTGTAGTTCATTCCGGCGTTTGTCGACTGTTTCACTATTCCTGCCGAGACAAGCCTTCCGGCAACTCCTCCGGTCTGTGCTCCTCCGATGAGAACAGTATTGTAATGGATGTTCAGGTTGTAGCCTTCGGTTGTTCCTGTCGTGTAAATTCCGAAAGTGCTTGCAGCATTAAGATTGTTCAGGTTCAGTGCAACGAAATTATTGTATATGTCAATCATTGAACCGGTTCCGGGAAGAGCTGCGGTGTAAATTCCCCTGATTGCAAGAGAGGTAGATGTTGAGGTCGAGCCAATATCTATGACTTTATTATTCCTGATTGTGAATTGTGCGGAATCAAGAGTGCTCTGCAGACTTATGCCGGAGGGATTAGTAACATTATACCCTGTTGTTGAGATCGTATTTCCTTCAACCAGCATGCTTTTTGTTCCGCCCAGCATCCACACACCCGCAAAACCGAAGTTTGTGATGTTGCATGATGTGACTCTGTTGTTTCTGTTGGGATTAGCAGTGGTTCCGTCTGAACCTACGCCCGACCTGCCTCCTGAAATGAAGCAGTACTCAACCGCATTATCTGAGTTACCGCCGGCCTCTGTTGCTGACGTGCTGAACTCAAGGGTCCTCGGCCCTGCAGAGTTCTGTGTAGCGTTGAAAAGTTTACAGTATCTGACAACATTGTTTGTTGATCCGTTTGTCATCTCCACTGTGTTTGCGGATGTCCCTGAAGTTGCATTGTTTCTTATCTCCAGATCCTCGGTCGTGCCCGTGCCTCCCGGCCTTCCGTCAATTATTATGAAATCCGCGTTGTCTATTACCACAATTCCTGCGCTGTTGCTCCCGGATATCACTTCGCCGGTGTTGCCGGCATCAGGGCGTATTGTGATCGTGTTGGCTGAACTGCTGCCGGTCCTCTGCCCTAGAGTGATCGGAAGCACTTCATTTGCACCGGTGTAAGCGCTGAGGATCTCGATAATGTATGCCTGTGAAATGGTGCCGGGGATTGCGTTATAAGCTTCCTCCACACTGCTGTGAGTGCTTATCAGCGAACCGTTGCCGTCCTGAAGTTCAACTGAGCCGGCCTGCGAGTATGCTTTCCCTCCGATAACGAGAATCAGAAAAGAAAACAGAAATCTGAAATTGTTTTTCATGATGAAAGTTGATTTGATTAGGGCTCTAAATTTAAGTCAATATGTATTGAATTCCAATTGACGAAATCCACGTATAATACGGAAGTCTTGTTTTAAGCCGCAAGGGGCATTTTTCCATTAACATTATTATTGCAAAAATCTATATTGCCCCATGATTGAATCATACATTCCTATATTCATAATCATTGCTATCGCAGTGATTTTTGCAGTTGTCAATGTCAACTTGTCTTCTTTGCTCGGCCCGAAGAGGCCGAACCGGGAGAAGCTTTCAACATACGAGAGCGGTGTAGAACCTGTAGGTACGGCACATGAGAGGTTTTCGGTGAAATTCTATATGGTCGCAGTGCTTTTTATATTGTTCGATATTGAAGTGGTATTTTTGTTTCCGTGGGCTGTATCATTTTTGAACCTTGATCCGGCAAAGATGGTTTATTCGTTCACCAGCGCAATGGTATTCATCGTGATACTTCTTGTAGGATACATCTACATCATAAAGAAAGGGGCACTGAAATGGGACTAGAAGAAAAACTTTCGAAGGACGGATTCGTCACGGCAAAAATTGACGAACTCATACGATACTGTCAGAAGAATGCACTTTGGCCTATGCCGATGGGCATCTCCTGCTGTGCCATTGAAATGATGGCGGCCGCAGGACCAAGGTTCGATATTTCAAGGTTCGGAAGCGAGGTTTTCAGATTTTCACCAAGACAATCAGATGTCATGATTGTTGCAGGTACCACAACATACAAAATGGCTCAGGTGGTAAGAAAGATATACGACCAGATGCCTGACCCGAAATGGGTGATAGCCATGGGAGCATGCACTTCAAGCGGAGGCATGTACAGAACATATTCAGTGGTTCAGGGAATTGACCTTTTTCTGCCGGTTGACGTTTATGTGGCCGGCTGTCCGCCCAGGCCCGATAATCTCCTTAAGGCGCTTATGACGCTTCAGGATAAGATCTCTTCGGGAGACAGAAAACCTTTTTCAATAAACTAGTCAGTTAACCCAAAATCCTTCACCATGAAGAAATTAATTTACACACTCGTTATTGCAGTAAGCGCAGTAGTACTTCTCGGTGCAAATTCCTTTGCCCAGAGAATACTGATAAACGAGGGATTTGAGAATTCCGGCTTCAATTCGGACAGCCTTCCGACAGGTTGGTTCAAGCTCGACAATGACGGTACAAATCCGAATTATCCGCTTGCAGTCTGGTCTGCAAGAGATTCCGGAGTCAACTTCCCGGGCGTTAATGCAATTATCCATTCAAGAGCACACACAGGAACCAGAGGCGTCAGCGTTCCCTGGAGAGCCGGAGATCCGGTTGCAGATGACTGGCTCTTTTTGGACAGCACCACCATTCAAACCGGGGACAGTCTGATATTCTGGATGCTGCTGGGAACACCTGAAGACCTGGCCCTCACCGTTTACATAGACACCATGCAGGTGCACGTATGCAGTGACCAGGATCCGAGTCTTTCAATTGCCAAGATCGCCACAATCAGAAGCGAGGATTCGAACAATGTATGGAGGCAGTTCAAGTTCAGCCTTAATCAGTTTGCCGGGCAAAGGGTCTATCTTGCTTTCAGATACTATATGAACACAACGGTGGACGGCCTGTGGTGCAATATAGATGACATCTTTGTGGGAAACAGAAGCTCCGTAGGCATCACGCAGAACGGAACCAATGTACCGGATAAGTTTGCCCTCGGACAGAACTATCCGAATCCGTTCAATCCCACTACAAAGATCAATTTCGATCTTCCCGTTTCATCAAACGTGAGACTTACAGTGTTCAACAGCCTGGGGCAGGCAGTAGCGAACCTTTTTGAAGGTTACAAGACGGCCGGTTCCTACACCGCAAGTTTCAATGCGGGCGGACTCTCAAGCGGAACCTATTTCTACAGGCTTGAGACCGAGAACTTCACGGAAACAAAGAAGATGCAGGTGGTCAAATAAGAACCTGCAGAAGATCTCTTCAGACATTAACCCGCTCACTGAGCGGGTTTTTTGTTATTTCAAAAATGATGCTTATTGAGTAAGTTGAGCAAAATTTTTGTATGACAACGGAAAGATCAGACCTCATCATCAGTAAGCTAAAGCCCTTTGACGTAGAATTGGCGGATGTGAACGGAAGTCCCGGTTATTATATCCCAAAAGAAAAAGTGATCGAAGCGTCCGGCGTCCTGAAAAACGAACTCGGATTCAATTCGCTTGTAGATGCAGTCGGCGTTGACAGGTTCACAAAGAAGGACAGGTTTGAAATGATCTACAACCTGGTGAGCATCGAGCACAACGAAAGGATCTTTCTCAAAGTGAGGCTGGATACCAGGAAGCCTTCAATGCCGTCCCTTTCGCAGATTTGGGAATCTGCAAACTGGTATGAACGTGAGGCTTTTGATATGGTTGGAATAGTCTTTGAAGATCACCCGGACCTCAGGCGAATGTACATGCCGGAAAACTTCGAGTATCATCCGCTGAGAAAGGATTTTCCGTTAATGGGGATTCCGGAATCAATCCCCCTTCCAAACAAATAGACCGGTCAAACACTTTTCAATATTTCGCACAGTATGCTACTTGAAGAAATCGAGGATCTGAAAAAAGACGATAAGGGCGGACAAAAGAAGTCAAAGATCCTTCAGGCCCTTGAAAACAAAGACCTGAATGTTCAGTTTGAAGATGCCCTTGGAAATGAAATGGTGCTCAACATGGGCCCTCAGCACCCTGCAACACACGGCGTTCTCAGACTGCTTGTCAGCCTTGACGGAGAGACCGTAACCAACTGTGTGCCAGAACTCGGCTATCTGCACAGGGGTTATGAAAAGCTTGCCGAGTCATGCAGTTATCACGAGTTCATTCCTCACACAGACAGGCTTGACTACCTCTCACCGATGGCAAACAATGTCGGCTATGCATTGGCGGTTGAGAAGCTGCTTCATCTCGACATCCCTGAAAGAGGAAAGTACATACGCGTAATAATTGCCGAACTTGCCAGGATCCAGTCGCATCTGCTTGCAGTCGGCGCGCTTGTAATGGATATCGGAGCCGTCACCCCCTTTCTTTGGGCCATTAGGGAAAGGGAAAAAATTCTCGACCTTTATGACATCATCTGCGGTGCGAGGTTCACTACCTCATATACAAGGATAGGAGGTGTTGCACAGGATATTTCAGACGAGGCTCTTGCAGGTATCAGAAAATTCATAGATGATTTCGGAGAGAACCTTGATGAAATGAGACAGCTTGTTGAGAGGAACAAGATCTTCATAATCAGGTGCGAAGGCATTGGCTATCTCTCAAAGGAGAAGTGCATTCAGCTCGGACTTACGGGGCCGCTTATCAGAGCTTGCGGCATTGAAAGAGATCTCAGAAGAAGTGAACCGTATCTTGTATATGATCAGCTTGATTTCCGGGTACCTACTTATACTGACAGCGATTGCCTTGCGAGGTATTATGTAAGGGTAGAGGAACTCGTTGAGTCAGTTAAGATCATCAGGCAATGCCTTGACAAGATCCCGTCAGGGCCGCACAATGCGCTGCAGTCTAAGAAAGTTCTGCCTTCAAAGGACAGGGTTTACACCAAAATGGAGGAGCTGATCCATGATTTCATGATCATCAACTTCGGAGTAAATCCCCCCGTCGGCGAATCCTACAGTGCAATAGAAGCCTCCAAAGGAGAACTTGGTTTCTATATCATAAGCGACGGAAGCGGGCATCCGTTCAGAATGAAGATCCGCTCGCCGAGTTTCAGCAATCTTCAGTCCCTTCCGGACATGATGAAGGACTGCATGATCTCTGACACTGTCGTGATAATCGGAAGCGTTGATCCTGTTATGGGAGAGGCAGACAAGTAGTAAACTGCACGGAACCATTCCAAAAGAATCTATTTAACCGTACATGAACAGCGAATATGTTCCTCAGTTCAGTGAGGATGAAATGAAACAAGTAAACCACCACATCTCAAAGTATCCCAAGCCGATGGCGGCTGTCATGCCTTTGCTCTGGATGATTCAGGAGAAATACGGGTGGATATCTCTGGATGCCATGAAGTACGTTGGGGAGATTCTCAAACTCCCTCATGATCATGTGCTTGGCGTTGCAACATTCTACACAATGTATTTCAAGAAGCCTGTTGGAAGAAATCACCTTCAGGTATGCACAAATGTATCATGCATGCTCAGAGGCGGGTATGAGATCTTCAATCACATCTCTGACAAACTCGGAATAGCTAACAAGGAAGTCACTCCTGACGGTGTGTTTTCAATTGAAGAGGTTGAATGTCTCGGCAGTTGCGCGACCGCACCAATGCTTCAGCTTAATAACGAGGAATTCTATGAGAATCTTACAGTTGAGAAGGTTGATCAGTTACTTGAATCCCTAAAAAATACAAAGTGAATTTCTGACGATGGAGAAGATCATACTAAAAGACATACCCGGCCTCGACAAGATCGACGTTTACATTGCCAACGGCGGATACTCAGCTCTTAAGAAAGCGCTCAGTGAAATGAGCAAGGATCAGGTGATAGATGAGGTAAAGAAATCGGGTTTGCGCGGAAGAGGCGGCGCCGCGTTTCCGACAGGAATGAAATGGGGCTTCATGCCTAAGGGTGATGAGAAGCCGAAATACCTTTGCTGTAACGGAGACGAGAGCGAGCCGGGAAGTTTCAAGGACAGGGAAATCTTCGAGAAGAATCCTCATCAGTTCATCGAAGGAGCACTGATCGCAGCTTATGCCATCGGAGCCTGCGCCATTTACATTTACATTCGCGGCGAATACTGGAAATGGATAAACATCATCGAGCGGTGCGTAAAGGAAACCTATGACAAGGGTTTTGCCGGAAAGAACATTCTTGGATCGGGTTTCTCAACCGAAATATATGTTCACAGAGGAGCAGGCGCTTATATCTGCGGCGAAGAATCCTCCCTGATGAATTCACTTGAAGGCAAACGTGCATACCCGCGGATAAAGCCGCCATTCCCCGCAGCATTCGGCGTGTGGGGAAATCCGACGACCATAAATAATATTGAGACTCTCGCGAATGTTCCGGAGATCCTGAACAAAGGCGGAGAATGGTACAGCAAGATCGGTGAGCCGAAACATCCGGGGACTCTTCTGTTTGGCGTCAGCGGACATGTGAACAGGCCGGGTGTTTACGAACTGCCTTCCGGCACGCCTTTGATGACTATCATCAACGATCATTGCGGAGGAGTGAGGGACGGCAAAGAAATTAAGATGGTCATACCGGGCGGTTCATCAATGCCGCCGCTCACAAAGGAAGAATGCATGGACATGAAGATGGACGCCGAGAGCCTGAAGGCAGTGGGTTCAGGTATTGGAACTGCCGGGATCATTGTTATGGATGAAGATACGGATATTGTTGATATACTCAGAAGGATCACGAAATTTTACTATCATGAATCATGCGGACAGTGCACACCCTGCAGGGAGGGTTGCGGATGGATGCTGAAAGTACTTCAGAGAATAATTGACGGCAACGGAAGGCAGTCAGACCTTGATCTGCTGATCTCCGTGGCGCAGAATATTGAGGGCAACACTATATGCGCATTGGGAGAAGCCGCGGCATGGCCGGTTAAGTGGACGGTGAAGAAATTCAGAAGCGATTTTGAATCCCGCGTGAAGGATGGCCTGAAGATCTCAACAAAGAATAAAGTTCACGGATTGAGAAGCTCGGAAGAATATGTTGAAGTGAAGAGAGAAACCGATCCTGTGGTCAGAGAACTGTTCGGCACTGTTCAGGAGAATGTTCACAACAAGGAAGTGAAGAGATTCAGCTCCTGAGTTTTTGGATTTGGAATTGAAATGAACAGGGCACGGAGAATATTCTCCGTGCCCTTTGTTTTTTACATTACAAAACAACTACCTGCTTCCGAGCTGAACCTTCAGCGGCACATTCTCCTCATTTCTCTTCACAATGATCTCAACCTCATCTCCCGGCTTGTATCCGCTCATAGCAAACATATAACTGTAAATGTCATTTACTTCCACTTCGCCGAATTTCAGGATCACATCTTCTGCCTTCAGTCCGCCTTTTTCCGCAGGGCTGCCTTCCTTGACCCCGGAGATCTTCATTCCCGTCCCCGAATATGAATAGTCAGGGATCGTTCCTACATACACTTTTACACTGCCCATTGACCTTCCTTCATTGCTCGTGGCAATAATCTTCGTGAATTCCGGCTTTGAAGACAGTGTATTCAGCGCCACGGCAACATCATAAACATAGGATGCAACTTTCGCCGCACCGTCACCGTTGATCAGCGCCACGTCATCGCTCGGAGCATGATAATCTTTGTGCGTGCCTGTGAAGAAATGAAGCACGGGGACATCCTTGCTGTAGAAGCTTGCATGGTCTGACCTGCCACTGCTCTCTTCGCTGAAAGTGAGCTTGAAGTTATAAGCTGAGTTGAGTGAATCCAGCGCCGGCTTCCAGTAGGGAGAGGATCCCGTACCGTAGATTATCAGCTTATTATCAGAGAGTCTGCCTATCATGTCCATGTTGAGCATAGCAATGATCTTCCTTCTTTCAAACAGCGGTGATTTGGTGAAGTAAGCTGATCCGAGAAGACCTGCTTCCTCTCCTCCGAATGCCATGAACAGATAACTTCTTCTGAGATCCTTTCTGTTGGCAGAGAGCTTCTGGGCTATCTCGAGCATTCCCGCAGTCCCTGACGCATTGTCGTCCGCACCGTTATGGATCTGTTTGTCAGATCCGCCGTACAACGAACCGTACATTCCGTAACCGAGATGATCCTTATGTGCGCCGATCACCACAACTTCGTTCTTAAGCAAAGGATCCTTTCCTTCCAGAAAACCAATAACGTTGTCTGTCACAACTTTCACAGCTTTCACATTGACTTCAATCGAAGCATTGCCGTCAGGGATCTCAAATGAATCCGGTATTTTTGATTCGTTTATCTTATCCTGTATTGACTTAAGGTCATATCCGTTCGCGCTCAGCAGTTTCGAAACGATCTCCCTCTTACAGCTTACCACCGGTATTCCCGCATCATGAAGCACATTGTCAAAAGTCATTTTTATCAGCTTGTCTTCTTCCCCCGTGTCAGGGCCGTTGAAGAAGATCACACCGGCGGCTCCCATTTCCTTCGCTTTCATGGCTTTGATCCTGCCGGATTCAAACTGATCGAAAGGGTTACTGTGCGGATCCGATCCGCCGGGAGAAAACCTCATGACCAGCAGGATCTTGCCTCTGACGTTCAGAGGATTGCCGTCCTTGTCAGCATAATCATTGTACTTGCCGTCAGGAGTGGAGATCCCGTAACCGACAAACGCGAGACCGCCTGAGACACTTCCGCTTGAAGAATAACCGAGCGGCTGAAAATCCTTCTCTATCGCATAGTCAGTTGCAGTTCCGGAATATCCGATGCTCAGACCGTTCTTTCCGGCAAGCTCAACATGAGTGTACATGTCGAACTCCTGTACATACCCTTTGTCGCCTCCCGGCTTTATCTTGTACTTTTTGAACTCTTCAATTATGTACTCCTGTGTGAGGTCATCTCCTGCAGTACCCGGAAATCTCCCCTGAAGTTCGTCAGATGCAAGATATGTGATATGCTTCATCATATCCGGCTTCGTGATATTCTTACTTCCCGGGCCATCACTTGTGATTGTAAATCCTGTGATGAAAACCGCCGTGACGATCGAAGCGGTCAGTAATTGTATTCGTCTTCTGAATCTCTTCATTTCTTTTGGCTTTGGTGTTGATTAAACCGCAATTTGCCGAACTCGGATCCTTCTCAGGATTCAGTTATCGGTAATGAACAACTGCGGCTGTTTATGAACTTTTGTTGCTGATAAACTCTAAATTGAGCGTTGTAAAATCAAGTTACAAAAACAGAAAGCCCCGGAAGTTCTTCACCTCCGGGGCTTTATTAACCGTTCTTATGAACTGCAAAGCTGATTACTCAGCGGCAGTCATTTCAGTTTTTACAGTATTGCTCTTCATTTCCGGAACTGTGCTTTCAACCGTAGCTGAAACAGGACCCGGACACGGGGTTACAACACTGACGAAGTTGAATACATTGTTATCGGTGATCTGTGCATCCGTTGCATCAACTGTTCCGTCCGAGTTGATATCGGTTGCAAGATAGCATCCTGATACAAAGTTGAATGCATCATTGTCAATAAGTGATCCGTCAGATGCATCGATTGTTCCGTCCTGTGTTACATCACCGCCGAAGAATGCCCAGTTTGCGCCGTCAAGGATCATGTTGCCGCCGAAAGCCTGGGTTTGAGCTGACCTGAAATCGTAATTCAGCGCGCCTGCTGTGAAGCTCTGGGTTGCAGCGCTGACTGTTCTCAGGTGGTTGAGGGATGTTACGTCAAGATAATATCCGGTTCCGTTGGCAACCGAATCACCCCAGCAGAATACGCCTGTGCCTGCAACATCGGCTCTGCCCGTTGAAATGATGCCGCAAGCGCCTGTTCTGAGTGTGACCATAACATCTCCTGCCGTTCCTCCCTTACCTTCAAGCTGTGCACCAAGTGTAAGGAGCTTGAATGCTGCGCCTTCGTCACATCCTTTCCACGGATATGTGGCAGCTCTCGGATTTCCGTCAATGTCATCTGTGACTGCACCAACAGGTGTACCGTTAAGATCACCGCCGACCGGGCCTCCGATCCTCAGGTTCGAATTGGATACGAAATTGAAGCCTTTGAAGATTGAATGCTGATCGTACGGGCCATAGCAGAGGTTTGCTTTGAATGCTTCGATTGCGCCGTTCGGATAAACAAATGATCCGTGAGCAGTCGCCCATGATGTTCCGACTGTTCCACCGGTTGACCAGTAAAGATTGTAGTCAACGCTTCTTGTTACGTTTGTGCTTGAGTCATAGTCTGCACCGATGTGGAAAGCTGTTGCACTTCCGCCAGTTCTTTCATTCACGAAGATATTGTTCTTCATGTTCATGAAATAGGTCTGCGTTCCAACCGGAGTAACAACGTTACCTGCATAGGATTCAGTAAGAGCAGCTGTTGCAGTGGAAGAAGCGCCTCCGATCCTTACCGTGTTGTTGTAAACATTGGCGGTATAGTTTGCAAACTGAACTGCATTGGAGAACTGAGTCTGAAGTCCGATCACCAGTGATCCGGTAGGATTGTTCGGGAACAATGAGAACATGTTGTTGATGTAATTGACCGTTGTTACCGGATCTGTAAGGTTTGTGCCTGCAAGAGTAACTGGCAGGGCGATCGATCCTCTCAATGCTGATGAAAGTCCTACTGCTGTTGCGAGATCCCTTACAACATTCTTGGTGATGTTGACGTTGCCGACTGCCTGAACCTGAATGCCTACCCATGAAGCCGCCATTGTGGACGCTGCATCATATGTAAGAACGTTCTCTGTGCAGGTAACTCCGTTAACAAATGATCCGATGAAAATACCAAGGGCGTTGGTGTTCTTTACAATGTTTCCCCTGATGGTTGTGTTGTCATTTGTGAATGAGTTGGTAAGGTTTTGTGTTCCGAAAACCTGAATACCTCTTGCTCCTCTGTCAATGGAATTGTACTCAATGACATTGTTGTTGTTGCCGCCTGTACCGCCTGCTACAGTCTGAGCAATCTGAAAAAGTCTGCCGACTGTTGCTAGAGTTGTGCTTCCCTGCGCATTGATGTACCTTACTGTGTTATTGGAAGCTCCGTTTCTCCAGCATATTATGGAGTTGTTTACTCCGGTGTTGCCGTTTGTGATAGTAAGCGACCTTGTTGTGCCTGTTTGTCCGATTCTGCCGTCAATTGTTACATTGTCTGCATCATTGAGAATGATGATCGGTGAATTGGCATTTCCGGTAACGGTGAATGTTCCGCTGGTGTAAATATTGCACGATGTAATGTTTACATTTGTAAGTACGGCAGAATCCGGTTCTGCATAACTGGCAGTAATTGTAACAGTTGGTGTAGCACCGTGCGTACCGGCATTCACTGCAGCAAATGCTGCTTTAAGATTTGCATAAGTGGCCAAGCTGGGTGTAACATCAACTTGAGCGCTTGCCATCTGATTCATTGCCATAAAGGCAAAAACGATGAACAAAGAAAACAGTAGTTTTCTCATTTTCTTCCCCTTTTTAAGTTAGTTAGTGTGTGTGTTTGGATAAGCAAATTAGCACAATAATATTGAAAATGCTACAATTAATTTAGCTTTTTTTCCGGCTTTAGGATTTGAAAAGGTCTTTTCTCTGAGAAGATGCAACTCTTTGGCAGATATCAGGTTTTCTCCGCGGAGGGTTGTTCATTTGCCCTGGATCTCAAATTTCCGGGCTGATTTACGCCTTTCTATATGTGATTCTAGTTGATTCTGTCCGGAGATGCCAAAGCTTCTCAAAAATCAATGGGAATATCTGCTTTGTAAAGGAAGCGCTTACTTAACCTTGATATGCTGAATCTCAATGTCTATTTTTGGCAAATTCAATGGCTATGAAGGCCTTTTGTGACACTTAAATAAAACCATAAAGTCAAAATGAAGACTGCCATCTTGCTGGTTCTGGCAATGCTGATCTCAATGAATTTCTATTCATGTTCATCAGTAACGGATGTTAGCGGCACCTGGAAGAAGCCGGGAACAACATCCCAAAAGTATACGAAGATCGTTGTGCTTGGTGTATCCAAGGAAGTAGTGAAACGCGCCACACTTGAAAACGCCGTGGTGGCGGATATGAAAAAATACGGCATTAATGCTGTTGCAGGAACAAGCATAATTCCGGACACTTTCATTGATTCCGACGGCGACGGGAAAGTTGACGAAAAAGTTAAGGAAGAAATAGTAAAAAAGCTTAAGGACAATGGTGTTGACGGAGCTTTTGTAATGTCTCTTACCGGCAAAGACGAGAAGGAATACTATGTGCCCGGCACATACAGTTATGGTCCGATGTACTCGCCATATGCAGGATACTACGGATTCAACAACTATTACTACGGCGCATGGAACACCATTTATTCTCCCGGATACTACACCAAGCAAACCAATGTGTTCTTCGCATCGAATTTTTACAATCTGAACACTATGAATCTTGTTTGGTCTGCACAGTCAGAAACATTCAATCCTACTTCGCTTAAGGATTTTGCACAGTCTTATGCAACGACCGTTGTGGAAGAGTTTGTAAGCTCCGGTGTTGTAAGAAAATAGACCGAACAGAAGTGCCAGATTTCAAAATGCCCCGGCCCTGAGCCGGGGTTTTTCACTTTTTGAGGGTGATGCCGTTGGCTTTGCAAAACTTCCTTACCGCATCCGGATGACGATGCGATAAATGCCTTAAGGATGACTTTGCCGCATTTTTTACAAACCTGTCTTCATTCACCAAAAGGCATTTGAGAACTTCCATTGCCTCGTCAGGATTTCTCCTGCCAAAGCTGTTATTGAAACTCATTGCGGCATTCCACAGCACATACCTGTCATCAGATTTGATGATCTTCTTCAGAAACTCAAATGTCTGCAACGGCAGAGCATTGCCGAAGTGAGAACCGAGAATAAATGGCCCGAGATTTCTTCTTACATAAACAGAACTGTCGCTCAGAAAAAGTGAGATTATTTTAAACCCCTTGGGACACTCTTTCACGTTCCTGAATGCCAGCGCAGAGAAAAGTACTGCTCTCCTTACATTTTCAGAGTTGTGGGAGGCAAGTCTCAGCATCTCATGGTAAAGCTCCGGATTGCCCGCAACAACCCGGATCAGGGCTGAGGCGGCGTACTCCCTCACTTCCCAGTTGTTATCGTCAGCAGTCTTCAGTATCAGATTCATTACATTTTCCGGGGATTCGGAGTATCCCCTCCAAACAAGAGAAACTCCGACCTCTTTTGCGTTTCCGCTTTCTGCGGTGCACAATCTCTTGCCGAATTTGTAGAACAATCGCCGGCTGTCAGCACCTTCCCCAATTGCATTTTCAAGTTCTCTGATCACGAATCTCTTGTCTTTGGTCTTTGCTGTTCCGGCATGCGGGGTGGAAACCGAATCAAGTATGCCAATGATCTGTTCAGTTTCAAAATTCTTTGCAAGCCTGCGTATTAGCGACTTCCTGCTTTCGCTTAGGCTGGAATCTTTGGGTTTCTTTTGTGTCATGTTAAGAGGGATTATTGATCCGGCTTAATGGAATTACATATCTTTCTCATAAATCCTATATTGCAGCAATCAAAACGGGAAAATGAATCTGGACCTTGAGAACATTTTGTTTTTTGTGATGAGCACTTTCGCAGTTGCCTCAGCGCTGTTAATGATCACAAGAAAGAATCCGATCACCAGCGCGCTTTATCTTATTCTCAATTTCTTTTGTGTATCCGGGCTGTACCTTCTTCTCAAAGCTCAGTTCATTGCGATAATCCAGGTGCTTGTTTACATGGGAGCCATAATGGTGCTGTTTCTTTTTGTTATCATGCTGCTTAACCTACAGGATGAAAGCAAGTTCAAGGAGAATTATTCATACAAGAAGATAACGGCCATACTGCTTTCGATCTTCCTGTTCGGCATCCTGAGTATTACGGTTTATTCGGGATTTTCCGGGAAGATGAAAGTAATGCATGAGAAGGCACTTGAGATCGGGAAAGCGGAATTTCTCGGGGCGGAACTGTTTACCAGCTATTCATTCCCGTTTGAGCTTGCTTCGTTTCTTCTGCTTGCGGCGATAGTCGGCGCTGTGGTTCTAGCCAAAAAGAAATTCGACTGACTAGATAAGCTCAAATCCCGTAAACGGCCTCAGGACCTCAGGCACTTTTATATTTCCTTCCGCCGTCTGATTAGCTTCCAGCAAAGCAACCATCAATCTCGAAGTAGCAAGGCCCGATCCGTTCAGTATATGAACAAATTCTGTCTTTGACTTTCCGTTATATGCAGTCTTCCTGTATCTTGCCATAGCCCTCCTTGACTGAAAGTCCGTGCAGTTGCTTACTGAAGATGCCTCCAGCCACTTGTTTTCAGCATACGACCATACTTCAATATCGTAGCACTTTGAAGCTGCAAAACCAATGTCTCCGGTGCACAGCTCAATGACCCTGTAATGAACACCCAGCTTCTCGAGAATTCCGCATGCATGCGAAAGCATCTTCTCAAGTTCCTCGTATGATGATTCTGGCTCGCAGAAAGTTATGAGTTCAACTTTGTTGAACTGGTGCACCCTCAGAAATCCCTTTGTATCCTTGCCGTAACTCCCGGCTTCGCGCCTGAAGCAGTTTGTGAAGCCGCAGTACTTAAGAGGAAGTTCTTCAGACTTGAGTATCTCATCCCTGTGTATGTTCAGTATGGAAACCTCGGCTGTAGGAATTGCAAACAGGTCATCCTTCTCCATATAATACATGTCTTCCTCAAACTTCGGAACTTTCTCCGCCGCTTCCATCGATCTCCTGCTTACAAGTACGGGCGTGATGACTTCCCTGTATCCGTTCTTCCCCTGTTCTTCAAGCATAAAGTTTATGAGCGCTCTTTCCAGGCGAGCACCCTTTCCTTTGTAAAGCGCAAATCCGCTTCCTGATATCTTTGCGGCCCTTTCAAAATCAAGGATGTCCAGCCTTTTGCCAAGCTCAACATGATCGAGCGGGGTAAATGAGAACTCTTTTCTTTCTCCCCATATCTTCACTTCCACATTTTCGTCCTGAGATCTTCCTTCCGGAACAGATTCATGAGGAAGATTCGGGATGTAACTTAAGTATTGGTCGATCTCCCGGTCAGTGTTCTTAAGTTCTTCATCAAGCAGTTTGATCTCATCGGAAACCTTCTTCATTTCAGCGATCTTGTCATCCGCATTTTGCTTTCCGCGCTTGAGCACGGCTATTTCGTCCGATACGGAGTTCCTGAGCTCCTTAAGCTTTTCAGACCTCTTGATTAGATCGAGCCTGCTCTTGTCCAGGCTGAATACTTTGTCAATCTTGGAAGGTTCTTCTCCTCTGAGTGCCAGCCTGCCCTTCACGAGATCCGCATTTTCTCTGATGATCTTTATGTCCAGCATTTCATATTATTTATTAATGACCCAACTGAAATTTCAGAAATCTCAATCCTTCCATCGAGTCCATTGGCTTGAAGCCAAGTTCCGCCTCGGCTTTGAAAGTTGTCAGTCCTGATCTCATCGGCCTAGGCGCGGGCTGATTGAGCAATTCCGTTGTGATCGGCCTCACGAGTCCTTTGTCGTATCCAAAGACTTCGCACAGATTATGAGCGAACATGTATCTTGATATCACATCCGGGCCCGCAATATTATAGATCCCTGTACAGCCTCTCTCGACGATCCTCATTGTTCCCACGGCAAGATCTTCCACCATGGTTGTATTGCTGATCTGATCGGTCACCACATTTACAAGTTCATTGTTGGAGAGCTTGTCAACAAGCCACAGCGCAAAATTCGGCTTTACGTTCTTTCCTGTTCCGTAGATCACAAGGGTCCGTATGATGGCATGTTCTATGTCGCTTGTCTTCAGAGCATTCTCAGATGCCAGCTTCTCCCTTCCGTAAAATGAAATCGGGTTGGGTACGGCATCCTCCGAATACGGCCCGTTTCTGCCGTCAAATACATAGTCCGTTGAAAAGTGTATGATCCTCGCGCCGTTCATCCTTGCCGCTATTATAAGGTTCTTTACTCCGTCAACATTGATCTTCCATGAAGCTTCACGCTCTGTTTCGCAGGCATCCACATTTGTAAAAGCCGCGCAGTTTATAATTACATTCGGAGAAAATTCCGATGCAGTTCTCTTTACATCATCTTTGCTTGTGATGTCGAGAGTCCTGTATTCGCATTTGTCATACAAGTAAGAATACTCCTCGGCCGAAGTGATAAGAAGATCATGGTCAGTTTCTCTGAGGAACATTTTGGATACGGCCTGTCCAAGCAAACCGTTGGAGCCTGTGATAAGAATATTGAGTTTGCCCGGTTTCATTGCTCAGGCAAGTTTGTGAAGTTCACTGATTCCTTCTAGGGAAGTGTTATATGACGCCATACGGTTTGCATAATGGATGCTCTTTTCAAAATTGGCATTCTTTGAATAATCGAGCGTGAATGCAGATGCAAACACATCACCGCACCCTGTTGAGTCAACGAACCTCGGGTTCTCAATTGCCGCTACCTGCAATTGGTCAAGGTCAAAGAACTTCTCGTTTCCAAAGGACTTTTCAGTCTTCGTGTACCCCGTCGCTCCGTCAACACCCTTTGTGACGATCATTCCCTTCACGGGATAATTATTGCTCATCAGTATCTTTTCAGCTATCCTGTACTCCGGAAGCTTCTCTCTGCTGAGTATCGATACCTCGAACTGATTCATCTGCACCGTATCTGCATTTGTACACCACTCGTACCAGTCGTCAACATGAACATGAGTTCTCTTGCCGTCTTCGCCGGTTTTCATAACGATATTATGGATGTCAATGTGTATGTACCCATTGTAGTTCTTTCTGATGTTCTTCATTGTTCCGAGACTGATGTCAACTCCTGAGACCATGTTTACAAGCACTGCGTCCGCCATATGAAGAAACGATCTGCATTCATCAATACCGAGAGCATGAGTGGGTTCAGTTGATTTCTCGATCCTTGCACTCTTGTCAGCATTGTACAGATTGTAATACAGATTGACTTTTCTTGTAGGATGCTTAACCTTGTTCACACCCTGGGTCATGATATTCGGATAACCGCTGAAGATTGCAACGATGTTATCGAACTCGTCCTCTCCGACATTCATCAGAGGTATCACTCTGTCTTCCTTTCCCGCCAGCACAGCCATGCTGATGACCGAATAAAGGATGCCTCCGTAACTGTTTGTTACAGTTCCGTCAGCTTTGTGTATCACGTCAACGCACGGCTCTCCGATTACAATGTAGTTCATTTTGCTGGTTTGAATAGTTTGTCTATCTTCGAAATTATATTTGCAGGAACTTCAATTTCACCCGCCTTAAGATTTTCCAGGAGTTGCGTAAGCTTTGTAGCCGATGTAATTGCACTGGCCAGGATCTCATTCCTGAGGCACCACTGAAGCGCGAGGCATGATGGAGAGGTTCCAAGTTCTGCGGCAATATTCACAAGCTTGTGAACTCTTTGCCTGTTCACTGAGGTCATGTATGATTCAACGAACATGCTTGATTTCTTGTTGCCGAGCCTTGAATCAACTGCAGGTGTCCCGGTGTCGTACTTTCCCGTTAGCACGCCCTGTGCAAGCGGCGACCAGACCACTTGCCCGATGCCCTTTGTCTTACAGTATGCAAGGACCCCGTTTGTCTCAATGTTTCTGTGGAGAAGGCTGTATTGCGGCTGATTGCTGACCGGTTTGTGAAGGCCGTTCTTTGAACAGAATTCATATGCGGACCTGATTTGACCCGCTGTCCATTCGCTTGTTCCCCAATATAGGATCTTTCCCTGCTCAATAAGAGTGTGGAATGCCCTGCAGGTTTCTTCAACTGTTGTATCTTCGTCATATCTGTGGCATTGATAGAGATCTATGTAATCAGTCTTGAGGTATGTGAGTGAGTTGTGCACCGACTCGAATACATGTTTTCGGGAAAGGCCCCTGTCGTTGGGATTGTCAGACATCGGCCAATAGCATTTTGAGGCAATGAACAGGTCCTGCCTCTTGAGCCCCTGAAGCGTCTTTCCGAGAAACTGCTCTGCCCTGCCCCGGGCATAAACGTCAGCTGTATCTATGAAATTGATCCCGGAATCAACAGCCTTCATCGTGATCTTCCTGCCTTCCTTTTCATCAACGGATCCGCCCAGTGTAAGCCAGCTCCCAAGGCCAATCACGCTTACCTTTGCACCGCAGTTACCTATCCTTCTGTACTTCACAGTATTTTAGTTTAGCTTTCGTTGTGTAAGTTTATGTCAGTGTAAAGCAAAAATCAGTTCAAACTTGTTTGTCAGTCCAAGAGGATCAGTCACGACCGCCGCATAGTCAAATCCGACTATTCCGTAAACGACTCCTATTCCCGCCGAATAAGAAACAGGTTCGGAAGAGATCCCGGCCCTTATGAAAAGCGGCTTCACCGGATTGAATTCTCCGCCGAATCTTACATTCACTGCGCCCCAGGTTTCCTTTTCCACTTCAATCATTATGAATCCGTTCTCTGAGGGATTTACTCCGATGCCGGTTGAATATGACCTCGAGATCTTCTGGCCGGATTCCCCGATCCGTGCGCCGGTAATATTCTTTGCAGTGAATCCCCAAGTGAACATCTCCCCTATGTCGGCCTGAATTCCTGCATCAAGCCCGAAAGCAAATGCGCTTCCGTAACTCTTAACAGCAACATTGTAAGCAACTGCGCTGAGCCCCCACCTGATATTGTCACCCGAGCTTCCGCCTGCCGTCAGAACCAGTTTGGATTCTCTGTAAAGGTCAAATCCAAAAGTTCTCAATCCGATGCCAAAATTGGCGAACCCGAATGACTGTGCGTATGTTAGGGCAGCAGTTGTAATTTCACTTAGACCATACAGCGCCGGTTCAAAGAAGACTGAAGCGCCGTTGTGATTCAGCGAACCGAGGCCAGCCGGATTGCAGAATACTGCCGAAGATCCATTATTCAATGAAGCGAAGGCTCCTCCCATGGAAGAAGCTCTTGCATCCGTTTCATTGTACAGGAACTGAGCGGGTGAGTTTTGTGAAAACACGGCGGCAAACGTAAAGCATAAGAACAGTTTCATCATCATCGTATCTTAATTGTATTGATTCTTGCACTGCAAGAATCCAAATTTGACGAAACAAATTAACAGAAAGACATAAGAATGCAAAGTCAATTAAAATGCTGTCTTGCCCTGCTGTCACTATTCTTCGGCAGTGTGACGCTTTTGCAGGCGCAGCAGCAGGACCTCAATGTGGAAGTGATAGTGGATATGCAGCAGATACCACCCGATGCTCAGAACAAGCTTGTGAACTTCAGGCAGAAGGTTCAGGATTACCTGAACAAGAATAAGTATCATGATGAGAAGATCCCGCCGATAAAAGTGCAGATGCAGTTCAGTTTCACGGGCCTGAATCTCTCCACATCGAACTACGAAGCAAAGCTCTTCATTGCAAGTCAGCGCGAAGTTTACAATCCGTTCAAGACAGGGCAACAGAGGTTTTCGACGGCATTCCGGTTTCTTGACGAAAGGTGCGAGTTCTATTTCAATGACAACCTGCCATTCATAAAAAATGATTACCGGTTTGATCCCTTCCTGAGCCTTTTGGATTATTATGCATATGTCATAGTCGGGTTTGACGAGGATTCTTATTACCCAAAAGGCGGAACCAGGTTCTTCCAGAAGGCGCTGGACATATGCAATAAGGTCACTTCAAACGCCAAGGGCTGGACAGAGACAGGCGGCGGGTCAAAGCCATCGAGAATGCAGCTGATACAGGAACTGCTTGACGTAAGATTTGACAACTACAGAAACGGGTATTTTGAATATATGTGGATGGGTTTGGATTCGCTTGCCATCAACAAACCAAATGCATTCAGAAACATCCTGGCGGCAATAGACAAGATCAGCACGGTAAAGAAGAAGGAAGTCAAAGCATATACACCTGATATCTTTTTCGATTCAAAGGCAACGGAGATAGCTGAGATATTTCTGGACTACGGAGACAGAAGCATTTACGGGAGGCTGATAAGCATGGATCCTGCGCATCAGGCCATCTATGATGAGTACCGGAACCGGCGATAGTCAGTCTGTTCAAGGATCATCTTTCTAATGGAATAATTTTGTGTTTCAGTTAGGATCAGTTTTTTCTATATTTTCTTCCAAAAATTAAAAACCGGCTATTGCAACGAATGAATAATTGCTGTCGTTTGAAACCGGTCCCCCAAACTTCCACCCACAATATCGGGCTGACAATGTGTGAGTTGTGTCAGTCAGAGTTATGCACTTTAAAATAATCTTCAAAAACTAAACACAAGGGAAAAATGAAAAGAGCATTTTACATCTTTGTCGTATTCTTGTTTTTTGCGGCAAGCTCAGACAGTTTCGCGCAATTCAGGAAATACGGTATAAAGGGCGGGGTTCAGTTTCAGCCCTTAATGACGTTTTCAGAATTTGATTCAAAGTTTTCGTGGGTGGCAAGAGGTTTTCTTGGATTTGAACTGACGAACACGCTTGCAATCGAGCTTGGCGGCGGATACGGCCAGTACAATACCGAAGACAACTTCAATGAGCATTCGCACACCGCAACTGACGATTCCGAAGGCGACGGCCACCACGATGTTAAGACTGACATCATACCCATTGATGCCAGGCTTAAGTTCACTCCATGGTCTGCTACAAAAACCAGCTGGAATCCTTACTTTTACATTGGTGCAGGATTGCTGAAATACAGCGTAAAAGAGTTGCCAAGCACGGAAGTATCTCCTCAGTATGCTGAGAAGCAGGACGGCTGGACGGGGTTCATTCCGGCCGGTATCGGTACTGAAGTGAAGCTCTCAAAGAATGTCCTGCTTGACATCGGCGCAGGATTCAATTACACATTCACGGATCTTCTCAACAACTTTGTGATTCAGGATTACAAAGACTGTTACCTGAACGGTGCTATCGGCCTCACATTTGCAGGCGGTGAAGACTGCACGATCGATACGGATAATGACGGACTCACGGACTGCACGGAACGAAAGAGAGCATGCCTTGATCCTGAGAATCCGGATACGGACGGAGACGGCCTGATGGACGGAGCCGAAGTAAACACACACAAGACCGATCCGTGTAACAAGGATACCGATGCTGACGGCCTTAATGACGGTCAGGAAGTGAATACATACAAGACCAACCCTCTCATGAAGGATACCGACGGAGAAGGCCTTCTTGATTATGAAGAGATCATGACCTTCAAGACCGATCCTCTCGACACAGACACTGATAACGACAACCTGACTGACGCCGCTGAAGTGAAGACACACGGTACCAATCCGCTGAATCCGGATACGGACGGAGGCACGGTACAGGACGGCGTGGAAGTTGGAAGAGGCACGGACCCGCTTGTCGCTTCGGATGACGTTGTGAAGAAGGAAGAGCCGAAGGTACAGGTTGGACAAACAATAACTCTTGAGGGCATCAACTTTGCGACTAACAGCGCCGAGATAACTTCTGTTGCAGAGGAGAAGCTAGACCTTGCACTCAGCACCCTGAAGAATAATCCCGAAGTAACCGTTGAGATCAGCGGACACACAGACAATACGGGCGGCAGGGCTCATAACGAAAGACTGTCTTTGAGAAGGGCTGAATCAGTGAAAGAATGGTTTGTAAGCAAGGGAATTGACGGCAGCAGGATCACGACCGTCGGTTATGCCTGGGACAAGCCGGTTGACACAAACGACACTGAAGAAGGCAGATTCAGAAACAGAAGGATAGACTTCACGAGAACTAAGTAACAGGAAGATTTGCGGTACTGAAAAGGCTGTCTCACTATGGTGAGGCAGCTTTTTTTTTGTGTATTGTATTACAGATATTGTGAGTACGAATATATGAAGCGAGTATGGGGGAATTTTGAGGTGGAAGGCCCGAAGGGCCTTGGCTCTTGCGGCCCGAAGGGCCGCCGGATCATTCAACAGGCAAGCAGCTTCGCAGCGAGCTCTTTAGTTCCTTTAACTGCCTTTGCACTGATAAACTCTATTTCTAACCCGTAGGGAAGATACTCGGGCATCTCCGGATCTATCAGATACACTTTGCAGTATTCCGGAACAAACTGAAGCAGACTCGCCGCCGGATAGACCACGAGCGACGTTCCTATCACGATCATTATGTCTGCATCTATTGCCTCTCTGACCGCTGCTTCCATCATCGGCACTGCCTCGCCAAACCAAACTACATGAGGACGAAGCTGTGAACCCTTTTCACACTTGTCTCCTGCTTTTATGTCTTTCCCGTTAAGATCATAGATCAGCGAAGGGTCTGCAGTGCTCCTTGCCTTGTCAAGCTCTCCGTGAAGATGGATCACATTTGAAGATCCCGCCTTTTCGTGATAGAAGTCAACGTTCTGCGTTATTACCACAACATCGTACTTCTCTTCAAGTCTGACCAATGAACTGTGTGCTTCATTGAACTTCTTCTCGTGCATCTGCCTTCTGCGCTGATTGTAGAATTCAAGCACAAGTTCCTTATCCCGCCTCCATCCTTCCGGTGATGCCACCTCCATAACGTCATGGCCTTCCCATAGTCCGCCTGCGTTCCGGAATGTCGAAAGCCCGCTTTCTGCGCTTATCCCGGCGCCTGTAAGTATCACTATCTTCTTCAACTGGTATTACTTTGTTTAATTTGCTTCATTCTTTCCAAAAAAAAAGAAGGCAAAACCGGGTCGCGGCTTTGCCCTCTCGTAATTCTGTGAAAGCCCGGATTATTTCTTCCCTGAAACCTTCTCTATCAGATACAGAGCCACTGCCTCGGCTTCTTTCGGCTTGAGCGGCTGTGCAGGCATTGGAGGATACTCAGGATTCTTCTTTACCGGCTTTAGAATGAAACCCGCCAGTTTTTTCACATCTCCGTTGTATGTCGGCACTGTCTGCTGATAAGGAGGTCCAACGACCTTCACATCAAACTTATGGCATGCCACACACAGCTTGTTGTAGATCTCTTCACCGTTTATACCCGAAGTGCTGACAGTCTTGGATTTCCTCTCCGCTTCAACCTCCATTGCCTTCTGGTTCACAGCAAGAAGGTTCTTTTCCACCGCAATGCCGAAAGCCGATTCATTCTTCATAACAATGAACCCGACACAGAGTATCAGCAGGTAGAATGCCGCACCGATATACTTTGTTTCGGAATTCTTGATGACTGCATAGATAAGGTTGCACAGCAAAAGTATGCCGATGAATGCAAGTCCTGTGTAAACGAAGACAGAACCGCTGAGTGCAACTTTTGGTATGAAAAAGAAACTGAGAAAAAGAAATACCGGCAACAGCGCTGCCCCTGTAAATGCAATCTTTCCGCCAATGTTCTTTGCAAAATCAGCGTATTCCTCTTCCATATCGTGCATCCCGCCCTGCCATCCGAAAAAGAAGAACAGGATCGCCACACCGGTTGCCGCAAGTGAGAAAACGAGTATGAACAGGAAGTTGATGAACGTGGATCCGGAAAGGAACATCTGTGCAATGTTCTGAAAATCCTGATAGCGGTCCGAGTTCAGCGCTATTGATGTTCCGCCCGCAAAGAACAATGCCGTTATGATCAGCAGGACAAATCCCCAGAGTCCGGCGTTTGAGTTGGTGTTCAGAAGGTCAAACTCGTAATCGGTCACTTCTTCCGGAACCTTCGTCTCAAGCTCGTGCTTGTCAAGTCCGCTGATGTCTTTGAATGTCTCAATCAGTGACTCGATCTGAAATGTGTTCTGATAACTGTAAATGAAATTTACGGCAACAGCAAGAAAGAATGTTGCTACAAGCAGGAGGCTGACTGTAATGACCGTTTGCCCGTAAAGAAGCTGTGCATAACAGAAAGCGATGGACAACAGCGGGATGATGCCAAGTCCGACTCCCACGAATCTGTTTATCGCCAGCTTGTCAATAATATCCTTGGCAAACCTGACATACATCGGCTTCTTGTTCTTTCTCCCGTAAGAATTGAAGATCACTGAGAACGCAGTACCTCCCAGCAGCATTCCGAAGAACGGGATGAAGATCATCATAGACAATGCAAGTATCAGCTTCACCATCATGAGATGCTTGGTTGTAGCTGGAAGCACAAGGCTCTGTAAAAAATCCATTTAGGGTATCAGTTGATTATTCCAAAAAAAGTTTTAATAACTTGTCCAGAGAAAGCAGAGTGATCACGATCAGCACAAATATGTTGATCCTCATGAACATCCCCCTGTAAACGCTTCGTTCGGCGCCTTCGTACTTTCTGAATTTCACCGACTCTGCAAAGATCCATGCGCACAATGCAACAAGCACAACGGCCGAAGCGGTAAAATTAAGTATGCCGAAGAAATTGAACGAAAGAGCAACAACTATCGTGAGAGTTATCCAGCAGAACGTGATGTTCATCAGTTGCCGGCGCGAAAGAAGATTGGTCAGTGTCGGATAACCTGCCTTGGCATAGTCATCGCCATATACAAGAAGCAAGATCCAGAAGTGAGGTATCTGCCAGATGAAAAAGAAAGCGGCAATAATTAGTATCTCAGGTGCAAAGACTGATCCTCCTGCGGCTGCCCAGCCTGCAACCGGTGGAAGCGCGCCTACGAGCGAACCAGGAATGATCGCAAGAGCAGTGACCTTCTTCAGCGGGGTGTAAACTGCATTGTACCAGGCAAAAGTAAGCAGGCCGGTGAACAATGCCGTCAGGTTGGAACCGAAGTAAAGCACAGCTGTTCCGCATGCGAGAAAGAACAATGTGATGCCGAGTACGGCAGAAGGCGAAGTCTCGCCCGAAGGCAGAGGCCTGTTCCGCGTGCGTTCCATGAGCAGGTCGCGGTCTCTTTCCTGATAATGGTTCAGTGCGGCCGCGCCGCATGCCAGAAGAAAGATGCCAAGCACCGGCCATCCCGAGAATGAAGACAGATCTTGTGAAGCCAGTATGTAGCCCAGGGTGGTTGTGAATGACACAAGCACCGTGATGCGAAGTTTGATGACTTCCGCCAGCAGTCTCAGTTTTCCGGATACACCATTATCCGTTGACCCGCTTACTGTCAGACCTTTTTTATGTGCTGCTGTTGATTCGATCTCAGTTGTTGTTTTAAATTTCTATTTCTTAATTGCAGAAGTATCCTTGACGGTCCTTGCCGTGTCAGTTTTCTGTCCCGCGGCTTTTGACGTATCATTTGCGGCGGTCTTAAGCGTGTCTGTAGCAGCCGGAACCTTCTTCAGCGAATCTGCCGCTGTGGTTTTTGTAGTGTCTGCGGGGAATGTGTTCTTCCATACAAGGAATTCTCCTTCAGGCACAACTACAAGCGGAGCATACATATTCCAGTGGTTGAGTCCGCAGTATTCAGCGCACGCGGCATAGAATCTCCCCTCTTCATTGGTTCTAATCCAGAAGTAATTCGTCCTTCCCGGTATCGCATCTTCCTTAACTCTGAAATGAGGAAGATAGAAGCTGTGATTGACATCCACGGAACCGATCTCAAACTTTACGTCCTTGTTCAGAGGCAGGATAAGAGTGTCTGATTTCTTCTTATTGTCGTACTCAAAGCTCCACTTCCACATCTGCCCCGTCACTTTCACCACCATCGCATCCTTTGGCACATCCCTCATGTTCCTGAATCCCGCCCAGCTGATGAAGAACATTATCATTACAAGTATCACCGGTATCACAGTCCACACAATTTCAAGCGTAGTGTTTCCTTCGATTGCCTCCGGCACAGGGTTCCTCTTTGCGCTGTACTTGTAGAGGAAATACAGCATTGCCACTGTGATGATCAGCAGAAGCACAATTGATGTGCCTGTGATCATCCAGAAAGTGCTGTCAACCTGAGTTGCTATATCCGGTCTCATTGTTAAAATCTGAAAGTTAAGTCAAAAAATGTTAGTATGAGTACAATGACAAACACAAGCATGCAAATGCCGATGAAAATTTTCACCACTTTGTTGTCAAATTTCACATGCATGAAGAAGTTCATTACAAAGAGTGATTTGATGGTGGCAATAAGCAAAGCCACCGTCAGCGCCAGGCCTCCGAGATTGACACCTGCCACTGAAACTGTTATGGCCGTCAGTGAAAGCAATCCGATCCATACCAGAATGTTTATCCCGTAACTCGGATGATGCGCTTCGGCTATGTGTCCGTCGTTGTGTTCGTCGTGGTTGTTGTGTGCTTCCATTTGCGTCAATGAATTAGATAGAATAACGGGAAAAGGAAAATCCAGATAATATCAACAAGGTGCCAGTAAAGTCCCGCATTTTCAAGTCTCTGAAAGTTGGTACGAGTGAGAACGTCCTTCTTTATCTGCCACATTACAAATCCTATGAAAATGAGGCCGACTACAATATGCAGTCCGTGCAGGCCGGTCATCACATAGTATAATCCAAAGTACATCACTTCGCCTTCACTCATTTCCTGAAGTGCAGGCCCTTTGGGATAAATTCCGTGGTGAAATTTCGCTCCCCATTCAAAATATTTGTTCACAAGGAACAGCAGTCCGAAAGCGACGGTGATCCAAAGCATGCTGAGGCTAAGCTTCTTGTGGCCTTTCTGAAGCGCCACGATGCCAAGCACAACAGTGAGCGAGCTTGTGAGAAGTATCACCGTATTGATCCCGCCCATGAACAGGTCCAGCTCTGCGGCGGCTACTACAAAAGCATCCGGATAGATGAATCTGTAGCTTGCGTAAAGAATGAACAGGCCGCCGAACAGCAATATTTCAGTGAACAGGAAAAGCCACATTCCCATCTTTGACCCGAAGTCATCGCGGTGCATGTGAATTTCCTGAACTTCCCCCGCCGCGGCGTTTGTGTGATCACTCATCTTTAATCTCCTTCCTTTTGGCTATCTCCGGATGTTCGTAAGGCCCGTGATCAACTGTCGGGATCTGATCAAAATTAAGAAGCGGAGGCGGTGACGGGACCGTCCACTCGAGCGTTGTTCCGCCCCATGGATTTGACGGTGCCTTTGAACCGTTCCTCAAGCCTGAAAGAAGATTTGCAACCATTATGAGAATTCCGGAAACGAGTATCCATGAACCGACGGTCGATATAAGATGATAGACCTGAAACTCCGGAAGATAGTCATAATACCTTCTTGGCATTCCCATATAACCCATGATGAACATCGGGAAATAAAGAGTATTGAATCCGATGCCGATAATATACGCAGCCACTTTTGCCATCTTTTCATTGTACATCTTTCCGAACATCTTCGGGAACCAGTAATGTATAGATGCAAAAAATATGATACCCATGCCCCCGAACATCACATAGTGAAAGTGTGCCACGACGAAATATGTGTCAGTGACGTGCAGGTCGGTATTGAGTGCTCCGAGCACAAGTCCCGTGAGGCCGCCGATAGAGAAAATGAAGAGGAACAGCATTGCGTACAACATCGGAGCGGTCATCTCAATTGAACCTTTGTAAAGAGTGGCTACCCAGTTGAAGACCTTGATACCGGAGGGAAGCGCAACGATAAAAGTGAGCAGTGAAAAGATGACTCTTGATGTATCGCTAATGCCGCTTGAGAACATGTGATGACCCCATACAAGGTATCCCACTAGAGCGATTGCAAGGCTGGAAATTGCAATCGGCACATAACCGAAGATCGGCTTGCGGGCGAAAGTCGGAATTATCTCGGACACGACACCCATTGCAGGCAGTATCATGATATAAACCGCAGGGTGCGAGTAGATCCAGAACAAATGCTGATAGAGAATCGGATCGCCTCCGAGAGTCGGGTCAAAGACTCCGATCCCGAACGCTCTTTCGAGTATTATCAGTACCAGAGTGATTCCCACAACCGGCGTTGCAAGCACCTGTATCCATGAAGTTGCATAAATAGACCAGATGAATAGTGGCATTCTGAAGAAGGTCATTCCCGGGCATCTCAACCTGTGAATGGTGGTGATGAAGTTCAGTCCGGTCAGTATTGAAGAGAAGCCGAGCACGAAAGCTGCAAACACCGAAAGTGAAACATTGGTCGTGGTCCTTACGCTGTACGGCACATAGAATGTCCAGCCGGTATCAACCCATCCTCCTCCTCCGAAGAGGGAGAAGATTGCCAGCGCTCCTCCGATTATGTACAGATACCAGGAAAGAAGATTCAGTCTTGGAAACTGCACATCCATCGCTCCGATCTGAATCGGAAGGAAGAAGTTGCCGAACACTGCAGGAATACCGGGAATAATGAACAGGAATATCATTATCACGCCGTGAAGCGTAAAGAGAGAATTGTAAGTCTGTGCCGACATGATCGTCTCGCCCGGTGAAAGCATTTCGAGCCTCATAAGCACTCCGAACGTCATGGCAGTGAGGAAAAACACCGACATGACCGTAAGGTACATGATCCCTATCCGCTTGTGGTCTGTAGTAAGCAGCCACGACAAGAGCCCCTTGTGCCTGCCCTTGACATGATAGAAATCAACTTCAGCCGCAGGAGCGGCTATAGTTCCGTTTGCCATCTTGATTAATATCCCTTTATGATTGTGTTTTCTTTTTCTTCTTGAGCAGAAGTACTCCCACAAATATGCCGAGCAGAAGCAATATGCCGCCGCCTGCAATCCTTGTCACATTGAGCACATACTTCCTTGCGCCCGCGTCGTAACTGAAGCACATCTTAACAACCTTTGCAATTGTCGGAGTGACCTTTCCTTCGCTTGCTTCAAGCACTGCCATCTTAAAATCAAACGGCAGATAATCCGTACCGTAAAGATACCTTACAAGCTTGCCGTCAGGAGCAAGAACCATTATTGAGGCCCCGTGAGCAAAATCGTTTCCCTGTTTCATGAAGTTGAATCCCAGCGCGCTTGTTACTTTGGCGATGTTCACACTGTCTCCGGAAAGAAATCTCCATGAATCCGGAGGTATCTCCCTCTTGAGGGTTGCCAGGTAATTCTCTTTCTTTGAAGCGGCAAGTACATGATCTTCCCTGTGGTCAAAACTTATCGTAAGAACATCAAAGTCTTTTCCGGGCTCAAGGTCCGTCCTTCCTACAACAGTCGTGAGGCCGTTAAGCAGAGGACTGCATATCCCCGGACACCTGAAATAAACCAGTGAAACGATAGTCGGTCTTGTAATAAGCGACTTCAGATTGACCTGTTTGCCGGACTCGTCGTTGAACACGATATCATCCGGCAATGTGTTTCCAAGCTTCTCAACAATGCCTACAGGATTCTCAACACCTGCTGTATCAGCGCTTACAAAAGCCGGAAGCGCATAAACAGAAAACAGGATCAGGAAGAATGCTGCGATCGTGTTATTCTTTTTCATACTCTGTTCTTTGCAAATACCGTAACCAGATACTGATGAATCCTACCGAGTGTTTCCGGACCCGACCTGAAAGCTTCGGCCTTAAATCCTTTGTTGACCGGATCGATGCTCAGATATTTCATAAATGCCTCAGAGCTTTCCATCCAGTCCGTATTTGATGCAAGCGAATTCAGCGCCTTCACCGGGTTATTCACCAAACTCTTGAACTTCACGGCTCCCTCATCGGTATTATCTGCCGACACGGAATTATAAATTGAAGTAAGGTCGGCTTTAAGCGTATCGTAATCAAGAACTCTCAGTGTCATTGCAAGGTCAAGCGGGATCTGATTCGGTGTTTTCACACCTTTTGAGAGCTGATATTTTTCATCGAGTTTTGCCACATCGTCCGGAGCTACTTTAGGATACTCCGGATTGAAAGTCTGAACGTACTGAAGTATTGCAAACCTGTCTTCCGGCGGAATATTGCTGAAGCTTGCCATGCCGGTTCCTGCAATTCCTTCCTGAAGTGTCACATACATCTCTGTGATCTTCTTTCCGTTTTTCCATGTCTGCGCATTTAGGTCAGCGAAGTTCCTCGGCGGCGGATTAAGAGCCGCGCCCGCTGCGCCGTTGCCCGCGCCCGTTTCACCGTGACAGCTTGCGCAGTTTGTATTGTAGAGTCCCTTTCCTTTCTCAACCAGAGCAGGATCGGGAGTAGAGAATTTAACAATGTCAATCGGAGGAGTGACAGAACCCTGCTTCACAGGAAGCGCCGCCCGCATGTTTGAATCTGCCGCAAGCATTCCGGGTGAATAGAACAGACTGTTATGATCAAGCGTGCTCACATACCTTGCTCCGAGAAAGATCAGAAATGCGAGAAGCAGGAGATAAAGTACACCGTATGCCTTTTCCAGTCCCTTGAACAAGCTCTCCGAATCCTTCTTTATGTTGATGCTCATTGAGAAAAAGAAAAATTAGTTTAGATGAAAATAAAGTCCGCGCTGAAGCTTTGGATCGCCGACCGGAACGATATTGAATCTGCTTGCCATATAGTTAAACACAAGCGCAATTATTCCGAATGCAAGGACTAGGAAACCAAGCTCATTCCAACTGAACACAAATCCGTCCTTGAAATATGTTGGCATTATTATCCAGTAAAGATCATAAGCATGTGCATAAATAAGCCATGCCGACATATAGAGTATCAGGTTCGGATTGACCTTTGAACTTCTGGGAAGAAGCATCAGGAACGGAATTATAAAGTGAACGAACAGAAGTCCAATGGAAAAATAAACCCAAGAGCCTTCCATCCTGTTCATGAACCAGAATGTCTCCTCCGGAATATCCGCATACCATATGAGCATGTATTGCGAAAAGCCGATGTAAGTCCAGAACACATTGAAAGCGAACATCAGAGTGCCGAAGCTGTAATACTTCTCATCGTCAACCTTGAATCCGAAAAAGCCGCCTTCATTCAGGCTGACTGATATGAAAGCGGAGATCGAGATCGCCGCAACAAGTGTCCCTGCAAAATAATAAACACCGAACATCGTCGAGAACCAGTGCGGCTCCAGGCTCATCATCCAGTCAATTGCTGTGAATGATATTGTGAGGATGAAGAGTATTGCAAATATCGCCGAGTACTTAATGCTTGATGCCGTGAGCGCAGGATCCTTGCTGATGTCCTGCTTCCTCGAGTTCCTTGTGAACAGGTAATAGAATATGAGCCAGATGAGAAGTATGACGCCTGTCCTTGCAATGAAGAACGTCGTGTTCAGATAAGGCTCTTTGCTCTTAAGTATGGGATCTTCCGCAACTGCTTCAGCGTGTGTCCAGTGAAATAGATCATGCATACCGAAGAGAAGCGGAATGACCAGAATCACAAGCAGAAGAATAATGCCCGCCAGGAACTCCGGCACTCTCCTGAAAGGAGTGCTCCAGTTGGCGCCAACAAGATACTCCAGCGCAACGAGCGCAAGTGAACCGACTCCGATGCTTACCAGGAACATGTACATCCACAGGTATCCGAAGAATGCCCTGTGCGGATCAACGGCAAAAGCCGCACCGCCCATTATCACGCCGACAGCGGTCAGTATCATTCCCCACTTGCCTACCGAAGCCGGAAGTTTTTTTGGTGTAGTTAATTCCATCATCAAAAATTGTTAGACTCTTTTTCTTTTATTTTGGAAGATCCTGGTCCTTTGCGTTCTTTGCTCTCTGCAGTACTCTTACATAATGAACTATAGCCCACCTGTCGTCACGTGAGATCTGGCCTTCGTAACTCGGCATCACATTCTGCCCGTTCGTTATCACATGATAGATATTACCGTCTTTCCAGTTCAGCACCTTACTGTTATGAAGGCTTGGCGGCTTCGGGAACTGGTCGTTCAGTCTGCCGTCACCGTCGCCAAAGTAACCGTGACACGGACTGCAGTATATGTTGTACTTTTCCTGCCCCTTTTCAATAACATTCTTGCTAACCGGCAGAGGATTCGCAAGCAGTCTTACGGCTGAATCGGGCAATCCCTTATATTCATAGGGCATAAAGCCTCTTGCCACAGTTCCTGCAACAGGTTCGCGCATGCCGGACTTGTTCGCAAAGAACAAACTTTCACTTTGCGCATTTATCCTTGCCTGTTTCCACATCCAGTCAAACGGCACAACCTGATACAGCACAATATTCAAAGTGAAGTAAGTGACAATAGCCGCAATGGCAGCCACTCCGATCAATGTCATTATGAACTTCCTGTTGAAGATCGGTGTCTTGTCCGTGAGGTTTGACGGCTTGTAATAAATATTCTCTATCCTGCTGGCGCCGAGCGACCTGAAAAGTTCCGTTACCTGCGTTTCGGAGAACATCCTGTCATCGGCGGCGATGACAATTCCAAACTTGTCGGAAGAAACCCTTTTCATGAACTCCGTATCGCTTATCGGGCTGTTGATCTTGGGTAGTTTGTTAAGTAATATAAGCATGCCCACTACTGTTGCAAAACCCGTCAGCAGTATGGTTCCCTCAAACGTGATGGGTATTGACGGCGGAAGCGAAAAGAACGGCTTGCCTCCGATAATGTTCGGGTAGTCCTTGCTTCCCATCCACCACATCATAAGCAATGCAAGGAAAAGCCCGGTAATGCCGCCTGTAAATGCGATCGGCCCCACAAGCGGATACTTGATTCCCATAGCCTGGTCAAGTCTGTGTACCGGATAAGGCGTATAAGCATCAAATTTCTTGTATCCCCTGCCCGAGACTTCCGAAGCGGCGGCCATTATTTCATTCGGCGTGTCAAAAATCGCCGAGACGGCATAGAGCCTGTCTGTTCTGCGCTCCTCGTCGTTTCTCGAATTGTATTCCCTGAAGAAGTTGACAATCTTTTTAATCATTTGTGGCCTCCTTCCCCGTGCGGCTCAGGATGTATGCTTGGCTGAGCACCTTCAACCACCGCCTTGATCTCTGCAATCGAAACAAGCGGCATGGTCTTTATGAACAGAAGCAGGAATGTGAAAAAGAATCCGAAACTGCCAAGCAGAAGACCGAAATCAGTTATTGTCGGAATGTACATAGCCCAGCTTGACGGAAGAAAATCCCTGTGAAGCGAAGTGACCACGATAACAAATCTCTCGAACCACATACCGACATTTACAAGTATCACAAGTACCATTGTTATAGGTATTGATGTTCTGACCTTCTTGAACCAGAACAACTGCGGGAAGAACACATTACAACTTACCATTGTCCAGTAAGCCCATGCGTACGGCCCGAAGACCCTGTTGATGAAAGCAAACTGTTCAAAAGTATTTCCGCTGTACCATGCAATGAAGAACTCCATTCCGTAGGCATATCCGACCATCATTCCTGTGGCAAGAAGGATCTTGTTCATTTTCTCCAGGTGGTTTATGGTGATGATATGCTCCAGGTCAAAAACTTTTCTCACTATGATAAGAACTGTGGATACCATACCGAATCCCGAGAAGATAGCTCCTGCAACGAAGTAAGGAGGAAAGATCGTTGTGTGCCATCCGGGAATTATTGAAACGGCAAAGTCAAACGAAACGATACTGTGCACAGAAAGCACAAGCGGTGTGGAAATACCCGCAAGTATAAGGTACGCTCGTTCGTAGTTGCTCCAGTTCCTGTTGGAGAATGTCCACCCGAGACTGGCCACCGAGTATATCGTCTTCTTGATCTTGTTGGTCGTCCTGTTCCTGAGCACGGCGAAATCGGGAACAAGCCCGATTCCCCAGAACAGAAGTGAAACCGTAAAATATGTTGAAACAGCGAATACGTCCCAAAGCAGCGGGGACAGGAAATTCACCCATACGCCGTTTTGATTTGGCAGCGGGAGAAGATATCCTGCAAGCCACGGCCTTCCTGTGTGAATGATCGGGAAGATACCGGCAGTCATAACAGCAAAGATAGTCATAGCTTCTGCAAACCTTGCAATACCTGTTCTCCATCTTTGCCTGAAGAGAAAGAGGATCGCAGAGATGAGCGTTCCTGCGTGACCGATACCGATCCAGAAAACGAAGTTAACAATGTCGAACGCCCAGCCCACCGGCTGATTGTTGCCCCATTCCCCGATCCCGAAGTAAAGAGTGTTGGTAAGCGCAAGTGCACCTATCATAAGCGCCGTGAACGAGATGCCGAATGCGATCCACCAGCCTTTGGTCGGCTTTGTCTCGGTGGGATGAGCAAGGACCTGATCGATCTCTTTGAAATCGGCTCTTGAGGTTACAAGCGGCAGCTCACGCGTGTATGTAGCGTCATAACTCAATGGTGCGCCTCCGTGTTTTCGGTTTCATAAACGTTTCTGAGTTTGGCAAGATAAATTATGTTGGGCTTAACTTTGATCTCTTCAAGCACACCGTAACCGATTCCGCTGTTCATAAGTCTGTGAAGTTCCGAATCCTTCGCATTCTGATCGCCGAAAGCTATCGCATCCGTTACGCAGGCCTCCTGGCAGGCGGTCTTTACATTCGATCCTATCACCTGCCTGTTCTCCCTTATCGCATGCGACCTTTCTTCCATTATCCTCTGCAGGCAGAATGTGCATTTCTCCATCACGCCTCTTGACCTCACAGTAACTTCGGGATTTGCCATCAGCGAAAACGACTCTGACTCCTGAACCGCATCCCTGAAGTGGTCGCGGAAGTTGTAGTAGTTGAACCTTCTCACTTTGTAAGGACAGTTATTTGAACAGTATCTTGTTCCTACGCATCTGTTGTAAGCCATACCGTTGATACCGTCGGCGCTGTGAGTTGTGGCGGCAACAGGGCAAACGTTTTCGCACGGCGCAAAATCGCAGTGCTGGCAAAGCATCGGCTGAAAGCTTGTCTTCGGTTCTTCAGGCGTGCCTGCATAATACCTGTCGATCCTTATCCACTGCATCTCCCTGTTCTTTTTGACCTGATCCTTGCCGACGATCGGAATATTGTTCTCAACATTGCATGCGACTACGCATTCGCCGCAACCGATGCACTTGTTGAGATCGATCACCATCCCCCACTTTGTGCCTGTGTGAACGTATTGCTCGTTGATGCTCTCAAGATTCCTGTTCTCATGCTTCTTCTTTATGAACTCGGGATCTTCCTTGTACTGAAGGTATGTGCCTTCCTGAATTATCCCGCGCCTGAACTGTATGTCCTTAAGAAGGGGGTCTTCAATATTGTAATGCTCAACGGTCGAAACAAGATCGTGTTTTTCGCCGGTCTTCTCAATGCTGACACTGTCGTTATAAAGCCAGGGCGAGAGCTTGTAGTTCTTCGATATCAGGGCTCCGGTGTCAAAGCCGACTTCCTTGCCTACGATTCCGCAGACTTCCCTGCCGTATCCGAGCTGAACAGCGATCACGCCCTCCGCCATGCCGGGCTGAATGAATGCTGGCAACTGCAGATTGCCGTTTGGAGCAGTGATCTTAACCATGTCTCCGTTCTCTGCCCCAAGCGCTTTTGCAGTCTGCACAGATATTGCCGCGTAATTGTCCCACACCACTCTCGAAAGCGGCTTCGGCAATTCCTGCAGCCAACCGTTGTTCGCATATCTTCCGTCGCCGAGGTTCGGATTCGGCGTAAGCATAAGCACATAATTGCCTGACGGGGTCATTACATTGGTTGAGTTCACAAAGGCATCACTCTTAAATCCCGTTGCGGTTGTAATGTTGGTTGCGGAGCTTGGTGATGCGGACGACAACGAGGCCGCCGTTGTGCCGGCAGTGACCTTCACCACTCCGTCATTCAGACCTGCATTCCATGCTGACTTGAACAGCATGTCCGTATTCTGCGACGCAAGCACTCCCGCTTTCCAGCTGTCTTGCAGGTACTTATGGTAAAGTTCCGTATTGAATGCATCCTTGTTTCCCGCCGCCCACGTCAGAATTACGGCTTCCTTCTGGCGCGTGTTGTATAGCGGCGCGATCACGGGTTGCTGAAGGCTCATGAATCCGCTTCTCGTCTGATGATCGCCCCATGATTCAAACATTGAATTCACGGGCAGAACAATGTTGCTGGCCGAGGTTGTTTCATTCTCCATCTCGCTTAGTGACACTACGAGCGGAACACTCTTCAGCGCATCTGCATAGTTCATATCCTTCGGAAGAAGGAAGACCGGATTGGAATCGTAGTGAACCGCCACACCAACCTTACCCGATTTCATTGAACTTATCAGCGCATCAATCTCCTGCTTTGTGCTGTGCGGCATTACCGTGACTCTCGTATCATCTTCCGCATGAAGAGCCGTGTTGCCGAGAGCATCATTCAACAGATTGACTGCAATATGCGTTGACTCAGGCAATGCTGATCCTGCCATGACATACGAAGCGCCCTTGTTCTTCTTCAGATCTGAAACAAGATGTTCAATCGTCTCCTTCTTAATATTATACTTCGAGATAAATGAAGACATGCCGGCTTTCTGAAGCCTGTTCAATAGATTCGGATCAGCGGTCGGCACTTTCTCTCTTTCAATCAGTTCTATCATGAGAGCATATACAAACTCTTCGATCGCATCCGTCCTCAGGATGATCCTGTAGTCGGCATTCATTCCCGTGATCGTGGCATTTCCCTCAACGGCATACAGTCTGTTGAACTCGCCGCCGAAAGCATCTCTGTTCTTCACATACATCATGGCATTTTCGATCTTGCCCGGCTCGCTTCCGAGAAAATCCGACTCAAGCGCAAGGATCACCTTTGCCTTGTCAAGCCTTACTACCGGAAGATTCCTCGTCCCGTAACTCTTTTCATAAGCATTCCGTTTTGTGGATTCATCATACTGCTCAAATGAATATACCTTCACTGTGGGATAAGCTTTTGCAAGGTCATCAAGCGCTTTCCTTGCAGTCGGGGATGTGATCGTCTGGGCTATCACCGCAATCTCTTTTCCCGAACTTGCGGCTGACTTAAGCTGTGAGATTATCTTCTCGTCTGCGGCAGGCCACTGTATCTCGTTTGAGGTAAGCTTGTCAGGCCTTTCAACGGGGTTCTTCAGCCTCTCGGGATCATAAAGATTCATAACCGATGCCTGTGCAACTGAACATGTCTTTCCTTTGCTTACCGGGTGGTCCGGATTGCCGTCAACCTTTATTGGCCTTCCTTCAATGGTCTTAATAAGAATTCCGCAGGCACTGCTGCATCCGGTACATGTTGAAGCGTAGTATGTCGGAACGCCTATAGTTATTTCTTCCGGCTTCTTATTGTATGGTACAAGAAATCCCTTCTCCCTGAAATTTGAACAACCTGAAGCGGCGACAGCCGCCGAAGCGCTCAGTAGCGCAAGAAACTTTCTTCTTGAAAGCCCTGACATTCTGCTGACATCCGGCCTTTCGAGCGCGCCCTCTGCAAATTCTCTTTCCTTCAGCTTATTGAACTCGGGGTCGTTGTAAAGCTCCCTGAAGCTTCTCCAGTAATTAGGATCAGCATTTCCGCCGTTTGCCTGTTCATTGTTATCACTGCGGCCGTCCGGACTGCCAATGATCTCATTCGAGATGTCTATTATCTTATTTTCCATTTGCCTTGTTCTTAGTTCTCTTCACTGCATGAGGATTTGGGATTACCCGCAACGGCTCTTTTGAACTGCTGTCCTTTGCCGCCGATTTGCCGAATGGAATTGCGGTTGCCAATGCCGTGCCGAGCGCGGCTGCGCCCGTTAACAGAAAGAACTTCTTCCTGCCGATCTTGTCAGAGCTCAAAGTTTTCTTGTTAAGGTTTGTTGATGTCAACAGCTTATAAAATTTATCTGTGGCACGATCCGCAGTTTGTAGGACCGTTATTGATCTGAAGATTTTCCTTCCCCGGAATGATGTTCTTGATCACTTCCTTCGGATTCCTGTGGCAGTCAAGGCAGGCTTTCATTGTAAAGTCCTTGACCTGTGACACAACATCCATTTCCGCTACGTTGCCGTGGCAGTTTGAACAATCAATGCCTTTGTTAACATGAACGCTGTGGTCAAAGTATGCGAAGTCAGGAATTCTGTGGATCCGTTTCCACTCAATGGGAATGCCCTTAGTATAGTAATCCGTCAGCTTGATGATCTCCGGCTTGTCTTTCCTTGCTATGGAATGGCAGTTCATACATACAGAAGCCGACGGGACGTTGGCATGCCTTGACTTGTCAACATCGCTGTGGCAGTATCTGCAGTCGATCTTCATTGTGCCGGCATGAAGTTTGTGAGAGTAGGCGATCGGCTGGACCGGCCCGTATCCGACACCGTTTCTTTCCGCATAAGAAACATAGTATGTGATGACAAATACGGCTAATACAGTGAATACAATAAGCGGCAGGCGGACTTTGAGAGTGTAATCAAGTAGAAAATTCTTCATCCAGGGTCTTTTTGAAAAAAGGAATGTGCAAATATATTGAAATTACTTCTTTGAGTCTATGAACATTTTTCATCTGCAATGCAGATTTTTTTGTGCCTTGCTTACTCACTTGTTTTTTGATTTAACTATCTGACTGCCGGCAGTCTTCAGACTGACACTGCCGCGGCAATTTCAAAGTTGCTTAGTATTTCGTTCAACAAAATAATGTACCGATGCCCGGACATTGAATTGAGATTGTTTTATCAGTCGCGCTTTGATAATTTGGCATCCTGTTTTCCGCAGCAAACATTAAGTTTTCATTGATGCTCATTACTTCCGGAATTTCCGGTTCAGTTATGATCGTTAAAAATAATACGTTAAACCCAATTCAGGATTCAATGATGAAGCGCACTGCAAATACTTACATAATGCCGGCAATTCTGCTAACGGTCATACTTTTGTTCACAGCGGAAGCAGCTCACAGTTTCGGCGACAGCATTAACAGCAAGAACAGGTCCGAAGAGGCGTTCACGATATGGGCGGGCACCGACTCGATCATGTCAATGTCGGATTTTGCCGCCTACGGCGCACCGGTCTTTTGGTTCTCTCCGGACGAGCCGGAACTTGACACAAAGTCCGGAAAGAAGATCAACATACCATCACACTTCCCCTTCGATGCGAAGACGGACTCACCCGTTGTTTATTATCAGTTCAAACAAATACTGAAAAAGGATAAGTCGAAGAGCAGCGCTCTGATAAAGAACTATTCGAACAAGGACAGCACATTTCTGAACCTTGCCGCAATCAGCGCCGTGAGCATAACATACACGCATTTTTACAACTCCGAATCAGGGCTCGGCAGTCACCCATTTGACACTGAACAGGCGGAATTCAAGTATTATGTAAGAAGGAAAACCGGTAAGGACAAAGTCAGGCGGTATTATATATACTTCGTCCGCGTTACGGCTAAGGCGCATGCGCTTGAATGGTATGACAACATTTATGAAATCGATGCTAAGAACCTCTTTTACGAACTGGATCTTCCTTTCAACATACTCGTTGAGGAAGGAAAGCATGCAAGCTGTACTGACATGAACGGTGACGGATATTACACTCCGGGCTACGATGTGAATGTCCGGAAGAACGACGCATGGGGGGTCAGGGATGTGATAAGAAGCGGTGACCTCTTCTCATCGGGATTTGAAAGCTACATGGCGAAAGTGCGAAGACCGGAACATCGTGTATTGCCTCCCCTTCCTGCCAACAGTCCGTTGAGGAAGAAGCTTTCGAAGAACGGCGTATATGCTCCCGACAATGCAGTGTATGTTCTGCGGAAAATGCCGAGCCCTAAGAAGGCTTTCAATGTGAAGCTTAAAGAAGATATGTCATCTTACTACTATGATAATGCTCCTGAAATGGATGTGGAGTCTTCCGAGAAGGGACTTGTTGAATGGCTTACGGATGAAAACATAATTTCATCTTTAGGTGTGTCTTACCGACTCGACAACGGCAGATCCGGTGTTTCGGTATCATTTCCCCTGCTGATCGTAAAAAACCTGGAAGCTCCCTTGGTCGGAGGTTGGCTGCTCAATAAGCTGTACTTCCAGGGAAAGAAATTTGAAGACTTCGGTTATAATCTCGTTTACACTCCATCCGCGTCAAGGTTCTTTGATCCGTATGCGGCGGGAGGACTTGAAGTGGCCGATACAGACAACATAGATTCAACTGAAAGAAGTACTGATTTCGTATTTGAAACCGGGGTGAAGTTCAGAGGAAATGTCACATACTCTCCGCTGAAATTTCTGAAATTCATCAGCCCTTTCTGGGGGGTCCGCCTTGGTATCAAGAACAAGGGATTCATGAAGATCAAAGACCTCAACTACATTTTTGAGATCGGAGCCGGAGTCTGGTAAAGGCAATAAAAAACTTCCCCGCAGTAATGCAAGATCATTCGTGCATTGCCGAGGGACCTGCCCTGACTGTCAATTTCATTCACAGGCACAAACGCTTAGCTCCGAGCTGAATATCCTGCTCATAACTGAGCTGAAAGTTTTCCGAAGGTAAGCTGTAAATCAGTTCACTTTGCCGGGCTGAGTTCTGCCATCTGATTCACGGCCTGATCACTTCCACATAGTTTGCCGCATTGTTTTCGACAACGATCATATCGCTCCCGTCAACGATGTTGTCACCGTTCATATCTAGAGGCGAATATCCGGTCACGAAGTTGAATGCTCCGTTATCAACCAGGCTTCCGTCGGAAGCATCTATTGTTCCGTCTGCATCGGCATCTCCGCTGTAACTGCAGTATCTTCCCGCCTTAAGCACAAGATTGTTTCCGTATGCCTGCGATGCGGAGGTGATGAAGCTGTACGAGACCGAGGATCCTCTTGTGAATGCGACCGGCGCAAAGCTCCATGTCTCGATCGCGCTCCTGTGACCGTACTGAATGTAATAGTTTCCGGAGGTCAGATTTTCAAAGTTGACGGATGAATAACCCGTGTTGCTCAGATACAGTTTTGCCTGATCAACCACAGCAAAGGGAGAGACAGAACTTCTCAGATAAACCCTGACAGTATCCTGCACCTGCACTGTTCCGTTCCACATTCCTTCTATACCCGCGGTGAATTCAAATCTCGTCCACAGTTTGTAGTTTCCGGCAAGCGTAACAAGCGCTGCAACTCCCGCCTTGGCCATTTTGAGAAAGTACGGCCTGTTAAGGGTCGAGTAATTATCATTGACCGTATGGTAGTAAGGAGTGAAATCGCTGTTGTCTTCGATCGAGAGAATCGCCTGGTAATTCTTCTGCTGAAATGACTGGTGGTCACTGCCTCCGTTGAGGGAAGTTGTGATCTGCGGCACAAGCGTTGGCTGATATAGTGTGACGCACTGATAGAAGTCATTAGCTAGCGGCGTTGAAGCTGTGTTGGTGTTGATGTCCAGTGCACCGTTGTTATTGCCGTCATATCCGATCATATCAAAATTCAGAACGGCAATTATCGAATCGCCCTTCCTTCTTGCAGTATCCGCATAGGCTTTGCTTCCGTAAAGTCCGCGCTCCTCTTCATCCCATGCCGCAAAAAGTATGGTGTAAGGGAAGCTGACGGTGGAAAGCACTCTCGCGGCCTCAATTACGGCCGCTGTTCCGGTTGCGTTGTCATCAGCTCCCGGAGCCGTCGTAGTGGAAGGCATGTTATCGAAATGTGCGCAGATTATCACGTACTGGTTTGGATATCTGTATCCTGTTTTCTTGCCGAGCACATTTGCAAGCGACGACGTGATGGTCTGATATGATGAAGTAAGGCCATAGCTTTGGAATCTTTCCAGAATGTACTGAGCCGCTTTTGCATTACCCTGTTTTGAATAATGCCTGCTTGCGATTGTGTATGGCGCCCCTCCGATCATGCAAGCCGTGTCTCCGGTCAGATGCCTGACGAATTTGTTCAGAGAATCGCCGGATACATTTCCCATAAGTGAAGCAACATATGAGTTGTATGTGATCTGAGATTCCGCACTCAGGGAAATTCCTAAAAAGATAGCCGCGAACAGAAATAGTTTTTTCATGTCTTTGGTGTTGTTGAGTGGTTTTCTTTGGGGCAATAATCTCATGCGCAAAATCTGTGCCAGTCCAGCATAGCTCAGATCCTTTGATTTCATGGCTGTTTTTCGGAAATTCGTGCTTAAGCAATTCGTTCAGAGTACAGGAATTCCACACTGAACTGTGCTGAGGGTGGAGGAATTACACACTCATGAACGGAAAGCGGTAGAATTCAGACTGTCACTCAGACTCCCGATGCTGAACCCATACGTGAATTAGACCAACCCTGCAAAAATTCAGTACTGAATTGAAACTAAGCACTGCAAATCATATTTTGCTTCATTCGATTGGGACAGGTAGCTCAGTCGGTAGAGCAACGGCCTGAAAAGCCGTGTGTCGCCGGTTCGATTCCGGCCCTGTCCACTTCATCTGCTCTGTTCACGTTGCTGTATACGGAGGTCATTAATGATCCTGATTCGGACCGTGATCAGCAAACCGGCAAATTTCATCCTGACTTTCGAAAGTCCGCCGGGATCAGCAAGGAAGTATACCCGCCACCCGAAAGTAACTTCATGAATGCTCAGAAGATTCTGAATTACAAAGCAGTTAGAAAATTCATCCAAATATCAGGACAAATTTTCCAAGGATTGAATGTTCAATTTCATTGCAACTGCGCTGGCTGAAACTCAATTTGTATCTTCAGCGAAACAGTTCCCGGCAAAAATTCTGCTTCTGAGTTTTTCCTGACCGTTTTTCCGATAATCAAATAAATCAAAAAAAATGAAATCATCGGCTACACTCGCTATGCTTATTCTCTTTATCATTACAGGATCAGCATTTGCACAAGACAAGCAAGACTGGAAGTTCTCTCATCCGAGTCCGCACAATACCAATACAAGAAAGATCAAAATGCTTGATAATGACACATGGGTGGCATCAGGTCAATACGGATTGTTCATGAAGACGGATAACTCCGGCTCAAACTGGTATTTCCATTACGGAGCAGGAGAACTGACCAGTACATTCTCCAACACTTACGGTTATGATCTCTGGTTCTTCAATGAAAATACGGGTATAGTCGTTGGTGACCAGGGTTATGTGGGAAGGACCACAAACGGGGGCGTAAGCTTCGACACTTCCGGCAACGGCCTGCTGGCAACCAATCAAAGATGCCAGGCGATCTGGTTTGCCGATGCAAACACCGGTTACATAGGAGCAGGAAGCCAGTCTGCATTCACAAGCAGAATACTTAAGACAACCAACGGCGGGATCAACTGGTCGCTTGTTTATACTTCGTCCACAAATTACATAACAGCGCTTGGTGGCGCTGATGCAAACAACGTTACAGCAGTATGGAGCAACGGAACAACTGTCCGCACAACAAACGGCGGAACAAGCTGGACCGAGTCTCCGAGCGCACTTTTCAGCATTGCATACAACATCACATTTCTGAACAGCACAACGGGATTTGCTGCAGGTTCCGGCGGTCAGGCAAGCAGGACAACAGATGCCGGTGCATCATGGACGCCAGTGAATACTCCGACCACTGACTGGGCAATGTTCCAGATCAGGGCAGTCTCGGCTTCGGAGATCTATGCTGTAGGTGACCCGAGTTTTCTTTACAAATCAACAGACCTCGGCTCAACATGGACGGCTCTTCCGCTGATAGTTTCAGGACCGTCTGCCACTTTTGTCTGGTATTCGGTGGATGTCAGCGGTTCCAGAATTGTGCTATCCGGTGACTACGGTGTAATTGCAGTTTCCGATGACGCCGGAGCAACCTGGAATTCAAGCAATAACAACCTTAAGAGCTCCCTCAATTTTGACATAACAACAGTACCGGGAACATCAAAGTACTGGTTGATCGGAAGGCCTTTCGGTACCACAACAAGCAAGCAAATGATGTACTCATCAAACAACGGAGCAAGCTGGACCACTTACAATCTCGGTGTAACGGGTGACTTCTTTTCGATCTCAATGATCAACGAATTCACAGGTTATGTAAGCGGACAGAACAATCAGGTGCTGAAAACCACAGACGGCGGCATGTCCTGGACTCCGAAGACAGGACCTTCTCCGGTTTCATCTTCACAGCATTATACTTGCGAGTTCATTGACGAGAACACAGGATTCACATTTGTAAACTTCTCCACAGTTGCAGGAGGAAACGTATTTAAGACAACCAACGGCGGAGATAACTGGATGCAGTACTCCACAGGCGCAACAGGAGAGAACATTTACCATGCCGACATGGTGGATGCCAATACCGGTTACTGCGTTATGAATCCTTCAAACAGGCCGGTTTACAGGACCACAAACGGCGGTGTTAACTGGACGGCTCTTACGACAGGGCTTACAGGAAGTATCCGAAGTGTTTCCGCTCCCGACGCGAATACAGTTTACGTTTGCCAGACCGGCGGAACCTCTAGAGTTGCAAAGTCAACTAACGGCGGCAATAACTGGACGCTCATCACTTTGCCGGTTGCGGTTGACTGCTCAAGCATTGACTTCAAGGATGCAAATACAGGTTATGTTTCCGGAAACTTAACAACAGTAGTTTGCAGAACCACTAACGGAGGTTCAACATGGACCTGGCAGAACACGCATGCTGTCACAAACGGCAAGGTTTATGTTACACAGGGCGATACAGCATGGTCTCTGGGAGGCAATACATCTATCATGAGATATGTCGGCGCGACAAATCAATTCAGCGTGAATGTGAAGATGCTCATGGAAGCAATGTATGCGCCGGGCACAAATCTGCTTGCCAGAAAAGATCCGGTTAAGGTCTATCTGAGAAATGCATATTCTCCGTACAACATTGTTGACTCTGCAACGGCAGTGATAGATTCCGTGACTCACACGGGAACGTTCACATTCAATAATGCTCTGTCGGGCAAGTACTACCTTGCGGCAAAACATTTCAATTCGATCGAAACCTGGAGCAAGTCAGGAGGAGAAACATTCCTTCCGGGAAACACCTATAACTACGACTTCACAACGGCCGCATCACAGGCGTTCGGGAATAACATGACCCTTGTAGGAACGAAGTACTGCACATATTCGGGAGATGTGAACCAGGACGGTATAGTTGATGCTTCGGATGCAAGCCTGATAGATATTGATGCCTTCAATGTTACTTCCGGAAGCTACCTTGCTACGGACCTCAATGCAGACGATATCGTTGACGGTAGTGACTTTGCAGTATGCGACAACAACGCATACAACTTTGTGCAGAAGATCACTCCGTAACAGGCTGTAGCATTTATTCATAATAGAAAAAGCGGGCTAAACACCCGCTTTTTTTATTTCTTCATTCAGGCAGGATCATTCCACAACCTCAATTTCCGCTTTACCGAAATAATCCTTGTAGTTTCCAGACTTGAAATTCACATCCCTCAGTTCCCACGGAAGCGCATAAACCCTGTACCTGCCGGGTTCAGTAAACCTCTGAAACTCCTCAATTGCATACCGCTTGTAAAGAGTCTCGCTTCGTTGCTGAAGCTCAGTGATGTTCTTCTCATCCTTGCCGTCATCCCCGATCCTGTAAACCTCCCAGGCAATAAAGAACTGATCGGGATTTTCATCCTTTCCTTCCCTGTATTTCTTGTCTCCGAAGTCTATCATGTAAACGACCGGCTCACCCACCTTGATTGTCGTTTTCGGATTTACCGGATAAACACGGTCGTCCGTGTTTTCGCACACTGTAAGAGTTGCCTTCTGAACTTTCTGTGAGAAACTGCTGCCTGCAAGAATGAGTATTGCAAGGGCCGGCAAGAGGAACCTGATTGTCTTCATATTATTCCCTTTTATTGATTTGTGCAAAAATATTGTCCGGCATTAATAAATGAAACTGCATTTCCACTTTTCATTATTTTCCTTATTTTGCAGGCAATTAATAAAAGCAAGAAATGAAAAAAGATTTTCATCCGAAGTATTACAAATGCAATGTTGTGTGTAACTGCGGAGAGAACAGAGGCGTTTTGTTCACCACAAGGTCAACCGTACCTGAGATCAAAGTGGAAATTTGCTCGCAATGCCATCCGTTTTTCACGGGAACACAGAAGATCGTTGATACTGCCGGAAGAGTTGAGAAATTCAACAAGAGATACGCAAAGGCAAAAAAGCCTGCCGACGCTTAACAGTTTCCTGAGTTCTGGACTGATTCAAGCCAATTTCCAAAGCAAATTGGCTTTTTTCTTTTTTATGCAAATACTCCGCATTTCATGAAGGTTATCATTTTCGAAGATGACAAGCCGGACCTGCTGTTTCCGATTTCAATGATGAGGCCCGTCTATGATGTGAAACCGGGCGCACTCAGTCTCATTGAAAGGACCTCCGCCGCGTTGGGAAAGGATGCTTCAAGGATCCGTATTCATTCGCGAACATACCTTCGCAGCTATCTGACTTCTTTGGGCAGAAATGTCATTACAGGTTTTGGACCTGAAGACTACATTCTTCTCAATGGGAGGTTTATTTTTGAGAAGAAGTTCCTTAAGCGCCTCCTCAAAACAAAACCCGAAACCCGTTTCTTCAAGTCGGGAGATTCTGTGGCGTTTGCAACCATAAGAAAGGAAGATTCAGTCCGACTTAACGACAGGCTTCCTAACGCTTTGGGAGTGATTGACGAGGTGTTTCTGATAAGTTGCGGTGTGAAGAACGGCGGTGAGACAAGTGAAACCGTTTCTGAGATCCGTTACCCGTGGGATGCGGTATCATATATGCTGAGGCAGGGACTCAATGAAGACCTTAAGAACATGGGAGACAAAGCGGGCAGGAGGAAGAAGACAAAGAACTTCGTGAACGAAGATATGGTCTGTTGTTCCGTAAAAACCAGCATCAGCAATATGTCGGTTCTTGATGCATCTGAAGGAAAGATAGTGATCGAGGAAGGCTGCACGATAGAGCCGTTCGTCTTCGTTAAGGGCCCTGCATACATCGGGAAGAATGTGCTGATCAAATCCGGGACGCGAATATACGGGCCGTGCGTGATAGGTGACGGTTCCAAAGTGGCAGGCGAGATCGCAGAGTCTGTGCTTCACTCTTACGTCAACAAACAGCATGACGGCTTCGTTGGACATTCCTACATCTGCCCGTTCGTAAACCTCGGCGCAGACACTGTTACCAGCGACCTTAAGAACAACTACTCAGCCATAAAACAAAAATTCCGCGGCGGCATGATTGACACCGGTATGAGATTTCTCGGAAGCATAATCGGTGATCACAGCAAGACATCCATCAACACAATGCTTAACACCGGCACGATCGCTGGCATTTTTGCCAACATATTCGGCGGCGGATTTCCGTCAAAGGAGATCGCTTCATTTTCGTGGAACGAATCCGGCAAACCGGCTGTGCGGTATGATTTTGACAAAGCCATGGAGACTGCGGGCATAGTGATGTCGAGAAGAGGAATGAAGCTGTCTGAGGAATATCTCTCACTTGCCAGGCATTATTTTGATTCCGGGAATTTCAGCAACAACTGAAACAACCGTTCTGTTCGCAAAGGTCTTTGCAGGGATTTCTCTCGTTAGCCGCAATCTTTGATTCCAAAGTATGACCGGGTCCGTTCTGTTTTATTGTCGCAGAAATCAACTACAGTCCTGCCGCCTGTTCCTGAAGCCAAAGCTTGATCCCGAAAGGTTTGTCCTGAGCTTACCTGTCTGAAACATTATCCCTTGAACCGAAGGCCTCTTTTCTGAAAGTGGATCCGTCAGTTGCCTCACCATTTCGCCGGCGATCTTCAGGAACTGAAGAATGAATTCCCTGTGAATTACGAGGATCATAATCTCCCTTATGCAATTGTTGACAGGATGGCAAAGGATCTTGCCAAACAGTTTCAGAAATGATTCAAGAACTTAATGTTTCTTTGGATCTTATCTTGTGGCATTCGCCTTAGAATTCTTCCATACTAATGCAGCATGTTGGTCAGGATATAGCCTTAATTTGAAGCTGTAATTTTCAAACCATAACCTTAAAGCGTTTGCTGTCGATATCGAAAAGTTTATACTTCTGAATACAGATTTTTTAAGTGGATTAAGAAAGTTCTTGGGAATGCTAACAACGGCTAAATGATGGTACAAAATTTCGCTCTTCTATAACTCCAAATCTATAGAGCAGTTTGAAAATCTATCTGAGATTAATTTGTATCCCATTACAGAAATACTTTTAAAGTAGATGATCCCGAGGGTGCCCCTGCCTGGCCGCCTGCGGCAACAAAGAAGGTCACTCGCTGCAGGCATACTTTCACAGGAATGACAATCTTTGGAGTTTTGTGTGGTAACAAAATCTCTCCTGATTAGAAAAGCGAGATTTGCGTTACGAATCAGGAGATTCGTAACGAGAGTAAAACATATTCAGCAGTTCATCGCCAGCTGACAAGCTTCTTCGAGAGTCATCCTCTCTCCTTCCTCCCGGTACTTTGCAAACTCTTCATCACTCAACAGCTCACTAAGTCTTGCAGCTAATTCGCCTTTTTCTTTTTCTGCATTAATATCAAACACCGTTCCCATTAACTTGACAGTGTGCTCAGCCGCATACAACAATCTCACTGCATCAAAGTGCTTCTTGTTAAGTTCAAATAATTGTGCGAGATAAATCAAAGTGTTTGCAATTCCCGGTTTATCACCGATCTCTCTTTTCAATGACAAACTCATTTCATGATACTTCCCTGCCTGTTCAATATCTCCGCGATGTATCGCTATACTTCCCAGATTATTCATTGAATCAGCCATTCCTCTCTTGTCACCGATTTCCTCTCTGATAGCCAGGCTTTCTTCAAAGTAAGTCTTTGCCTGTTCATAATCTCCCTGCGTGTACATTACTCCTCCCAGATTGTTCATTGTATCAGCCATTCCTATTCTGTCACCGATCTGTTTTCTGACTGCCAGGCTTTCTTCAAAATATTTCTTAGCCTGCTCATATTCTCCCTGAATGTAGGCAATACCTCCCAGATTGTGCATGTAATCAGCAATTCCTTTTCTGTTGCCCAGTTCCTTTCTGATGTACAGACTTTCTTCAAAATATTTCCTGGCGTGTTCATATTCTCCCTGATTGAAAGCTATCATTCCAAGGTTGCCCGTGGAAACTGCAATGCCCATTTTAGAACCGATGTCCTTGTTGTATGCCAGACTCTCTTCATGATATTTCTTGGCCTGCTCATAGTCTCCCTGAAATGATGAAAGACTGCCCAAACTATTCAGGTTAGAAGCCATTCCTTTTATATCGCCTATTTTTTTCTTTATGGCAAAGCTCTCTTCAAAATGTTTCTTAGCCTGCTCGTAGTCTCCCAGGTCAGCCGACAAATTTCCCAGACTTTGCAAAGATTCAGAAATTCCATTCTTGTCACCAAGTTCCTTTTTGATCGCCAGGCTTTCTTCAAAATAAATTTTGGCCTTCTCAGGATCTCCCATTAGGTCAGCTACTTTTCCAAGGTTGTTCAGGGAAACAGCAATTCCCTTTTTGTCATCAATTGTCCTGCTGACAGCCAGGCATTCTTCAGAGTATTTCTTAACCTGCTCATAATCTCCCTGAAGATACTTAAAGACACAAAGCCAATTGAGTAAATTTATGATTGACGATTTGTCTGATGCGCCGGAACATTGCAGAATATTCTCATAAAGTCTGATCCCGGTTGAATAATGTCCGTTGGTATTCCAGAAGTCTCCAAGGGCAACTGCCATAATTGCTCCTTTATCGGCAAGCCCATGGTTTACAGACCAATCAATTGCAGATATGAAGTTACTGTGATCAGCATCAATTGTGTCAAACCATATTCTTGCGTTTTCGCCCCTTAGTTCCGGTTCCGCATTTTTAAAAATCCCTAAAAAATAATTAAAATGCCGCAAGTATGTTCCATGACTGTCTGAGAGTTTTTCGATGCCGTATTGTTTTATTGACTCAAGTATCCTGTATCTTTCATTTGATTCATCGAAAATTATTACAGACTTTTCTGTCAACTGACTTAAGAGGTCAAGTATCAGACTCTTGCTTATAATTTCATCTGAACAGATTTCTTCCGCCGCCTCGAGCGTCCAACCCCCTGAAAATACAGTCAATCTGCTCCAAAGAATTTTTTCCTCTTCCGAAAGCAGATCATAGCTCCAATCGATCAGCGCTCTTAGAGTCTGTTGTCTGGGAAGTGCTGTTCTCTTACCTCTTGTCAGCAGATTGAATCTGTCGTCAAGTCTTTCACAAATCTTTTCTATTGAAAGCACCTTTGTCCTTGCAGCAGCAAGTTCCAGGGCAAGAGGAATTCCGTCAAGCCTCGAGCACACTTCCGCCAGCGCGGGTGCGTTGTCATTGTTAACTCTGAATGCGGAATTTACGGAAAGCGCTCTTTCTATGAATAAGCGAACCGATTCATACTGAGTCAACTGTTCGGGAGTGTTATTTGATTTCGGATCAGGAATTGCAAGCGCCGGGATTCTGTATGTCTTTTCGCCTTTGCAGTTCATTGCTTCGCGGCTTGTTGCAATCATCTTCAGCTTGGGACATGAGGAGAGTAATCTTTCAGCAAGATTGGCACAGGCATGTATCAACTGCTCACAGTTATCAAGCAGGATCAGGATTTCCTTTCCCTTAAGAAAGTCAATCAATGTTTCTTCTGTTGTTCTCTTTGATTCTTCCTTGATGCCGAGAGCATCGATCATTGCTGAAGTCAGTAGGGCAGGGTCATTCAGAGCAGCCAGATCTACAAACCAAACTCCGTGTTCATATTCATCTATTACTTCGGCTCCGGTCTGAAGCGCAAGTCTTGTCTTCCCTGATCCGCCGGCTGCCGTAAGAGTCACAAGCCGGCTTAGCTTCAGAGCTTCCTTCACTTGCTTCATCTCCTTTTCACGACCTATAAAACTCGTGAGCTGAACAGGAAGATTATTCGGGCGTGCATCGAGTGTTTCCAAAGGTGGAAAGTCTTCACGAAGTCCTGCGCCGACAACCTGATAAAGTCGAATCGGCAGAGTGATATCCTTCAGCCTTCTTTCACCCAGATCCCGGAGATCTATTCTATTACTTTGAGACTCAGAGTCTTTTGCATAAAGTTCATAGGCATCGTTTGAAATCAGTATCTGTCCGCCGTAAGCAGCGGACATTACTCTTGCAGCCCGCGCAAGTGTAATATATCCCATGTAATTGTTTCCGTTCCATTCAGCATTCCCCGAATGAATGCCGATCCTAACTTTTATTACGGCTTCATCCCATTTCTCGTTTGCAAGACTTCTCTGTATTTCAACAGCCGCCTTGACGGCATCTTCCGGACTCTCAAACGCACCGCAAAAAGCATCTCCCACGCTTTGAAAGATGAAGCCGTTGTTGGATTCGATATCCCTTATCAGAATTGAATGATGTTTCTCAAGAGCAGACAAAAGCTTTTCAGGAAACTTCTGAGAAAGCTTTGTGCTTCCCTCGATGTCGGTGAAGAGAAATGTTACCTTACCTGATGGTATTATTGTTTCGGTGATGTTCATTGGAGTCGGCAACAATTTACTAATTGGGCATTGAACATTCTGCCTCTAATGAATCTGCTGATTGGAAACGCAGGAACTACGCTTGTGAAACTGGTAATAATTTCGTGGGGTATTAACCGGGATTGAATTTTTTGCATGGGTGAATTAGCTTGAATTTGTTCTCATGATTCGCACTTATTTGAGCAATGAGGGGTTAGTCAAGATGAGTTCTCCATTGGAAACGATATTGTGATTATGTGAACCAAAAGCAGTTTGGAATTCTGCTCAGCAGGGTACGGATATGCGAATACCCGGCGGACCGGAGTTCGAAGTTAGATTGTTATGCCTTATTCCGGTAAAGACCTTGCGAATCTTTTTACAAAAATATTTATCTTCACTGTATGAAAACTTTCAACAAGACACTTGATATTAAGTCAATTCTTGTAGTAATCCTGTTATGGAATTGCACAATCAGTTGCTCAAAAAAAGAGGATCCGGAACCACTGCAGCGCGGGGCAATAATTGAAATTATTGAGAAAGGGAGCTTGACGAAAGATGAAGTTGTTTCCCGAATGAATGAAACGGACGGAAGTGCTTTAGCTAAATTTGATGTAAAATATTTTGCCCTGAAATACAGAACACAATACATGGGGAAACCTTTGGATACCAGAGGATTGATCGTTGTGCCTCAGGGAATAGATACTGCACACTTACTGATGTACACACACGGCACTGAAATGCCTTCTGAGGCTTTGGGAGCAAGAGATATTTCACCTTCGAACTATGCGGGAGAAACAGACAAGAACAGAGATGTAAGAAACATGGGACTTGGATGGGCCTCTGCAGGATATGTTGTTTTTATGCCTGATTACATTGGGTATGGTTTGACTATTGGAACAGATCATCCTTATATGTACTTGCCGGAAATGTTCATTTCAAATATTGACGGATTGCTGGCAGCAAAACAGTTCATTAAAAAGAACACATCTCTGCTTTATGGCAATAACCTGTTTCTGGCTGGATGGTCACAGGGAGGAGCTGCAAGTTTATCCGCACATCGCCACATACAAGAACAATATCCTTCCGAGTTTAAAATTTTGGGGAGTTCTCATTTAGCGGGTCCGCATAACTTCAAGCGTTTCCATAATGAAATTTTAAGTAAAGGTGGCGAAGAAGTTGAGACAATGCCGATTTTTTCATGGGCGGTTTACTCCATAAACAAGTTTTCCGAACTTAAGCGACCAACTGACCAAATTTATCAGTTTCCTGTTTCCGACCAAATGACTTCAATCTTTACTCCTACTAAGGATCCTGATAAAGTTTTCAAGGCCTCCTTCAAAGATAACATTTTGAATGGCAATGATACCTTATATGAAAGAGTTTTGCTACGAAACTCAAATCATCAAGGCTGGCTTCCGGCCGGAAAAGTCATACTGCATCATGGAGATAATGACAAAGTAGTTCCGTTCTATAATTCCATTGATGCAAGAGATGGCATACTAGCAGCCGGTGGCGATGTGAAGCTTTATGTTTATTCCGGTGGAGGTCACAACACCGAGTTAGGAAATTTTATAGTGAATACACTGAACGAATTTGACCTGTTAAAATGAAAACAGATCAGATCATATTGCTCTTTCGACCCAGCCGGAATCTCCTTGCTCTTCGGGAATCCACGAAGTTTGTGCGACCCCTTCGGGGTCGTTATCTCATCGCAATGAATGTCTATAAACATTGAATCCCTTCGGGATTCATATTCGCAACCTGAGGTTGTATCAAAACAAGGACTTTGTATAACAAAACACTAATTGCTTTTTAAATATTCAAACAACACAAAATGTCACCCCTGCGAATGCAGGCCAGCCCGCCTCAGGCGGGGATCTACGGAATAGTGGATTCATTTGTGGGAGACTCCTTCCCGCCTGCAAGGCTACATTATGAACTCTCGTAACAGGCAGGTCCGCCTGCGCGGCGAGGACGGGCGCAGTGATGGCAGTCTGGATTGAAGGGAGATAAGGCAAATCATTTCTATATCTTTCTTTGTTTTCATTAGTGCATTCATGGCAATGAACAAGAACGTTCAGTACATACAGAACCGGGATTACAATGGACAAATGCAGAATTGTTTTTTTACAGAGTGAGAGTTAGTTTGATTGCAAATTGGTGAACATAACTGATGTCAGCAAAGAGCATTTGAACAAAATACATTCGCCGCTTGACAAACTGCTGTAATTAAACACAATTCGAACTTGCGTTAAGCTCCACTGCGGGTGGAAGATTTGCGAAATTCTTTTAGGGGTGAGTTGCGTATATCTAATTGTTATGCATCATGCTTGGGCAACATTACTAATTTAAGGTTGACCCTAAGAAAGAACAACATCAATTCGATACACGATGGAAAAGGGATATAAAAATCTGGTCTTCTTCTTTGGGGTAATAGCTGCTATTACCTTCATTGGGTTTTACAAAAAATATTTCTCATTAGCTCCTGACTTTCCCGGACTTAAGAACATTCATCATATCCATGCCATTGCACTGACCACATGGTTGAGTATGCTAATTATTCAACCCATACTTATTGCAAACAACAAAATGAAGGCACATAGGATGATTGGAAAGTTTTCATACCTCTTGGTTCCGATAATGTTCGTTTCCATGCTTTTAGTATATCAAAATCAATATCTGCGCATGGTTGGTGAAGGCAAGCCGGAAACAGAAACCCTTGCATTCTTATTTAGCCCGACAACAGATGCAATTCCATTTGTGATCTTTTACCTGCTTGCGGTATTTTATAAGCGGGATACTGCAAAACATATGAGATATATGATATCAACAGGAATTGTAATTGGTGGACCTGGATTAGGGCGCATCTTTATAACATGGATGGGCTTGGACATTTTTGCTGCTATTGGACTGATTACACTGATTACACTTATGGTATTTGTCGGACTCATTATTTACGACAGAGTAAAGAAGAAGCAATTCACAATTAATCCTTATACAATTGCTTTTATCATATGGCTTATTCCTAATATCCTCATAATCTTTTTCCCAAACACGACCCTTTGGCAGAGTATCGCAAAATGGATGGTGAAGACAGTTTAATTGACAATCTAGCAGTATGGACACTTTAGCACGAACCCATAACACCACATTTGTAATAGGCGGGGTTTCGTGTTCCGCAGACAGTTTTGTGGTAGCCGAAAGTTTTGTTCTCCGAACAAGTTTCTGTGCTTCTAAACCCGCCCGAACGCAAAGCTCGAAAACGTTTGTGCTCATTGAAGGACGACACACCGGCATTATTGACATAAACTCAAGAACATGAGAAAAGTAATTGCAGCGATCAATATGACACTTGACGGGATCTGCGACCATTCTGCAGGCATCCCCGATGAAGATCTGCATAAACATTATGCCGGACTTTTAGACAATGCCCGAGTTATATTGTATGGACGGACAACTTACGTGCTTATGCAATTCTGGCAAACGCTGTTGCAAAATCCTTCAGGCCAAAAATCAATGGATGACTTTGCACTGGCAATTGACAAGATACCAAAGATTGTCTTTTCAAAGACATTGAAAAGTACCGAATGGGACAGTGCGAAACTTTCAACAAATGAAATTGAAGAGGAAGTCTTAGAACTCAAACAGCAACCGGGAAAAGATATTTTAGTCGGCAGCCGGAGTTTAATTATTCAGCTAATGAACCTTAATTTGATCGATGAGTTTCAGATTTGTATTCATCCGATGATTGAAGGAAAAGGCCTGCCTTTGTTTGATAAAATCAAAGACAGGAAGATTTTCAGACTCTTAAAGACAAAGATCTTTGATTCAGGTGCGATCGTGCTTTATTACGAGCCGGCACAAGAGCAAACAACGAACCGATGACACGGGTTTTGCGCCAGGAGATATGACCCCGAAGTATCGGGGCGGTTCTTCATACCTGGAGCTTCGTGCTGCTGATCAAGTTCAGTGCTGGCAAATAGTTTTGTGCTTCCAAGCCCGCCCGAACGCAAAGCCCAAGACCGTTGGCAGTATGTTTAGAAAGACAACTCCACAGAAAATCTTGTTTCCCGATAAAGAAACTTTTATCTTTGCAGAAAAGTTTGACCAGTGCATGCACCAAAATTTAAAATTGAGTTTTTAGAAGAAGCCGCTGAGTTCCTTGAAAGTCTTGACGAGAAAGTAAGAGATAAGATCATTTACAACATCACAAAGGCAAGGTTCTCTAACGACAAAGAACTTTTCAAAAACTGACCGATGAAATTTGGGAGTTTAGAACGCTTTTTAACAAGACACATTACCGGCTTTTTGCGTTTTGGGACAAATCAAAGAAAACCGACACAGTTGTAATATCAACTCACGGATTGATCAAGAAGACAGACAGGACTCCGCCGGGTGACTTGGACAAGGCACTACGATTGAGAAAAAAATATTTTGAACTTAAATAAAAAAAAGAATGAAAAAGCAAAAATTGAAAACTTACAGCTTAGACGAAATTACCGACAAACATATCGGCAAAGTTGGAACACCAAAGCGAGAAGCTTTTGAGAACGAGTTACGACTTGACTTGCTTGGAGAAGCAATCAGACAAGCACGTTTAGAACGCAACTTAACACAAGAAGAACTTGGACGACTCGTTGGCGTTCAAAAGGCTCAAATTTCAAAACTTGAAAACAGTTTGACTGACGCAAGATTTGAAACAATAATAAGAGTATTTAAAGCACTTAACGCAAAGATAAATTTCAATGTGGAGTTGCTAAACCAGTCTGTAAAAATCTCTTGACTTCAGAAAGAGAACCTGCAGCTAACAGACGTTTTGAGTCAGGCGGGGTGACCCCGAAGTATCGGGGCGGTATTTCATACCTGGAGCTTCGTGCTCCCAATCAAGTTCAGTGCTGGCAAATAGTTTTGTGCTTCTAAGCCCGCCCGAACGCAGATCCCCGAAACGTTTGTGGCCAGGCTTTTGGAGCAGGGCAATCAGTTAGCAGAATATCGGACAGTACGGATCCTTATTGAAAATTTGACGATGCAACAATTTCAAAATCACACTAAAATGTGAGTCAACGAGTTTTTCCTTTCCCAAACCAGTGATTACGTACCAAAATCACACTATACTATGATTTTGCTTGTGAATTAGGAAAAGTCGGATTATATTTGACACAAAAATCAAAATATAATGTTAATCAAGGATATTGGGGAAATTATAAGAACCAGGCGAAGAGAGTTAGGCATAACCCAACCACACTTGGCCGAACTGGCGAATATCAGCACAAACACTTTGTATAAAATTGAACGGGGACAAGGTAATCCGTCTATTGATGTATTGAACAAATTAGCAGAAGTACTGGGCATGGAAATCACGCTTGAAGTAATCAAGAAACATTGAATAAATGAGAGCATTGGAAGTATACCGTGATGGAATTTTAGCCGGAATCCTTACTGAAGAAAACCGTCAGCATTATGTATTCAAGTATAATGAAAACTACTTTAATGATGCAAGCAAACCGGCTATCAGTTTGACATTGCCAAAAACACAAAAGCAATACAGCAGCGAGTTCTTGTTTCCGTTCTTTTTCAATATGTTAAGCGAAGGTGTAAACCGGAAATTGCAATGTACACAATTACGAATTGATGAAGAAGATAACTTCGGATTGCTGGCGGCGACAGCGCAATGTGACACGATAGGAGCAGTAACCGTGAATCCAATTGTGTCAAAATGAACTTAGATGAAATAAGATACTGTCCGGGAACTTTGGCTGAAGGATTCTCTGCTTACAGCCCGATCTGCTTGCGAAATCTGTTTAACCGTAAAAAAGTAAGTCACGTTTTACCTTATGAACCACCGCAGCAAAATGATAAAGTTGCAGAGGCATTCATGGACAACCGGAAACATATATCCATATCGGGTGTGCAGGAAAAACTAAGTCTTCTTCTGGAGAAGAATGTATTACGATTGACAAAGGAAGGCGAACAGGGAACATATATTCTTAAACCGATACCAAGAGATTTAAAGAGGGTTGACCAGGTTCCTGCCAACGAACATTTGACTATGCAAATAGCCAAACAGGTGTATGGTCTGAAGACTGCAGAGAATGCCATGATCTTTTTTAAGAACGGTTCACCCGCATATATCACCAAAAGGTTTGATGTAAAAGAAGATGCCGGTAAATGGGGCAAAGAAGATTTTGCAACACTGGCAGGAAAATCCAAAGATATTGCAGGGGCAAATTTCAAATACGAATACAGCTATGAAGAAATTGGATTGTTGATTCAAGAATATGTTCCGGCATGGCGGGTAGAAATAGAAAAATACTTTTCGTTGGTGGTTTTCAATTTTTTGTTCTCAAATGGAGATGCTCACTTAAAAAACTTCTCCCTGCTTGAATCATCCAAAGGTGATTACTTGTTAAGCCCTGCTTATGATTTGATAAATACAAAACTGCATGTGGACGATACAGACTTTGCACTTGATAAAGGCCTGTTTTCAGATGACTTCATGAGTGAACAATATAAGAAGAGCGGACATCCTTCCAAAAGTGATTTTACAGAATTTGCAAGGCGAATAGGAGTTAAGGAAAAAAGAATTGAAAAATTGATAATGCCATTTCTGCAAAAGCAACCCTTTATGGAAACACTTGTAGATCATTCATACCTATCAGACGGCAACAAAAGAGGATATTTGCAAATGTATAACACAAGAAGAAATTATTTGACAGCCCAATGAGATTGAAACTTCGCGATGTTAAGGAAGCACGGACCGCCCGCCCGCAGAATCCGAAATTCTTTGCGGCAATCTTAAGGGACTCCATAAACTCATAAGAAGAGAATAATTTTGACAAGAACATTTCAGTTATTTGCTTTATTGTTTCTGTACTTGCCATTATCAACAAGTTGTCAGACTTTAGATAACAGTACAGATTTTCTGCGGAATAAAATTGAGCAAATTGTATCCGACAAGAAAGCAGTAGTTGGAGTTTCGATCATCGGGAATAACGGTAAAGACACTATTTCTTTACACGGAGACAGACGATTTCCAATGCAAAGTGTTTTCAAATTCCATATTGCACTAGCAGTTTTGTCGGAGGTTGATAAAGGGAAGCTTTCGTTGGACCAGACAGTTGAGATAAGTAAAGACGACCTGTTACCCGAAGACTTCTGGAGTCCGCTTAGAGATGAGAATCCGGAAGGCGGAAGTTTTACTGTTGAAAAATTAATTCAATATTCTGTTTCTCAAAGTGACAATACCGCCTGTGATGTTTTGATCAGACTCATCGGAACACCTAAGACTGTTGAGGAATATTTTAAGAAGAACAATATTCAGGATTTACAGATCACTTTTAACGAAAAAGATATGCAGGCAAAGTGGGAAAACATGTTTGAGAATTGGACTACACCAATAGCTGCAAGCGAGACACTTAAAATGTTTTATGAGAATAAAGACAACTTGCTTTCAAAAAGCAGTTATGATTTTTTCTGGAAAACAAATAAAGAAACAACAACAGGGATGAACCGAATTAAAGGACAACTGCCCGAAGGAACAATTGTTGCTCACAAAACAGGTTGGTCAGGCACAAACAAAGGAACAGGAATTACCGCTGCTGTGAACAATATTGGAATTGTCTTTTTGCCAGACGGGAAGAATTTCATCATCAGTGTTTTTGTAAGTGAATCAAAAGAAAGTTTTGACACAAACGAGAAGATCATAGCTGACATTGCAAAAGCAACTTATGACTTTTACACTGCAACTGCTAAATAGAAAAACTGCCACGAGCATCGGATTGGCAATATGGTTACTGAAGTTCTTCTATGAAACATTAGAATTCTACTGAACATTGGTGCCAAGAATCCACCACTGCGGCAAGCTGAAGACCTTTAGCAGCAAGTGTTTAGCATACATCGTCTTGAAGTAGTTTGACCCCAAAAAGTAAACATGTGAAACAAAAACTGGACCATGAACACGAAAGAAAGTAAGCCACTTTGACAGATGATCAAGAACATGGAAAAGATCTTTCAAACGGAGAAAGTGTAAACCGACACTCGTTGCGGAATTTCTATTTCAAATGCTTTTGCTTTCCTTGACTACCCAAATTAATGAACCTGTGGATCAAGCATAGTCTTTTACGATTTTGTACCTGATCCAAATATTCAGCGGGTTCAAAATAACCCTTTAACACAACTATCAAATGACCCTACTATTGAAAAAGCATTTCTATGTACTCTTCCTTTTGGCAGTAGTTCTTGGATGCTATTCCTGTTCAAAAGAAACCGGCTCAAGCAATAAAAATGAAACTGAAGTGACACTGGATCTGGTGAATGTAACAGACGACAGAGTCAAAGTGGTGGTGAAACCGCCAACTGTCAATTCTTCTACTATAGCTTTTCAAGTACCCAAAATCATTCCCGGCACTTATGCTATACAAGATTATGGCAGGTATATTGATGATTTTAAGGCATTTGATAAATCCGGAAACTCATTACCCGTATCGAAAAAGGATGTGAATACCTGGGTCATTTCTGAGGCAAACAAATTAGACCGTGTAGAATATTTAGTGAATGACACATTTGATGAAGAAGTAGGTCAAATGAAAAAAAATGAAACCGTTCCCTTTTCACCGGCGGGTACCAACATTAATAAAGGAGAGAATTTCTTTTTAAATCTCGGCGGATTTGTTGGGTATTTCGAAAATCAACAGGAGAAACCCTTTGTTCTGACCATTGAGTATCCAAGGGAATTGGCAGGAACCACTGCTATGGTAGATGCTGATGCCAGTCCCACTAAAGATGTTTATCGGGCTAAACGTTTTGCAGAATTGATAGATAATCCAATCATGTATGCAAAACCTGATATTTCAACTTTTACTATTGGTGATATGGAGGTAGTTCTCCATGTGTATTCGCCCAGAAATACTAAAGTTACTTCACAATTCCTGATGCCGGCTTTACAAAAGACGATGATTGCTCAGAAGGACTACTTAGGTCCCATTAATAAAACAAAAAGGTATGCGGTCCTGGTTTATTTAACTGCAAAAGCGGATAACGATGCACAAGGTACCGGTGCATTAGAACACAACAGTTCTACCACCGGTATATTTGAGGATGACATGAAAGCCGACGGTCTTGATCATACCATTTCCCATGAGTTTTTTCATACGCTGACTCCTTTAAATGTTCATTCTAAGGAAATTCAATACTTTGATTTCAATAATCCAAAAATGTCTCAGCATTTGTGGATGTATGAAGGATTTACCGAGTATTTTTCTGTCCTATTTAGAACCAATAAGGGCTTTGCAGACGAACAGGCATTCTATGATGTTTTAGCAGACAAAATGAATTTTGCTGCTACTTTGTATAATGATCAAATGTCATTAACGGAGGTAAGCAAAAACGTAGTGGATCCAGTAATCAATAAACAGTTTGGAAATTTTTATAACAAAGGTACTTTAGCAGCCATGTGCCTAGATATTATCATCAGAGAAAAAAGTAACGGTGAAAGAGGTATTCTGAGTGTAATGGGAGAATTATCAAATCTTTACGGAGCAGATACAGCCTTCAGTGATGATTCGCTGATTCCGGAATTTACAAAACTTACCTATCCGGAAGTGGGTGAATTTCTTCAGAATCATGTTGTCAAAAATGATCCTATAGATTATGGTTATTATCTGGCTAAGGTCGGAGTGTCAATTCAAAAGATCAAGGTGCCTGTAAAAATGGCTTTTTCTCTGGGTTCCAATACGTATTTCAATGTTGACCCCAAAACAGACAAAGTGTTCATAGCCACTTTAGATGGCAAGAATGAATTCCTAAGATCCGTTGGTTTTCAGGATAATGATGAGATTGTGGAACTACGGGGCGTTAAACCTGAAGGAGCTGAGAGTGGTAAATTAGCTTCCATTCTGGCCTATAACCTGAAAGATGGTGACGAGTACACTGCTAAGGTCATAAGAAACGGAGAACCAATTGAATTAAGAGGAAAAGTAAAACTGAATCAGGTTGATGGTAATAAAATTGAATTTACGGATAAATCAAAAGCTGTTTTGAAAGACCAATGGCTGTATAAATAATACTAAAGTGTTCCTGCAGTGTAAGTGTCCCCAAAACTCCCACAGTTCAAATGCAGACTACAATGTCTGACTCTTAGAAAACCGGGAAGATGAAGAAATCACAGTTCACTGATAGCCGGATAGTGCAGGCTCTGAAAGAACACGAAGCAGGCAGGAATGTTGATGACATCTGCCGTCAGCCGGGATTCAACCGCAATACGCTTTACAACCGGAAGAAGAAGTTATCGGGCATGGATTCTGAGTTATTGAGAAAGTACAAAGAACTTGAGCGCGAGAACTCGCATATGAAGAAGATGTATGAAGAACTGAGTCCGGATCACTCAGTACTGAATGGAGTGACCGAAAGAAAGTTGAAAGGCTCTGTCAAAAGAGAGATCTGGCTATGAAGATAAGGGGGAAGAAACAGATATCGGTTGTCTGAGCCCGAACACTTAAAATACAGTGCAGCTGCTTCATACATGCTCGGTGCAAAAGGAGAGCTGGAGATCTGAAGTCTGGAATGAGACGGTTGACTTGCAGGTGCCGAAGCAGTGCTTCAGGAGCATGAGCGCTTCAAAAGAGAGTTTGGGAAGGAGCGGCGAATTCAGTGATCGGCAAACCGGATTGCGAAGACTGAATCAGGCACTCACTGTAAACTGCCTGTGATATCCCTCTTTGTCCGGCATGCTCATTGTTCATGAACACGGCCAACGCAGTGAACCTTCTGCATTGAATCAGGGCTCAGTAAGTACGAAGCATCTGATGGTTCGGGTTTGTATGCGTCTCCGAGATCCTGAAATCGTGACTCCCGATGATCCTGAATCCCGTCCTTTCATAAAAACTTACAGCCCTGTGATTCTCTTTCCATACAAACAGCCACATGCCTGACTGATCGTTTTTCACGGACAGCTCAATGTTGAAATTCAGAAGCTCATATCCCAATCCCCTGCCGTGAAATTCTTTTAAGAGATAGAGCCGGTCCAACTTGGTAACGTCCGGCTTATCTATATTCTGATGGGAAGCATTGAGAATGATCTTAGAGTAACCGGCACAATGCTCACCGTGATACAATATATGGCAGAGATTCTTCTTGACATACAGCTCTGCTCTTATCGCTTCTTCCGAATATGTATCGTTCACATACCTGTTTATGTCTGAAGCCGAAGCGCTGTTGCCGTGTGATTCAATAAAGGACTGCCTTCCGATTTCAGCCAGTAACTTAGCATCACTCTCTCCGGCTTTTACAATAGCATTCATCTTTCTAAGAAGTTGTCAAATATCATTTTTGCGCGGCATGATCCTTTCATCTCACATTGATTTCCCTGACAGCCCGTTCGTTAATCTTACACTGTTTGATTAAGACAAAAAGTAAATTCGCCCTCTGCCGTGAATTCGGAATTTCTTTCGGTTGTTCACGCTCAGGAAAGCCTGTATATGAATTCTTCTGTTTCTCTTTGCCTTGCACTGGCAAAGCCTTTATCCGAGCCGGTTCTGACGAAGCCGCACTTTTCCAGAACTCTTTGCGAACCGAAATTATCAAATGCAACTCGTCCGAAAAGCGGCCGGATGCTTTCAATGCATAAGAACTCTTCCAATGCTCTTGTTGCAATACCCTTTCCCCAGTATTTTCTGTCAATCCAGTATGTAATTTCCGCATTTCCTTCCATCACAAACTTTGCAATGCTTCCAACAATTTCATCGCCGAGAAGTATTGTCTGGTTGTTTACTGACGGGTCGCTCAGCAGCTTAATATGTTTGCTTAAGTAAGCCTGCTTGTCTGCCGGATCTTCCGGCATGAATGCAGCCATATAACCGCCCTCTTTGTCGAGCTGAAACTGAAAAAGGAAATCTAAGTCCGCGATCTCCGTCGGCCTCAGTGTTATGTCGGGATAAGTCTTTGTCACTGTTCTTTTGGTTTGGGCAGAAGATCACTTACTGCGGGTTATTCAATCATTGCCAGGCTTAAAGACACCGATTGTGCCGGGCAGGCACTTCCGGAGTTATTGCTGAAAGAACGAATTTTCCGCGTGCAATCTCACATCTCCTGAAGATATTTCCTTGCAAACCTGATGGCAAGCGCTCCTTCTCCCACTGCCGAGGAAATTCCCGCGAGCGCTCCGGCCCTAACGTCACCGGATGCAAATATGCCGGGCACGCTGGTCTCCGGCAGATAAGGTTCGCGGTCAAGTTTCCAGAATGTATGAAATGATCTCTCTTTCATCAGTTCGGTTCCGGTGATTATGAATCCCTTCTCATTCTTCAGCACAACGTCGTTGAGCCATTCAGTTCCGGGCTTTGTACCTATGTAAACGAAGAGTGCCTTTGCAGGCATCACTGCTTCTTCCCCGCTCTTCGAATTCTTCAGCGTAACACTCTCGAGCACTGTTGATCCTGAACATGCGACAACATCTGTATTCGGAATTATCCTGATGTTCGGAGTCGCGGCTATATTCTCGACAAGATAATTGGCCGCCGTCTGCGAAAGCCGGTCGCGCCTTATCACTATGTTCACTTCTTTTGCAAACTTGCTCAGATACATGGCCGCCTGGCATGCGGAATTTCCGCCGCCGGCTATATAAACAATTTCATTCCTGCAGGCGTGCGCTTCAACTGCGGCCGAGCCGTAGTATACGCCGGCACCGGTAAACTGTTCAAGCCCGGGAATATTGAGCCGCGCATAAGCCGCTCCGGTTGCAATCACGATCGTCTTGCTGTGGATCTTCGTTCCGTCTTTCATCTCGGTGATCTTGTAACCGTCCTTTACGGTTATGCATTTGACCTGCTGAGGCGTGAGAACTTCTGTTCCGAAACGGAGCGTCTGCGTCATTGCTCTTCTTGTCAGCTCAGGGCCGGAGAGGCCGACCGGGAATCCGAGATAGTTCTCAATGCGGGCGCTGTTGCTTGCCTGTCCTCCTGGATTGCTCTTTTCCACCAGCACGGTCTTCAGTCCTTCGCATGATCCGTAAACAGAAGCTGCGAGACCGGCGGGACCTGCTCCGATTATCAGCACATCATACATTTCCTTTGTTGCCTTCATCTGAAGGCCTGCACGCTCAGCAACTTCGGGCAGTTCGGGATCACTTAAATGCGATCCGTCGCTGAAGATTATCAGAGGAAGCTCGCTCTTTGTTCTGCCTGCACTTTCCAGCAACTTGTCTGACTCTTCGCCGGCTTCAACATCAATCCATACATAAGGGATGAGATTACCCGAAAGGAATTCCTTCAGTCTGTGCGATTTCGGTGACCACTGAAATCCGATGATCCGTATTGCATCAGTTTCAGGCTTGTAGAAAGAATGCCAGTCGTCAAGCAGGTCCTTGATCACCGGGAATAATTTTTCTTCCGGCGGATGCCATGGTTTGAGAAGATAGTAATCGAGATTGACCTTGTTGATTGCCTTTATGGCTGCTTCAATGTCTGAGTATGCAGTGAGCAGTACTTTCTTTGACTCCGGAAAGAAGCTGCCCGCTTTCTCAAGGAATTCAACTCCCTCCATCTCAGGCATCCGCTGATCGGATATGAACAACGCAACAGCCTCTTTCTTAAGCTTGAGATCCTTTACAAGATCAAGTGCTTCGTTAGCGGATTCACTTGCAGCGACCTTATAATCCTCGCGGTACTGATTTCTTATATCGCGCTGAATGGAACGGAGCACCTGAGGATCGTCATCAACAAGAATGATATACGGAAGTTTCATTTTTCACTATGGTTTGATTGTCATTTGATTTGAATGGCTTTTGTCATTGATTGGTATCCTGACTGTAAACACTGTTCTTCCCGGTTCGGACTGAACCCTGATCTCACCGTTATGATGCTTGATGATTCGGTTTACTATATCCAGGCCTATGCCTGTGCCTTCTCCAACTTTCTTGGTTGTAAAGAACGGGTCGAAGATCCTTGACTGTATTTCCTCAGGGATGCCCGAACCGGAGTCTATAATGTTCACGTAAGCGTTCAGTCCGTCGTAACCGGTTTCGATGGCAAGCCTGCCGTTCTGCGGCATGGCATATACCGCATTATCTATGAGGTTCGTCCACACCTGATTGAGCTCACCAACAAAGGCAGATACCGGAGGCATTGCGTTGAAGAAGACTTTCTTGATCTCGATATTCTTCTCCCGGAGTTTGAACCCCAGAAGCGTCAGTGTGTTGTCTATATCCTTGTGAATGTCGGTAGGATGTTTGTCGCTGCCTCTGTCCATCTGCACATGGCTCTTTATAGCGCCTACAAGTGCTGAGATCCTGCCCGAAGCATCTGCAAGATCTTCCAGGATTTTCTGAGAACTGATAAGATTTTCCAGCCATGGTACAATATGAATGATGGCATCTTTGCCAATGTTGTGAAGAATGTTATCAAATTCATCGGTTGTGATGCCGAATTCGGAAAATGTTTCGGCGGCCTGCCTGTTGTTCATACCATTCTTAAGAAGCCAGTCTTCCATGGCATCTTCGTTGCTCATCCGCTGCAGAGCAGTAAGTTTTTTCCTCCCTGAAGCTCTGCTCTCTGTTTCAGTGATCATTTCCTGAATGCCCTGAATGTGTTCTGAAGAAACTTTGCTCTTTACCAGTTCTTCAGTAAGTTCATAGTTCAGGTTAAGTCTTCTTTTCAGTTCGCTTGATATTCTGTTTATGGCTGCGGCAGGATTATTCAGCTCATGCGCGATCCCTGCCGCAAGGTTCCCGAGTGCATTCACCTTTTCATGTTCCAGCTTTGTAGTGGCAAATGATTTCGCTCTTTCGGTCATGTAACCGATTAGTTTCTGTATCAGGCCAGGATTCAGTTGTTCAAGTTCGGTGAAGTGATCCTTGTGCAGACGGAGTATGCGGGTATGGCCTGTGGCATATGCATAGCCGGGGATTGTCTTCATTCTGGAGTAAGGTATCAGCCCCCCTACTCCGCCGTTGGAGTTGTTGTTTTCAAATGTGAAGAAATAGACCTGTCTTCCGTTAACATTCATGTAGAATGTGACCTTTCCTTCCAAGAGCACCCACAAGTGATCGGCTTTGTCTCCGTACTTCGCAACGAGTTGCCCGTCCTGAATCTCTTCGTAGTCGGAATGATCCAATATCCACTGCAGATGGCCGTCAGGGAGGTCGCTGAATGCAATTACCTTTCTTAGATCATCTGTATTTGCAGTCTTCATCAGAGAAATTTTAATATGGTATTAATCACGAAATCAAAAAACAATATGTAAAATGGTGGCATACGGGAAGTTCAATTGCGCTGGAAGTCTCTCACGACATACTCAAGCTGCAAATCTGATCTGTTATCGGCCGGCATTAACTTTCATTCTGCCGAGGAAATCCTCAAACACGCAACCGATCAATGGAATTGAATGAGAAGGTCAGAATAGCTAAATTTCAACTTGCCTGAGGGCGGTTAGCTCAGTTGGTTAGAGCGCTACGTTGACATCGTAGAGGCCATTGGTTCGAGTCCATTACCGCCCACAAAAACCCGAATATGCCTGAAAAGATCAAAATAACTTTCCCTGACGGCTCCGTTAAGGAATTCGATAAGGGAATCTCATCATTCGAAATTGCAAACTCGATAAGCCCCAAGCTTGCCGGGGAAGTCCTCGTGGCTGAAGTTAACGGCCGGATGAAAGACATCTCGGCGCCGGTGAATGAGGATTCGAGCATTGTTCTGCACAAATTCGATTCCGACAAGGGAAAGGAGGTTTACTGGCATACCACTTCCCACATGATGGCTCAGGCTATCGAAGAATTGTTTCCCGGAGCAAGATTCGGCGTCGGGCCGCCAATCGATGGCGGATTCTATTATGATATTGATTCCGACAGGAAATTCACTGAAGACGATCTCAGAAAGATCGAAGAGAAGATGCTTGAGATCTCGAAACGCGACCTTAAGCCGGTAAGGACCGACCTGCCGAGGACCGAAGCTATAAGCTATTTCAGGACGAAAAGGGATGATCCCTACAAAGTGGAAATACTCGAAACCATTGCCAAAGATGAGGACAATGTGTCGCTTTACACTCAGGGCGGATTCACCGACCTCTGCAGAGGCCCGCACCTTCCATCCACCTCAAGAGTAAAGGCAGTTAAACTGCTTTCCGTTTCGGGCTCGTACTGGCGAGGCGATGAGAAAAGACAGATGCTTCAGCGCATTTACGGAATTTCGTTTCCTAAACAGAAGGATCTCGATCAGTATCTGCATGACCTTGAGGAGGCAAAGAAGCGTGACCACAGAAAGCTCGGAAAAGAGCTGGACCTGTTTTCGTTCCATGAAGAAGGCCCCGGTTTTCCGTTCTGGCACAATAACGGAATGATCCTTCTGAATAACCTGAAGGACTTCCTTCGAGATAAACTCCGGAAGCTTGAATATCAGGAGATCAATACTCCTATCATACTCAATCAGAAACTCTGGCTGCAGTCGGGACACTATGACAACTACAAGGAAAACATGTACTTCACCGAGATCGACGAGCGTGATTTTGCCGTGAAACCGATGAACTGCCCCGGAAGCACTTTGGTTTACAGAACTTCAATGAAGTCTTACAGAGACCTTCCGCTTAGGCTTTATGAATTCGGGCTTGTCCACAGGCATGAACTTTCGGGAGTATTGTCAGGACTTTTCAGAGTAAGGAGCTTCACTCAGGATGATGCGCACGTATTCTGCACTCCCGAGCAGATCGAGGAAGAGATCACCGTGCTTATCAATCTTATTTTTGATGTTTACAACGCTTTCGGATTTACCGATGTACAGGTGTTTCTTTCCACAAGGCCTGAGAAGTTCATAGGTTCGGAAGAGATTTGGGACAATGCTGAGAAGTCTCTTGCCCTTGCACTTGACAAGGCAGATGTGAAGTACAAGGTGAATGCCGGAGACGGGGCATTTTACGGCCCGAAGATCGACTTTGTGGTAAAGGACAGTCTGCGCAGGAACTGGCAGCTCGGCACTATTCAGCTAGACTTCTCCATGCCGGAGAGGTTCGGGCTTGAGTACATTGCCCCTGACGGTAAGACCGCAAGGCCGGTAATGATCCACAGGGCAGTCCTTGGTTCTTTTGAGAGGTTTGTGGGAGTTCTGATAGAGCATTATGCCGGATTTTTCCCGCTGTGGCTTGCACCGGTGCAGGTGACTGTGCTACCGATCACCGATGCGCAGTTCGATTACGCAAACGATATCGCCTCAAAACTGATAAACAACGGTTTCAGGGTGAACCTTGATTCCAGGAACGAGAAGATCGGATACAAGATAAGGGAAGCCGAGAACAGGAAAGTGCCGTACATGGTAGTGGTCGGAGAGAAGGAAAAGGAAAGCGGGCAGATCTCCGTTCGCCAGCATAAGAAGGGCGACATAGGGAAATTTGGATTGAATGAATTCATCGAAAAGCTTAACTTGCAGGTCTCAAAAAAGGAGTATTACAATTAACATAACATCACGCTATTAAAGACAAGAACTTCAAGGAGAGGACCAATGAACAGGTCCGCGCTCCGCAGGTAAGAGTGGTTGACGAAGACGGCAATTCGCTCGGAGTAATGACAAGCCAGGAAGCGCTATACATTTCAAGGTCAAGGGGCCTGGATCTTGTAGAAATATCTCCCAATTCCAGACCTCCCGTCTGCAAGATAGTAGATTACGGAAAGTTCAATTACGAGAGGCAGAAGAAGGAAAAGCAGGCAAAGAAGAACCAGCATGTGATGCACATCAAGGAGATTAGGTTCAACCCCAACACCGACACGCATGACATCGAGTTTAAGACGAAGCATCTGAGACAGTTCCTTCTTGAGGGACACAAAGTTAAGGCCTACGTGATGTTTAAGGGAAGAATGATAACGCACCCTGAGATAGGTGAGAAACTGATGAGCGAGATAGTTGAGAAGTTGAGTGACATAAGCAAGCTTGAATCACCACCGAAAATGGAAGGAAAGACGCTCTTTGCATATTTTCTGCCTGACAAGCACAAGGTTCAGGTCTATAAGGAAACAATATCAAAAACCGGTAAGCCGGAGAGCAGTTCTGCCGGGACAGACGAAACTAAAGTAAAAGAAAAAGAAGATGCCTAAAATGAAATCGAACAGGGCGGCCAAGAAGAGGTTCAAGGTCACCGGTTCAGGAAAGATCAAGAGAGAGAAAGCTTACAGAAGCCATATTCTCACGAAGAAATCTGCAAAAAGGAAAAGACAGCTAAGAAAGGCAACGCTGGTTTCGGAGCAGGAATCACGCACGGTCAAGAGGCTGATACTTGCTTAATTTTTAACATTCATCTTTTTAAGGAGAAGACATGCCACGCGCAAAAAACAAAGTTGCATCGCACAGAAGACGGAAGAGAGTGCTCAATGAGGCCAAAGGATATTTTGGCGCAAGAAGCAAGGTCTATACTGTTGCAAAGAACGCCGTTGAGAAAGGACTGACGCATGCCTACAGGGACAGAAAACTGAAGAAGAGAGAATACAGAAACCTCTGGGTAACGCGGATCAACGCTGCTGCAAGGCTCAACAACACCACATATTCCAAACTGATCGACGCTCTCAATAAGAAGGACGTGAGCATTAACAGGAAAATACTTGCAGAACTTGCATACAGCAACTCTCAGGCATTCAGCGAGATCGTAAAGTTCGCGCTGAAGTAACACCGATTTTTATTCACGACGGAATTACAAAGGCGGATAATTTTTATTCGCCTTATTTTTTAGCAGATTCATACTCCCATGATCGAAAAGATCGAATCCATAAAATCCGAAGCCCTGAACGAGGCGGCGCTCATCAAGAATGTAGATACGCTTGAACAGTTCAGGATAAAGTTTCTCGGAAGAAAAGGGCTTGTGCACGAGCTCTTCGAAGGATTTAAGGATGTGCCTCCGCAGGAGAAAGGCCGGACAGGAAAAGCGCTGAATGAACTGAAGCAGGTTCTTCAGGAGATCTTTGATTCTAAGAAGTCTGAGCTGGAAACCGGAAGCGCGGCAGGCGATGACACCGATCATACACTTCCAGGCCGAACATTCAACAAAGGTACAAGGCATCTCATACATCAGGCAATTGACGAGATCACTTCCATTTTTGCGAAGATCGGTTTTGACATATACGAAGGATATGAGCTGGAAGATGAATTCCACAACTTTGACGCCCTGAATACACCTGACTATCACCCTTCAAGGGACATGCAGGACACATTCTATGTGGACAGCGCGGGCAAGGACAAGAAATATCTTCTGAGAACGCACACATCTCCGGGTCAGGTGCATGTGATGCAGAGCAACAAGCCGCCTATCCGGGTCGTGGTTCCGGGAAAGGTTTACAGGAACGAAGAAGTGAGTTCAAGGAGCCTTGCGGTCTTTCATCAGGTTGAAGGGCTTTACGTTGACAAGGATGTGAGCTTCAGGGAACTGAAAGGTACGCTGGATTATTTCGCATGGGAATTCTTCGGGAAGGGGCTGAAGACGAGATTACGTCCTTCGTTCTTCCCGTTCACGGAACCTTCCGCCGAAATGGATGTTGAGTGCATACTCTGCAAAGGCGAAGGATGCCGCGTTTGCAAACACACCGGATGGCTTGAGATACTCGGATGCGGGATGGTTGACCCGAACGTATTCAAAGCAGTTGGGTATGATCCTGAAGAGTACACGGGATTTGCTTTCGGCATGGGTATTGAAAGGACACTGATGATAAAGCACGGCATTCCCGACATAAGGATCTTCTACGAAAACGATATCAGGTTTCTGAAGCAATTTTGATTGGCTTCGCAAAAGAATTGACACAAACAAAATCAAAACAATAATCCAAATGAAAAGAAGAATTATTCCCGTACTGATGTCCTTGATCCTGACTGCGGTCATGATAACAGGATGCGGCGAGAACAAGGATACAAGCGCACTCAAGAAAGAAACAGAGGATGCGACAAAGAAAGTGGGCGAGACGGTTCAGAAGACCGTTGACACTCTGAATAAGACAGTTGATACACTTAAATCAAACGTAAAGGAAACAGTGGATAAAATTGACTCGGCAGTAACCGGAAAAACACCGGCAGGCGATCCGACAAAAGATACGGACGGCAATTTTGTAATGTTCGAAACCAACATGGGAAAGTTCAAAGTGAAGCTCTATACTGACAAAGCTCCCATAACAACAACAAACTTCAAGAACCTTACAAAGAAGGGATTCTATAACGGGATCATCTTCCACAGGGTAATTGACGGATTCATGATCCAGGGCGGCGACCCGACCGGCACCGGAACAGGCGGTTCAGGCGAGACCATTAAGGACGAGTTTGGCCCGGGTCTCAAGCACAGCAAGAAGGGAATTCTTTCGATGGCAAACAGAGGCCCGAATACAGGGACATCGCAGTTCTTCATCACTCTTGCGGCCACAGACTGGCTTGACGGCAAGCATGCGATCTTCGGAGAAGTTGTTGAAGGCATGGACGTGGTTGACAAGATTGGCAAGGTTAAGACCGGCCCTCAGGACAAGCCTGTGAAGGACGTTGTTATGGAAAAGGTTTACCTCGTTTCAAAGTAATATAAAGATCCTCGTTATTCTGAAGCCGCATCGGAGTTTCCGGTGCGGCTTTTTTTTGACCTGCCTTCGATCAGTTCTCTCATATCACAGTTAGACTGCACTGATCACGGATCTGCAATTATTCACATTCTTATTTTCAGGAGCGGGAAGGTTACTGCGCTTTGAATGACCAATTCGAAACCTCCGGCATCAGTTCTGAATGTCATTTTCGAAATTCTGTCCGGAGAAATTATGTCAAAACAATACAGAACTGAAGAAACCGTGAGTTTGATACTGCAAAGCAATTAGTTCTCAGCATGTCAGATTCAGAAAAAAGTCTTTGACACGGCAATGGAAGAGTCATAGATTTGACATAGCCCGGAAAGGTTCTGCCATGATTTCCTGAGATGAGCTTTAAAGAGAATCTTAAACAATGCGGCCATGAAAAACACATATCGAGTGCCGGCACTGCTGATAACTGCAATACTGCTGTCGTCATTCACACTGCCTGAAAATTACGACATTGCCCCGGGCCCTGAGTTGAGCGGCACTGCAGTTATTGATTCGAAGAAGATTGACGGAAACAACATAACAGCATGGTACAGGAATAACGGAAGTTATCACAGAGATCCGGTAACGGAAAACTCCGGCTTTCTTTGGCCCGCCGGTAATCTTCGTTTACTGACCTACGCATCCGGATTGTGGATTGCTGCTAAATCAGGAAGCGACACACTTCTTACTATCTCGGAGTTCTATTACGAGTACTTGCCCGGATACATAGATGCCGCAGGAAACCCGCAGGGAAAGGATGATCCGGCGTACCACGTTTACAAGATCAGCAGGGGGGATACTCTGAGCAGTGATTACAGGAACTGGCCGGTAAATCAGGGTGCGTATCTTGATGAACAGAGAAAGCCGTTCTTGCCCGGAAGCCAGACGCTCTTTTACTCTATCACTGACGGCTACACTGAATCCCACCGCCCGGATCCTGTCGGCACAGCGCCGCTGAAAGCACAGATACAGATAACTGTCTGGTGTTATCTTAACGAGCCTCAGTCGCCGCTCCGCAATGCAGTGTTCATGGAATTCAAGATCATTAACAGGAGTCCGATTGCCTGGAATGATGCAATCATTTCGGTATGGTCAGATGCATGCAGTGACAATCATGTAGCCCTTGGTTGCGATACATTGAGAAAGATGAGTTTTGCATACATGAAGCCAAACACAACATACTTTGGAAATACGCCGCCGGCTTTCGGATTTGTTTTATTGAAGGGTCCGGACAAGTACACCGGCAATACTTCAGACACGGTCTATTCATTTGTTCCCGGCAGATCACAGAGGAGGAGAAAGATCGGTTACAGGGAAGTGCCGTTTTCATCGTTCGGGCCGAGGACAAATTCGGACCCGAGCAACGGGGATCCGAGTGATTATCGTGAAGCATACCTCATCATGCAGGGGTTTAAGCAATCCGGAATTCCATTCATAGACCCGATCATTGATCTGCCCACGAAATTTCCGTATTCGGGAGATCCGGAAACTGGAACCGGCTGGAATCAATTCACGGCAGAAAGTTATGCTAACAGGCGTTACAATATCAACTTCGGCTTCACCAATGTTAATCCCGGCGATACGCAGACTATAGTTGTTGCCAAACTTGTAAGCCGCGGCGCAAGTAACCTGAACAGCGTTACAAGACTGAAGTCGGATGCAGATCAGATAATCAGCCTGTTCAAACAAAATCTAACCACAGTTGGCGTCAATCAGATCTCAGCGAATGTTCCCGTGAGCATGAAGCTGTATCAGAACTATCCGAATCCCTTCAATCCTTCCACAAGGATCAGGTTCGACATTGCAGGATATTCAGAAGTCAGGCTGGCAGTGTATGATGCAGGCGGAAGGCTTGTTGAAGCGCTTGCAGAGGGCATGCTGAGCTCAGGTACTTATGAAGCTGTATGGAACGCCGGAGACCATCCGAGCGGAATCTATTTCTGCAGGCTTACTTCATCCGGGGCTGCGGCAACAACAAAGCTTGTACTTATCAAGTGAGACTGCACAACTGATCTTCCCATTTAACTTTCTGTTTGTGCGGAAGATGAAGCAGGCTAATCCTGAATGTACCGCACAAAAATTTCGACAGACAGAGCTTTCCGGCTTAAGACTTACCTCGATTGCGAACACACTTGTTGCCTTTCCTGCATCAGTGACTGTGATTATTGAATTTCATTAGATCAATTCCCCCATTACATTTGCATTAAGCAACGCCCCGGAGCACAAATCCTCTCACATCATTCATGACAACTGAAGCTTCACTAGACCGGGGCCGGAACAAAAGCATAATTGAGTAAAACTCAAAAGGAAAGGTCATGAAAGTTCTAATTACATTTTTGGCGCTCGCTATTGCCGGACAGGCAACCGGGCAAGCAAGCATCAGCTGGATACAGAACACTCCCGGAGCATCAATCGCTCTTGACAATTCCAACAGCGTGTTCACGATAAGAAGCACGAACATCCCCGGAGGAGACATCTACATCACAAAAAGGAATCCGGACGGCACACAGATCTGGGAAAGATTCTATGATCAGACAGATCCGCTGAAATTCGAAAAGGCAGTTTGCGTTGTGACCGACGCTTCCGGAAATGCCATTGTGACAGGCAACCTCATGTCATCGAATGCAACCACATCTCCCGCGCAGGGAGTTGTGATGAAGTACGACTCTAACGGGAATCTTGTCTGGAGAGTAGTTTACACATCGTCCGCCGAACTCATGCAGATAACGAAGTGCCTCTGCGATGCAGAAGGGAACATTTACCTGCTCGGATCAGCAACAGCGAATAGTTTGGCAGCTTCCACCAAGGTCAGAAAATTATCAGCGGCCGGAACAACCATCTGGAATTACTCAAACACGGCTGTTCACGGAAGTCCGGTGAATTTCAAACTGTCCGCAGACAACTGTATTCTGATTTCCTGCAGGTCAGGAAACACAGGGCCGAACAGTTTTGCAAAGGTAAGTTCAGAGGGCACAGAGATCTGGAATTACAGAGTGCAGAACACTTCAGCGGCAGGCGACATTGCAGGAGATGCTTCTGGCAATTCTTATCTCATCAACCGGGAAGCAATTTCAGCCATTCCCGGAAGTACGCTCAGGAAGCTGAGTCCCGCCGGAGTACAGATGTGGCAAAGGTCTGCCGGAATACATGCCGGGCTTGTTGAAGCGGGTTCTGACGGCTTGCCGGTGATTGCCGGAAGCAGTATGACCAACACGTCAGGAACATCGCTTGCGAAGTTCGACGCAACGGGAAATCAGCTCTGGCTCCTTCAGGATGCTGACGGAAGCATCAACATCGTTCAGCAGGTGGAACTGCTGATCGATCCGCAGAACAATCCCCTGCTTGCAGGCAACACTGCCGGCAGTATGGGAGTGTGCAAGGTAAATTCGAACGGAAGTTTTGCGTGGAGCATTGCAGTGCCTTCACCGGTTGCGGTCGTGATTCAAACTTCAGGATTCGAGCTCGGCAGTGACAACTGCGTTTACATAACAGGCGGAGCGACAGCGAAGATCAGGCAAACGGCCGTGTGCCCGTTGCCGCAGAATCTGAACACAAGTGACATTACCGCAACTTCGGCAAAGCTGAACTGGGGCCTTGTTGCGGGAGCGGTAAGATACGAAGTGCAGTACAGGCTAATGATCGCGCCTTCCGTCAACAGGCTTTGGGAGCGCGTCTTCGTCCCCGGAGACGTCAGCTTTGCTTTGATCAGCGGACTGAAATGCAACACATATTATCAGTGGAGAATGAGGGCGGTCTGCGACACGCTTGCACCAAGCCTGAATACCGGTTGGACAGCAACGCAGACATTCAGAACTTCTGCCTGTGTGAATGTTTCGGATAAGTTTGACAGCAGAGGTAACGGAGTTGTGGAAGACAGATCAGATGATGCGCAGGATCTGACTGCTGAATCAACCATTCTTGAAGACAATTATCCCAATCCGTTCAATCCATCAACAGGCATCGGATTCTCAATTGCAGAAGACGGTTTTGTGAAGCTGGAGGTGTTCAACACACTTGGACAGAGAGTATCTCTGCTAGTAAATGAATTCCGGCAAAAGGGATCATACAAGGTAACGTGGCACGGAACGGATGATAACGGCTCTGCACTTCCGGGAGGCATCTATTTTTACAAGCTGACAGCAGGTGGTTTTGTGAGTGTGAAGAAGATGGTTTTGAGCAAGTAGGCTTTATCACACATACGACGCTTATTCATGCATTCGCGGCTGTTTGTTGCCGTGAATGCATGATTTGCTTACATCAGAAATTCCAATACTTCTGCAGTGATTTGGCAGTCATGGAATTTGATTATATCTATGACCTTCTTTGGGCAGCACAGTTCCGGTAACGGTTGACATTTCCCGGCATTGACTGAAGGAAAGAAGATCTCTGGTTTGCATATCTTCCCTCCCGACAAGACACCTTTGAGCTGCCGATTCATATTTTCAAAACATGACCAAAGTCATAGTTTCTGAAATCTATCCTCCGTAGTTTTGGATAAAGGAAGTTGTCATGAAACACATCTCACATACCCGCGCAGTCAGGTTTCTTTCTAGCCTGTTGTATTTCTTCAGCATTTTCATATTCATCAATGCGTTCAATGCAGGCTCGGTGTACTCGCAATGGTATCAGCAGAGTATTCCTGTAAGTAAACTAATAAAAGGGTTGGAATTTATAGATTCGTTAAAGGGATGGGCTGTAACGGATTGGGGAAATGAGCAAGATACAAGTTATATAC
>JAIBBK010000005.1 GCA_019694675.1 Ignavibacteria bacterium
CTCCGCCTGAATTAATAAGGCCGCATCGTCCCATGTAGCAATTCGCAACCTGATACCTTGTAAGATCAATCGGATTGTCTGATGAGAGCTTTTCGTAAACAAGCTTGTGAGTCTTGCCGAAGCTGAGAGCATTGTAGCCGCCGTTGTTCTCGGGAAGCTTCTGCTTTATTATGTCTGCCTCAATGGTTACTCCAAGATGATTTGCCTGGCCGGTAAGGTCGGAGGAAACGTGATAGTCCTTGTCGCCCTTCACATTGAATGCGGAATTTCTGAGATAACACCAGAGAATTGTAACGAGGCCCAGTTCGTGCGCATATTCAAACGCTTCAGAAACTTCCTGCAGCTGCCTGGCGGATTCGTCTGAGCCAAAGTATATCGTTGCTCCCACTGCAACCGCACCCATATCAAATGCCTGGTCGATAGAGCCGAACATGATCTGATCATATTTGTTCGGATAGCTGAGAAACTCGTTGTGGTTGATCTTAACTATGAAAGGAATCTTGTGAGCGTATTTCCTGGCAACCGACCCAAGCACGCCGAGCGTTGATGCAACAGCATTGCATCCGCCTTCAACGGCGAGCTTCACTATGTTCTCGGGATCAAAGTAGATCGGTTCGGGCGCAAAGGAAGCGCCGGCAGAATGTTCAATTCCCTGATCAACAGGGAGAATAGACAGATATCCTGTTCCAGCAAGCCTGCCGGTATTATATATCAACTGCATATTTCTGAGTACATTGGGTGACCTGTCTGAGTCTTTCCACACCCTGTCAACAAAATCATTTCCGGGAAGATGTAACATCTCATAAGGTATGGTATTGCATTTGTGCGTAAGCAGCCCTTCGTTTTCCTTTCCAAGGAGTTCTTTGATTTTTTCGATCATGATGTTAAGTTATTTGTTTGATGTTGATGTGTGCTTTCACATTTTCAGACGAAGCATGGTATTCAGCATTGAAATCAAGTTCAACACTTCGGATAAATCCCAAAGCAATTGCCTTTCCATCTGCAGTCAGCGCGCTTGAGATGAAACCGCACTCAATCTCATCGTTCCTGCTGATCTTCATTCCCGGCACGAGGTTTTCATCTGACTCGATCTTCACCATCACCTTAGGGACCTTATTCTGCGAATCAAGTCGTGCTATGACTTCCTGTCCCACATAACAGCCCTTTGCAAACGACACATATTTCTTCAGGCCGCATTCGAGCGGATTGGTATCCTCATTGAATTCCCAGGGCGCTTCCGGGCGTGCATTCCTGATCCTCATGGCTTCGTAGTCCATGCATGTCTGCAGGTTCCTGTTGCCAAGCGCATTTCTGATCCTGAGGGAATCTTCAAGCGGGCAGATAATATTGACAGACTGAAATCCAAGATCGTCATTGTAACTAACAATCAATTCAGAATCCTTTTCGCCGTCATCCTTGCCTTCAAACTCACCGGAAAGCATGCTCACTGCCTCCTTCAAACCATCTCCGGACAAAATGATCGTCACATGCCTGACATCGCACTTCTCTAACGTCACATCGTCAATTACAATATACTTGCTCAGATATTCGAGCGTCTTGTCTTCGTAACAATTTGATGTTTTCAGAAACAGTCCCCGGGGTTTTCGGAAAACATCGAGAACATCAATTATCCTTCCCTTATCATTCAAAAGCACGGTCCTTAAGTGTTCTCCAACCTGAATACCGGAGATCCCGGCTGTTGTCATTCTGTTGAGAAAATCAATGCAGTCATTTCCCTCAGCTCTAAGCAATCCGTTGTACTGAAGAAAGTAATTCAATCCTCTATTCTGAAATCTTCAATATTATGACAGCTGTAAGCACGGACACAAGTATCACACCTGCCGCAATGAGTATCCTCGAAAACATTTCGTGCCCGCTCTGCCCGTTCTTTCCAGTCAGCGGCTGAAATGAATCTTGCGTCTTGCTTGGATCCGGGGCAGGGCTGTGGGGATATGACGAATTCGAACTCATGTTTTGAAATATAGCCATTATCGTTATGATTTTAAATGCACCTGCAACATCTGAAACCCATCGCAACGATTGTCCCGGACATGCGGATTCAGTCTGATCTGAATAAGTAATGCAACACAATTTTACAGATCGTCGTAGGTAAAGGACTTTTGTTTTCCGAACCTGATATGATTTTGAAGACGAAGTGCTATGTCGCAACTCAACATATGGCGGTTTGCACGGAATGACATTGCGATGACAAATCTTGATAAATCAATTGAATCTGTAAGCCGAGTTGAATATTTTTAAATAACCAAGTAAACTTAAGGAGGAAATATGAGATCACTTCACATTGCTCTTGTTCTCTTATTGCTGACAATTGCCTACGGTTGCAGCAACGACAGCAGTACAGGGTCGGGCGGCATTGGCCCGGGCGGCGGTACGGGAGGAGGTTCAATAACCTTTCAGATGACGGGACAAGGCGATATCAACAGCTACACGTTCGGCTTCAAACCAAGCGTCGACACCAAGCTTACGAAACTCATCGCAGCAGTCCCAAATCTGCAGTTCTTCGATACACTTACAAATCAGAACACTGCTTACGTTTTCAGCAAGGATACCACGTATACGCTGGATCCTTATCAGGGCGTGCAGACCGGGCAGGCCTGGCAGTTCACATTTACGGGCAATATTGTCAGCAATAATCAGGCATACACCGTTACAAGCAACTTCACAATTCCATAAGCTGAATTGATTGCTAATGGGAAACCCAAAATTTTCTCTAAATCAAACTTACAAAAACAAAATGAAGAACATCGTAACGATTCTTGCAATTGCGATTGTAATAGGGATAGCCGGATCTGCCAATGCTCAAAGGGTTCTTATGGGACCAAGGCTTTCCGGTAATTTCAATATTTACAACCAGAAAGGACTGACAGGCACATGGAACGGACTTGGTGTAGGGGTCGGAGGTCAGATTGACGTATTGTTCAACAAGACTGTCGGAATCCTCGGTAACCTGACAGTGTTTGACATGAAGAACTTTTCAAACACACAAACAACAAACAACGTAACGACCGATCAGGCATATTCACTTTCATATGCAACAATTGACGTGATGTTCCAGGCAAATTTCAGTAATTACTACTTTGCCGCAGGCCCGACGCTTGGCGTTAAACTGAATTCAAGCGGCGAGATCACACAAACGGCTACAGGACAGGCTCCGGTAGTACAGGCAAGCAATATTGAAACCAAATCAACGGTCTTCAACATTACTGCCGAAACAGGGTACAATATTCCGCTAAGCCCGGATATGTATCTCGGTACTTCACTTGGAGTGAATATCCCTCTTTCAAGCACATATAACACACCCGGGATTGACAACAGCATTCTCTCGCTGAAGCTCGGTGTAGCACTGAAGTTCAGGATCTGACCACAGAAGATTTATCTGATACTGGCCGGATGGACAAAACCATCCGGCTTTTTTATGCCCGTTTTTTACATGGGATGACGATCTTAGGGCTTTAATTGAAAGATCATATTCCTTATATTGCAGATCAATTTTCAAGCATTTAACCTTACAATGTCAAAGCAAACACACTCTGATGAAAAGCTGATCGCCACTTATTACAAGGCGGTTGATTTCTTTGAAAAGAACAAGAAGCATGTATATACAGCTCTCACCATATTGGTAATTGCAATTGCCGGAATCATACTGCTTGTCAACAGGAACAAGGCTAATAATGAGAATGCGGGTGTTGCAATCACCCTTATCAAAAGGGCATACGAAAACAATGATTTTCAGCAGGCAATAAGCGGTGACACGCTGGGCAATATTAAGGGCCTTCAGTATATTGTTGACGAGTACGGATCAACCGAGAACGGCCAGACGGCCAAACTGATGCTGGCAAACTGCTATTACAATCTCCGGGACTTTGACAAGGCTGAAAAATATTACAAAGACTATTCAGGATCAAATCCTGTGCTCAAGGCTTCAGCCATTGCCGGAGAAGCATCAGTCAGTGAGGCAAGGCAGAAATTTGATGAGGCGGGAAAGTCATATGAAAAAGCAGCAGCAGTAGATGCAAAGAATCCGTTCAACGATCAGTATCTTTTTTATGCAGCAAAGAGCTATCTCAAAGCAAATGACTCAAAGAAGGCCAAGGATCTGTTTGATAAGATTAAGAAGGACTTTCCGAAGTCAAAATATGTTGCCGAGTCAGAGAAGTACAAAGGCATGCTTAACCTGAACTGAGATGAGCCTTAAGACGAAGATCAACGAACACCTGAATGCCGCTATGAAGGCAAAAGACTCCGTGAGAGTCGAAACACTGCGTTCCATAAGGGCCGAGATTCTCAAAATGGACAAGTCGGGCATGAACAGGGAAATGAACGAACAGGAAGAGATCGAACTGTTGGGCAAGCAGGCAAAGATGAGAAAGGAATCTATCGATATCTTTGCACAGGCAGGGCGTCAGGACCTTGTTGACAAGGAAAGCGCACAGCTGGCAATCATAAACGAATATCTCCCGGCCCAGATGAGCCCTGAAGAAGCAGAAGAAATCATTGCCGGGATCATAGCGTCTTCGGGCGCAACATCGCAAAAGGATTTCGGAAAGGTAATGGGAGAAGCAATGAAGTCGCTGAAAGGCAAAATTGACGGAAAGGCGATACAGGATATGGTAAAGGCCAGGCTTTCCTGAATCCCCATATCCCCTTCTGACCTGCTCCTTCTTCTTGTGACTCCGCACAGAAAATCTTGCCTTGAATAACCTTGACCTCATAATCACGCTACTGATCGCAGTGCCGGCTTTCTTCGGATTCAGGAAAGGATTCCTGAGGGCAGTTTTCTCGCTTGCAGGCTTTGTGACCGGACTTGTACTGGCTACAAAGTATTCCTCCGAACTTTCCGGATACATTCAATTCATAAGAGCCGACGAAAGAATACTGACACTGGCAGCATTCCTGTCAATCATGATAATAACATACTCTATACTGACTTATATTGCGGGAAAGATATCAGACATCAATTTCCTGACAAAGACGACAGACCGGATCGCAGGAGCTCTGTTCGGTGCATTCAAGGGAGTAATAATTGCAAGCCTTGTTCTGATTGTAACTACAAAAACTTTTGCACTGGTCAGCGCTGAGAGCGTAAAGGCATCAAAGCTTTGCGGACTGGTGATAAACGCTGCGCCGGATACATACAATTTCATTCAGAACTTCATACCGGGCGCAAAGAACTTTTATGAAGAATTTGAAAAATCAGTGAATTCCATTATCAAGTGACGGACCTTCAGTACCTGAAAAATAAGCTGGACTTCGAGAGCGTGCTGACAAGAGTGAGAAGATTCATTCATTCACCGCTCGGCGATTCTCTTTGCGATGAGATCGAATTCATGAAGGACAGGGAAGAAATAGAAGCTGAACTGAACAAAGTGGAAGAGATCAAGGACCTTATCAACAATAACGGTGACCTTCCGATTGAAGGCCTATCGGACATACGCGGCCTGTTGCGCAAAGTCAGGATCGAAGGGCATTATGTGTCTCCGGAAGAGTTTCTGTTTTTACTGAATTTCCTTATTGCGTCGCGCCGCTTAAAGAAGCACGTTGCGGATTCAAGCGCAGATCAGGAAGGACGATTCGCATGGGTGTCAGGATTCTGCGCATCAATCTACACAGACAGGATACTTGAGCATAACATCTCAATCACAGTAGATGAAACAGGCGCTGTAAAGGATTCTGCATCCGCAACGCTGAGCAGAATAAGGAAGCAGATCAATCAGCACTCTGACAAGCTCAGAAAGACATTGTCGTCGATCCTCAAAAGCGTTGCAGAAAAGGAACTGACTCAGGAAGACATTGTGACGCAGAGAGACGGCAGGTATGTAATACCGGTCAAGACAGAGAACAAAAGAAGCGTGCAGGGAATAATTCACGGCGCGTCTGCAAGCGGGCAGACAGTATTCGTAGAACCCGCAGAGATTATTGCGCTCAACAACGAATTAACGGAACTTCATTTTGAAGAAAAGAGAGAAGTTGAGAAAATCCTCAGAGAACTCTCATCACAGGTACGGGCAGTTTCTGAAGAGCTTTCTGCAAACTGCATCATACTGGCGAGGATAGACTTCCTTCAGGCAAAGGCGAAGTATGCAATTGAAACGATATCATCCAAGCCCAGGATAACGGAAGACTCGGTTGATCTCAAGAACGCTTTTCATCCGGTGCTTCTGCAGACTCACAGCAGGAGCGAAGTCGTTCCGCTGAATTTCAGTCTTGGAGGTAACTTCAACACACTCGTAATCTCCGGACCTAATGCAGGAGGCAAGACAG
>JAIBBK010000053.1 GCA_019694675.1 Ignavibacteria bacterium
CATAATTACCTATCATCCGAAAAGAATGTCCGCTTCACTTTCAGAAGTGAAAATGCTGAGTTGATATCGGGTTCGCAGTCGGACGAACTCTCAGTTCCGGCTGACGGTGAGAAGAGACTCGACTTTGCTGTGAAGGCCGGCATCCCGCTTGGAGAAGCAAAATTCTATGCCGAAGCGCTTACGAATGAAGAGTCGGACGCAATTGAGATCAAGATGCCGGTACTGCCTGCAGGACTCAAGCTTCAAAAGGGAGTAACTGCCGACTTTTCTGACGCAACGCGAACGGAGTCAAAGACAATTGAGATCCCGCCGGGCACCGACCTAAGAAGCGCCGGGTTTGTGCTGAACGCAGACCCGTCGCTCGCATCCGCCATTCTCACATCACTTGACGATCTTGTCGGATATCCTTACGGCTGTGTTGAACAGACAATGAGCAGGTTCCTGCCGACGGTGATAGTTGCAAATGCATTCGAGAACCTCGGCGCTCCGTTGAATGAAGCAACAAGGAAGGAGATTCCGGCAATGGTCAACAAGGGGCTTTCCCGACTCTATTCTCTTCAGCATTCAGACGGTGGCTGGGGCTGGTGGCAGAATGACAGGAACAATCCGTTCATGACTGCCTATGTTGTTTACGGACTTTCGATTGCCGAACAGACCGGTTATCAGGTTGACAAGTTGTCAATGCTGCGAGGCATAAACTCGATCAAAGAACAATTGGGAGAAGCCGGAACGGATGTTACAACAAAGGCATACATGCTCTATTCGCTTTCGATGGTTGTTGCCAGCGAAAAGGAATTTATCCGCGAAGAGCTTGATAAGCTGGATAAGAAAGGGCTTAACAATTACGGCATAAGCCTTGTCGCGCTTGCATACAAACAGATCGGCAGAATTGCAGAGGCAAAGGAAATGATCGCTGTGCTTGTGAAGCAGGCGGTGAGACTGCCCGGAGAAGGTGGCGCGTACTGGGAAGGAAAGAAGTTTCATTACAACTGGCAGGATGACAAGGTTCAGACAACCGCAATGGCGCTTAAGGCTCTCGTAAACATTGATGAGAATTCATCGCTCAAAGATCTGGTCATAAGGTGGCTCATATTGCAGAGGCAGGGAACGTCATGGAGAAGCACACAGGAAACCGCCATGATCATTTATTCAATGGTGGATTATCTTAAGTACTCGTCGGAACTTGATCCAAGCTACAGCCTGCGCATATTTGTGAATGATATAATGATCATTGACAGGCAGATAACGCGCAGTGATGTCTTCGGCGAAAGCAAGCCCGTTAGAATTTCCGGAAGTGATCTCAGAAGCGGAAGCAATGAGATCAGAATTGAAAAAAGCGGCACGGGAAAGATCTACTTTTCCGCAGATCTGAACTACTATATGCCGTTGAGTGAGGTTAAGCCGCAAGAGGAAGGATTCAGGGTAGAGAAGGAGATGTTTGTGCTGAAGGAATACAAAGAATACGGTGGTGACAGGATCTCATACAAGCCGGCCGCATTTACGGGGACAGTGAATTCCGGCGATGTGATGCTCTTCAAGATCAAAGTGCATACCAGGGACGATGAGAATAATTACTTCATGCTTGAGGATCCATTCCCATCCGGCTTCGAGTATGTAAAGGATGACTGGGCATACAAGATAGACGGTGAAGACGGCTACGGCGGATATGACAGATACTACTGGAGATGGTGGTATGCAGATAAAGACGTCAGAGACGACCGGATCGTATTCTTTGCAACTTACTTCGGAAAAGGAGTGCATGAATTCACGTATCTGATGCGGGCTGAGATTCCGGGCACATACACAATAAATCCTTCGAAAGGTTCGCTTATGTATTATCCTGAAGTTTTCGGAAACACAACTGGTGATAGGGTTTCGGTGAAATAGTATCAGGAGTATAAAGAACAGAAAGTTCTGAAGCCGGCAAGCGCTGAATCGCATTTGATCAGTCCTGCCGGTTTCTGGTTATATATTTAAAAATTGCAATTATATAAAATTCACTTGAAAAATTTAGCTTCATTGCCTAAATATACAGCAACCTACTTCAATCAACTAAACCGAGAAAGGAAGAACCAATGAAAACAAGAATTACTGTTGTTGTCATTGGACTCTTGTTCCAGATTGGTATTGCTACCGGCGCGTTCGCGCAGGACAACTCTCCCAAATGGAATATTGATCCAAGAACACGTATTGACGTTAATCCGCAAGGTCAGTACGTAGAGCTACCCGCGGGAGATAATGCGAATTTCAGCAACGAAACCCGCTATTATCGCACTCCAGAAGGTGTTTTTGCAGTCGGACCTACATTCAGGGTCCATCCAACCACTGCACGAACTCAAAGCGAAACTCCGATCACAAGGCATCCCCACAATCCAAAGATCATGTTTGCTTCAGCAAATACCTACAATGTGGGAGGCACAACTTCTTTCAGTTGCGGTCACTACATTACAACTGACGGCGGCGTGACATGGTTTGGTGATGACACTACCGTGTTCAATTTCGGCGATCCTGCTCCGATGATTATGCATACGGACAGGATGCTGATCTCTTACATCACCAGCACCGGAGCCATGGGTGCCTCGTATTCAGCAAACTACGGGTCCACATGGTCAGCAACTGTCACATTCCCCGGTTCAACGACGTCTTCAGATAAGAACCTATCTGCAGTTGACGGTATTCCTACCAGCTCTTTTTACGGCAGGTGCTATACGGTTTATACTGAGTTCTCCGGAGCTTATACAAACAGAATTGTATGCTCATGGTCATCTGACGGGGGAGTTACCTGGTCATCCGTTGTGCCTGTAAGCCCTCCGCCATCAGCAGGCCATCATCATCAGGGTTGCGATGTGACGGTTGACATTTACGGATGGGTGAGGGTTGTATGGGCTAACTGTACAACCAACGGACAGAACTCCACTGAGGATTCACTCGGATGGGCCGAATCCGGAAACGGCGGCGTAAGCTGGAGCGACCAATCCAACAGCAAGGTCAATATGAACGGCATAAGGACCTCAGACCTTTTGACTCCTTCCACTTCTGTTATCAGGGCAAACGGCTTCCCGCGCATTGACGGGGACAAGACATGTCTTTCTTCTGCTGATGACGAGTATGTTGTTGCCGCTGAGAAGAACTTTGCACCGGCTCTGGACAATGCTGATATCGTGCTTATGAAAACACCGGACGGTGGAAGCTCCTGGACTAGAACGCGGGTTAATCAGAATGCATCCGGTTCTTATGAATACTTCCCCGCTGTGCATGTGGATGCCACCGGTGGAGTTAACGTCGTCTATTACAGCACAAGAAACGTGCCTACAAATGACTCAGCGGAAGTTTATCTTTCACGTTCAACCAATGGAGGTACTTCATGGGTTGACATAAAGGTATCTGACCATAAGTTCAAACCAATTCCAATCTCAGGACTTGCCGCGGGTTACCAGGGTGATTATATCGGAATCACTTCAGGCGGCAATGGCAAACTTTTCCCGTACTGGTGCGAGCAGAACACGTCAACAGGCGGCAGGTATCAGGCGTACACGGCGAGGGTAGATATTACAATGCCAATACCGGCCTGCGAAGATTTTTCCTGTGCCAAGGATACCGGAACGTCCGTAATAGCAATGACAACTAACACGTTCTTTTCGGAACTTGTAACAACTAACTATTGGAACAGGCGTTCATTGGCGAGCGCATGGGGTTCGGGAACCGGCTCTGCACGATTCAACAGCTGGAGTGCATCCGGAGGAACAACACAGTCGCTTATTTCCTATGACATCCCGGCTGCTGCGGCAAACACGTATCTGACCTTTGATCATGCTTATGCACCGTGGTCAGGCGGCAATGTTGATTCACTGATACTTGAAACATCTTCAAACAGTGGAACAAGTTACACAATTCTTCAGAGACTCTGGGGCGGACTTGGCGCCGCTGCAGGGCCGCTTAATACTGTTTTTGTTGGCGGCGGACAATTCACTCCCACTGCTTCGCAATGGGGTTCAAAGATCTATCTTCTGCCCGTTGGAACAAACAAGGTAAGACTTCGTGCAGTAAGCGGATTCGGAAATGACATATGGCTTGACAATATCTGCATCCAGACACTGCCGGCAAGCACGACCACAACCGTCGGCCTTGCATCACAGGGAATGTTCATTCCTTCAAATCCATTCTGGAGACTTCAGGATACCATAAGGATCTATCTGGCAAGAGCAGATTACCCGAATGTGATCGTTGACTCATTGATAACTACAATGGGTGGCAACGCTGTTTCTAATAACGCTTTGATGACAAGAGCCCTTGACGGTAACTACTTCAGGATCGTAAAACACAGGAACAGCATCCGCACATGGTCTGTTACAGGGTTGGCATTTACAAGAGGAGCTGCTCAACACTATAACTTCATCCAGCCGGACGGACAGGCTTACGGTAATAACCAGGCAGTAGTAAGCACCAGCCCGCTTTACCGAGGCATGTACAGCGGAGATATAGACAATGACGGCTTCATTGACGGCTTCGATCTTCTGCGAATTGACAATGATGCGGCCACCTTTGCCGGCGGCTATATTCAGACAGACATAACAGGAGATTTGTTCTGTGACGGAACGGACTTCGCAATGGCTGACAATAATGCCGCTAATTTCGTTCAGGAAGTCGCGCCTCCTGGGGCGGAGCCATTGCCTGTGCCGAATGTTCAGGATCTGGAAAAGCAATTGGCAGCTGAACAAGATGCAGCTGTAAGAGAGAAGATCGCAACTGCAATCAGGCTTGCCAAGGAACAGGTCTCGAACAGCTCTGAAACAAAGAAGAGAATGAGCTACGAGGACTTCCTCAATCTAAAGAATCCTGAGAGAACCAAGATGAGCAAGACCTCTGTTCAGAATGAGAGATCACAGCAATCAGTGAAGATCGAGTACCCTGAACTTATCGGCGTACCGGTAGGGGAAAAATAGAAACGAATCGGCTGTAAAAAGAATAAAGACCGGAGAGCAATGCTTTCCGGTCTTTTTCTTTATGCAAAGTTTCGATGAGCATTTGTCTCACCGTTAAAGATAAGATAATGAACAGATCACATTCTTTCCGGCGCGGATACTCCAATGATCTCAAACCCGTTCCTGAAAACCAGCCCTGCGGCTCTGCAAAGCTGAAGGCGGGCGCGGGAAACATCCGGCTTGTCCGGGTCAACGACCCTGTTGTTATGATAGAACCTGTGGAAACTCTCGGCAAGCTCGTTAAGATAGTTGATGATCTTGTGCGGCTCAAGCGAAGCGGCAGACTGTTCAACTTCTTCGGGAAACCTGTCAATAACCTTGATCAGTCTTATCTCATCTTCATTCCCCGGCAATGCCTCCAACCACTTCTCCTTAACGGAATCGCCGGCAAGTTTAACTTCGGCATTGCGCAGAATTCCGCAGATCCTCGCATAGGCATACTGCAGATAATACACGGGATTCTTCTCAGACCTTTCCTTTGCAAGGCTGATGTCGAAATCAAGATGGGTGTTTGCCCCGCGCATTATGAAGAAGAACTGCGTTGCATCCGCGCCAATATCGTCCATTAGTTCATCGAGGCTGTAAACTTTATCGCTCCGCTTGCTCATCTTCACAGATTCATCTCCCATACGGAATGTTACCATCTGATGAATGATGACCTTGATCTTCGATTCGTCATGCCCGAGGCATTTCACTCCATACAAAACTTCTTTGTATGTGTCGCCGTGGTCAGATCCGAAAATGTCAACAATGAGGTCAAAACCTCTATTGACCTTGTCAATATGATATGCAATGTCGGGAAGCCTGTATGTGGGCTCGCCTGTGGATTTAACTATCACTTTGTCTTTCTGAAATCCTTCCTCTGCTGGCATCCTGAGCCAAACGGCTCCGTCCTGTTCATAAGCGAGTGACCTGCTCTTCAATTCCTCAATAGTTCTGTCTATTGTGCCGTCATCGTAGAGTGATGACTCGTTGAAGAACACATCGTGTTCAATTCCCATTCTCTCAAGCGTCTTCTTGATAAGAGCAAATGTATGATTCTCTCCTTCGCTTTTGAAATACTCACTGTCGAAGTTATCTCTGAACTTATCTCCATGCCTGCCGTAAATGTCTGCAGCAATCTCCTTCACATAATCTCCCACATATCCCTCATCCGGAAATTCAAAACCCGGATCCATTATCTGCATGTATCTTGCATAAACTGATTTCGCAAGGTTGTTCATCTGATTGCCTGCATCGTTGTAGTAATACTCTCTTGTAACATCATAGCCGGTCCATTCAAGCAGGTTCGCAATTGCCTTTCCGAGTGCCGCCGCCCTTCCGTGGCCCGTGTGAAGGGGCCCTGTCGGATTTGCACTGATCCATTCGAGGTTTGCCCTGAGGCCGGAATTGATCGCAGACCTGCCGAAACCGCTTCCTTCATTCAGGATCTCTTCAAGCCGCGCAATGCAGTATGGATCTGCGGCAAAGAAGTTCAGAAATCCCGCTCCTGCAATCTCAGCATTTGATATTTTTGCTTTGTCAATCTTCATGCGTTCAAGTATATCTGAAGCGATCTTTCTGGGAGGCTGTTTGAGCTCCTTTGCGAGGAGCATTGCAATATTCGTAGAGTAGTCGCCGAACTTCTCTTCCTTTGGCTTATCGAACACAATTTCCCTTCGGGCTATGCCGAGCTTATCCAGCGAAGAAAGAATTTCCTCTTCGAGATATTTCTTAAGATTATCTTTCATCATTCATATCCATTTCATTTGCCGGTACCATTCAACAGTCTTTGCAAATCCCTCTTCCAGTGTATACTTGTTACTGAAGCCGAGCTCTTTGCGCGCTTTGGCATTTGAGCAGACCCATCTGAGCTGTGTGATGTCCTTGCACTTTTCCACGTTAAGAGTTGCCGCCTTTCCGGAAAGAGAGGCAATTGTTTCAGCTATGAATCCGACACTGTAAACCACAGAATGCGGGATCCTGATCTTAAGCGCTTTCTTGCCGAGAAGTTTAGATGTCAGTGCGCCGATCTCGTCCCAGTTGTAAGGATCGTCGAGGCAGATGAAATAAGTATTGTTGACTGCAGTGTCCTTTGTTGCTGAGAGATAGATACCTTCAACAAGGTCCTCGACGTAAACCAGGCTGAGATACTTGTCGTCAAAACCTATTACGCTGTTGAGCCCTTTGGAAAAGGTCTGAAAGTATATTAGGATCTCCGTATCCCTCGGTCCGAAGACTGCAGGCGGCCTCACGATTGTGACGGGAAAATCCGAAGCGAAACGCATTACCTCTTCTTCCGCCATGAGTTTGGTCCTGCCGTATGTTGTTATCGGATTAGGAACAGTGTTTTCGTCAACAGATTCGGTATTGACAGCAGGTCCGCATGCCGCCTGAGAAGATATATGCACAAACCGCTTAAGTCCGGGATTCACTTTTTTTGTGATCTCGAGAAGATTCCTGGTGGCTTCATGATTGCCTCTGTGGAATCCCTCCTTATTGACCGACTTGACTACTCCGGCCACATGAAAAACATAGTCTGCCCTTGCAATTGCACTCTCCAGGGCTTCATTTGAGAAAAGGTCGCCTTCAACATATTCAAATCCTTTTCCGTCAAGCCATTTTGTTGAAGATGACTTTCTCTTAAGACACATAACATCGAGTCCGGAAGCCTTGAGCTTGTCTGCAAGATGGCTTCCGACGAAACCGGTTGCGCCGGTAATGAATGCTTTCAATACAGAAGGGTTAATTAATAGAAGTTATTCATTATTCTTTGTATTTTCTATGTACAATCATAGTCGTGAGAATTACCATACTGACTACCGCGTAAGCCAACGTTCTGTTACGCAAATCAATATTTGAAATCAAAGAATCATTAATGGATCTATTCGATAAGTGCAGGAGTTTCACCAGAGCAGATGAGGTAAAGGCCGCAGGTGTTTATCCGTATTTCAGGGCAATTGAAGCTAACGAAGGTCCGGTTGTAAGAATTGAAGGCCGCGATATAATCATGGCCGGTTCAAATAATTATCTCGGCCTTACAGCTCACCCCAAAGTAAAGGAAGCCGCGATCAAGGCGATTGAGAAGTACGGAACCGGATGTTCGGGCTCTAGATATCTTACAGGCACACTTGACCTGCATATAAGGCTTGAAGAAAAGCTTGCGGATTTTCTCGGGAAAGAAGCGGTCCTGCTTTTCTCAACGGGCTATCAGACCGCTCAGGGAATTATTCCAACTCTTGTTTCAAAAGACGAGTACATAATCTCGGATAAAGATAATCACGCCTGCATAATCGCAGCCAATATGATGGCTAAAGGCGGCTTTGCCGAGTTCAAGAGGTACAAGCATAACGACATGGATGACCTCGAAAGAGTGCTGAAGTCGATTCCTGCGGATGCTTCAAAGCTGGTTGCCTCAGACGGTGTGTTTTCCACAAGCGGAGAACTTGTTGAACTCCCAAGATTGACAGAACTCTGCAAGAAGTACAATTCAAGGATACTCATTGATGACGCTCACGCAACAGGCGTTGTGGGAATTGGCGGAAGAGGCACAGCATCGGAGTTCGGACTTGTGAAGGAAGTTGATATGGTGATGGGAACATTCTCAAAGACATTCGCCTCGCTTGGAGGATTTGTAGGAGCTGAAAAGGTTGTCATAAATTATCTCAAACACCATTCGCCTGCCCTCATATTCTCCGCTTCTCCAACGCCGGCTTCGGTAGCCGCAGCGGATGCAGCGCTCGATATCCTTGTCGCCGAACCGGAGAGAATTAACAATCTTCTTGCAAACGCAAAGAAGATGAGGGAAGGCTTTGCATCTATGGGATTCAGGATACTCGAGGGAAAGACTCCCATAGTTCCCGTCATACTTGGCGATGACAATCTGGTGTTTGCCTTCTGGAGGAAACTGTTTGATGCCGGCATTTTTGTAAATGCGTTCATCTCACCCGGCGTGCCGCCGAACATGGCAATGCTCAGAACTTCTTACATGGCAACTCATGAAGACAAGCATCTCAATAGAATTCTCGAAGTGTTCGGTGAAATCGGCAGGGAAATGGGAATCATAAAGTAAAATTCTGCTCCTTAGAGATTTGTCAGGGAATGGTTCAAAAGAATTGAAAAGGTCATCTCTATATATCGCTCTGTTGTTCTCACTGAATCTTATCCTGCTTGCTTCGTGCAACAAGAATGAGAAAGAGAGTGCCGAGGACCCCGAGTTTCAAACTTCCGGCCTGCAGGATACACTGCTTTCGCCTGAGGAATCCCTGAGCACGTCTCTCGTTCAGGGGATACTGGGAGAGGATGATGAACCGGAGCTTGAGGAATTCATTGAACAGAATTTGTATGAAGAACTTAAGAAGAGCGCTAAGGTCACTATTGACAGAGTGTCCACATCGGAATATGCAATTGAATATGACCTTGGCGGAGAAAGGAAAGTGATGCTTCTGAGGAAGTATTACGATCCGCAGAAAGATGTATTTGTATTTGCCAGAACATCTCCGGAGTCAAGGGAAGTGAAGACCCAATGACCGGGGTTTGCAATTGCCCGTTCAAGTTTGTAACTTTGTACAGTTCTTTATAAGCATACAGGTTCCTACATAGGAAAGGATTAAAAGGGAATCCGGTGAAATGCCGGAACTGTCCCCGCAACTGTAAGAAAGAAGACCTCCGGAACAACCACTGTTCATAAATGAGCGGGAAGGCCGGAGGAAATTGCTTTCGAGTCAGGAGACCTGCCTGTATTGCGATTCAAGGATCTTCGTGGGAAAAGATTGACTGAAATTTTCGGGAAACTCCCGGCTGATCATTTCATTCATTTATTCTGCACACCATGAAGAGGATGACCGGCCGGGAGTTTTTTTATGCATTTGAAGATCAGTAAATACATATTTCTTTTTTCCGTTCTGCTTCTTGGTGCGGGTTATGCTGAAGGGCAGGACACTGCTTCTTATTCTTCTGAAGAGATCAGGGTATTTGGCACAAGGGGAATTATCTCAACAGCCAGACTGCCTGCGTTTGTGCAGGTGATTGACAGGAAGTCAATCGAAGTAATGAACGGTGACAGGCTCTCTGAGATCCTGAGAACATTTGCAGGAGTTTCAGTAAGGAGTTACGGCGGAAGGGAATCAATCAGCACGATCTCAATGAACGGTGCAGGCGCAGACAATACGCTGATCCTGCTCGACGGGATCAGGCTGAACTCCCCTCAGAACAATCAGTTTGATGCTTCACAGATCCTCAAAGACGGCATTGAAAGGATAGAAGTTCTCAACGGCGGGATGAGCTCGCTTTACGGTTCAGAAGCAATCGGCGGTGTTGTGAACATCATCACTTCCAAGCCTAAGCCGGACGGCCAGTCAGCAGAGATTTCGGCGGGAGCCGGATCTTACGGATTGCGAACGGCCGGCATCACGGGAAACTTCACGCTCGGCAGTATCAATCTGAAACTTGGCTGGGGCACTGAAAGATCAGAGAATGATTTCACTTATCTTTACACCGGCGGAAACAGTGTAATTGAGAAACAAAGGAAGAACTCTTCCTACAAACTCGACAATTTCAGTGCAGGCGGAAGTTACGGCTTCTCCCCGGCATCGGTTCTTACATTCAATTCAGGATTTATTAGTTCAGTGCGCGGTGTTCCCGGCATTGAAACGGGCTCGGAAGCGTCAGCCTCTTCTCAAACGGACAAGAACTGGCTGAGCAGTCTGCGGTATTCATACAACGCCAATCGGAACGTCACACTTAGCGGAACAGTCAGTTATTCAAACGACCTTTCGAAGTACTACGACGGTTTATCAAAAGAGAGCTACTATAAAAACTCCGGATTGACAGGAACGGGTGAAGTGCTGTACGGTGCAGGGATCCTGATGAATACAACAGGAGCGTCTGTTGGAATCTATGATCTTGCAAGCAATGAGCTCACCGGTGATGCGAAACGTTATCAGCCGGCTGTTTATACTGCAAATGAGATTGAGATCACTTCTTCACTCAGGATATTTCCGTCAATCAGATATGATCACTACAGCGATCTTAACACCGGCGCCCTGACCGGAAACTTCGGTGTCAATTTCAAACCGGACGGCGGACAGTTCTTCTTCAAAGGAAGGATAGGAAACAACTACTCCGCTCCTACATTCAATCAGCTTTACTGGAGTAACGGAGGGAACACAGGACTAAGGCCGGAAAAGTCAGTGAACGTATCTCTCGGTGCCGGATTCGATGCAAAGGCATTTGCCGGTCTCGGAGTGGAGCTGAGCTACTCTCACATAAATACAACAGACAAGATTGTCTGGCTGCCGGGAGCAAACGGATTCTGGTCACCCGCGAACATCCGCTCGACTGAAGCAAACGAATTGACTCTCACCGCAAATGCCAGGGGTGACATCAGCAGGCTCTTCTCCGTATCAGCAAACGTGAGCGCAACGTACAACTCGGCGCAGAAATCCGAACCGGACTTCACAGGAGACTTCACCTCAGGCAATTACCTTCCATATGTTCCGCAATGGTCATCAAAAGCGGGGATACAGACATCTTACAGAGGCATTAGCTGTAACTTGTTTTATGAGTATATAGGTCAAAGGTTTGCCACCCTTGCAAACAACATCTCATTGCCAGCCGCCGGCCTGCTTGATGCCGGCATTCAGTACAGGCAAGAACTTGGGGGAGTGAGCATTACCGGGAGAATGGATGTGAACAATTTGCTGAACGAAGACTATCAGATGATTGCGGGATATCCGATGCCCATGAGAAACTTTGAGTTCAAAATTAAACTTGAATACAGATAAAGAATGAATACTGATGCGAAAGACGCAAAGAATGCCGGAGGCTCGAAGTACAAGGAGAAAGTACTGAAGACGATCGAAGGTTACAGTAAGTTGTCCGACAAAGACAAGCACTGTTTCCACATCTACTACGGATACGGCAAGGGCAAGACAACATGCGTGATGGGGCTCATCATGCGTGCGCTCGGCGCAGGACTGAAAGTGCGGCTCGTTCAGTTTGACAAGGGCTATGAAGGCGTGAACGAACATTATGCAGAACTCAACACTCTCCGCAAGCTGAAAGATGCGGGATGCGATGTTGAATTCTTTTCCACCGGATGCGAAAGGATGAATGAGGACGGTACTTTCAGATTCAAGAACTCTGAGAAGGATTTTGCGGAGGCAAGAAGGGGACTTGAGATTGCAAGGGATCTTATTGAGAACGGAGACCAGGATCTGCTCATACTTGACGAAGCAATCGCCGCGGTGGTTTACCACCTGCTTGAGAAGAAGGACATTGACGGGCTTATCGATCTTTACAATAAAGACAGGAGATTTGAGCTTGTGATGACCGGCCACAAGCTGTGGGAAGGCCTTGAAGAGAAAGCCGACCTCATAACAGAGATGAGAAAGGTCAAGCATTATTTTGACAAAGGTATTCCGATACGAACGGGAATTGATTTCTGAGACATGAAAGTGAGCAAGTGCGTTTGCAGTAATGTCGGATTCAGTGAACTACTGAAGATTGCACAAGAACTGCATATAAAGGATGCAGACTCCTTGTCGAAGAATGTTGACGTTGCGAGAAACTGCCGGCTTTGTGTTCCATACATAAACATTATGCTCTCAACGGGGATCACCGAAGTACCCTTAATCAAATCAGAAGATCATGAAAAAAAGTAAGTTCCTGATCCACTTTGCAATTCTGCTCGCAGTTGCATTATCCTCATGTACGAGAGATGAAGTGATAGTAGTGCCGCCTGCGCCAACAATACAGGACGGAGTATATGTTCTTTGCGAGGGAGGATTTGTTCCCGGTACAAGTAAGCTCGCATTCTATGACTTCAGCAATGACACATTCTATCCCGACATTTATTCACCGGGTACTTTGGGACTGTTTCCTGACGGCATAGTGCTCACAGGCAATTATCTCTACATAACCGAGCAGGGTAACTTCGGCTCTCCGGGCAAGATCTACAAACTTGATACGAACGGAACCGCGATAATCGCATCGAACCTTGGAGTGAATCCATACAACGTGATCGAGACCAACGGGCGGCTTTACGTAACAAACGGCCCTTCGGGAATTGTCTCGGTTGTAAGCCGTGACAATCTGCAATTGCTGTCCACTGTAAATGTCAGGAACTATCCGCAGGAGCTCACGGGAATCGGGAACAGGGTGTTCGTATGCAATGCAGGCTCTTTCTCAACAGGACCTGATTCAGTGGTCTCCGTAATAGATGCGGGAAACAATCAGGTGGTCGGGGAAATCAAGGTAGGGAAAAATCCGTCAACTGTAACTGCGAGCACTGACGGAAAGCTGTTGATCGGCTGTCCCGGTGATTCATTGACAGCGGCCATTTACAAAGTTGACCCGATCTCACTTGCAACACTCGACACTTTCACCAACCTCAGATACGGCCTAAGCAAGGACTTGAACACTGATGCCGCAGGCAAGTTGTACTTCATAGGCGGGAACATATACAGTGACGAGGACATAGTATCCTATTCCCCCTCAACGGGAGTTTCGGAGAAGATCGTACCAAAGCAGGCAGGATATCTGAATTACGGGCTGACATATGACAAGCAGTCAAATCAGCTTTACGTCGGCGCAGCGGCTTCCGATTTTTCATCGGACGGCCGGTTCAGGATATATTCTGTAACGGGGAATCTTGTAAAGGACTTTCAGATACCGACGGGAATTGCGCCGAGACGGTTGCTTGTGAAGCGTTAAGGCATAAGTCGGTTTCAAATATAGAAAGCAATGTTTATATTTGAAGCCATGAATATTGAGGTAAAGGAGAATTCTCAGGACCATTTTGTACGATCCGAGCTGCCCTTTGACTCAGTTTTTACAGGCAGTGAGGGAACTGATGACGGTACAGGTATCCACATCAGGCAATCAACCCTCAGGAAGATCGAAGATTACCTCTCCGAAGACAAGAGCAATGAACTGGGCGGGGTTCTGATAGGAGATGTGTGCGAAACTGAAGGCGGCGCAGTGTTTGTGAAGATCGAAAATGTGATCTTTGCGATGCATGCGAGCTCATCTTTGTCAAGACTCACATTCACTCACGAGACCTGGGATTACATTAACAAAGTTCTCGAAGACGAATATCCAGGAAAGAGAATTGTCGGATGGTTCCACTCCCACCCCGGCCACACCGTTTTCATGTCAAGCCATGATATCTTCATACACGAGAATTTCTTCAGCAATAAGTACATGGTGGCTTATGTTTTTGATCCGACGATCAGGGAAAGAGGATTCTTCAAGTGGAGCGGAAATGAGATAATCAGGGCAAACGGTTTTCACATCTATGACAATGACGGAGGAGAGAAGATCTACGAGTTCATTGATAAGAGCGTTGATGAAGATGCGGAGAAGATCAAAAAGGAAATCAAAGGCGGAAAGATCGACATAATGAAGAGCATTACCATTGCATTGAGCATATTCAGTTTTCTGCTCACTGCATTTATGGCTTACAACTTCGTTGAACTTAAGAAGAAGACAGAGGCCGTGTCAGAACTGTCAAGAGAAGTAGCAGAGCTGAAAGCAAAGCTTGCACTCGTTTCATTGAACGAAAGCAAGACAGTTGTAAAGGAACAGTCTGCCGGCAACACGGGTAAGGACAATTCTCCGGCAATCAACAGCGGTAAGCCGGAAGATGCCGAAAAGAACCGACCGGCAACGGAGCCAGTTTCAAACAAGAATGAAGAAAAAGTTGCAGACGGCCAGAACACGGCACAAAAGCAGGAGTCAAAGAAATATACAATCAAGAAGGGTGACACGCTCGAAAGGATCGCGCTTTCAACATACGGAAGCAGGGACGGGATCGAACTGATAATGAAGCATAACAATATCAAAGACAAGACATCGATCAAGATCGGGCAGACAATCGAATTGCCTGTAAAGAACTGAAAATGACGGATCAAGGAAAATGAGCCCGCGGCAAAGAAGACTTGTATCGGATTTCCGGAAGATGAAAGAGGAGTTTTCAAATCATCCGTATATTAGCTTTACTCATGATGAGAATGAACTTCCTCCGCAGAGATACATAGTGACATTCAGAAACGTTAAGGGCCTCAAACTGATACAGCTTGAAGACAGAAAGGAACTGGAATTTCTGAGCCAGCATCAGTTTGAGATATATCTTCATTCGGATTATCCCCGGCTGAAACCACAATGCAACATGATCACTGATATTTTTCATCCGAATTTCAGAATGGCATCGCCAAACGACATTTGCATCGGCGATTACTGGGCTTCGGGTGAGACACTGGTGGACATTGTTTATCAGATCGGCGAAATGATCATGTATCAAAGCTATAATGTTACAAGTCCTCTGAACGGAATTGCTGCAAAGTGGGCGAAGGAGAACAGTGAGCTCTTTCCGCTTGATAATAAAATTCTCCGGCAGGGTGAAATTGAAATAGACCTGCTTGGAGAAAAAGACACTCTCGAAATCCGGTAACGAATGGTCCTTCCTTTAAAATGATCCTGCCGTTCAAAGGAGTAATTCCAAGGCTTGGAGAAGGTGTGTTTGTTGCGTCAAACGCGGTGGTTATCGGTGACACCTGGATCGGTGATGGTTCGAGCGTTTGGTTTTCTGCGGTTATCAGAGGCGATGTGAACATCATCAGAATCGGGGAAGGCACGAATGTTCAGGACGGATGTGTACTGCATGTTTCAAACGGCACATTTTCGCTGAATATCGGCAACGGAGTGACGATCGGCCACAATGCCGTTGTCCACGGGTGCAGAGTCGCCGACAATGTTCTGATCGGAATGGGCGCGGTCCTACTGGATGATTGCCGGATCGAAAGTAATTCGGTGGTAGCCGCAGGAGCGCTGATAAGGCAAGGATTCACGGTTCCGTCGGGTGTGATGGCAGCCGGAGTGCCTGCGAAGACCATAAGGGACCTTTCAGAAGCAGAGCTTGAAGGCATTAAGCAGAGTGCGGCTCATTATACTGAACTTGCAGGTATATACAGCAGGGAAGGAAACAACGATCTGCAAATCCGGATTTAATGTTGAAATATTACACAGCTATTCATATTTTGACCTTCGGCATATGAAACACTCGTATTGAGATCATTAAACAACCGCAGATAATTGGCAGAGGCAGGCATATCGGAATCGGAATTCAGGGAAATTGCAGAGCTGTTCGGCGCAGAATTTGTAAGAACTGAAAATTGCCGTTCGCTTGGCATTGTGAATCAAAGGACCGGCATAAAGATCAGTCTGGATATATTCGCGGACGAGGGAGGCAATCACCTGGTATCCGTTTACACAAGCAACTCGCATCTGCAATTGCAGAACTGCGGCAGGGCGATAGTAAGCAGTATGCTGGAGGAAGTGATTTTCGTTTCCGAAACCGGTTCTCACATTTCCGGATTGATTATCTCACGGCAGGGTGACTGCTCAATGTATGCAGGCGTAAACAGAGAACTTCTCAGTTCCGATTTCATGGAACTGAGTTCGGAGAAGCTCCTCGCCGCCGTTGCATTGTCGGTAGCCGAATCAGGACGTTAAGCAAACCTTCCTTATAAAATAACTGAAGTCAGATTTTGGGTTTACGCCTTATCTTCTCCGATATTTTTCCTGAGTTGCATATAGACAGAAGATCTCTGAGAGGCAATATACTTGATGCCGCAAAGATGCTGAAACTGTATGAGAAAACGGAATTCGGAAATCTAGAAATAGTCTTTCTCAGAAAGAGTGAATTGAGGAAACTCAACAGCGAGCATCTTGCTCATGATTATGACACTGACATTCTCACTTTTGACTTATCTGATGACGAAAGATACAAAGACGCGCAGATCTTCATTTCACCTGAAGTTGTAAGCGAAAATGCTGGCAGGTTCGGATCTGACTTCGAAACTGAATTGATGAGGGTTGTTGTTCACGGGATGCTTCACTTATCCGGCTATGATGATCAGGACAGGACTTCAAAGACTGCGATGAGAAAAATGGAAAACAAGTACTTAAACATACTACACAATGCAGGAAAAGGTAATTGAGATAATTGTTTACATCCTTAGCCAGCTCGGGCCTGCAAAGGGCCTTGAAGACATTGATGTAAAAATGCTCTCCAGCGAAGGTTATACGGAAGCGGAGATCAACACCGCTTTTGCGTGGATCTTTTCGAAGCTTGAATCCGGAGAGTCGGTGCTTGATGAAAAGATAAAAACCAAAGGGTCGCACAGGGTTTATCATCCGGCTGAGAAGAAGATACTCACAAGGGATGCGATCGGTTATCTTATGCAGTTGAAGGAACTCGGAATTCTCTCTGATTCTGATATTGAGAATGTAATTGACCGGCTTATCTCGGCAGGGTATCACAAAGCTGGCACTGCTGAGGTCAAACTCTTTGTAAGCACCATCATTTTCAGTTCGGATGAAGCTTCAGACCTGAGGACAAAACTTGTGCTTCAGAACAATGAAACCATACACTGATCTAAATCTAATGCGAACACACGCACAACCGACAAGATGAAGGAAAAATCACTGGTAATAGTAGAGTCGCCTTCAAAGGCAAAGACGATAAACAAATACCTGGGCAAAGACTATGTGGTGGAAGCCACGATCGGGCACATCAAGGACCTGCCCAAAAGCAAGATCAACGTTGACATTGATAACGAATTCAAGCCGACATTTCAGGTCATTCCCGGAAAGGAGAAGGTGATTGACTCAATCAAGAAGATCGCCCGGGGCTCAGGAAGGATATACATTGCAACTGACCCTGACCGTGAAGGAGAAGCCATCGCTTCAGACATTGCTGATGAGATAGCGGGAAACAAGGAAAGGATCTACAGGGTCCTGTTCAACGAGATCACTAAGACAGGCATCGAGCAGGCAATGAACTCTGCAAGGAAAATAGATGAGAACCTTGTGCAGGCCCAGGTTGCAAGAAGGGTGATGGACCGAATCCTCGGTTACAAGGTAAGCCCCTTTTTGTGGAAGACTTTCTACTTCGGATTGTCTGCGGGAAGGGTGCAGTCGGTCGCATTAAGGATCATCTGTGACAGGGAGGATGAGATCGAGAGCTTTAAGCCAAAGGAATACTGGTCAATAGAAGGCCTGTTCGCGAAACCGTCAGGAAAAAGCGCGCAGTTCAGGGCAAAGCTTTTTAGGATAAATGAAGATGTGCTCAAGTTTGACGGAGAGAAGCCCTGCATTGGCAGTCTGGAAGAGGCTAGCCGGATACTGAACGAACTTGAGAACAACAAGTTCACGATCACAGATATCACGGTGAAGGAAGTCAAGAGAAACGCCCCTGCGCCGTTCACTACAAGCGTGCTTCAGCAGACGGCTTCATCCCGCCTTGGTTTTTCCCCCAAGAAGACCATGATGCTGGCCCAGAAGCTTTACGAGGGTATTGAGGGCAGTAAGGAAGAAGGCCTTGTGGGACTTATTACATATATGAGAACGGATTCGACAAGGGTGAGCAAGGAAGCAACCGACTCTGCAAGAAATTTCATCAAAGACAATTACGGTGACGATTATCTGCCGGAAGGCGTAAAGGTGTTCAAGTCAAAGAAGAACACGCAGGATGCGCACGAGGCGATAAGGCCGACAGACGTAAACAGACTGCCGCGGGAAATGAAGAAGCTTGGTAAGGATCTTCATGCACTGTATGACCTGATCTGGAAAAGGTTTGTTGCTTCGCAGATGTCGCAGGCAGTTTTTGATCAGAAGACCGTAATAATCAAGGCGATCTCGCCAAAGGGCTCGAAGAACACATATCTCTTCAAAGCGACAGGAAGCGTTCTTAAGTTCAGCGGCTTTCTGAAGGTGTATGAGGATGTAAAGGAAGACACGACAGACAAACCTGATACGCAGGATGAAGATGAAGAAATGACGCCGATTCCAGCGGACCTCAAGATAGAGGACATGCTCAAAGCGATATCCCTTACCAAGGAGCAGCATTTCACCAAACCGCCTCCAAGGTACACAGAAAGCAGCCTCATAAAACAGCTTGACAAACTCGGAATAGGCAGGCCCAGTACATTCGCAACCATAGTATCCACGGTCATTGACAGGAAGTATGTGGATGTGATAGAGAAGAAGCTTCATGCAACCACTCTCGGAAGGACAGTCAATAAGGTGCTTTCGACACACTTTGAAGATGTGATAGATGTGAACTTCACAGCAAAGATGGAGGAGGAGCTTGACACAATTGCAAACGGGGCAAGCACATACAAGGAAGTGATGAACGATTTTTATGATCCCTTCAGCAAAGACCTTATGCAGGCGGAATCCATTGCGGCGGAGATCAAGAAGGGCCTTGCAGTCAAGACGGATATTGAATGTCCCGAGTGTGGCAAGGAAACCGGCGCAAAGATGATCAAGAAGTGGAGCAGGAACGGCCAGTTTCTGTCATGCGAAAGGTTCCCTAAATGCAAGGGCGCGCTGCCGCTTGAATTGCCGGATGAAAAGGAAGTTGAGGCAGCTAAGAATGTCAAGTGCGATATCTGCGGCGGAGATATGGTGATAAAGACAGGAAGGTTCGGAAAATTTTACGGCTGTACAAATTATCCGAAATGCAACGGCATCAAGCCGCTGACTCTGGGCATCAAATGCCCTAAGTGCGGCGAGGGAGAAGTACTGATGAGAAAGGCGAAGAAGGGCAGGTCATTTTACGGATGCACGAAATATCCCAACTGCGATTTTATCAGCAATGCAATACCCGTGATAAAGAAGTGCACCGAATGCGGCAATAATTACCTGGTAAGTAAATCCACAAAGAAGGACGGCGACTATCTCGAATGTCCTGTATGCAAGGCAAGGTATGAATTACCCAAAGCGGACATTCCAAAGGAGGAAATTGCCGGCTAAAATTAATTCGTTCGAATTGAAAAGAAGAAAATTCCTTATTACTGCGGCCGCAGGTTGCTGCGGAGCTTTGGCTGCACGATCCCTGGCCGGTATCTACGGATCAGAGAATTCACCGCTTGCAGCTGAAGGCTCTGAAGAGCTTGGAAGATTTCTGAGCCTTACTAGCGGGGATTTCCGCAACCTTGCTGACGCCGCCATTTCAACTGCTTCTGCCAACGGCGCGAGTTATTCAGATATCCGGTTCTGCAGGAACCGGAACCAAAGTGTTTCGGCTCGGGAAGAGAATCCAAGCGGAATCTCTGACGGTAACAGCCTTGGATTCGGGATCAGAGTACTTGTGGACGGAACCTGGGGATTTGCATCGAGCCATGTAATTTCGCCCGAAGTGATCTCGCAAAAGGCCAGACTTGCATGTGAGATAGCAAAGGCGAATTCTATACTTCAGAAACAGCCGATAACTCTGACAAGGAATGAAGCTTATACGGACAAGTGGTCAACGCCGGTGAAAGTGAATCCGTTCAGCATACCGATCTCCGAGAAACTCGATTTCCTTCTTGGCCTCAATGCAAAGGCAATGAAGGACGGCGCAACTTATTGCGATTCATTCATGTGGTTCATCAATGAATGGAAGCTGTTTGCATCTTCAGAAGGATCGTTCATCGAACAGGATATGACGAGGGCTATGGCTCAGTGCTCTCCTACAGTGGTTGACAAGTCAGAAGGAGCAATGGAATCGTGCGAACTGCTTATATCTCCCATGAGCAAAGGGTATGAGTATATAACGGATTATCCCTTCATGGAAGAGGTTGAGAAAGCAACGGAGTATGCGAAGATGAAATTGAAGGCGCCCTCCGTGGAGCCGGGCAAGAGGGATCTCATCATTCATCCGTCAAATCTGTGGCTGACAATTCATGAATCATGCGGACATCCTACTGAGCTGGACAGGGCGCTCGGATATGAGGCGAATTATGCCGGAACAAGTTTTATGACCAAAGACAAACTTGGCAAACTCAAATACGGTTCAGAGATAGTGAACATGGTAGCCGACAGGACACAGGACAACGGACTTGCAACTAGGGGGTATGACGATGACGGAGTGAAGACAACGGAATGGCATATTGTGAAGGACGGGATTTTTGTTGATTACCAGACCACGAGAGATCTTGCTCCGTTGATCGGCAAAGATGTATCGTATGCATGTTCATATGCAGACAGCTGGAACACATTCCCGATACAACGTATGCCAAACGTGTCACTGCAACCGGGCAAAGAAAAGAAATCACTGGAGGACCTCATTTCGGAAACGGATGACGGGATTATTGTTTTCGGTGACGGAAGCTGGAGTATTGATATGCAGAGATACAACTTTCAGTTCACCGGACAACATTTCTGGGAGGTAAAGAACGGAAAGATACAGGGAATGCTTAAGGATGTTGCCTATCAGGGAAACACTGTGGATTTCTGGAACTCATGTGATTCGCTATGCAGCGAAGAAGAATACGAACTCGGCGGTTCGCTGTTCTGCGGCAAAGGTGAACCCGGGCAGGTCTCTCCCGTAAGCCACGGCTGTGTACCCGCAAGGTTCAGGCAAGTGAATATCCTCAACACTAAAAATCAGATCTGAGAATGCTGCTTAACGAGAAAGAGGCAAAGGAAATAATTGAAAGAATACTGAATCTCTCAAAAGCGGACAGTGCGGTTGTTTCGGTGAGAGGAAGCAATACCTCGAACATCAGGTTTGCCGCAAATACAGTCACAACCACCGGTTCCGGTGACAGCATTCAGATAAGCATCACTTCAAATATCGGGAAGAAATCCGGGTCGTCTGAGATCACGAGTCTTGACGGCGAAAGGATAGAAGAAGGTGTCAGAGTTTCCGAACTGAGTGCAACACTTTCACAGGATAATGAAGAATTCATGCCGCCTGTCGGAAGCGGGTTGGCTTACAGGGAGTCGAAAGAATATTTTGAATCAACTGCCGGTATGTCACCCGCGGAAATGGCAGGAAGAACCTCTTCTGCACTGGAAACTTCCATCGGGCACGGTCTCACTGCCGCAGGATACTTCGAAGCTGACAAGGCGTTTTCTGCGATCGGGAATTCAAACGGTTTGTTTGCTTTTCACAAAAATACTTTTGCAAGGTTTGCATCAACCATGCGCACTGCCGAAGGAACAGGCTCGAGCAAGATGGACAGATCTTATGCGGACATCAACAGGCTTGATGTTAGAGGTATCTCCGGGAAGATCGCTGACAGGGCCAAAATGTCCGGTAATCCCCAGAGACTTGAGCCGGGAAAGTACATTGCCGTTCTTGATCATGCGGCTTCGTGCGATATGGTCAACGGACTTCTGAACTTCATGAGTATGCGAAGCGCAGACGAAGGAAGAAGCTATTTTTCGGAAAACGGAAGCAATAAGATCGGAAGGAAGTTGTTCAGCGAAATTGTCAGCATTGAATCTGATCCTTCAGACAGCGACGCTCCCGCAAGGCCTTTCACTGAGGAAGGATATCCGGTTGACAAGACTGTATGGGTTAAAGACGGCGTGCTTGAGAATCTTTACACAAGCAGGTACTGGGCGAAGAAGACCGGAAAGACGCACAATCCTCATCCAACAAACCTTATCATGAAAGGCACTGACAGTTCAGTGGAAGATCTTATCGCATCCACGGAAAGGGGAGTGTTTGTCACAAGATTCTGGTACATCAGAGTTGTTGACAGAAAGCAAATGCTCTTAACGGGCCTCACACGCGACGGGGTCTTTCTGATAGAGAATGGCAAGATCACTTATCCCGTGAACAATTTCAGATTCAATGAGTCGCCGGCAAATGTTCTGCAGAATGTAGTTGATATGTCATCCGCGGAAAAAGCGGTCGGAAGCGAAAACGTAAACTCACGGATAGTTGTGCCTGCGCTTAAGGTCAAAGATTTCAACTTTTCCACGATCTCTGAAGCTGTCTGATAATGTCCGCCGAACTGGATGAATGTATTGCCGGTTTTCTTCAGCATCTTGCAGGCGTAAGAAGATTCTCCCCCAATACAGTAAGGTCGTACGAAGTTGATCTGGCGCAATTCAGTGAATTCATCGGAAGGACCTTTGGCAGTGAAAAGGATGCCGGCCTGAATTCAATTGACAGGAACATACTTCGGTCGTTTGTTGCCGAGCTGTCCGATCCTCTTGCGGCAAAAACACCTCTCACAAAGAAATCCATTTCAAGAAAGATATCCGCACTGAAATCATTCTATAAATACCTAGCAGTCAACGGCAAGGTGTCACGGAACCATGCTTCGTCGTTGAGTTTCCCGAAACTTGCAGGTAAGCTTCCTCAGTATCTCAGCAGGGGAGAAGTTGAGAATCTTCTTGGACTCAAGCATATTGCAGAGATCCCCGTGCTTGACAGGGCGGTCATTGAACTTTTCTATTCAACCGGTATCAGATTGTCGGAACTCATTGGATTGAAGCTGAACAACGTGAATTTCAGTTCGATGACTCTGAAGGTTCTTGGAAAGGGTTCAAAGGAAAGGATCGTTCCTTTTGGAAAAGCGGCGGCCGCGGCCATGAAGAACTACCTTGAGATAAGGGACATCTGCAACACAAAAAACATTGATGAGTTCTTCATTGACAACAAGGGCAATCGTCTTTATCCCGTAAAAGTGCAGAGGATGATCAAGAAGAATCTCTCAATTGTTTCCGAGCTGAGCAAAAAATCTCCGCACGTTCTTCGCCACACTTTTGCAACTCACATGCTCGATAACGGAGCAGACATCAGAGCGGTGAAGGAACTGCTCGGGCATGAAAGCCTTTCAACAACTCAGGTTTACACACATCTCACTCCGGAGAAACTGAAGAAGACATATAAGCAAGCGCATCCGAGAGCTTAGCCGAGCAGAAAGTAACCGGCAATAATGAGTAGTGAACTTATTGCAAATGCCTGTATGGATCTCTTTTCGGAGATCAGGCCTTTCGACAGACTGAAATTGAGGTCAGAAAGTATCTCCTTCGGAACACCTCTGAAACCGGGCATGAACCTGTTCACCGATTCGAAGAATTTTCGGTAAGTCTCGCCGAATTTCGAGGCCAGGAAATTCTCTTCTGTTCTGATTATGCAGTAATACTGGAATGTGAAGAATATGAATCCTGCCGCCTGCAGCCAGGGTGACAGTGCATTGCTCATGATGCCGATACCCGTATAAATGAGAATATTCCCAACGTAGAGCGGATTTCTGACGATCCCGTAGGGACCCTGTGTAACAAGGTAAGTGCCGCCTACTCCTGAGGTCGTTCGGGTTTCACTTCCGGCATAGCTTACTGACCAGATACGGATGATCTCTCCGCACAAGGCGATCAGAAAACCCGCTGTCATGCTGGCCGGAGTCGGTCTCATGAATACAAGTGAGACTATGAGGAAAGGGACCGGAATGTAGCTTCTGTACTTGAAGAACAGGTTGCCGAGCCGGATAACTGCGCTGTCTTTTTCGCGGATCCTATCCTCCAAGGAATACATCCTTTCTGCGAACAGAAGCTTCCTGCCTGTGCCTCAGCTTTCCTGATGTCCGTAACTTCTCCAGTTTCTTTATGATATCGTCAAAAGATTTGAATTCGAAATATGTGATGTTGTTCTTCCAGCAATATGATGCAAGCTTTCCTTTGGCAAACACTATGTCTGCAAATCTGCTGACGCAATAGTCAGATGCACCATCCCCGATGTAAACCGAAACTTCACCCGCAAGGTCGGAAGAATTTACAAGCAGTATGTTCCTCTTGCACATCGCGCAGTTTTCACAGTACTCATCTGCACGGTCAAACACACCTTTGACTGTGCCGCTTGTTTTGTCAACAATATGCCCGATTCCGAAATGCGGAACTCTGATCCCGTGCCTATTCAGAATATGAGAAACATAGAACTCCAATCCGCTGCTGACGACAAAGATATCATCGCCGTAACTTCTGCAATACTCTATGAGCCGGGGAAACGATCTGTCTATTGTTTCTTCATCGAGATAGCTCATTAAGAGTTCCTCGCTGAAACCGCGGATCAGGCCAAGATGAAGCTCCGTGACTTCTCTTCCGTTTATCTTGCCTGTAACAAAATCATCCGTAATGCTCTTAAGGGAATCTTTGTTGCCTATGAACCGCGCCAGCGAAGTGAACCAGACATCATTAACGGTTATCGTTCCGTCGAAATCGCAGAAGATCTTAAGCCTGCAGTTTTTCACCAGTCTTGAACTTCGTCTCGACAATCGTCGTAACACCGGCTTCCTGCATGGTAACTCCGTAAAGGCGGTCAACGGATTCCATTGTTCGTTCGTTGTGAGTGATGAGAATGAACTGAGTGTTTCCGGAAAACTTTCTGATCATGTTGTTGAACCTGCCGAGGTTTGCCACATCAAGCGGAGCGTCAACCTCATCAAGCACACAGAACGGTGATGGCTTCACCAGATAGATCGCAAATAAGAGCGCAATGGCAGTGAGGGTCTTCTCACCGCCGGACAGCAGTTCTATGGATGTGGGTCGCTTTCCGCGCGGCTTTGCAGTGATCTCAATCTTTGCTTCGAGAGGGTCTTCCTTCACTCTTCCTTCTTCATCCTGCTCATACACTATTCTCAGGTCAGCTTCATCGCCTTCGGTAAAAAGCTGTTTGAAGATCATGATGAAATTTTCACGGATCTTTTCGAAAGTCTCTAGGAACCTCTGCCGCGCTTCCTGATTGATCCTGTCAATGGTCTTTCTGATATCCTTTTCGGATTCAAGCAGATCTTCCTTCTGTTCGATCAGCTTTTTGAGTTCCTCTTTCTCATTCTCAAAATCCTCAAAGAGGATCTGCTGATAGCCGCCTCCGAGTTTCTTCAGTCTCTCCGACAGTTCTTCCACATCACGTTTCGCCGCCGCATAATCAAATTCGTAGAAGTCTATGCCTTCCTCGGAAATGTAACCGCGCAGTGATATATCCTTCTCGTATTTCTTAAAAATGTATTCTCTGATCTGTTCGGATTTGATCTCGTTCTCCTTTATCCTGATCTGAGAGTTGATGAGCTTTTGCGATACCGAATCAAAATCAAGTCGCCTTTGCCTCTGCGCCACGTCAATTGAACGCTGAAGCTCGGATTTCTCATCAAGCAAAGACCTTTCCTTTGAATATGCGGATTCTGTTTCGGCATACCTTTCCTTCAGGACTGCGAGCTCTTCGTCATTTGCTGTTATTGCATTCCGGATCTCAGAAAGCAATGCTGTATCACGGTTCAGCGCTTCTTTGTTGGAAGCTAATTGCCGTTCGCTGTGCTGAATTGATGACACAAGTCTGGTCAGATTGCTGTCTTCGTTCTTCAGCTCGTTTCTGAGTTTGAGAAATTCGATATTGTAGCTGTTGTAATCTGCCTGCTCCTGTGAATACTGCTGTTCAATGTTATTGAACTCATCTGTAAGGAAGAGAAGTTCTTTGTCAAGATTTGAGAGATCATTGTCGCACTTGCTCACTTCCTCAATAAGAGTGTTGATGGCGGAATTCAGATCTTTGTTTGCTGCGCTGATCCTCGAAAATGCTTCGTCATTTTCGGCGATGATTGCGTTGACCTGATTTCGTCTGAAGTCCAGATTGCCAAGATCCCTCACTGCATTATCGCATTCGATCCTCAGGGCATCATGAGCCTGCTTCAGCGGCTCTTCATCAATGCCGTTTCTTTCGCTTTCAATTTCAGCCAGCTCTCCTGAAAGCTCCCCGGCTTCCGAGCTCAGCCGGGCAACGAGCTCTTCAAGCTGACCAATCACTTTGTTCCTTCCGAGCCTGACTGATTCTTCATTCGTTTTGCTTCCGGCTCTGATGAATCCTCTGGTGAAGATATCCCCGTCGAGCGTAATGAACTTATAGTAATTGTCTTCAGCCAGCCGTTTTGCCGTTGATGCGTTGTCAACGATCACATATTCATCAAGTATGTACTTCAGAAGTTTTCCGTACCGGCTGTCAATGCATCTGACGAACTGATCTGCAAAACCGAAAACTCCCTTCGTTCCGATGAAATCAGGAACGTAATCTTCAAATGCAAGATATCCGGAAAGTCCGTCTTCAATCAGCCCGTTCAGTATGAATGTAACCTTGCCTTTTTCATTCTCAGTAAGGATCCTTACAAGTTCTTCCGCATCCTTTCCGTTTTCCGTTATAAGGTAGTTTGAGACCTCTCCAAGCGCCGTTTCAATCGCAATCTTGAACCTGTCCTCTACTTCAATGGCCTCAAGCACTGTGGTGGCGGCTATCTCCCTTTGCTCCTTCATAAGGAAACGGATACCCTCGGAATAATCATCCAGGCTTTCGGAAAGGTTTGCGAGGTATTCGATCTTTCCCTTTGCCTTCTGAAGTTCGAGATCCTTCTCGTTGAGATGCGACTGCAATGTTGATGCTTTCTCATTCAGCGCAGAAAGCCGGCTGAGAGTGTCTTTAAGAACTTTTTCCGACTTTTCAAAATCCGATCTCTTGCCTGCAAGAAGATTCTCTAATGACTCCCTTTCCGCATCGATCTTCTCGAGATTGAGAATATGGGATGAGTTTGAAGAAGACAGTTTCTCCAGCTGAGCAAGATTATTCTCATAGGATAGCTTTGCCTTCTCATATTCCGCTTTCTTGGTATTTGTGTTCTGCGTCGCTTCCTTCAGCCGTTTGCCGAGATCAATGATCTCTGTTTTCTTTGCGTTGATGATCTCAACTGACGAATCCACTTTTGACTTCTTCTCGCCGAGAGAGACCTCAGAAACATAGATGGTATGGTTAAGAACTTTGATCTTATCTTCGAGCTCAGACTTCCTTGCCGCATTCCTTTCGGTTGAAGATTCAAGATTCCTGATCTCTGCTTCGAGTCTCTCGATATTTGCCGTGTAGTTTCTGAGCTTCTCACCCGCGACAAGATTCTGCCTTTCAATGGCTTCTATCCTGCTTCTTTCTTCGCCAAGCTGTTTGCTCACTTCTATCAGGCGTGCGTCAATGTCCCTTACATCAGCTCTGGCTTTATCAAGAAGAATGTCGTTCTCCGCAATCTCCCCCGAGAGGGAATCTTTGAGCTTTATGCCGGATTCTTCTTTGCTCTTAATGTCTTCGATCTCACGGATCAGTCTTTCAAATTCAAACTTCGATGTCTTTAGTTCAAGCGACCTCAGCTCCTCCGATACAAGCCGGGCTTCTTCATTTCTCTTCACCTGCCTTTCAAGAGCATTTACATTCCTCTGCTTTTCCCTGATGATGTCATTGACCCTGAGCAAAGACTCGTGAACTGCATCAAGCCGGTTGAATGTGAGATCCCTGTTGTGCTTGTATGATACAACACCGGCGGCTTCTTCAAACAGCTTACGCCTTTCATGCTTGATGTCGGAGAGAATGGTCTCGACCATTTTTAGCTCGATCACAGAATAAGCATCGGGGCCTATGCCGGTGTCAATGAACAGCTCTTTGATATCTTTCAGTCTGACCTTTACGCCGTTCAGATAATACTCGGTTTCACCGCTTCTGAAGAATCTTCTTGCTATCTGAACTTCAGAGTATTCTGTCGGAAGTATCCCTTTGTCATTCTGTATGGTGACTGCCACTTCGGCTATGCTGAGCGGCTTGCGGAACTTTGTGCCGTTGAACACAACATCTTCGCGTTTACCGCTTCGAAGGACCTTATCGCCCTGTTCGCCCAAGACCCACCTGAGCGCGTCAACAATGTTCGACTTGCCGGAACCGTTCGGGCCGACAATTGCAGAGACACCGCTGTCAAACTCTATGACAGTCTTGTCTGCAAATGACTTGAACCCGAATATTTCAAGTTTGGAAAGATACAATTATCAGCGAGCGCTTAAATGATTGACAAGGTCGGTTATCTCTATTACCCCGGTGAAGAACCACAGATATGCATAAATGGCCGAAAAGAATATGACAATGATGGCAATTCCGTATATGTACACTTTGCCTGTCTTAATGTCAAACAGCGATCTGGCACCGAGAATAACGCGGTTAAGATACAATATGTACAGTATGAAGAACAGCCACAAAGCAATTGTGATATACTTGCTGTTTGATTCTGCAAGCTTGTAAAGAACAGTTCCCAAAGGCAGGAATACGATCATCGGCAAGGTTGACCACACGCTGATGGTGAATATGTTCTTGAAAAAAGATTTCCCCCTGGTATAGAAAGAAATGAAGTAGAGTATGAATGATGTCAGGACCATCAGCAGAAAGATCGTAACAGCAACTGAGCCAAGCAGATAGAACTTGTTGTTCATCAATTCACTGAAGAAAGCTTTTGTAGAATCATTGGTAAGCAGTCTTGACATGATCATATCCAGTGAATTGGATGCCCTCAGAAAATATAGCACGGAAGAAATGAAAAGCGACATACCGACCGATATGCACAATGCCACGAGGATGTTATATCCGCTTGATACGATCATCTGGTCCTTGACAAGACTGTAGAAATAAGTCGGCTTGTACAGGCATCTGATCATTCCCGATCGCAGCTTCTTGTCCCTGTTGAGGAAATAAAGAAGGACGATCATCGCCAGAATTCCTACAACTATGAACACATAGGGAAAATCCGGAATGTGGTTGCCTTCCTGTATCCTCGGAAGATCTTCACTGTAAATAATCCTTTTCACATAACCCGCTGAGCGCTTTTCCTCCCGCATGAATGTATGCAGTCCGTCTGTAACAAGCATTGCATCTTCTGAAAGCGGGTAGTTAAGCGGATTTGAAGAATGCCAGTCTGCAAATGAGGATACAAATCCACCCATCATGAATTGCTGTATCTTTGGAAGAGTTTCGCTAAGGAATTTCATCTGGGCTTCCTGCGAGCGGATGTCGCTGAATCCGTTTGTATTCGAATTCTCTATCCTTATGCCAAAGCGTGCGGCGAACAGGTTCTGGTTCTTTCTGTTGGATGGCGGCTTCTGTCTGCTGGTAAGCTCGGAGACGGAGTTCTTGATCTCATCGTAGCGTTTGCCGTAGAAATTTATGCCTACAAAATCAACATATTCAGAACATATGTCTTCGTTGTATGTCCTTGAAGTGTAATACTTCAGTCTTTTACTGAGTGAGTCTGCCAAGGCCGCTGCAGACTGCACGTAACCGGCACAGTCACTGCTTGATACGTCAAAGTCGTTTCCCAATCCCCATGCAATTATGCATGGCGCGTTCATGTCGCGGTCAATAACATCTGCAAGCGTGTTCAGGTAAAGCCTCACACGCTTGTCATCATCAAAGTACTCAGCATCTTCCTCATTGAGCGGAATCTCCTGGAACACAAAGAGCCCGACCCTGTTTGCGATCTCGATTATGTACGGATGCGCCGTTCGTCCTGGAACTCTCAGAGCATTGAAGCCAAGCCTCTTGATGGAACTCAGATCGCTTTCTACGGACTCATATGACAGCGCTGTGGAACTTCCCGGCTGATCTTCGAAATAGTTGATTCCGGTAAGCTTTGTTTGCCTTCCGTTCACAAACAGCTGTCCGCTTTTGTAAGAAACATTTGTAAATCCGGTGATCTGATTGAATTCGTCAACGACATTCTGACCGGCATAGATCAGGGTCTTCACGGTATACAGCTCAGGCAGATCCGGCGTCCACATTATCGGACTCTGAAGCCGTGCTCTCTGCTCCACACGGAGGGAATTGTTCTCTCCGATCTCTATCGGCTCTGCACTGGAAGCTGCAACTTCAGCCCCGGTGGAGTTCCTGATTACGATAGTCTTCACGGAGAAAGCGCTGTCTATGCCGGAACTTATGAACCTGCTGAGATTCGAAGACTTGACTGTTGCAATGTTGGTCAGATCAACCGAGAGGACATTGTCAACCGAGTACCGGATAATACTTCTTTCAACATGAAGTTTCGGTACGGCAAGCAGATAGATGTCTTTGTTAATACCGCCTGTGGTGGTACCGTAGTTGATCTGATCTGAGAGCGGGAGGGTATTCGAATAATTCAGCCGGCTGTTTACAGAAATTGTTATCTCATTGGAATTTCCGATGATGCCATCATTTACCGGAGAAATTACGGGAGTCTGGCCGCCGATGTGTGTTGCAACGAAATTGCCGTTGATCTTGACATCACATTCATAGTCAATGCCTTCGGCAA
>JAIBBK010000054.1 GCA_019694675.1 Ignavibacteria bacterium
GACATGATTATTCTCCTGACAGTTGTTATTGTTGAGTTAAATTTCGCTAAATATACTAATTATAATGTATTTGTTCAATTTAACTATGCGTGAATCAGGCTCTGGGATGAAACGTTTTGTGAACCTCGATCAGATATTCCCTGCTTACATGGGTGTATATCTGAGTTGTGGAAATATCGGTATGCCCGAGCATCTCCTGTATTATCCTGATATCGGCTCCTCCCTGAAGCAGATGCGTGGCAAATGTGTGCCTTAAGGTATGCGGATGCACACTCTTCTTGATCCCGGCAAGGCCGGCATATTTTCTTACAATATCAAAGATCCCCATTCTCGATAGTCTGCCGCCCCTGAAATTGAGGAAGACAATGTCCTTTGACTTTTCCTTCTTCAGCAGAGGCCTGCTGTTCTTCAGGTAATTGTCTGTCGCCTTCAGAGCTTCCTTTCCTATAGGCACAATCCGCTCCTTCGAACCTTTTCCCATGATCCGCACTATTCCCTGCTCATGCAGTATGTCCTGCAACTTAAGCCCGGCCGCTTCGCTCACACGCAGTCCGCAGGCATACATCACTTCAAGCAGTGCCTTGTCCCTTCGGCCAAGCTTGTCTGATGCTTCGGGTAATTCAAGCACTGCAACAACCTCCTCAACTGAAAGTACTTCAGGAATTAGCCTTGATGTTCTGGGAGACTGTATGTTCTCAAGAGGTGAATTGTCAATTACATTCTCATCTTCAAGGTATGCGAAAAACGATTTGAGTGATGAGATCATCCTTGCAACCGATTTGCCTGAATATTCAGCGCCCTTTGCTGATCGGTCATTTAAGCGGCTCAGAAATGACGATATGTGTCCGGGAATTATGTTGGCTGGCGAATCAATCTCCAACTCTGAGACGCAGTAGTCGGTGAATTTGTCGATGTCTGACAAGTAAGAAGAGATGGTATTCTCCGAAAGCGATCTTTCTGTTCTGAGATGTCCGGCATAGAGTTTCTTATGCAACTGAAACCCGTCACTCATCTCCTGAAGCTTTCTTCTGTTCTCTTTCTGTTACAAGCTCAAGCTGATTCTTGTCGGGATATTTGAGTCTGTGATGATGTATGCCTACGAGGATCTTCAGGAAGCTGTCTTTGATCTTTGTAAGGTCTCTCAGTGTCAGGTCGCACTCGTCGAGTTCACCTTCCGTAAATCTTGATCTTATTACCTCAATGATCCTGTTCTCGAGCTTCTGAGGAGACGGATCCTCTATCGTTCTGGTGCTTGCTTCAATGGCATCTGCAAGCATCACGATCCCGGTCTCCTTTGTCTGCGGCTTAGGTCCGGGATACCTGTATGTGATATCGCTCACTTCTTCTCTTGAAGCGCTCTTTGCCTTGTCATAGAAGTATGCAACAAGAGTTGTGCCGTGATGCATGGGAATGAAATCAATGATCTGCTGAGGGAGCCGGTGCTTTCTGGCAAGCTCAATGCCGTCCTTCACATGAGAGATGATGATCTTCGTACTCATATTCGGATTCAGTTCATTATGCTTGTTGTTCATGTCAAGCTGATTTTCTATGAAGTACTGCGGCTTCAGCATCTTGCCGATATCGTGATAGTAACAGCCTACCCTTGCAAGTATGCTGTTTGCGCCAATAGATTCCGCCGCCGCCTCCGAGAGGTTTCCCATAATGATGCTGTGATGAAATGTTCCCGGCGCTTTTGAAGATAATTCCTTAAGCAGAGGATGGTTGAAATCTGTAAGCTCAAGAAGCGTAAGGTCAGTTGTGACTCTGAACACCTTCTCGTAGAAGATCAGCAGTCCGAACGCAATGACAGGAGACATGACTGCATTGATGCCGCCGAACAACAGCTTTGTGAATATCTTCTGAGTATCGTCAATCTTCACAAGGTTCACCGCGAGTATGGACAAAGTATAACCGATAAGTATGAAGAAGAACGACCTGAATATCTGCGACCTGTTCTTGATATCCCTTTCACTGAAGATCGCCAGCACTGAGCCGCAGAATGAAATGAATGCAACAGAGAAGTCCCCTCCCCTGATCACCGCAATGAAGAAACAGGTGATCGTTACAGTATAGAATGCAAGTCTTGAATCGAATATGATCGTAAGGAGTATGGAGGCCACCGGCACAAATATGAGAAGTTCAACCGGCGCGGGCGTGTTCAGCTTTAGACTGATGAATGCCAGAAAGCCCTCAACCAGTATCAGGGATGCAAGTATCAGGAGTTTGAGATTATCATTATAGACATTCGGCCGAATGTAATAAAGAAAGAACCCGAGCACCATGAGCAGAACAAACACCGTGAGCAGCTTACCGATCTGCTGAAGAAGCATATCCTGCACGCCGATCTTTTCAAGCCTGACTCTCTTGTATGAGTCGAGCTTCATTTTTGTTATCCTGTTGACGGGATCATGCTTGCTGATTATCCTTTCATTCTCCCTCACAATACCTATGGTCTTTGGGATCTGATCTATTCTGTTCTGCTTTTCGAGCTCCGAAAGTTCGGCGTTATAGATCAGGTTTGGCTTGGCGAGAAACCTGACTGTTCTGAATGCAATGTCTCTGAGATTAGAATCAAGCGGCAGTGAACTTGATACAAGTCTTGCCGCACCGTCCGTGTCGTAGATCTTTTCTGTATCAATTACCTGCTGAAGCTTGTTGCCGGATTCTTTGACCGAAAGCTTGCCCGCACGGATCATTGATTTCTCAAGATCAACAATATTTAGCCCGGAGATTTCCTGAGCCGCACTTTGCAGAGAATTGAAATACGTATCAAGGTCTGCCGGAGACTGCTTATATATTACATGAAGGATTTCCCATTCGGGAAATGACAACTTCACAGGCACAAGTGATTTCAGTGAGTCGAGAGACTCTGAATTCACAAATCCGTTGCCCGATCTTTCCAGTTCGCTTGCCGATTCCAGCACCTTCATCACACCCGACCTGAGCATGGCAAGAGTGTCGGAAGCGCTGTTCTCTGCGGGCACTCTGTCAAATACCGGTGCGAGATTCTTCAGGACATCCTGCTTTTCCTTTTCATAGTCAATCTCGTCTTTGTAAATGGGAAATGAAAAAGGCGCTATAAGATCCTCTGCGGACCATACTGCGCCTACTTCGTATTTCGACTCTATGTTCTCATACCGCGGAAGCATCCAAAAGAGCAAAAAGAAAGTGGCAAGCGCAATTACAAGCCTCACTGCGGGGCTCTTTGCGAAGTCAATTCCGGAAATGCCTTTTTGGACATTTGACATTGCCTTGTTCATTACTGCGAACGCGGTTTGCCGTTAATTAACAAAAAAAGAGTAGCCGGAAAATCAGCTACTCTCAAAAATCTCCTCCTCGCCTTAAGGGTCAAACCTCGTACTTCGTCGAGTATGTGACCTTATTGTCTTTGATGTACTCATCAAAAAGCTTTTGAGTCAGTTGGATCGTCTCATCGCTTTGATTGTCTTCAAGCGCTTCAAACTCCTGCTCATCCTTGCAAACATACATCTCGGTGAAGTTTTCCGGGTCCTTCTTGCTTTCAAATACCGAATAGTCAAGCCCTGTTTCCCTTATCCTCCCTTTGAGCTCCTCAATGGTTGACAGGTAACCTTCCTTCTTTCCGGGTATAATGTTGTAATTTATTTCGAAAATTATTTTGGGCATATTCCGCATTCAGTTAAGTGGCAAATATAAGTCAATCTGTTTCTAAAAGAAAGCTAAAGATGCCAGGAAAACTGCCGATGCATGTCAGCATATAAGCTGACAACTGATTGGAACGCATTCCTCTGCAAGTCAGTTAAGTCGTAAAATTTCACTTAAAATATTAATGAAGAAAAGCGTAATAACTCTCTTACTGATCCTGTTTGGCACAGTACAAACTTCGGCCACCGCGGGTTCGCTCGAAGGTGATATCATGTCAGGCCTCGAAGATGTTTACAACCTCAGATTCGATGATGCGGAAAGAAAATTCAGGAGCATACAGTCGGCATATCCAAATGAACTGAGCGGCTATTTTTATGAATCACTTCTTTCCTTTTATGATGCGCTTCCTTCAAGAAAGGATGAACCGTTCAACAAGTTTCTTAAACAATCATCTGACGTGATCGAAAAGGCCGATAAAATACTTGAAAAGGACGAGAGGAATTTCGACGCTATGTATTACAAGGGAATGTCTCACAGTTACAGGTCATTGCTGATGCTCAGCTTAAACAAGAACCTTCTTGAAGCCGCTTCCGACGGCAATTCCGGCTACAGGACACTTAATGAGCTTGTAAAGCTGAAGCCTGATTATTATGACGCGTATATGGGGCTCGGATTGTACAAGATCGCCCTGGGATTCGTTCCGGATAAGTTTAAATGGCTCCTGTCGCTCATAGGCTTTGACGGCGATATAAGAAACGGTGTTGAACTTCTGCGCAATTCAATGGCAAAGGGTAAATTCACAAGAGTTGATTCGAAGGTATTTCTGTCAATATTCTCGCTTGATGAACGCGAACAGAATGACAACAGAGCTGTTGAACTTTCGGCTCAGCTTGTTGCTGATTATCCTCAAAGCTCCGTCTTCAGGGTTTTTCATTCAAGCCTTCTTCTGCAGTCGGGCAAGACAAATGAAGCGATAGAAGAAGCCAATACCGCTCTCAGCATGAACACACAGTCCTTCAGAGATGAAATCACCAAATCGGCCAGTGCGGTCTTGGGTAATGCATACTTCCGGCTTAGCGAGTTCGGCAAGGCGGCACAGTATCTCGAGACATTCATGAGATTTGCAAATCAAGGCGACAGGCTCAATGTTCACATGTTCACCATGGGCATATCATATGAACTTCTCGGAGACCGTCCCCGGGCAGTAGACACATACAAAAAGGTACGAAGTGATTTCATAAATGAGAGAGACGGCGAAGTGGACAAGTTCTTTTACAGATATGCGCAGGAGAGAATAGCATCTCCGCTCAGGCAGTTTGACAAGGATATGATCAACGGACTGAATTTGCGCGAATCAGGCAATTTGGATGATGCCATAGAAAAGTATGAGACATTGATGAGAAATAATGAACATCTTAAAAGCGGTACGGATGACGACAAGATTCGCATTCATTACAATCTTGGGCTTGCTTACAGTTACAAGGGCGAGAAGAAGAAAGCCGAAGAACAATTCCGGCTTTGCCTTAAGCTTGAACCCGAAACAGAAACATGGCTTGTTCCTCATTCATACTTTGAACTCGGTAAGATGTATTACGAAGGAGGCAACAGAAAAGCCGCAGAGGAGATGTTTGAGAAGATAAATGATTTCGATGATTTTGATTTTGAGACATTCCTCGATATGCGAATATCAAATTTCAAGAACAGGAACTAGTTTACGCTCATTTCCGTCAAAGGCAACCCTCTGAAACTTACTTTGATGAATTCCGTTAATCAGGGAAAAACCTTTGGCCATGAAAACACAAATTCTTTTAACGGCAATTCTTCCTGTCATGTTGTTAATTTCTTTCAGCAGCGCGGGCGCACAGTCTGTGAAAGGCAACGGAACCGTTTCAAAGAGAACCTATAACGTAGGGTCCTTTGACAAGATCGAGCTTAACGGCATTTTCAATACAGTTCTTTCTCAGGGCACAGAAGAGAAAGTGGTGATTGAAACTGACGAGAATCTTCAGCAGTACCTTAAACCGGTTGTTAGCGGCGGCACACTGCTTATTGAAACAAATGAAGATGTTAACATCAGGAATACAACGAAGATGGAAGTCCATGTTACACTCAGGAACCTCAGTACAATTTCAAACAACGGGGTCGGAAACATTTCATCACAGGGTAAGCTGTCCTTAGGCGACCTCAAAATTGAATCAAACGGAGTTGGCAATATTAAGCTGGATATGGATGCAGGCAAACTTGTACTTGAAATGGCTTCTGTTGGCAACATTAAGCTTGAAGGAAGTGCAGACCAGGGCGATTTCCTTATCTCGGGTGTCGGGAACGTGAAAGCAGAGGACATGGCCATCAAAACTCTCAAGATAAAGAGCAGCGGCGTGGGCAATGCAAGTGTTTACGTCACAGGTCTCATTTATCCGGAGATCGAAGGTGCAGGCAACATAAGATGCAAAGGCAACCCGACTGTAAAGGACCTGAAGCAGAACGGTATCGGGACATTCAAACTGAAGGACGACTGATTCATACTTCAACGGAGTCATAGTATAATTTCAGGGGAGCGGAAACTGGATTCGCTCCCCTCTTCATTTGCAGGCACAGCCGCGTCATCAGACTTTGCCGATCACTACAGTAAATCATTCTTGTCCAAAACGATTTGCTTACGATTGCCGTTTGCAGCGGGGATTCTATCCGCAGAAAGTTAACCGCTTTCTTTTGAACGATCAAAAGAAAGCTCCAAAGAAAAATCGCCCGCTGCAGCATAATTGCCTGAAATTGCTCGCTCAGGCTGCGAGAATTTCAACTCCTCACCCAAACGAATGATTCGTTTGGGTTCGTCAAACAGGAAATTCTCGCTCACGCCTTCGCTCACAATTTCTTAACGGCAATTATGCTGAGGCGGCTTGTTCCTGCGACATTCGGAAAAGTGTTTAATATCGATTTGTTTTCATAACTTTCTCTTCTTTATGAAAATGTTTTGGACAGCATTGACGGTAAATTATCCGCCTAAATCAAAAATCCCGTTTAAATAAAAATCGAAATTAGCTATATTCTCATTTAGCAATTACTACCTTCACTTGCTCGTAATATGCAGACAAACACTTCCGCCCCAAACAAGCTGATCAATGAAAAGAGCCCGTACCTGCTTCAGCACGCATACAATCCCGTTGACTGGCATCCCTGGTCAAGAGAGTCATTTGAAATAGCGAAGAAAGAGGATAAGCCGATCTTTTTGTCTGTCGGATACTCAACTTGCTACTGGTGCCATGTGATGGAACGTGAGGTGTTTGAAAATGCTGAGATAGCCGCCCTGATGAACCGGTACTTCGTCAATATAAAAGTTGACAGGGAAGAAAGGCCGGACGTTGACAGAGTTTACATGACCGTGCTTCAGGCAATTACAGGCAGCGGCGGATGGCCGATGAGCCTGTTCCTTACACCAGAGCTCAAACCGTTCTACGCCGCCACATACATTCCGCCGAAGTCTAAATACGGAAGGGCCGGCTTTGAAGATGTTATCGGAGAGATAAACAAGATCTGGCTCAGCAAGAAGGATGAGGTACTGCAAAGCGGAGACAAGATTGTCAGCGCTCTTAATGCAAGGCTGGGTGAATCGAACGGCATCAGCGAAGAGGTAACTCTGTCTCTTTTCAGCAATGCGCTGACAAGATTTGAGCAGGCATATGATCCTGAGAACGGCGGATTCGGCTCGGGCAACAAGTTTCCGAGGCCGTCCGGATTGGACTACCTGCTGAACCTCTATCAGTGCAACAAGGAATTTCCCGCACTAGACATGACCCTGCACACGCTGAAGAAAATGTATGAAGGCGGCACTTTTGATCATCTCGGCAAGGGATTTCACAGATACTCGGTGGATATGTACTGGCGTGTTCCTCACTTTGAGAAAATGCTCTATGATCAGGCTCAACTTATCACCGTATATTCAAATTCATACAAGGTAACAAAAAACATATTCTTCCTTTCAGTTGCCGAGAAGACCGCCGCGTATATGATGACCAATCTTCTCTCGCCTGAGGGTGCTTTCTTTTCGGCAGAGGATGCAGAAAGTGCGGTGTCTGCCGACGAGCCGGGAAAGAAAGAAGAGGGTGCGTATTACCTCTGGCTTAAGCAGGAAATTGATGACGCACTCGGAGTGGAGGTGTCAAGGATCTACTGCTACCATTACGGCATTGAAGCTCACGGCAATACAATTCACGATCCGCATGAAGTGTTCGGCAGGAAGAACGTGCTGTACATATCGCATGACCTTTTTGACACTGCAAAGAAGTTCGGAATGACCACTGAGGAAACTGCAGAACTGATCTCATTGTCAAACGGCAAACTCGCTGCGATAAGAAGTGAGCGCCCCGCACCATCGCTGGATGACAAGATCCTTACAAGCTGGAACTCACTGGCAATATCCGGCCTTTGTACACTTTTCGGCGCAACCGGAAAAATTGAATACATTAATGCCGCAGAAAAGACTGCGCAATTTATCCTGACAAATCTGACTCAGGGAAATGACCGTGATCAACTGCTTCACAGATACAAAGACGGTGAAGCGAGATTCTCGGGAACTCTTGAAGATTATGCGTTCTTCATCGAAGCACTGATTAGGCTGTATGAATCAACATTCAATGCCGGCTATCTTACACTTGCGCTCAAGTTCAACAGTACTGTACTCGGTACATTTTATGATGAGGTGAATGCGGGCTTCTATGATGCAGGGCCGGATGAAACGGATCTCATTATCAGGACCAAAGAGACTTATGACGGCGCGGAGCCATCCGGAAATGCCGTTCAGATCATGAATCTGCTGAGACTTGCGGCAATGACTGGAAATGCGGAGTTTACGGAAATTGCAGAAAGGTCTCTGAGACTGTTTGCCGCTGATCTCAGGACAATGCCTTTCTCAAGTCCTGCAATGCTGAATGCGGTGAGGTTCCTTGCAGAAGGCCCTCAGGAGATAATTGTGAGCGGAGATGCAAGGTCAGGCAAGGCAAAAGAACTCGCAGATCATATTCGTTCGCTTTATCTGCCAAACAGCGTTCTCCTGTGCGCCGACAGTGAGACGGAGAAGTTGTTTCCTTTTTTGGCGAAGATCACCGGAAGCAAGTATGAGGATTCGGTTTACGTATGCAGGAACCGCGCATGCAGTCTTCCCGCCGGTGACATTCAGAAAATTGATGCCCTTCTGCTTGCTTAAACGACTGTTCATAAAGATGACGATGATAACAGAATCTCGCAAACATATTTGCAAAATCAAACCTGACAACTATGCTGAATAACATTGACTGGAGAGGCATGCTGTTCCTTGATGTTGAAACAGTTCCCCAACAACCCGATTACTCCGGGCTTGACGAACTGCGGAAGGAACTCTGGAGCAAAAAAATCAAAGCAACTGCGGAAAGAGAAGGCAAGACACCTGAGGAGCTGTATGACCGTGCGGGTATTTATGCGGAGTTCGGAAAGATCGTCTGCATATCAGTCGCCTACTTTGCCGATGGTCTGTTCAATGAGATATCATTTTACGGGCATGACGAAAGAACACTGCTGGAGGATTTCATCTCATTTCTTTCAAAACCGAAGGCGGACGCGAACGGTGAGTTCTTCATTAGTTCAATGTGCGCACACAACGGAAAGGAATTTGATTACCCTTATATTGCAAGGAGATGCCTCATCAATTCACTCCCGATTCCTCCGTTGCTTGACAATGCAGGAAAGAAGCCGTGGGAAGTGAACCTGATTGATACAATGGAGCTTTGGAAATTCGGTGATTACAAAAGCTACACTTCGCTTGAACTGCTCGTAACATGTTTCGGAATTCCGACACCCAAAGACAAGATGGAAGGAAAAGATGTCTGGAAGGTTTACTGGCTCGAGGACAATGTGGAAAAGATCAAGGAGTATTGTGAGAAGGATGTAAGGGCGGTTGCCGGATTGTTTCTGAAGTTCAAATATCCCGATAAGCAAATCACAATTGACCAAATACTTTCGAACAACAAAACAGATAAAGGAGAGAAACAGCAATGATCTTTGATCTAGATCTGATAAAGAATGTTTATTCCGGTTACAAAGAGAAAGTGGAAGCGGCTTCAAAGGTACTTTCACGGCCAATGACATATGCTGAAAAAGTACTTTATGCCCATCTTTGGAATCCGGTCAGCAAAGAATTCAGGCGCGGAGAAGATTTCGTTGACTTCAGGCCGGACAGAGTGGCGATGCAGGATGCAACAGCTCAAATGGCTCTTCTGCAGTTCATGTCTGCGGGAATTCCGAAAGTGGCCGTGCCTTCCACAGTGCATTGCGACCACCTTATCGAAGCTGAGGTTGGTGCAAAGAACGACCTGCTCAGAGCATACGGCGACAACAAGGAGGTCTATGATTTTCTGGCAAGTGTATCAAACAAATACGGGATCGGCTTCTGGAAACCCGGCGCCGGCATCATTCATCAGGTGGTTCTTGAGAACTATGCATTTCCGGGCGGCATGATGATAGGCACTGACTCTCACACGCCCAATGCCGGAGGGCTCGGAATGATCGCTATAGGAGTCGGCGGTGCGGATGCTGTTGATGTTATGGCCGGCATGCCGTGGGAACTTAAATTTCCGAAACTCATCGGAGTTAAGCTTTCAGGCAGGATGTCAGGCTGGACATCCCCAAAAGATGTTATACTCAAGCTTGCTGGCATTCTTACCGTGAAAGGAGGAACCGGCGCTATTGTAGAGTATTTCGGCGAAGGCACTTCAGGCATTTCTGCGACCGGAAAAGGCACTATCTGCAATATGGGCGCAGAGATCGGGGCTACTACTTCCCTCTTCCCATACGATTCACGCATGGCCAAATATCTGTCAGTCACCGGCAGAAAAGAAATTGCAGACATGGCAGATGCAATAAGCGGGCTTCTCAAGGCTGATGAAGGAAGTGAAAAATATTATGACGAGGTAATTGAGATTGACCTGTCAACTCTTGAGCCGCATGTGAACGGGCCTTTCACGCCGGACCTCGCATGGCCTATCTCAAAATTCAAGAACGCCGTGAAGGAGAACGGCTACCCCGAGGAGCTCAAAGTTGCGCTGATCGGAAGTTGCACAAATTCTTCTTATGAAGACATGGAGCGTTCGGCTTCCGTAGCCGGCCAGGCCCTTGCAAAAGGACTTAAAGCCAAGTCCGAGTTTACAATAACCCCTGGCTCTGAACAGATTCGCGCAACCATAGAAAGAGACGGACAGCTCGAGATCTTTGAGAAGGTGGGAGGGCTTGTGCTTGCAAACGCCTGCGGCCCTTGCATAGGGCAATGGAAACGGCATGATGTGAAGGACGGAGAGAAGAATTCTATCATCACTTCCTATAACAGAAATTTCTCAAAAAGAAATGACGGCAATTCGGCTACGCATGCGTTCGTTGCGTCTCCCGAGATCGTAACAGCTTTGGCAATAGCAGGAAAACTCACATTCGATCCTCTCACGGATTTTCTGACCAACGAAAGCGGAGAACAGGTGAAACTTGATGCACCTGCAGGAAACGAACTTCCGGACAGAGGATTCATTACCGGCGAAAGCGGATACATTGCTCCCGCCTCAGACGGATCTTCTGTGGAAGTCATCATTCATCCCGAAAGTATGAGACTGGAAAAACTGGAGCCGTTCAAGTCGCCTGTGAAGGACAAGGACTTCAAGGGAATGAGGATACTTCTCAAGGCAAAAGGGAAATGCACAACCGACCATATCTCAATGGCCGGCCCGTGGCTCAAGTACAGGGGCCATTTGAGCAATATTTCGGGAAACATGTTCATCGGTGCGGTTAACTCCTTTAACGACAAGATGAACTCGGTAAAGAATCATCTAAGTGGAAAGTTTGAAGAAGTTCCCAAGACGGCAAAGGATTATAAGCATTCGGGAATCGGCTGGATCGTTGTAGGAGAAGAAAATTACGGCGAGGGTTCGTCAAGAGAACATGCGGCAATGGAACCGAGGTTCATGGGAGGAAAGGCAATAGTCGTGAAGTCTTTTGCCAGAATTCACGAAACGAATCTCAAGAAACAAGGCATGCTTCCGCTGACTTTTGCAGATCCCGGTGACTATGACAAGATAAAGGAGGATGATGTGGTGGACATTGATGTTTCGGATCTTGCTCCGGGTTCGAAGGTTAAGATGAGGATCATACATTCGGACGGTAGCAGTGAAGAAGTAGTGCTGAACCACACAATGAATGCTCAGCAGATCGAGTGGTTCAACCACGGAAGTGCCCTGAACCTTATGGCTAAGAAAAAGTGAGATCCGTTGAACGGAATTAAGGAGATTCGGAGAATAGTACTGCTAATGCTGATTGCGTGCTCAGTTCTTCCGGACACAGCAGAATCACAGCACGACACATCCCCGCTCACCGCATTCATGTTTGATGAGACGGACAGGAAGATCGTAAACGGAAGCATAGACAAAGAGGAAGCTCAGGAACTGCTAAAGAGTTATCTGCCGCCACTCAGGCGGTACTTTTACAAAATGGGCGGCATGTCCGTGAAAAAAGAAGACTGGGCCTTTCCCCTTGCCAACTATTCTGAGATTACCTACAGAGACGGCGGAAATGATTTCCGGCTCGGTGAGTATGACTATTTTCAGGGCAGCAATTCAAAGGGACATCCTGCCCACGATATTATGATACTTGACAGCAACAAGGACCTTCTGGATGATTCAACAGGAAAGCCGGTTGATGTCGTGAGCATGAGCAGCGGGGTGGTTACGGCAATAGACTCATCATGGAAGCCCGGTTCCACACTGAGAGGGGGAAGGTATGTGAAGATCTATGATGTAACTAACAACGGGCTGTTTTACTATTCTCACTTGTCAGAAGTTGATGTGTTTCCCGGCATGATCGTAAACGCCGGTGACAAGATCGGTGAGGTGGGAAGGACGGGACGCAAGGCAGTTATGCCTCAGGGCAAGACGCACTTGCATGTTGCATTTCTTGAGTTCCGCGATGGTTATCCAATACCTGTTGAGATAATAGAATTCATAAGAATGGCAGAGAAAAGATCGAACAGACTACAATAAGAATCCAACAATAAAACAAATACAATAATGTCAGACTTCATCAGCGACTTCCTGAACAACATCGGAGGGGACGCTTCAAAGCAGATCGGCAACACGCTGGGCATTGATCCTAACATCATCAGTCAGGCAATTCCCGTTATTGCACCAATGATCCTTGGGGGACTCAAAAACCAGAGCACAAATTTCGGCGGTCAGGAAAGGGTTGACCATATTCTGAACAAATACGGAAACCCCGATGTACTCAATGACATAGGAGGGCTTGTCGGACAGAGGTCACAGGAAGACGGCGACCCGGACCTTGGCGGATTGCTTGGCAATTCCGGATCACAGCTTACAAATACTCTTTCAGAGAAATTCGGACTGAACATGAGTACGGCAATGAAGATCATTCCGCTTGTTGCTCCGCTGATTCTCGGATACCTGACGAAGCAGAGGGATTCAAATCCCGAAGGGTCAACAGGATTTGCCTCGTTCCTTGATCAGAACGGAGACGGCAACATACTTGACGATATTGCAGGATTCCTCGGCGGCGGCCAGCAGCAACAGCAGCAGCAACAAGGCTCGTCAATGGGAAACCTTGGAGACCTTCTTGGAGGACTCCTAGGCGGAAAGAACTGAGCAATAGCATCATTGCCGGATCTTAAACAGATCATTTTGCCGGATGTCCTTGAAGTACGGTAAATGGCATCTCAACAATCCATAATAATACTTGCATAAACTGATTGCCCTTCTGTCAATTGGCAGAAGGGCATTTTCTCAAAAGAGCTAAACTTCAGTTTGCTTATTTGAATTTTTGGAACCCTTGGCGGATATTTGATCCGGTCACTTCCCAACCGTCATCTTCAATCGTTTAACTCCAACTTCAGACCACTCCACAAACGCACAACTGTCACTCCGCAGTTTTGCATACATCCTCACAAATCATAAAAACTTTCTTTGTCAGCGCAAAGATCTTTTCCCATTTTTGCTTAATTCGTTAAACAAAAATCAAAACTTATACTGACATGAAATCCGGAATCAATCTGATCTTCGCACTGCTCTTCATTACAGCAACGGCTACTGCATTCATTCCAGCCGCCGTGAACGGACACTTTGAAGGACGAGCAGGCGGCAATAGAACTGAGGTGCAAACAGCCGCAGGTATTTCAACAGGCCCGCGTGCATTCGCCGAAACCCTTGAACTGTTGAACAGTACTCTGAAAGATCCGAAGATCCTCCTGAAGAGCTTTGGAGTCAATCTTAAGCCAAGGTAAATTCAATGCGGCTTGAAACTGCAAGGGAAGAGCTTCCTCACATTTCGGGAAATCTTTCTTTGGGAATTCATGAAAGCGGAAGTAATTTGCATCATCATTCAATAATCAAACCAAACGGAGACAAAAAAAATGAAAACAATCGCAATCTTCGCAAAGGCGCTCTTTGCAATCGCAATCTTCTTCAACGTTTCACCGGCACAGATGCCATCCCCTGTCACAAACAGCTACTTTGAAAGACTTGTGGGCAAGTACGAAGGCACAGAGGTCAGAAACGGCATGGAGTTACAGAGCAATGTTGAAATCAACTGGGGCCTCAACCATCAGTTTCTTATGATCAATGTTTCATCAGCGGCCAAAGACAATCCTGCAGTGAAGTATGAAGGCAAGGGAATCTGGGCAGTTGATCAAAACGGAAACTTCACATCCTGGTGGTTCGACATTTTCGGACCCGGAAACGTTACAACCGGGAAGGGTAAGATCGAAGGAAACGTTCTTTCAGTTGAGGACAGGAGTAACCAGGGTTCTTCAAGCTGGACGCTTGAGCTGAAGGAAACCGGCGCAGTTATGAAGGGATCAGGCTCTTACAAGGACGGGAAGGGAAATGTAATCCCTACGAACTTCGAAAGCAGTTTCAGGACTGCACGCTGATAGTTGTCTCCGGCAACAGCAGCCCGGTACGTCATGGTTTTCCGTGCGGCCGGGCTTTGCTTATTTCATTCTCAAGCCTTTCCAGAAACCACTCTTTTGAGTTGCAGGGTGTCGTTTCAATTTCATGCTTCAGAAATCCGAGATCCTTGTACCTGTTTTCCGACACGTACCTTATCAACCTGATGTAAAAGGAAGCAAAGTTCCGGTTCGACTTCCTGTGCAGATCAGATGTGACTTTGTCGTTTTCAACCATCTTCTTATAAGCATCTGCGGCTGAGAATGCGGAATCATAATCTCTTAGCTCATAATATATCTTCATCTGAAGTATCCTTATATCATGCTTTGTGAGAAAGTGATCGTTCTTCACCTTGTGAAGCTCGCCAAGCGCTTCCTCAAACTTCTTTTGCGAATAGAGGCTTGTTGAACGTGCCCATGCAGTGACGCTTTCCCTCTGATCCGGAAGCAACCTCTCTCTGTATTCATTTATGAACTTATCCATCCAGTCAAACTTCCTGAGGTTGACTGCAGTAAGTATGATATTTCTGTAACTGCTGAGGTTTATGAAACCTGACCTCTCATTGATAAGCAGGCCGCCCTTCAGCATTTCTTTGTGGATATCATGCAATTCGACCGCGTAGTTTCTCTCGCCGGAGACAAATTTGCGTATGCAGAAATTCTGCAAAGCTACCATCATTGTGAACCTGTTGTCTCTGGTAAATAATGCAAGGTTCCTGAGGGCAGATCTTTTGAACCTTTTATAGGTCAGGTCATCAAAGCTCACCATGCTCAGGTACCGGAGATAGAACAATTCAATTATGGCATGATCATTAGGTGAAACTTTACTGAGTTCTTTCAGAAAGGGTTCAACAGATGTGTGATCCAGAAGCTTAAGAGCTATGTTTGAATCTGAGGCGAACATCGTTGTGAGCCCTACATGAATATTGTAGGCAATATCAAGCAGGTTCATTAGGCCGTCGCAAACCGCATGGAGCTGAACATTTTCCATTGATTTTCTTTGCTCCTTAACAAAGGAATTCGACTCCATGAAATAATTGATCTTTTCAATTTCCAGCCTGAACTTGTTTCTGTAATGTTCCAGGTCTATACTGCCGGCAGGATCATCGAGCGCCTTAGTCAATTCGTTCACCTTAAGTTCAAAGCTGTCACTCAAAGCTCTCTCCCTGAAATTTTTCAAACTGATAAGCTCTTTCTGAGTACCGAGCTTACTGAATGCCTCATAGGACATGAAATCTTCAGCCAGTTTCTGGAGGACCGAAGACATCTTCCTGATAATGACATCGTCGTACTTTTTACCGGCATAAACTGCCGCATGCAGGGATTCGCGCACAGGGAGATCATCAAATGAAGGATGATACTTCATCAGTTCATCGTAAAATCTGAGAACATACTTCCCCTCCCTGTTGAAAAAAGGTGAATCAACGAATCTTCTGAAATCCTTTGCTTCCTCAGTCGAGAATGTTGAAAGAGTCTTTATTAGTTTTGTATTTCTCACTGGCCAGATTCAATTTTAACATGCGAAAGATACAACCGGGAAGATCCAATGAATATGTAAGAAGTCCGGCACAAACCCCAAATTTGATCGAAGAGAAGATTGCCTGATCTTAAGACTAAATGAATACCTTTTGCTGACTGATTGTCTTATATTTGCTCCAATTTTTAAATACCAATTCTTATGACCAATTCCTCAGAGCCGCAAAAAAGCGTTTCGAAGGCCGAGTGGCTGGAAGCCGCTGAAAAGGCGAAGACAAACGGAATGAAGTTCACTTCCCTCAGCGGAAGAAAACTCGATATTTGCTATACTCCGGAAGATGTGAAGGAACAGAACTACTACAATGAGATCGGTTATCCGGGTGAATATCCTTACACACGGGGAATCCATCATAATATGTACAGGGGAAAGATATGGACTATGAGGCAGTTCGCCGGATTCGGAACTCCTGAAGACACGAATCAGCGATTCAAGTACCTGCTTGAGCACGGGCAGACCGGGCTTTCGACCGCCTTTGACCTGCCGACACTTATGGGCTGGGATTCCGATGCTCCTCTCTCTGAAGGCGAAGTCGGTATCTGCGGAGTTGCAATCTCTTCTCTGCAGGATATGGAGATCCTGTTTGACGGCATTCCTCTCGATAAGGTTTCGACATCCATGACCATCAACTCCCCTGCCATTATGGTTTATGCATTCTACCTGGCGGTGGCGGAGAAGCAGGGGGTTCCGTTCAGCAAGTTAAGAGGCACTTTGCAGAATGACATACTTAAAGAATACATTGCCCAAAAGGAATATATCTATCCTCCGAAAGAATCCATGAGGATAATCACTGACATGATCGAGTATTCCACAAAGGAAGTGCCGCAATTCAATCCTGTAAGCGTTAGCGGATATCATATACGTGAAGCCGGCTCAACAGCTGCTCAGGAACTTGCTTTCACACTTGCAGACGGGTTCGCATACATTGAGCACTGTATTGAAAGAGGAATGAACGTCGATGATTTTGCTCCGAGGATCTCTCACTTCTTCAATTCACATCTTGATTTCTTTGAAGAGATTGCGAAGTTCAGGGCCGCAAGAAGGATCTATGCAAAGCGCATGAAGAATAAATACGGCGCGAAGAACCCGAAATCGTGGACGCTGAGATTCCACACTCAAACGGCGGGATGCTCGCTAACGGCGCAACAACCTGAGAATAATATAGTCCGCACTGCAATTGAAGCTCTTGCCGCCGTGCTTGGAGGTACGCAGAGCCTTCATACGAATTCTATGGATGAAACTCTCGCACTTCCTTCTGACAAAGCCGTGAAGATCGCGCTGAGAACACAGCAGATAATTGCCTATGAACACGGCGTGATAAACGTTGCAGACCCGCTCGGGGGAAGTTACTATGTGGAAAAACTTACGGATGACATTGAAGCCGAGGCGGAAAAGTATTTCGACCTCATTGATTCTCAGGGCGGAGTGATCGCCTGCATAGAGAACGGTTTCTTTCAGCGGGAGATCGCAGATGCCGCCTACAGATATCAGCAGGAACTGGATAAAAAGGAGAAGATCGTTGTAGGAGTCAATGACTTCGTGGAGGAAGACGAAAAGATCGACATCCCGATACTCCTCATCTCTAAGGAGGTTGAAGAGAAGCAGGTCAGAAGACTCAGGGAGCTTAAGGCCTCAAGAAACGCGGATGATGTCAGAAATTCGCTTGCCGAATTGAGAAAATCTGCAGTTGACGGTACAAACCTTATGCCGAGAGTACTGGACTGTGCAAGAAAGTATGTAACGCTTGGTGAGATGTGCGGCGAGCTGAAAGAGGTCTTCGGAGTTTACGAAGAGCAGGCAGTATTCTGATCTTTTCACATACGGCATTCATAAGGTATTCATCTGACTTGTATCAGTCATCGCACACAAATTATCACTGATGAAATACCCGTATTTCCGGGCAGGGAGTTGAAAGAGAAATACTTCCTTCCGGCAATCCTGCTCTCCTGTTTGTTCAGCTATGCGGTCTATCTTTCGGCTGAATACTATATAACAGGCGGAAGGATGGGAGTTCCGCTGGACGATACATGGATACATTTTCGTTTTGCAGAGAACTTCGCCGCTGGCAGGTTCTTCGAATACAATGTGGGAGAGCCTACAGCAGGCACAACATCACCTCTTTATGTCGCAGTCCTCGCCGGTGCATCCTTTCTTTCATCCGATTACATCCTCAACTCGATATTTATCTCGTGTCTGTTTCATCTGCTGTCATGCCTGATAGCTTACAGGCTTGCACTTAAAGTATTTGGTTCTGAGCCGGCAGGCAGGCATATCGCTGAGCTCGGACTGACTCCTCAGCAGGCTTCTTTGCTTTCAACTTTGCTGACCGTCTTCACCGGAAGATTTGTTTGGGCAGGATTATCGGGTATGGAAACAACTCTGTTTGCTTTCCTGACCCTATCCGCCGTTTATTCATTCATTGCCCTCAGAGAACGGAAGAATGAGATCTACATTACTACAATACTAGCCGCACTCGCCACCTCCGCAAGGCCTGAAGGCTTGTTGCTGATCTCATTCATTACGTTGATCCGGATATCTAACTCCGTTAAAGTAAAACAACTTAAAGATCTGATACCAAAGCTGATTCTCTCAGCATTTCCATTTCTCATTATAGCCGGCCCGTACTTCTGGTTCAGCTATTCGCTCACGGGACACATCTTCCCGAATACATACAAGGGACAGGGTGGAGAGCTTCAGTATCTGCCGGGGCTAAACTATCTCAGGATCGTTTGCATATACTTCTTCAGAGACAATTTCATAACCGGATTACTGTATATCGGGGGATTTCTGTATTCCTTAAGGCATTTCCGAAGTCTCATTGGCGGAAGATTAGGAGAGATCACACTGATTATCATCTGGGTTTACGGACTTCCGTTAGTTTCATCCTTTCTTGTTCCCAACTGGAGGCATCACATGAGATATATGATACCCGTGATACCATTTGTCAGCATCACTTCGATCTACTTTTTGGGAATATTCCTCGGTTCAGGGAAGCTTTCAGGGATTCGTACTTTCTTCTTAAAGAGCCCCGCAAGGTATGCGTATGTTTTGCTGTTCTCAATGCTCTATTATGGTCTGTTTGCATTTTACATAGGAAAGAATACGCAGAACATCAACGATCAACAGGTGGCGCTGGGGCACTGGGTAAAGGAGAATGTTGGCAGAGATAAGACGATCGCGGTGAACGACATCGGCGCAATTACATTCATTAGCAAGAACCGTGTGATTGACATGGCAGGGCTCGTGACGCCGGAAGTGCTGAGATACAGGCAGTATAACTGGGATGACAATCTCGATTCATTAAATTATCTGTTAAAGAAAAATAATGTTGAGTATATTATTATTTATGACCACTGGTTCAGGGAATATCTGGACCGGTATGAGCGAAACCTGAAGTTTGTAACAAGCGCATATCTCGAGCACAATACCATCTGCGGAGGCGTGGAGATGAAGGTTTACAAAACAAATTTCTGATTCCTTTTTGAAGGCCGTTAAGATAATCGAACTGCTTCGCCCGAAGCAGTGGATAAAGAACTTATTCGTATTTGCGCCTATTCTGTTCGCAGGGAAACTGCTCGACATTCCTCTTCTGATACAGAACATCCTTGCATTCGTGTCGTTCTGCTGCATTTCAAGCAGTGTTTATATACTTAACGACATTGTTGACGTAGAAGCCGACAGGGTTCATAAGAAGAAGAGATACCGCCCAATCGCAGCCGGCTATGTTCAGATAAAGGAGGCCAAGGTCCTTTTTGTGATAATGGTATTTGCAGCGCTCATCCTCGCCTTCTACATAAGCGTGCTGTTTGCTGTTGTTGTGATCGCATACTTCGTTAACAACCTGCTTTACTCATTCAGGATCAAAAATATCGTACTGCTTGATGTCTTTTCGATCTCAATCGGGTTCATGCTGAGGGTGATCGCAGGCGCTGTAGCAATAGATGTCAGCATTTCAAGCTGGATGATAATCACCACCATTTTCATCTCGCTCTTTCTCGGAATATCGAAAAGGCGGGCGGAGCTTTCAGGACCGAATCAGGAAAATCTTGAAAAGCAGAGGAAGGTGCTCAGTGACTACGATATTCTGTTCGCCGATCAGCTCAATACCATAGCCGCAACAGGGACTATCATCTCTTATGCGCTTTATACGGTATCGGAAAAGGCACTTCAGTCTTTCCATACCGACAAGCTGATATACACAACTCCTTTTGTGATTTACGGGATCTTCAGGTACCTTTATCTTCTTCATCAGAAGAATCTCGGCGAAAGCCCTACTCAGATCGTAACCAAAGACCTTCCCATCATTATCAACTCGCTTTTCTGGCTCCTCGCCTGCGCATTCATAATCTACAAGTCGCGCTTCGGCCTCTGACGGCCGAAGTGTAATCTACCCGATGCTCTCAAAGAACCAACTCCTCCGGGAATATAAAGCCGAGGCGATGCTCCTTGTTGTCACTGTCACGTGGGGACTGTCATTCCCGCTGGTTAAAATTCTGCTTGCAGATTTTTCCCCGCTGATGCTGGTGTTTGTCAGGTTCCTCATAACTCTTGTGCTTTTCGTCATCATATTCCGAAAGCAGATCGAGTTCCGCGATTTTCAGTCATGGAAATACGGACTCATTCTCGGAGTTCTTCTGTACCTCGGATATCTGTTTCAGACCGTGGGAATGGTCTTTACAACGGCTGTCAAATCAGCATTCATTACCGGAATAAATCTGATCTTCATTCCCTTTGCGCAATACTTCGTGCTCAGACTCAGGCCCGGACTGCAGAATATTGCAGGCGCCGTAATTGTCTTGACAGGGCTTTTTCTGTTCACCGGTGCGCACATCGGCGAGATGAACTTCGGAGACATTCTCACTGTCTTCTGCGCAATCTCATTTGCCGTTCACATCGTGTATCTGTCAAAGTTCTCTGCACGGATCGGGTTTGTTCAGCTGGCATTCGGCCAGTTTGCGGCAATGACGGTGCTCGGGCTTGTTTCCACAATCTTGTTTGAGACACCACTGTTCGGTGAGATCCGGATGGACATTTCACTGCTATCTTTCGCTTATCTTATGTTCACATCTGTCATATCAACATTGTTCAGCCTTGTGCTGATGGTGAAATATCAGCCGCAGACCACTCCTCTCAGGGCGGGAATCATTTACAACTTCGAGGCTGTTTTCGCATCTGTCTTTGCGTATTTCCTCCTCGGAGAGACCATGACAAACAGTCAGCTTGTTGCAGTGATCGTGATGATCACTGGACTTATCATATCCGAAACAGCAGGACTGTTCGGCAAAGAAAATATCACAAATGAAGCTTCTTAAGATAAGAATATCGGGTCTGGTGCAGGGAGTCGGTTTCAGATATTTCGCTTACAGAAATGCAGGTGATCTTGGAATCTCCGGATTCGTGAGAAATGAATATGACGGATCACTCCTTATTCAGGCATGCGGCGATCCTGAAAAGCTCGAACAATTCTGCAAGAGGATGGAAAAAGGTCCTTCGCGTTCTCAGGTGAAGGAATTACTCATCATCGAAACCGGGCTCTGCAATGATGAAGGAGGGTTTCATATTGAATAAAGGAGTGTTGCCTGCAACCTTGATCCCTGTGGCGGGGGATATTGATTCAGTTGAATTTCTTGGCAGTTTCACATATTATTGACCGGAAATAAAATAAGTTAATTGCTGACACTCTTTACGATCCCATAATCAAACAAGTCAAAAGTTGAGAATCCACGCGGCAGTAACAAAAGTTCTGCTTATCATAGCGCTCCTGAGCGGCACATCATATTCACAGGTAAGTTCGGTTTACAGTTTCCTCAAACTCGATGCAGGAGCAAGGGCTTCCGCTCTCGGAGGAAGTTTCAGTTCTTCAGCGGATGATGCATATTCCATCTTCTACAATCCGGCGGCCATATCCACCATAACAAAAAGGCAGGGTAAGGTCGGATTCAACAAATACCTTCTTGATATTAACGGCGGCCTTGGGGCTTACAGCCAGAAGCTCGGCAATTCCGGATATATTGGCGCAGGCATTTCTTACCTGAATTACGGCAGTTTCGATCAGTATGATGAGAACTCCGTTTCCACAGGCACATTCTCTTCAAATGACCTGGCGCTTCTTGTTGGCTACTCTAACGTTTACAAAGACAACTTCCATTACGGGGCAAATCTGAAGTTCATCTATTCAAACATAGGTGAATTTTCATCAACGGCCCTCGCGGCAGACCTCGGCATTCAATATATAATTCCCGCTTCGATGTGGAATATCGGAGTCAGCCTGCTGAATGTCGGTGCTCAGCTGTCAAAGTTCGGTTCTGTATCGGAGGACCTGCCGATTGACCTTCGTGCAGGTGTAAGCAAAAAGCTTGAGCATCTGCCTTTGAGAGTTTACTTTGAGTTCGATAATCTCGCTTCAGGTGAAGAGGACTTCTGGAACAGGCTTGCCAATATTTCTGTGGGCGGCGAGTTCGAGATCAGCAAGAATGTTGACTTGCGAGTGGGTTACAACAACAGTGAACGGCAGGATCTTAAAACCGGAAGTTCGATAGGCATTGCAGGCTTTTCCGCAGGAATAGGATTCAGGCCGATTGAGAATTACTCATTTGACTATTCATTCAATTCACTCGGCAATATAGGGTCAATTCACAGAATTGATGTGGGCTTCGATCTAAAATAAATTGATCTTGACTCCGCCGGTTCTGATGCTCTTTGTAAGTTTCTCTATTTCCGAAAGCGCTTTGTTGACTTTTCTGTAGAACTCATCGTCATAGATAAGCTTCCCGACCGATGAACTGTCGCTCTTAAGGTCAGTAACAACAAGGTTAAGATTTCCGACAAGAGTATCTACCTGTGAAGTGAGAGTCCTTATCTCGGTCATGGTCTTCTGAAGTTCTTCGCTGTTTACGTTCACTGCATTGTCAATATTCCCCATCGTGTTTCCCGCCTTGCTTGTCAATCCGTTTATACCGTTTCTGCTTTCCGAGATCAGGCTGTTGAGATTGTTTGAAGCTGTCTGAAGATTTGACACAGTTGTCCTTATATTGGCTTTAAGCCCTTCATCACCTACGATTCCGTTCACATTTGTAAGCACATTGTTGATGTTTTCATTTGACTTTCCGAACTCTGTCAACAGCGTCTTCACCTGGCCCGTGATCTCATCCATCGATTTCATAAGTGCTCCGAAGTCCGCAGTTGCTTCGCCGTGCAGAGGCACATTATCCGCAAGCATTTCACTGCTCTTTCCCGGTTCAAGATACAGAACCTTTCCGCCGGTAAGTTCTGTGGCGGCGACATAGATCTCGTAGTCTTTTCTTATTCTGATTTCTTTGCCGATTGTAAATGTGATCTTGACCGAGTCACCCTCCAGTTCAATCTTCTTCACTTCGCCTTTTCTCACGCCGTTCACATTTACAGGATCGCCTTCATTCAACCCGCTTACCTTGGGAAAGTAAACAACATACTCCTTCAGGGAAAGGCTTACGCTGAGTCCCTTAGTGTAGAACAAGGTGAAGACAAATATTGCAAGTGCAGCAAACACAAATATCCCGACCTTGAAATCAGACGCAGTTGTATTCTTCATGCTCTTCAGCTAATCTTTGAAATAGATACGATCTCATACTTGAGGATTCCTGCCGGAACCTGAACCTCTACAATGTCATTGATCCTTTTTCCGAGAAGGGAATTTCCGATGGGAGAAGTGACTGAGATCTTGTCCAGCTCAAAATCAGCTTCTTCAGGAGATACAAGCGTGAAAGTGATCTCTTCTTCAGACGTGAGATCTCTCACTCTTACAACGGACAGTATGTAAACTTCATCCTCAGGCATATCGTCAGGATGAATAACCTTTACCCGGCTCAGCATCGCTTCCATCTTCCCTATCTTCATTTCAAGGTGGCTTTGAGCTTCCTTGGCCGCATCGTACTCGGCATTCTCACTCAGATCCCCGTGGCCTCTCGCCTCAGCGATCTTTTCCGCAATCCTCCTTCTGCCTACGGTCTTCAGCTCAATAAGCTCTTTTTCTATCTCTACAAGTCGTGACTTGGTAAGGTAAATTATTTCTGATACTTTCATTTTGTGTGTAAGTTTGTTTGTTTCCTGCTGACCTTTGTTTGATTCTGTATGAGATCATGGCCGGACAAGATCAAATGCCCCAGCTTATCTCTTTTGGTTTCGAGGTATCTTTCGTTCACTTCATTTGGCCTTATCTCGATCGGTACTCTTTCAACGATCTCGATGCCGTAGGCATTCAATCCGACAACCTTCTTGGGGTTGTTTGTAAGCAGACGCATTTTTCTCACGCCAAGCTCTCTCAGTATCTGCGCCCCTATGCCGTAATCCCGGAGATCCGGTGAAAACCCAAGCTCAAGATTTGCCTCAACCGTATCACGGCCTTTCTCCTGAAGCTTGTATGCTTTCAGCTTGTTGTGTAACCCGATTCCCCTGCCCTCCTGCCTCATATAGAGAAGTATGCCCTTCTTATTTCTGTCTATGATTCTGAGTGATTCCAGTAATTGCGCCCTGCAGTCGCACCTCAGAGAACCGAAAACATCTCCTGTAAGGCACTCCGAATGCACCCTCACGAGCACCGGCTTTGTGCTGTCTATTGAACCTTTGATCAGCGCAATGTGCTCCTTGTTATCAACCCTGCTTCTGAAAAGAACAATCTTGAAACTTCCGAACTCGCTCGGAAGACTTGCATCAACCAGTTTCTCGATAAGTTTCTCGCTTTGCAGTCTGTACTGGATCAGATCCTGGATTGAGATTATCCTGAGCTTGAATCTCTCAGCGATCTCATACAGGTCCGTGAGCCTTGCCATTTCTCCGTTCTCTTTCAGCACTTCGCAAAGTACGCCTGCCGGGTAGTGGCCTGCAAGCTTGGCAAGGTCAACTGCCGCTTCCGTGTGCCCCGCCCTTCTCAGCACGCCTCCCGGCGCGGACCTGAGCGGAAAGATGTGCCCGGGCCTTGCAAGATCGGCAGGCCTGGTCTTCTTGTCAATCAGCGACTTGACCGTCTTGTCTCTGTCTGAAGCCGAAATGCCTGTTGTTGTTCCGTGAGAATAATCAACGCTGACAGTGAAAGCAGTCTCATGCAGCGCGGTATTGTTTGGTGTCATCATTCCCAGCTCAAGCGATGAGAGTCTCTCATCCTCCATGGCAACGCAGATGAGCCCCCTGCCGTTTGTAGCAAGGAAATTCACAAGCTCAGGAGTTGACTTCTGCGCAGAGTATATCATGTCACCTTCATTTTCCCTGTCTTCGTCATCCACCACTATTACAACTTTGCCTTTCCTGAAATCGGCAACTGCGTCGGCTATGCTGTCAAGAGAGTTCTTGCGCTTCTTCATTATCCGTAAATGCGGTTATTTTTTTGCGTCAATATCAGTGACTCCGAAAATTGTCGTAACAGCCGACCTCTCAAATTTCAACTTTACTCCTTCAGAAACCTTGATAAGCAGTGTGTTGTCTTCGATGCCTTCCACGGTACCGTGTATTCCTCCGGCAGTTAACACCTTGTCGCCTTTCTTGATTGCGTCAAGAAGTTTCTGTCTTTCTTTCTGCTTCTTCTGCTGAGGTCTGATAATCAGAAAGTAAAAGATAACTATGATGAGCAAGAACGGGAGCAAAGATGAAAGCAGGCTTTCCATGCCTCCCGGGCCCTGCTGAAGCAATATTGGCGCAATGTCGATTTGATCCATCATTTTGTATTTTGTATTCGGTAATTTATTTTGGTTTTCCGTTTTTGTAGCCAGACAAAAAGTCTCTCTTGAACTCTGTGAATCTTCCTTCAGCAACAGACCTTCTGATTCTCTTCATCAAAGCCAGATAGAACGCGACATTGTGGATCGTTGCAAGCTGTATGCCGAGTATCTCGTTGCTGATAAACAAATGCCTTAGATACGCAAGAGTGAAATTGTCTGACGTATAAGAACTCACTCCGGGATCAGGGGATTCAAAACAATCTTTGAATTTTGCCGACTTCAGGCTGATCTCTCCCCCCGAAGTAAAAAGCTTGCCGTGCCTTGCATTCCTTGTCGGCAGAACGCAGTCAAACATGTCAACTCCCCTCTCCACACATTCCAGAAGGTCCGTTGGCGTGCCGACTCCCATCAGGTATCTTGGCTTTTCGGAAGGAAGAATATCTGTGCAGAAGTCAACTGTATCGTACATTGCTTCTGCCGCTTCACCCACAGCAAGGCCGCCTATTGCGTTTCCGTCAAAGTCCAGAGGAGCAAGATCTTCTATGCTCTGCCGGCGCAGGTCCTTGTGAACACCACCCTGACATATCGAAAAAAGCATTTGCCTGTGAGAATACAACGGAACAGTTTCCCTGAACCGGTTCAGGCATCTCTTCTCCCAGCGTGTTGTAAGTTTCACTGACTTTTCAAACACACTCTTATCTTCATTTCCGGCAAGACATTCATCAAGAGGCATCATGATGTCCGAGCCGATCGTTCTTTGTATGTCAATGACCTTTTCGGGTGTAAGAAAGAACTTGTCGCCGCTCAGATGAGAAGAGAATTCCACACCCTCTTCCTTCATCTTCCTGAATTTTGCCAGACTGAAGATCTGAAATCCGCCGCTGTCAGTAAGGATGCTCCTGTTCCAGTTCATGAAGCGGTGAAGGCCGCCGGCCTTCGACAGGATCTCCGTACCGGGCCTCAGAAAGAGATGATAAGTGTTTCCCAGAATTATTCCTGCACCCATCTCATCCAGCTCCCTTTGCTCAAGAGCCTTCACAGTGCCAAGCGTACCCACAGGCATAAATGCCGGTGTCTCAAATTCGGAGTGGCCGGTTCTCACAATGCCCGTCCTGGCCTTGACTCCGGCCTCCTGACTTTTTGAAAGAACTCTGAAGAACCCCGTATCTCCGGTCATCATACAGCCATTACTGAATTCATCTCACCTGACGGCTTCCCAGTTACTGGAAATTGACTTCTTGAAAAAGAAAACACTCAGGGAATTGCCCGCCCAGTCAAGAAATACTCTTGCATAACCGTACTTTCTGTAACGCCTCGGGGATTCATAGACAAGCAGATCATTTCTGAAGATCACCCTGCCGTACTTGCGCAACCTGTGATACAGTTCAAAGTCTTCACCTGCCGCAAGGCTTTCATCATAGCCTCCGGATTCAAAGAACGCCTTTCTGCTGATAATGTGGCATTCGCCTCTTCCCATCCCGATCCAAATCCTGTTTATCAATCTCACATAGTTGTTGTAGAATCCGTGAAACAGCTTGTCGCCAATTCTTTCCTCATCTTTGCATATCTGAACCCTGCACGCAAGTGCTGCATTTCCCTCACTGACCGACCTGACGGCCTCTCCAATGAGGAAGTGCGGATCGGCAATGATCACATCAGCATTTAAAAAAATAAGAACATCTCCCTGAGACAGCCAGGCTCCTGTATTTCGGCCCCGGGAGATGTTCTGCTTAAAGCGATTGTCCTTCTTTACAACTTTGTCCGCATATCGTTCACATATTTCAATCGTCCTGTCAACACTTCCTCCGTCGCTGACAATGAGTTCAATATCAAAACTTTTCCTTAATTGTTCATCGAACTGCCTTAGAAGTCTTTCAACAAGTTTCTCTTCGTTAAGAGTGGGAATTATGACACTTACCTTTTGATTCAAAAGGAATTGTCATCAATTAGCCAGTATCTTTGTGCCCTTTTTGTCCAGTGTCTTTAATCCCCTGGCAGAAACCCTGACCGTAACCCACTTCTTCTGATCTTCAATCCAGACTCTCTTTTTCTGAAGATTCGGAAGTTGTTTCCTTTTGGTCTTGTTGTTGGCATGTGATACATTATTTCCGGTAAGAGGCTTCTTGCCGGTCACTTTGCATACTTTTGACATTTATCTGATTACGGTTTATATGGTTTGTAAGTGGACTCGTAAACTTTCATGTTCCTGTCAAGAAACTTGTAAGTTCCCTTGTCTGTCTTTATCGTGTCAACAAGCCTTACGCTTATGACTTTGGTTTCCTTGTTAGTGTCGGGACACATAACAATGAGCTCTGATTTCTTTCCGAGCTTGCTTGCCTTATCGGCAAATGTTTGCTGTTTAGCCATTTAGATGATCCTTGCGTTCAAAATTTTGCAAATATAGCACCAATGTGCCTTAAAAGAAAGCCCATTGCCGGCTCCGGAAGCTCGTGCAATGCGACATTTACGGCTTTCGACTGCGTCAATTCACATTCTCTTTTCTCTCAAGCTCCCTGCTTATCTTGCCGTTGACGTCCTTAACAACCATTTCCTCTGCCTTGTAGATCATGTTCTTTATGGCTATCGGAGAAGATTTTCCGTGGCCGATGATCACCACTCCGTTTACCCCAAGCAACGGAACGCCGCCGTATTCCTGATAATCGAAGTCCTTGAGTATGACGTTCTTGAGAGTGCCGTACATCATGCCTACCCAGAGCTTCTTGAAAAATCCCTGCGATGCATAATTCCTGAACTTGCTCTTAAGAAGTTCAAGGACGCTTTCGGCAAATTTCAGAATCACGTTTCCAACGAAACCGTCGCAGACAACAATGTCCGCCTTACCGTTCAGAATATCCCTTCCCTCAACATTACCTGTGAAATTAAGTGCTGAAGCGGAAAGAAGTTCATGGGCCTCCAGTGTAAGGTTGTCTCCTTTTGTTTTTTCTTCTCCAACACTGAGCAATGCCACTCTCGGTGATTCAATTGAGTAGATGTTCTTCATATATATGCTTCCCATTGTTGCAAATTCGAGCAGGTGCTGGGCCTTGCAGTCAACCGAAGCGCCGACATCAAAGACCATTGTCGTGCCCCTGTCGGTTGGAAACTGCGAACCAATGGTCGGCCTGCCTACACCCTCGAGCCGTCCCAGCTTCAGTGTTGCAGCAGTCATCACTGCGCCGGTGTTTCCGGCGCTGACAAACGCTTCCGCATTCTTTTCTCTTACCAGCTTCAACCCGACGCTCAATGATGAGTTTGGTTTTGACCGCAGTGATTCGGTTGGAGAATCTTCCATTGTAACTGACTCAGGAGCGTGAACAATCTCAATATTGCCGAGCCTGACCTTATGCCTGCGCATTTCTTCTTCTATCTTATTTTCATCTCCGCAGAGTATGATCTCAAGGGTGGAAGGTTTCTCCTCGGCGGCAATGATTGCGCCGGCGACGTCGTTGAGGGGAGCAAGATCTCCCCCCATCGCATCAACAACTATTCTAATCTTTTTCATTTTGCACGGTGAAAAAGTTCAAAGGAATTACTGAACCTTCTTCGGAATGTGGGCTGAAAGGGCTTACTGCTTCTTGGGAAGTGCAACGGATCTGCCGTCATAGAAACCGCATGAAGAACAAACCTTGTGAGCCTGTTTTGTCTCTCCGCAATTCGGGCAATTCATCAGCGCAGGCGCACTGGCCTTGTAATGAGTCCTTCTCTTCCTGCCTCTTGTCTTTGAATGTCTTCGTTTAGGATTTGGCATTGTTATTCTTTTGTCTTTAGTTTTATTAATTTTTCCCAGACAGGATTCATCTCCTGCTCCCGCTCCGGGTTGAGGAATTCGTTTATGTTCCTTCCGCAAACTTTGCAGATCCCGTTATCCTCTCCGGGCACCGCCCTCATTGGAACAGTAAGAAGTATGAAATCCCGCAAGTCATCCCGAAGGTCAATGTAGATCGTCTTCGGTGAAATGAATTTCAGATTATCATCTTCTCCTTCAACTGCATCTCCGGTAAAATCATATCTGTAAGCTGTCTGAAACTCCTTGCTGAACGGATACCGGAAATCTTCAGTACACCAATTGCACATAAGTTCAAACTGACCGCTGACTTTGCCGCTTACGATGATCTGGCTTGCAGTCTTGTCAAGCGTTAGTCTGACGTTCAGGTCTTTGCATTTTACTTCACCCAGCTCCAGATCCTCTGCAGAAGGCGTGAATTCAAACTCATGTCGTCCTTCCCGGAGGTTTGCAATGTTTATCTTTTCCATAATTCAAAGAGCAGATGTTTCTGATGCCTCAGGTTCAGGCTCCGACCAGCGTCTTGTACGAGGCCGAATCCATAAGTGAAGAAAATTCACCGGCAGAAGCCGGCTCTATCTTCAGCATCCATCCTCCGACGTACGGGTCGGTATTGACCACCGAAGGATTGTCGTTAATCGCCGTATTGACTTCGACGATCTTTCCCGATACCGGGCTGAATACTTCCGATACTGTCTTAATGGCCTCAATTGAACCGACCACATCGCCTTGTTTCACTTCTGCGCCGAGTTCTGCGGTAACATCAAGGTAAATTATGTCTCCCAGCTCGCCCTGTGCATAATCAGTGATCCCAACCAGACAAATGCCGTTCTCTTCCTTCACCCATTCATGTTCCTTCGTATATTTCAGTCCTTCTGGTATGTTCATGTCAGATTTGTTTTTTGAACGCTTAAAATAACGAATAAGGAGCTTGTTTTCAATGAAGGA
>JAIBBK010000076.1 GCA_019694675.1 Ignavibacteria bacterium
TTTCAGAGGCAGAGCTACTGGATCGCGGACCGGGTTGCCGAAGGCGGAGCTTCATTCGGGGACGGCATTCCTTCCGGAAGCAAACTCCTTGGAAACAAAGCCAATACATCCTCGAAGAAGTTCAGCATCTACAACAGCAGGATCAGCACGGGTGAACCTTCTTATCTGAGCGGGCACAAAGTGTTCGGGAAGGCCGTTTTTCCCGGCGCAGGATTTGCAGAACTCATGCTTGCCGCGGCATCAGAGGCATTCAGCAATGCCTCCATCAAGCTTGAATCACTGAAGTTTCACGAAGCCCTTTTCTTTGAAGAGGACAAGCCGGTAAACATTCAGACGATATTCACGCAAACCGACAAAAGCAAAGGTGAGATCGGTATTTCATCGCTGAACGCAAACGCAAGCTGGACATTGCATGCAACTGCAAAGGCAAGATCAGTTTCGAACACAAAATCAAAGACACCATCAGCAGACACTGATGCCGGCAGGGGCAAGTCAATTGACATCAGTGAGTTTTATCAGAATGCAAGAAGCGAAGGCATAGACTATACCGGAGCATTCGAAAGACTAAAAGATATCCGGATTGAAAAGCAGTCAGTCACGGCAGTTGCGGCTCTTGAGGAAGGCGAAAGAGCTGACGGATATCATCTCCATCCGGCTTTGCTTGACATGGCATTTCAGGCCGCTCTTGCCGGGCTTCTGCGTAATAGGAAGGCGGTGTATGTCCCCTCTTCGGTCGCGGGCATCACTTTTTACAAGAGTCCGTCAAGAGAGATCACCATTACGGCAGAACCTTTGACAGGCGTTTCCAAATCCCGATCAGAGTTGTATGACATACTCATAGCAGATGCTGACGGCACTCTTTGCGCGGAGATAAAGAAACTTAAATTAACAGAAGTTTCTAAAGAGAATTTCGCCGGAACCGAAACCGGCAAGTGTGACATGTTCTATCAGATCATCTGGAGGCAGTTGCCGGAAAGCAAAGTGAAGAAGCTCGCGTTTGATCCCGGCAGAGCAGTGCCTTCAGGCAGGGACATCGAAAAGATCCTCCGTCATTCTGCTGACGGAAAGTCACTCATGGCCTATGCAGAATCTGTACACAGGCTTGATGAAACAGCGGCTCATTTCATACTGAGTGCGCTTCATTCTTCAGGTACAGAGGTGAACAGCGGAACGAGGATCAGCATTGATGAGATCAGGCGCAAAGCCGGAGTATCACCGAAGCATGAAAAGCTTTTCGCAAGACTGCTGGAGATACTTACTGAGAAAGAGCTTGCGGTTGTGTCAGACGGATGGCTTAGTTTCAGTGAAGATGCCGCAGCATTACTTGAAAATGTGCCCGTTACGAATGATGCAGCAAGCGATGATCCGGCAGTAAATGAGCAAGCATTCGTGATCCAATGCGGCAGGAGGTTGAAGGAAGTGCTGACAGATGAGACGGATGCGCTTGAAGTGCTTTTTCCCGGCGGCGACTTTACCGCGGCGGGAAACATTTACAGGCACTCACCGGGATTTGAAACGATGAACAGGATCATTTCTAAAACACTCAACAACATTCAGCGGTCTCTCAGCGGAGGAAGAAAACTCAGAGTGCTTGAACTCGGCGCGGGAACCGGAAGCACAAGCATATACGCGCTCAAAGACCTGAGGCCGTCCAGAACAGAGTATGTATTCACCGATATTTCACCTTCCTTCTTTGAGAAGGCGAAGGAACTGCTCAAAGACAGGAAAGATGTTGAGTTCAGAACCCTGGATATAGAAAAGGACCCGTCCTCTCAGGGATTTGCAGATGAGAGCTTTGATGTGATAATTGCTTCCAACGTGATACATGCGGTCAAAGATGTTAAGGAAAGCCTGGCTCACATCAGAAAGCTTCTGAGAAAGGGCGGGGCTCTCATACTAAACGAAGCAACTGTTAAGCGTGCATGGATAGACCTCACTTTCGGAATGACGGAAGGCTGGTGGAGATTTGCCGACAACGTTAGACAGGGACATCCCCTTCTTTCCGAAGAGAAATGGAAGAGAGTCATGGAGAATTCGGGATTCGAGAATTTCACGTCACTGACCCATGAAGATGAGGACGGAAAATGCTATTCCGGACAGAATGTGATAATTGCGCAAAGAGACAATGAAAATGCGGAACACAAGAGAAGAGTGAACGTCATCATTTCCGACACCGAACAGGATGTGGAAATGACAAAAGAGATCATTGGCTTGTTCGGCGAAACAGTCACTGCGGTGGATTCTCCGGAGTTCGTAAGGATCAGTGACACTGAGTTCAAAGCGCCGCTGAGTTCGCCGGAAGGAGTGAAAGAGCTCTTTGAGGAAGAAGCAATCGTCGGCGCAGGATCGCTGTGTGTTGTGTACATAGCGGGAAACAGGAATGCGGTGGCAGGCGGGGAAGTCTATGAAGAAGCGCTATGGACTTCTTCAGCGCTTCTCAACATCACAAAATGCATAAAGGAAAGCGGTGTTCCTGCCGGACTGAGGGTCGTTACATCAAATGCAATCGGCGCGGTGAGCGACGACAGGCTTGAAGGACTGCATGCATCGCCGCTTTGGGGCATGTGCAAAGTGATAGACCTAGAACATCCGGAGCTTAAAACAAGAATTGCGGATGCCGACAATGAAACAGGAATGGCAACTGTATTGCACGAGATGCTTTCGGAAGACGATGAGAAGTTCACAGCATTCAGAAACGGGAAGAAACTGACCGCCCGAATTGAGAAGTCAGTGCCTGCAGGCAGACACAACTTCCATCCGAAGAAGAACTTTGCATATCTCGTCACAGGAGGTTTCAGCGGCATCGGACTACTGACGGCAAGAATGCTTGCGGATCTCGGTGCAAAGAACATAATACTTGCGGGAAGGCGCGGGACTTCACCCGAAGCAGAAGCGCTGAAGCATGAGCTTGCGGAGAGGAGGATCCGTGTGTTTAACGTTAAAGCTGATGTCAGCAAACCTGAGGACATTGAAGATATATTTGATATTGCGGAAGAAGGCGGAGTCAAGATCAAAGGAATAATTCACTCTGCCGGATTGCTTGACGACGCAGTGGTTATGAATCAAACCGGAGAGAAATTCAGAAAAGTATTTGAGCCGAAAGTAAGATCCGCTCTTCTGCTTCATGACCGAACGAAGAAATCGGGCCTTCAGTTCTTCGTTATGTATTCGTCAATAGCAGCCGTACTTGGTTCTGCGGGACAGTCAAACCACTCTGCCGCTAACGCATTCCTCGACTCTTTCAGCAGGTACATTCATTCAAAGGGATTGAACTCGATGAGCATCAACTGGGGCGTGTGGTCCGAGATCGGCTCGGCCGCCGAACGCGGGGCGGACAGGCAGGAGAAGATCTCCGGCATAGAAACGATCTCTCCCGGCGAGGGCATTGATGCACTTCGTAAAGTGTTTGACACGAACATGCCGCAACTGGGTGTGTTCAAAGTGAACTGGAGCAGATACAACGCTGCCGTCAGCAATTCACTGACCTGCGAACTCACCTCGGAAGAAGCCGGTGACGGAACATCTTCAGCAAAGAAAAAGGCAAAGGAATCTCTCGCGGAAAAACTTTCACATACCGAAGTGAAAGACCAGTCAGCACTTCTTCAGGATTATTTCAGAAATCTCATCTCATCGATAATGGGGCTTGAGCCGGAAGACATAGAGCCGGACATTCCCCTTAGCAGTATGGGGCTTGATTCTCTCATGGCGATCGAGCTTAAGAACAGGGTCAATCTGGAACTCGGCGTCAATCTGAACCTTGTAAGATACATGGAAGAAACTGACATTAATCGTCTCTCGGAAGAACTGAAGGAACAGATCCCGACACTCATGAGCAGATCAGGCTTGAGCGCTTCGAAAGAAACAGCGGTTCCGAAAGCTCCGACCGAAAGCGACAAGGCCCGTGACATTCTTGCTAACCTCGACGAACTCTCCGAAGAGGAACTCGACAAACTTCTCAAGGAGATGAACTGAGATGCCGCTGAGCATAGACAAAGGCCAGCTCGGAATGTCTGCCGCAGAGAAACTGGAGCTTCTCAAAAAACAGCTTCTCGAGAAAGCCAACAAGGAAAGTGCGGTTTACCCGATGTCATACGGACAGAAGGCGCTTTACTTCCTATACCTGAACAGCCCTGAAAGCCCGGCTTATAATGTTTCATTTTCCGCAAGGATCATTTCAAAGACTGACCCAGATGCACTGCGGAAGGCATTGCAGAAACTGGTGAACAGGCACACCGTTCTGCGGACAAGTTACCGGCTCGATGACGGCAAACCGGTACAGACAGTTCACGGTTATATGGAAATCTCGTTCACGGTTGTGAATGTGTCAGGCGCTGGAGAAGATGAACTCAAACGGCTGGTGATCGAAAAAAGCCGCGAGCCGTTTGACCTTGAGAACGGGAAGGTGCTGCGGACATATCTTTTCACACGCGGCGATGAAGATCATGTATTGCTGATCAATCTGCATCACATCTCGAATGACGGAAGGTCTTTTGAGATAATGCTTGACGAACTTGCACAGCTTTACCAGTCCGAACTGACAGGAGCATCCGACAATCTTTTGCCGGCGGAAAAATACTATCACGATTTTGTAAGACTGCAGGAGGAGTTCATCAGCGGAAGCGTCGCCAAACTGCAGACAGATTATTGGCTGACTGAACTTGAAGGCCGGCTTCCGGACCTTGACCTTCCTTTTGACCGGCAGAGACAGTTGAATCAGACATTCAGCGGAGATACCGTTTATTTTGAGATAGACGGAGACCTTGCCGGAAAGCTGAGAGCAGTTGCAAAGGAACAAGGTGCGACAATGTTTGCGACGCTTCTCACCTGTTACCTGATCTTCCTGCGCAAGCACACCGACAATGATGAAGTGCTGACAGGAATACCTGCCGCGGGAAGAGGTTTTCCCGGTTTCGAAAATGTAATGGGTTACTTCATCAATCCCCTGACCGTAAGGGTCCGCCTTTCAGGCGGAATGAGCTTTTCCGATGCATTGTCATCCGTTAAGAGAAAGATCCTGAATGCAATTGACAATCAGGACATCCCGTTTCAGGTGATCGTTGACAAACTGATGCACGGTCGTGACCCGTCGCGGAGCCCGGTCTTTCAGACCTTCTTCGGACTGCAGAGAATGCAGGGCGATGCCCCGCTTCAGGAGCTCATTGTCCCGGGCAACGACAAGGCCGTGATAGACTGGGCCGGAATGAAGCTCAGGCCTTACCACATCAGGCAGCAGGAAGGACAGTTCGATATCACGGCAGAGTTTGCCGAAGGAAGCGAAGTGTTCTCGGGGGCGTTCAAGTATAACACCGATCTGTTCGACAGGCAGACTGTGGAAGAAATGGCAGAGCATTTTCTATGCATGCTGAGACAGATCGCGGAAGATGCAGGAAGAAGCATTTCAAGTCTGAGGCTTATCACGCAGGATGAAAGTGAACTGATACTGAACAAGTGGAACAATACTTCAAGTGAGTTTCCGGAAACAGACCTGATCGACAGGATGTTCGAAAGAGCGGCGCTTGAGTTTCCTGAAAATACCGCAGTGGAATTTGAAGGAAAGCAGTTCAGCTTTGAACTCCTGAACCGAAGGTCAGATGCGCTTGCCGCAAAGCTGAGCTCGATTGGATTCGGCAGAGGTTCATTTGCGGCCGTTTGCGTTGAGAGGTCCACGGAAATGGTGATCTCAATGCTCGGCGTTCTGAAGGCAGGCGGCGCATACATACCGGTCGATCCTGATTATCCCGCAGACAGAATAGATTACATGATAAGCAATTCAAATGCACAGGTGCTTATCACACAAAGGAAGCTTGGAACATTCGGAACACATGATTCCGCAGTTCTCTTTGCGGATGAATTTGATGCTCTTCCCGAAGCAAAGTTCACCGGGGCAGTTGACAGGTCACTGGAAGATACCGCATACGTCATCTACACATCAGGTTCCACGGGACAGCCAAAGGGAGTATTGGTGCCGCACAGAGCGCTTGCTAATCACATGCTATGGATGAAGGGGGCGGCAGAATTCACATCCGCAGACAGTGTTCTGCAGAAGACTCCCTACAGCTTCGATGCATCCGTATGGGAATTCTACCTGCCCCTGTTGAACGGCGGAAGGCTTGTGCTTGCAAGGCCTGAGGGCCACATGGATACGGACTATCTCGTGAAGCTTACTGCCGGGTCGGGAGTAACGCATATTCAGTTCGTTCCCTCATTGCTGAAGTTATTCATTGAAGAGCCGGAAGTATCTTCATGCACATCGCTTAAATTTGTATTCAGCGGCGGTGAGGCGCTCACAAAGGATCTTGCCGACTCCGTATTTGCGAAGCTGTCTTCACGTCTTGTAAATCTCTACGGGCCTACGGAAGCGGCAATTGACTCAACATACTATGAATGCAGTCGCGGTGATGTGCCAAGGACAATCCCGATAGGAACGCCGATCAGCAACATGAGAGCCGCAGTGGTTGACGATAAGCTTCAGCTTCAGCCGCCCGGACTCGCGGGAGAGTTACTGCTCGGAGGTGAAGGTATTGCTCTAGGCTATCTTAACAATCCCGGACTCACAGAGGAGAAGTTCATCGATGACAATATTCTGAATACCGGCCGAAGATTGTACAGGACAGGCGACAGAGCAAGATTCAACAGGGACGGTTTGATAGAATATCTCGGCAGAATCGATCATCAGGTAAAATTCAGAGGATACAGAATTGAGCTGAGCGAGATCGAATCGCATCTCAAAGAGTTGCACGGCGTAAAGGATGCATACGTTGACCTTCGGAAAGATCCGGCGGGCCGAGACATACTTGCCGCTTACATAATTCCTTCGGAGACATTAGAAGATCCGGCAAGAGAAATGAAGAGCGGATTGAGGAAGTTTCTTCCGGAGTACATGGTGCCCGGACACTTCGTCATACTTGACGCGTTGCCGGTGTTGCCGAACGGGAAGATTGACAGGAAGAAACTGCCGGACCCCGACACCGGAATTGCCAAACAGTCTGAGTTCAGGGAAGCAAAAGGAGCAGTAGAAGAGAAGCTTCTTAAGATATGGGAAGATGTTCTCGGAGTGAAGGGAATCGGCGCGGACGATAATTTCTTCGAACTCGGAGGAGATTCGATACTGAGCATACAGATAATTTCAAGGGCGGCAAAGGAAGGCATTCGCATTACGCCTAAGCAGGTCTTCTCGCATCAGACTATCGCAGAGCTCGCGAGCGAAGCGCAGAGAACTTCAGGTTCTCCCTCTGACATTGAGCCGTTCGGAGATCTTATACTTTCACCTGTTCAGGAGAGGTTTCTCACAAAGAAGATGAAGAACCGCTCACATTACAATCACTCGCTTCTGATATCAGCACCCAAAGGCCTGGATATTGAGTCACTGTCAAAGGCGCTGAAACATCTGACGAAACGGCACGATCTTCTCAGAATGAAACTCAATGACAGCGGCAAGGCAAGCATTCCGCGCGAAGCACTGGACACTGCATTTGCGGAGTTTGATTTCAGCGGACTTGATTCAGTCACAGCTGATGAATCGCTTGCCCGCGAAAGGGACAGGCTGAACACTCTCACTGATCTTCATTCAGGAAGACTCATAAATGCCGCGTGCTTCAGAATGCCGGGCGGAAGTGACAGAATACTGTTCAACGTTCATCACATCTGCATAGACGGCGTTTCATGGAGGATCCTTCTTGAAGATTTCATAGACGCATACAGCACAGTAGTTTCAGGAAAAGAGATACGGCCGGCACAAGAGGGCGCTTCATTCCGTGAATGGACCTCAATGCTCAGCGCTTTTGCAAAGGAAGGGAAAGCCGACAGTAACATATCTTTGTGGAATGCGGTCACTGATGACGGCGGAACAAGCAGTCTCACAGGAGCCGACCTTTCCGCAAATACTCATTCCAACTCCGCAAGGATTACAGTGGAACTTGATGAAGATAACACAAAGCGACTCCTGAATGACGCAAACAGGGCATACAACACCGGAATAAACGACCTGCTGATCTCTGCGCTTGTAATGGCATTCGGCAAGGCAACGGGTGAGCATTCACTTGTGATCGATCTTGAAGGCCATGGCAGAGATGAGATGACGGAAGAGACTGACATATCAAACACTGTCGGATGGTTTACAGCTATCTATCCCGTTAGGTTCAGCGTTACTTCGGGTGTGGAGGAAACGATCAAATCGGTCAAAGAAACACTGAGCAGGCACTCCCCCGCCGGTATCACTTACGGCATGCTGAGATACATGAACAAAGGCGTTTCAAAAGTGAGGGAAACTGATCCGAAGATCATATTCAATTATCTGGGACAGTTCAAGGACGAGATTGCCGAAGGCTGGAAGTTTTCACATGACTCACTTAAACTGCATACGGGAGGCGATGAATTGCGTCAACATGCGATCGAAATGAATTCAATGGTTGCATCTTCGAAGTTCGTTCTGGACATTGACTATCCGTCGCTCAGTATGTCCGAAGCCGCAGCCGCGGAGTTTGCCGACTTTTACATTGATTCGCTGAAGAAGATAATCGAACATTGCACTAATGCCGGAAGCACCACATACACAGCATCCGATTTTGCCGCTTCCGGACTTGATCAGCAGGAACTGGATAATTTATTATCAGAGCTGAACTGAAAATCAAATGAGCACCGATAACAGAAAGAACATAGAGGACATACTTGAGCTTACTCCAATGCAGCAGGGGATGCTCTTCCACACGCTGTACAATGAAGGCTCAGACGCATACATAGAGCAGTTCTGCCTTGACCTTGAAGGCAAAATAGATTCCGAAAAGTTCAGGCAGGCTTGGTCAGAAGTTGTCTCCAGGCATCAGGCGCTCAGGACTTCATTCAGATGGAAGGGAATTCAGAAACCCGTTCAGATCGTAGAGAAGGAATCACAGCTGAACTGGAGAGATGAAGACTGGTCAGCGATGAAGAGGGATGATACAGAGGACAAGTTCACCGCACTGAGACTGGAAGACAGGAAGAACACGTTCGACATGGAAAAGTCGCCTGTCATGAGGTTTGTTCTGATGAAGCTGTCAGAAGAAAGGTACAGGCTTCTTTGGACATTCCACCACATACTCATGGACGGCTGGAGCTATCCGGTTATCATCGGAGAAGTGATACGGATCTACAGGTCCCTGCTTGAGGGCAGTGAACCGCAGCTTTCCACTCCCGTTCCTTACAAGAACTACATTGCATGGCTTTCAAAGCAGGACAGGAAGGCGGCCGAAAACTTCTGGAAAGCGGAGCTGTCCGGCTTTTCATCACCTTCGCGATTCAAAGGCATCACCGGCGGAAAGGAGCAGCTCGAGTCGATCGGTACGCATGAAGGGATAGAATATCTTTCAGAGGAACACTCATCCCAGCTTGCCGATTTTGCAAGGAAGAATCAGATCACGCTCAGCACCCTCATTCAGGCCGCATGGGCATATGTTATCTCCGCCTATTCAGGCGAGAGCGATGTTATCTTCGGCGGCACGATCTCCGGAAGGCCTCCTGCATTGCCGGAGGTTGAGAGAATGGTGGGGCTGTTCATAAACACTCTGCCGGTGAGGATAAAGGTAAGCAATGAAGAACCCGTTATAAACTGGCTGAGGACAATTCAGGACAAGTTTGCAGAACGTGAGCAATTTTCATACAGTTCGCTTGCGGATATTCAGTCGTGGAGCCCGCTGCCCGGAAACACGCGGCTCTTTGACAACATACTTGTATTTGAGAACTACCCGAGCGATCCTGCACTTGAAGACGCAACTTCCCCCGTAAAGATCGCGCACATCTCGGCATTCGAAAAAACGAACTTCCCGATCGCACTTTTGATCGCACCAGGAAAACGCCTGAAGCTGACGATCGCCTATGACGAAAACGTCTTCTCACATGAATTTGTGGAAGGAGTTCTCAACTCGCTCGTCGGCACTCTGAATTCTATCATCTCCGAAAAGACAAAGAAGGTCGGCGATATTACAATGCTTTCGCCGCAAATGACAGAGAAGATCATCAATGAATGGAATGCCACCGCAGCAGATATCCCGGATGAGTATTCCGTCAAAGCACTTTACCAGTCACTCACTTCCGGCATCAGCGGAGAGACTGCGCTTGAATTCGGCCCGCAGGAAGTTACCTACAAAGAACTGAACGAAAGATCAAACCGGCTGGCAAATTATCTTGTGTCTCTCGGAGTCACAGAAGATTCATTCGTTGGGATAAGCATTGAACGCTCTCCCGAGATGATCATAGCGCTGATCGCAATCTTCAAAGCAGGTGCGGCCTATCTGCCGCTCGACAAATCTTATCCCTCAGACCGCATTGAGTATATGATGGAAGACTCCGGTGTGAGGTTTGTGCTTACCAGGCGTTCCGACTCCGGCAAACTTCCCGGCCGTGAAGGTGTGAAGTTCATTTATGTGGATGAGATCACGGGCGAGCTTGATTCTCAGAGCGCTGAGCCGCCTGCGGTAAGCCCTTCGCCTGCAAGCGCGGCATACATGATCTACACCTCGGGTTCGACGGGACGGCCGAAGGGCGTTATCATGCACAATCTTGCGCTCGTCAACCTTCTCAACTGGCAGTTGAACGGCCAGAAGTTTGAACGCGGCCTCACCACGCTTCAGTTCACTACGCTCAGTTTTGATGTTGCATTCCAGGAGATCTTTTCAACGCTTCTTACGGGTGGGAAGCTCGTCATACTTAAGGAAGAAGAAAGAAAAGACCTTCAGATAGTTCTCGGAGTACTCAGGACACGCAAAGTGCAGAGACTGTTCCTTCCCTTCATTGCACTTCAGGAGATCGCCGAACTGCATTCTCCCGCAAATGACAAGACACTGTACCTGAGGGAGGTGATGACGGCGGGTGAACAACTTCAGAATACAGCGGCAATAAAGGCGCTCTTCAAAGGACTCAGGGATTGCACTTTCACAAATCAGTACGGCCCGACAGAGGCACACGTTGTAACCGCATACACACTTGTCGGCGATCCCGATTCGTGGGTTTACAATGCACCTATAGGCAAGCCCGTTTTCAATACGAAGATCCATATACTCAATTCAGCCATGAAGCCCGTTCCTCCCGGAGTTAACGGAGTTCTTTACATCGGGGGAATACAGGTGGCTCGCGGATATAACAGAAAGCCGGAGCTGACGAGCGAAAAGTTTATACGCGATCCTTTCAGCAGTTCCGGATCCGACAGGCTTTACAATACCGGAGACATTGCAAGATATCTTCCCGACGGCAACATTGAGTTTCTCGGACGCGCAGACAATCAGATAAAATACCGCGGTTACAGGATCGAGCTCGGAGAGATCGAATCAGTGCTGAACGGCGTCAGCAAAGTCAGCACATCGGCTGTTGTGATAAGAGACACTCCTTCCGGAGAAAAGCGGCTTGCCGCATATGCCGTGCTTAAACCCGGGGAAGATTGCACAGCAGCTGAACTTAAGTCGCTTCTCTCAGAGTCATTGCCTGACTTCATGCTTCCTGCAGATTACGTATTTCTGAAGGAGATGCCTCTTCTTCCAAGCGGAAAAGTTGACCTGCGCTCACTTCCTGAGCCCGAGAGGCAGACAGCCGGCGGAACTGACGGATACAGGGAACCGAAGACCGAACTTCAGCTTCAGCTTGTCAGGATATGGGAGAAAGTTCTCGGGATAAAGAACATCGGCATCAGCGACAACTTCTTTGACCTTGGCGGACATTCATTGCTTGCTTTAAGGTTGTTTGGTTACATCGAAAAGCTCACCGGCAAAAAGCTTGCGATCTCAACCCTGTTCTCTCACCCTACCATTGAACAGCTTTCCGGGATTCTCATGACCGAAGGCTGGCAGCCGACATGGAAATCACTTGTTGCAGTCAAACCCGGGGGCTCACGGCTTCCGTTCTTCTGCGTACCGCCGGGAGCGGGCACTGCACTGCATTTTCAGGCGCTTGTAAAGTATGTTAATGAAGACCAGCCGTTCTATGTGCTTGAATCGGTTGGGCTTGACGGCAAGGAACCTCCTCATGACAATGTTGAGGAGATGGCGGCTCACTATGTGAAGGAGATAAGGACACTTCAGCCAGACGGTCCATATCTCATCGGCGGCAGATGCTTCGGAGGAAGAGTTGTGTTTGAAATGGCACAGCAGTTCATGAAGCAGGGACAGGAGGTTGCATTGCTGGCGATATTCGACACATGGCCTCCGTTCCGCGAAATGCCAAAGGCATATGTGCCTCCCAAGAGAGACCTGAATCACTTTTTGAAGAGTTCACTGACGCACATGAGATCAGGTGATTTCTGGCAGGTTGTGAAGAACTATACGGGCAATAAGGTTGGCAAGGCAACGTGGAAGATAAAGAACAAGCTGAAGTACACTTTCAGCAGTGAAAAGAAGAAGCTTTACAACAGGATCATGCTTCTGCACTTTGCGGCGCAGGACAGGTACGTTGCCAAAAAATATCCGGGCAGGATCACCCTAATTGAATGCGCAACCTTCAAGCCCGAATTCAGGAAAGGATGGGAGGAGCTTGCCGGAGGAGGATTTGAGACGTACGTCGTTCCCGATACTGACCACAAGACAATAGTAAGGGAGCCGAAGATCCGCGACTTTGCGGAAAAGCTGAATCTTGTGCTTGAGAAGACTCACAGGGAGATCGAGTCACGAAGCAGATCCAACGGAGCTTCTGGCGGTGTTGCATCTCGCATGAGTGTTGAAAGCGCCTGAGAGATGCCGCTTCCGGGCAATGAGATACAAATACTGCATTCGGATATTTCAGGACAACTCAAAGATCCTGACGGCGCTTTAGGCATTCTTGATGAGAATGAGAAAGAGAGATACCGAAGGTTCAGATTTGAAGCCGACAAGCTGAGGTTTCTTCACGGAAGATCAATACTCAGGAAACATGCATCACGATTACTTGAAGTTGATCCAAAAGAGATAATCCTCTCGTTCAATCCTCACGGAAAACCCCTGCTCACTGATCAGCCGCTTAAGTTCAGCATTACACACTCGGGCAATATTACCGCCGTAGCATTCTCGCAGGCAGTTGAGATCGGGCTCGATTCCGAACTGATCAGAGATGTTGATGACATCAGCGGGCTGTCTCTCAGATTCTTTTCAGAAACGGAGAACTTGTATCTGGCACAATTCCGGGACAAAGATGAACTGAAAAGCAACTTCTTCAGGGTATGGAGTGCGAAGGAAGCTTTTGCGAAGGCGGCCGGCACAGGTCTGTCAACAGCGCTCAGTGAATATTCGGTTGTGGACAATGCAGGAAACTTCAAGCTAAGGATGCACAGCAAAGTTCAGCCTCCGTCAGAATTGCACGAGCTTTCGCTTGACACATCTCACCGGACCTTTCTTTGTGTGCTGGATCCTCCTCAAGGACTGCACATCAGCATTGAACAAATGACCCTGTGAAATGAAGAGAGCGAAGCAGAATATCCTGCCTCGCCCTTTGATCTCTCCGCAGATGCTTAATGACTACTGCTACAGCGGGATGTTGCCGTGCTTCTTTCTTGGGTTGCTGTCAACTTTGTTCTCAAGCAATTCAAAGTAGTAGATCAGCTTCTTCCTTGTCTGGCTCGGCTCTATCACATCGTCAATGAATCCCCTCTCTGCCGCGAGATACGGATTCGCAAATTTCTGCGTGAACTCCGCAACCTTATCGGCAAGGGCTTTCACCTTATCATCGGACGCATCTATCTCTTTCTTGAAAATGATCTCAGCCGCACCCTGGGCACCCATAACTGCGATCTCGGCAGTCGGCCATGCAAGATTTATGTCGCCTCTGACATGCTTCGAGTTCATAACGTCGTATGCGCCTCCGTATGCCTTGCGGATGATCACCGTCACTTTCGGAACTGTTGCTTCGCAGAATGCATACAAAAGCTTTGCTCCGTGCCTGATCACTCCGCGCCACTCCTGATCGGTGCCGGGAAGAAATCCCGGAACATCTTCAAGTACAAGAAGAGGAATGTTGAATGCATCGCAGAATCTCACGAACCTTGCGCCTTTGATGGATGAGTTGAGGTCAAGCACACCGGCAAGCACTAGTGGCTGATTCGCAACGATACCTATGCTCCTGCCGTTAAGCCTTCCGAAACCAACCACAAGGTTCTCTGCATATTCCTTATGAACTTCAAAGAATGAATCTTCGTCTATCAGTGCACTGATGACTTCCTTAATGTCATAAGGTTTGTTCGGATTCTCCGGGATGAAAGTATCAAGGAATGCAAGGTCCTTCTCGCCGCTGTTGTATTCATACACCGGCGCCGTATCCATGTTGTTGAGCGGGATGTAAGAGACCAGCTGCCTTATCATCTCATATGCCTCTGCTTCATTGTCTGCCGTAAAATGGCTGACTCCGCTCTTAACCGCATGAGTCCTTGCACCGCCAAGGTCATCAAATGATACTTCCTCATGTGTAACTGCCTTCACAACATTCGGGCCGGTTACGAACATGTATGATATCTTGTCAACCATCAGCACAAAATCTGTGATCGCAGGTGAATACACCGCACCGCCTGCGCATGGCCCTACTATCATTGATATCTGCGGTACAACGCCGCTTGCCAGCGTGTTTCTCAGAAAGATGTCAGCATATCCGCCGAGAGATACAACTCCTTCCTGTATCCTGGCGCCGCCGCTGTCGTTAATTCCGATGACCGGAACGCCGATCTTCATTGCAAGGTCCATAAGCTTGACGATCTTCTTTGCGTGATACTCGGCAAGCGAGCCGCCGTAGATCGTAAAGTCCTGCGAAAACACGCAGACATCTCTGCCGCCTATCTTGCCTGTCCCGGTTATCACACCGTCAGTGTAAAATCTCTGCTTGTCCAGGTCAAAGTCATGCGACTGATGCCTTACGAATATGTCTGTTTCATGAAAACTGCCTTCATCAAGCAGTAGATTGATTCTCTCACGTGCCGTAAGTTTGCCCTTTTTATGCTGCGACTCGACCTTCTTAACGCCGCCGCCAAGCATTGCCTCTTCACGTTTGGATCTCAGTTCTTCAATTTTCGAGTTCATTTCTTCTTAGGATGTTTAGCTTAGTTCGATTATTCAAATATGTTGCTGTGAAACTCATTTGTTATGAAGCTCATACACTGCCGGGAACAGATATCAGATCCTCCTGATCTCCGCTCCAAGCCCTGTCAGCTTTTCGTCAATACTCTCGTATCCCCTGTCAATATAAACTGCACCGTTCACAAGCGATTCTCCGGTTGCTATCACGCCGGCAATCAGGTAAGAAAATCCTGCTCTGAGGTCGGGCACGTTGATCTCGGCTCCGTGAAAAGGAGTCGGCCCTTTCACCACCGCGCTGTGATAGTAATTGGTGTTTGCAAACCTGCACTCAAGTCCGCCGAGGCATGTGTTGTACAATTCAATTTCAGCCCCCATCTTTCTGAGCTCGTTCACATATCCAAACCTCTCTTCATACACCGTCTCATGAACGATCGATATTCCGTTTGCCTGCGTCATCAGAATTACAAATGGCTGCTGCCAGTCTGTCATGAATCCCGGATGCACATTGGTCTCAATTGCAATTGACCTGAGTTCACCGTTATAAAAAAACCTTATGCCGTTCTCCTTCACTTCATACTTCCCGCCAACCCTTCTTACTGCGTTGAGAAAAGTGATAAGGTCATCCTGCACCGCATTCTCAATGAAAACATCGCCGCGTGATGCAATGCCGGCGCATGCAAATGAAGCCGCCTGATTTCTGTCGGGTATAACATAATGCTCGGCGCCGTCAAGCTTTTCAACACCCTCAATGGTGATCTTTCGGTCGGTGCTGATCTCTATGATCGCTCCCATCTTTTGCAGGAACTTGATGAGATCAAGTATCTCCGGCTCAACAGCGGCATTTGTGAGTACTGTCCTTCCCTTTGCAAGTGAACTGGCAATGATAATGTTCTCCGTAGCGCCAACACTCGGATACTCAAGTCTTATGTTTGTGCCTTTCAGCTTGTCCGCTTCAAGGATAAAATAGTCTTCCTTCAAGGTCACCTTACATCCCAGCTTTTCCAGTGAATCAATGTGAAAGTTAACGGGCCTTGAACCGATCCTGCATCCTCCGGGAACAGGTATCATAGCCCTGCCGGTCCTGTGAAGAAGCGGGCCGGCAAGCAGGACTGCTATGCGTGTCTTGTTTCCAAGTTCACAGTCAATAATGCTTGAAGTTATGTCCTCAGTGATTATTTCCAGGATGTCACGGTCAACTCTTATATTGCTTCCGAGTGACTCGCATATCTGATTTGTAAGAATAAGGTCGCTTATCCTGTTTGGTGAATTGTGGAGGGTGCTTTTCTTGTTTGAAAGAAGGGATGCGACAACCAGTTTGGATGCGGAGTTCTTGGCTCCGCTTACTTTTACGGTGCCGTTCAGCGGACTTCCCCCTTTTATCAGAAATCTCGAATTGACTTCATCAGATTGCAGGCCGTTTATGTCCGTGCTTTTGTCGTATTTAACGGTCAGTCCTTCCAAAATCCCATCTCGCCGAATTTCTTCACCCTCATATCAAGCAGTTTGTCTTTCTTCATTTTTGAAACCTGATTCAGTTCCTCGATGAGCGCGCGCTTCAGTAACTCAGCCGCCATATCGTGATCTCTGTGTGCTCCTCCGGGCGGCTCATCTATTATCCTGTCAATTATTCCCAGCTTCAGCATGTCCTCTGATGTGAGCTTCAGAGCTTCTGCCGCCTGCTCTTTGTAGTCCCAGCTTCTCCAGAGTATGGATGAGCATGACTCCGGGGATATTACAGAGTACCAGCAGTACTTGAGCATCAGCACTCTGTCTCCAACTCCAATGCCAAGAGCTCCGCCTGAAGCACCCTCGCCAATGATTGCAACAATTATGGGGACCTGCAGTCTTGACATTTCAAACAGATTCCGGGCAATCGCTTCCGCCTGCCCCCGCTCTTCGGCTTCAATCCCGGGATAAGCTCCCGGCGTATCAATGAGTGTGATCACCGGCTTGCCGAATTTCTCTGCAAGCTTCATTAGGCGAAGCGCTTTCCGGTAACCCTCCGGATTGGGCATACCGAAGTTTCTGTAAAGGTTTGATTTCGTGTCTCTTCCTTTCTGCTGTCCTATGATCATAACAGTCTGTCCCTCGATCTCCGCAAAGCCGCCGACAATTGCTTTGTCGTCACCATAGTGCCTGTCACCGTGAAGCTCCGTAAAGTTCTCGGTCATCAGGTATATGTAGTCGAGTGAGAATGGCCTTTCGGGATGCCGTGCAAGCTGTACTATTTGCCAGGGTGTCAGCTTTGAGAATATCTCTGATCTGAGCTTGTTGACCTTTTCTTCAAGTATTCCGATCTCTTCGGAAATATCAAACCGTGAAGACATGTTTCTCATTTCCTCGATCTTCTTTTCGAGCTCTATGATGGGAAGTTCAAAATCCAGAGTCGTCTGTACGGCCATATCAGCTCCTGTTGTTTTTTAAGGTCAGAAAGAATGTCTTCAGAAGTATCTCCATGTCAAGCGCTGTGGACTGGTTCTTCGCGTAAAAGAAATTCAGGTTTTGCATTTCCTCTTCACTCATGGAGTCATAGTAATTAAGTTGTATGAGCCCGGTAAGCCCTTTCTTGCCGATGAACTGTGTATGTTCTTTCTGAAGCCAGACAGGATAGCCCACCAGACTGTATTTGCCGGAGAAAACTTTCGGCAAGAGCAGTAATTTTGAAAAGGGTCTGGAGAGCGGCTTTCCGCTGAGACTTCTGTACAACAGAACTGCCGGATAGACAGTGGCCAGAAGTGCCGCAGATAGCGCTATATCCATTATTCTTTTCAAAAATATATTCATTTTATAGTTAATATTATATTCAATTTCTATTAGGTTAATCTCATCAATACTGCTTGCATTCAGCTTTGAAAGTATGAGTTCCTTGTCCGAAGGAATGATCCGGAACCTCACGTTTCTGTTGCGGAATCTCCACATGAGGTCAAGTATCTGCTGATTCGAAAAACTCTCATCTGTAAATATCACTTCGTGCACATTGTTGATCTGTATCTGCTCCTGAAGGTCAAAGATCCTGTTCTTCTTTTCGCCCGCAAATCTTAAGATGTTGTATTTTGCATTTAGCTTATCTTCACTGTTCTGGCTCAGTTTACCGCTTCCGACAACAAGGAGGTTTATCTTGTTCAGAAGGATATTCTTCTCCTTGAAGAACAGGAACATAGAGTACACCCATCTCCATGAGAGGAGAAACACTACGGCAAGAATTGTGGAGGCAAGTATTACACTCCTGGAGAAAGCATATTCCTTGAAGAAGTACGTAATGGATGAATTGACAAAGAAACCCGCTATCACAGCATTGAAGGCCCTTGCCAGCGAAAGACTCTTCTTCTTTGTGTAGAGCCCGAAAAGCGCAAGAAGAATTATCCATACTATCACATAGACAGTGATGATGAACAGATAGTCCTTGTTAGGGAAGATATTGAACCTTATCCTGACTGCAAGTATGTAAGCGGCGTAGAGCAGCACCGCATCAATTAGCGGAAGCAGAAAATATCCCAACAGCCTCTTTGAATATGAAGCCGATGATCTTATGATTATGCCGGCCTGAAGTACAGGAGACAGAAGCTTGGAGAATCCCGTCAGGTTTTTCCTCACAAAGATGCTCATGGCGCCGTAGAAGTTGTTCACGTAGGAAAGATGGGTCTTCCTTGTGCTTTCTCCTTTGAAATGGATAGTGGTCACTTCGGGATAATAATAGATCCTGTATCCGCTCTTCCGGATCTGAAAGCAAAGATCCAGGTCTTCGCCGTACATGAAATAGTCTTCGTCAAAGTAACCCGACTTCTTGAAGACCTTTGCCGGAATGAACATGAATGCTCCGCAGATAGCGTCCACTTCATGCGTCAGATTTTCGTCAAGATATGTGAGATTATATTTTGCAAGCGCCCTGCTTTTTGGAAACAGCTTTGAAAGTCCCAGGATCCTCGGAATTGCAACACCGGGTGTTGGGAAACTTCTTCTGCAGGCGGAATCCAGTCTGCCGTTTGCCAGGATGAGTTTGGAAGTTACAGCACCTGCATCAGGATGATCCCTGCAGAATCCGATCATTCTTTCGAATGTGCCTTCTTCAAGAAGCGTATCAGGATTGAGTATGAGGACATACTCTCCGGCAGACCTCTTCAGCGCTAAGTTATTTGCCTTTGAGAATCCTATGTTCTGATCATTTTCGATCACTGTTACATCGGGATACTTTGACCTGATATGATCTGCACTGCCGTCTATTGAGTTGTTGTCAACCATGAAGATCTCCACGCTGAAGTTTCCTGATGCGGCCTTCTGCACGGATGATATGCAGTTGTCAACGAGGTCCCTCACGTTGTAGTTGACTATTATAACCGATATGTCAACTTTTTCACTCACTGTTTTGCAGTCGAAGACTTCCTGTAATAATTAAAATAGATATCCCCTGTTTCCTCCACGCCCGTTCTCACTTCCAGAGTTCCCCTGCCAATAATTCTGCTCTCGTAAACATACCTGACAGAGTCATCAACTATGTCAGGCTTGACTTGCCTTTCAAGAGTAGGAAATGCATCTACAAAGTAATCAGGCCTTAGCACTCTTCTCACATACTCTTCGTCAGACTTGTCCCTTTCACCTTTGCCGTACTTGCCGTGCCTTGAAATGTAATAGTCGTTCAGTCCGAGCCTGTCATATGACCTCATTCCGGAATAATACGGCATTATACCCGCAGATTCAACCGCAAGCGTTTCGCCGGGCAAGGCATTGCTCTTCAGCCATATCCCTGCCATCTTCATTGCGTCGTAATAGAGCAGTGTCCTGCGCAGTCCAAGCATTGGAAATGACCTGGAATCCATCAGAACATTTACGGGATACGCCGCCATTACAATTATTAGCAGCCATTTCATCAGCGGCAAACCCTGCAATGCACTGAGAAGTCTCTCGAGTCCGATACCGGTAAGAATAAATATGTAAGCAATGACCGGAACAAAGAACCTCTGAACAGGAAGGATATCTCCTCCTATAATTACAAGATAGAGAATGTGTACAAGAATGATAACTGTCAAGTATCTGATCTTTGGGTTCTGCCGGAAATGAAATGCGGCATATAACGGCAGTACAAGAAGAAAACCTCCTGCCATGCTGTCTCTTACAAACTTGTAACAGTAGTACAGCCCTGTCAACTGCTGATTTTCAAAACCCGTCTTTGCATAGAAAGTGTTGGGAAAGAAATGGCCGTAGTGAACCCATCTCCAAAGAAAGTAAATGCCGTACGGAACGGCAAAGATCAGGACGGGCAGAACCATGTTCCTAAGTCTCTGCAAATGACTGACAGAATTTCTCCGTTCAGCGGCATAAAGGAATACAATGCTTATCATGAAGTACATAACGCCTTCGGGCCGCGTAAGCGATGCGATCATGAATGCACCTGACATCATGGCTGCATAAGCACTTTTTCCTGTGTCTTCAAAGCGGAACAAGCACATTACTCCCGTAAGAACAAGTAATGAAAAGAACAATGTTTCCATACCCGAGTAGCTCCATATCACGAACCCGGGATTCAATGCGATGAGGAATGAAGCGGCAAACGAAGATATACCGGTCAGCCTGAAATGCCGTACAGAAATGAAATATGCGGCAATGATGATAAGCATTCCGCACGAGATTGAAATTACCCTCGCCGATGTCAGCAGGTCTGCGCCGGCTCCCGAAAGACCGGCCATCATCATGACCCAAAGGAAGTTTGTGTAACCCTCTATCACGTCGCCTTCATTGTAAACAAGGCCTTTGCCCGATGCGAAGTTCTCGGCATACCGGTAACTTATGAATGCGTCATCGGCAACATATCCGGTTTTTATGACAAAGATCAGGTAAAGGACAGTAATACCTGCTAATATGAAGGACTTTGAGTTCAGGTAAGGAGGAGGCTTATGTTTACTGTTATAACTTGCCGAAGACTGACTTCAGCTTGAGTTTCCAGACCATAAAATATGCTTCATAAACAACCTTCCTTGACATTTTTGATTCACCTTCGCGCCTGTCAATGAAAAGTATCGGCACTTCAACGATCTTAAAACCCTTCTTGTAGAATTTGAACTTCATTTCTATCTGAAATGAGTAACCGTTGGATTTCACTTCATCAAGATTGATCTGCTTCAGCGCACTGACCTTATAGCACATGAATCCCGCCGTCGTATCCTTGACCTTCAGTCCCGTCACAGTCCTTGTGTAAACAGACGCCATGTAGCTGAGTATCAGCCTGCTCAGAGGCCAGTTAAGCACCGAGATCCCGTTCACATACCTTGAACCTATTACAAGGTCGTACCCCTCATCGATCTTTTCTATGAAGTCTTTAAGATACTTAGGGTCATGCGAGAAGTCGGCATCCATTTCAAACACAACATCATAACCTTTCTCGATCGCATACCTGAATCCCGCAACATAGGCAGTTCCCAGTCCGAGCTTTCTCTCCCTTCTCATCACGCTCACTGCAGGATTATTCAATGACTCAACCATGTCGGCTGTACCGTCGGGAGAGTTATCGTCCACAACAAGTATGTTGAATTCATTTTCGCCGTTGCTGTTTGCAAGCACATCAGGAATTATCTTCGTGATGTTGTCAGCTTCGTTAAATGTCGGAATGATGACAAGAATTCGTTTCTGCATTTATACGCCTTTCATTCTCAGCATCACAAATACCGTGTTTGCCATTATTTTCAGATCGAGTTTAAGACTCATGTTTTCAATGTAGAAGAAATCGTACTGCAGCTTTGACCGCACGTCATCCACAGATGTATCATACCTGTGTTTTACCTGAGCCCAGCCGGTAATGCCGGGTTTCACTAACATTCTCTTATAGTAGTACGGAATTTCCTTCTTAAGCAGTTCCACAAAGTAAGGCCTCTCCGGCCTCGGCCCCACAATGCTCATTTCATTCTTCAGTACGTTTATCATCTGAGGAAGTTCGTCCAGCCTCGACCTCCTAAGAAATCTGCCTATGCCGGTCACCCTCGGGTCATTCCCGCCTGACCACTGCGGCCCTTCTTCTTCTGCACCCACCTGCATTGTCCTCAGTTTGTACATAACGAATTCTCTTCCCTTTCTGCCGACCCTCTCCTGCTTGTAAAATGCCGGTCCCTTTGAACTGAGCTTAATGATTATGACCGAAACAACTATAAGCGGCAGAAACACTATCAGCGAAACAATTGCCATTACAATGTCAATGACCCTTTTTCCAAGCATCGCCGCCGGCGGCATTATCACTGAAGCCACTTCGATCAGCGGGACTCCGTAGATCTGACTTGTCTTTGCCATGCCGCTAACGATCTCATACATGTCCGGAAGGATCTTCGTGTTCACTTTCTCGTCTGTGCTGTATCTGAGAACTTCGAAGAGCTTCTCCTTGTCTTCCGGCTCAAGGGCAACCAGTACCTCATTCACATCAAGGTCCCTTATGATCTTCTGCATATTATTGATCCGGCCGAGAGTTCCTTCACGGACTCCGCCGTCTTCAGAAACAAACCCGACTGCCCTGTATCCAAGTTCGGGAGCATTGTCAATCATCTCCTTCAGTTCCTTTGCTTTCTTTCCCGTTCCCACTATCAGTGTGTTTCTGAGGCCTATTCCCTTTCCGAGAAGGTCCTTCTGAATGCTTCTGATGATTATCCGGCCGGTACCGACGAATGTGAACATCAGCACCCAGTAGATCACAATAAGAAACCTGGAGATGGCGGGAGCGTTCTTCATGAAGTCGTCAAGGAATATCGCAAAGAACAGGAACAGGCATCCGAAGGATACCGCTTTGAAGACCAGCGTGAACTCATCGAACCTTGACCTTGCAAACCAGTGCTGATAAAGTCCCGCAAAGGAAAAAATAATCAGCCAGTAGATGTAGACTGCAATTGAGGGAGCGAGGAACTCCGGTGGATTTGCATAAAAGATCCAGCCTGACTCAACGCGAATATAATAGTAAACCGCCCATGCCAGATTGATCGTGATGAGATCGGAAAGGAACAGCAATACCCTTTCTGTTGCCCTAGACATTCCGGCAGTATTTCAGTTTCAGAAATTGTAACCCGCTGAAGCCGCGTCATTGTAGAACATCTTAACGGTATCCAGCGAAAGCTCATTAAGATCCATTCCCACCATTCTGAACTTCTTGAACAGGTCATTCGTCACAGTGATTATGTGACAGCCGCATTCTTCAGCCTGAAAGATGTTCAGCAGTTCGCGCGAACTCGCCCAAAGCAGTTCTGCATTCGGCCTTGATCTCATGATCTCCAGGGATTCTTTCATTGCAGGCCTCGGGTCTCTTCCCGTATCTGCAACTCTTCCGGCAAACACAGACACAATCGCAGGAGTTGAATCGTGAAGTGCATCTGAAACCTTCTTCACCTGATCCGTTGTCATTATCGCTGTTACGTTGAGCTTATACCCTTCGCCGCTCAGTTTGCTGATGAGCCCGTATGACGCCTCGCCCTTTGTATTTGAAACGGGGATCTTTATGTAAACATTTTCTCCCCACCCGCCAATGATCTTTGCCTGCCTCTCCATTGAATCAAAGTCATCAGTAAAGACCTCAAAGGATATCGGCATATCCTTTATTTCGCTGAGGACCGCCTTTGCAAAGGATACATAATCTGTGACACCGTCCTTTTTCATAAGAGTCGGATTTGTCGTGAAACCCTTAACAAGCCCTTCCCTGTATGTCTTTTTCATTTCTTCAAGATTTGCACCGTCGGCAAAGATCTTGATCTTGAGCTCGCTTATTGATGGCATTCTGCTTTCTTATTTGCTTGGGTAATTAGTTCTGCTGCAATTGATAAGCTCTGTGCGGTCACGGTTGCATTGACGCTTTGGGACAAATGTTCATCCTGTCCTCCCGTCAGCAGTACCGTTCTCATGCCGGATCTCCTTCCGCATTCTACGTCTGAGACCCTGTCGCCCACAAACCAGGATGCGCCCCTGTCTATATCGAATTCATTCACTGCTTTATCCACAAAAAGTGTGCCCGGTTTCCTGCACCCGCATTTAATCGCATATTCGGTTTCCACTCCTTCCGGATGATGATAACATGCATAATAGCCGGCAAGGGCAACGCCCTTCCTTTTCATTATCAGTTTGAAATTGTCTTCAACTGCTTTGATGTTCTCAAGGGCTGTCTTTCCTTTTGCATGGTCCGGCTGATTAGTTATGACGAACAGCAGATAGCCCTCGCTGATAAGTCTGTGAAGCGCTTCCTCGGCTCCTTCCAGTAATATCAGATCCTCGGGAAAGAAAGGAGGATGAGATTCACTTCTTTGACCGTCATACACGAGCTTGTTCAGTGTACCGTCCCTGTCAAGGAATACCGCCTTCCTCATTTGGAGGCAGACTCCCACTTCATTTCATTGTACTTCACCTTCGGGTGAGTTACAAGCAAATGCCAGATGTTCGCCTGAAATGATTCTGTGTGCGGTGTGATAGTGTTTGCATTCACCACGGGAACAATCAGGCATGCATCTGCTATCTTTGCAGTGTATCCGCCGTCCTTCCCCACTATTCCCAATACGGATGCGCCGCACTCCTTTGCAAGCTTCAGGCCATTTACGAGATTTACGCTTATATTCTTTTCGAGACTTCCGCCTCCGACAGAAAAAACAAATATGCAGTCTTTGCTGTTGAGCTTGCTTCCCTTGAGCCAGTTTGAATAGCTTGTATCCCAGCCGTCATCATTGATCCTTGCTGTCAGCTCGGATACGTTGTCGGTTGGCGAGTAAGATTCTATGCCGGCTATTTTTCGAAAGTCATTTACAGCATGCGAAGCATGGCCGGCGCCTCCGCCAACTCCAAGGAAGAAAAGCCTTCCGCCGCGTTCCCTTACAGACGCGATAATATCAGCCATCTTCTCAATTGCATCAGTATCCAGGCTCTGTGCAATGCTGATCAGTTCTCCGATGTATTGCTTGCTGTAGTTCAATCTCCGGATTGTGTTATGTTATTAAGATAATCGTTTGTTTCTTTCAGCCCTTCAAACGAACCGATCTCGTAAAACCTCTCCTTCACTTCATATCCCGCAAGTTCATTCTTTTCAAGAAGACGGGAATAGACCTCAGCAAGATCAAACACTTTGCGGCTTCTGAAATCCCCGAAGCAACTTTCAGAGAGGATCCCGAGTCCGTAATCAATATACTGCATCTCGGGTGTACGGTTCACTTTGTCGTAGGTGATGATCATTCCGTCACGAAAGCATACATTGCTCTTGTCCCACTTGCCGTCATTGCGGAAAACTGTCATCAGAGCCGGCTTATTCTGCGAAAAAAAATATTCATTAATGCGTTTAAAGTCAGTATTCAAATATGAATCGCCGTACATTACGAAAAAATCTCCCTCAATCTTGTCCAGGGCTTTCAATACCGCGCCTCCGGTCCCAAGCAGTTCATCGCCGTCAAAGGAATATTCAAGTTTTACCCCGAACCTGCTTCCGTCTCCTGCATACTGCTCTATCATTTCACCGAGATAACTTGCGCAAAGCACCACTTTGTCAATCCCTTTTGACCTTGCAAGCTCGAGCTGATGGGCAATGAAAGGTTTGCCCGCAACTTCAAGCATTGACTTCGGAATTGTCTCTGTCACCGGCCTCAGGCGCGTTGCCTTACCTCCTGCAAGCAAAATGAGCTGTCTTATCAAATGGTCCGCTCCGTCAGCTGTAAAAACCTGCTTTAACGCCTTCCCTCTCAAAGGCAAACCATGTGGGATTGAGCCCGAACTTTTTCATTGAGCTGATGAACGCTGCTTTGTTTCCCGGAACATAGAACAGCACGAACCCTCCTCCGCCCGCACCGATCACTTTCCCTCCGAGTGCGCCGTTCTTTCTTGCGGATTCGTAAACTTCATCAATGAAGTCATCCGATATTTTGCTTGAGATGCCGCGCTTCAACAGCCAGTGCTCGTGAAGCAGGTCGCCGAAGTCGTCAATCTTATTCTTCTCGAGAATCTTCCTGGTGTAATGTCCGATCTCCTTTATCTTGTGAAGCCGATCGATCACGTTATCATTGTTTTGCTTTGTCTTCCTGTTCTGGTCTTTCAGAATATCTCCGGCAGAGCGTTTCTTGTTGAGATAGAATAGGAACATGTTGTTCTGAAGCTCAACAAATGCGCCGTCGCTTATGGCCACAGGTTCAACATCAACAGTTCCGTCCTTATTGAAAGTGTATGCGTTGAATCCGCCAAAGCACGATGCATACTGGTCCTGCTTGCCGATCGGCTCCTTCAGCACGTTGATCTCGATATGGCATGCTCTCTCGGCAAGTTCCTGAAGAGGATGATACTCCCGCTTATAGGAATACAGTGCGTTCAGCAATGCAACGGTGAATGTGGAAGAAGTCCCGAGTCCGCAGTTGGACGGCACATCGGCAATTGATACGATCTCTACCTGCTTCTTTACTCCCGCATACTTGAGTGATTCCCTGAAGATCGAGTGCTCAATCTGCCTTATGTCATCGACAATTTCGGTCTTTGAATATGAAAGGCGTATTGATTCTTCAAATCTCCTGTTGAGAAGTATGTGAACATACTTGTTGATCGCCGCGGCAAGCAGGAATCCTCCGAACTTCTCATAATATGACGGAAGGTCTGTTCCGCCGCCGCCCATTGATATCCTTACGGGAGCCCTTGATATGATCATGCTGTTATCTCCTTCCATGCAAACCTGCCCTTTGCGGTGTCTTCGAGTATTGACTCAACCGACCTTCTTATCGCTTCAGCAGATGTGTATCTGTTTTCCCACCCGAGTTTTCTGATCTTCGAAGAATCAAGTCTTACCACGGGCACATCGCCTTTCCATCCTCTTCTGCCGCCCGTATATTCATAGTTCACTCCGGTAAGATTCATGAGATTCGTAACTTCATCCGCAATTTCAGTCACAGTGATATGGTCAGGAGTGCTGACATTGAAATAACTGTAGCCGGAAAGATGCTTTTTCTCAATAAGTCTCATTGCATCCAGCACATCCGTTACGTAAATGTAGGATTTGCTTTGTGTGCCGTCGCCAAGGATCTCCAGGCGGCTCCTGTCTTCTGTGAGCTTTCTTACAAAGTCGTAACCGACTCCGTGCGTCTGATTCGGACCGACAACATTTGCAAACCTGAATGCCGCGGCATTGAAACCGAACATGTGACAGTAAGAGCATATCAGAGCTTCGCACGACATCTTGCTTGCGCCGTATGTTGATATCGGAAGCTGAGGGGAGAAATCCTCGTCTGTCACTGTTGCGCCCACATCACCGTATAGGCCGCTTCCCGAAGCGTAAAGAATATTCTTCACGCCGGTCTTTCTCATTGCCTCCACAACATTGTTGGTAAGATATGTTCCCTCCCAGAAGTCAACATCCGGCTGAGTCATTGCCTTTGCAATGTCGGGATTGGAAGCGAAGTGGTAAACAACATCGGCAGAATCCATAGCTTCAGTCAGTTTGTCAAGGTCCTTAATGTCTTCCTTAACAAGTGAAAGCCGGCTGTCGCTTATAACATCTTCTATGTGCCACAGCTTTCCGGATGACATGTTGTCATAGATCAGAATTCTGCAGTCCGGCTCTTCGCGGAGGATCCTTCTGGTAAGATGGCTTCCGATGAACCCTGCGCCTCCTGCGATAAAATATCTTATGCTCAAATCAGAAGTGATGTCTTTTGAAATAATACATGAACGGCTGAAGCCCCTTCCTCACGAATCCCGGAAGAAATGAATATGCATACTGCGTGAGGTTGAGCATGTAAGCCTTTGTAAAGTGCGGGTAATCGTCTTTGTATTTCTTTATGATCTCCAAGACCTGTTTTGTGTTTTGCCTTTGCTGAAGAAATGATTTGTTCTGTCCAATGGCAAGATACTCAATGAAGTACTCTTTCATATTGAAGAGTTTTCCAACCTTGCCAAACCTGAGCGCGAGGTCCATATCCTCGGCATGGTTAATGTCATTGTAGCCGCCGATCTTTTCGAACACATCCTTTCTGAACATCACGGCTGTGTGAGCGATCGGGTTTGAGTAAAGTGCATAATTGCGGATCTCCTCATCGGTCTCATTTTTAAGATATCTGAACATCTGATTGCCCTTTTCATCAACAAGTATTCCTCCGCCGCCTACGAGCACATACTCAGGATTGTTTTCCAGAAAATCCACCTGAAGCTTCAGCTTGTCCCTGTGGCACCACTTGTCATCATCGTCAATTCTTGCAATGTACCTTCCTCTTGAGGCCCTGATCCCGATGTTCAGGTAAGTGGCTATACCCTTGTTGGGGATTCTCGCGATCCTGTGGTATCTGATCCTGCTGTCCTCTTCTTCAAGCTGTTTCATCATATCCGCAGTTCTGTCGGTGGAGCCGTCATCCACAACAATCAGCTCCCAATCCCCGTAAGATTGCTCCTGAACGCTCTTAATCGACTTCATCAACAGCTCAGCCCGGTTGTAAGTGGGCATAACGATGCTTACAACGGGGTGGCAATCCTGCGCATTTGTGTCCATTTAGGGAAATTACCTATATGATAGGATTTTTTAAAGCTAAATGTCCGCCTTTTCAGCAGTTGACCGGCAAAGTGAAGGGCAATGCAATTCCGGGATTCGCTATGCATACGACCGGAGTTTACGTCTATTGATTCAGATGAATATGCCTTCCGGCTTCAGGATCTTCCGGAAAGTTTCCTGTAGAACTGATAATATGCTTCTGCCGATGATGTTATGTCAAATCTCTTCTTAACTTCGCTGACAGCCCTCTGCCTGATGTCTTCAAGTTCCTCAAATTCACTCAATATTTTTCTGAGTTTTGACTGCAGATCTTCCTCATCGCCTGATTTGAAAGTGAATCCTGTTACTCCGTTGCGGACAACTTCCTTCAATCCTCCGGTCTCAGAAACTATGGCAATCTTTCCCATTATCATGCCCTCAATTGCAGCCAGACCAAAACCTTCCCACATTGAGGGGACAGCAACAATATCAGACATTTCGTAGTATGGCTTCGGATTGCTGACAAAGCCGGGCAGAAAGATCCTCTCCTTAAGGCCTTTGCTGATCGTGAATTCCTTTATCTTTGATTCGTCCGAACCTCTGCCAAGTATCACAACATTCATTTGAGGGAATTCAGTGAACAGGTTTTCGATTGCCTTCAGAAAGAAAAGTTGTCCCTTGGCGGGTTCGATCCTGCCTGAGATCAGGATGACCCTCGTATCGCGGCCTGCTTTGAATCTTTGTCTCATGCTCAATGCCTCTTCTTCCGACATGGACATTTTCGACATTTCAACAGTGTCAATTCCGTTGTAAATGACTTCAACTCGGTCCTTATTGAACTCCGACCTGTTGACAAGAAAGTTCTTCACAGTCTCCGACACAGCAATCAGCCGTGAACCGGACAACCGGATGACCAGGTCATCAAGTTTGTCGAATATCCCGGGGCTCTCGTCGCTTGCGGTTTTGTGACCTGTGGAATAGCCGTGATAGGTTGTGCATATATTCTTTGTTCCTGTTACTGCAGCGCTTAACCTTCCGTAAAAGTCAGCCTTCTGAAGGTGAGTGTGCACTATGTCTGCGGGTTGCTGTCTCAGATCCGAGATCAGGTCCCTGAAGATCGCCGGATTGACAAGCCCTTTCCTTTTCAGATCCTTTACGTCAATTCCAGCCTCCCGAAAAAGAGGCACAAATTCTCCCGAATCAATTGTGATCATCCTGACATCAACATCATCCTTGCTCTTCAGATACTTGCAGATATCAAGCAGGAGTCTTTGAGCTCCGCCCAAACTAAGATTGGAAACAATCTGAACGATCCTCAGCATCTTAGACTGTCCGCTTCATTTACGGATTTACTGATCAGGGGAAAAACACTCTTTTCAAAGAGACCTGCCGATATCCTTTTTGAATTGCCCGAGGGCTTTACGGTCATCTGTTCTTTGGCACCATTTGAAAGATCTTCACATAATCAATTTCCATTATGTAGGGAAGCCCGGAATCATCCACGACTCCCCCGTTCTGAGGCCAGTCCTTTATTGCGACATTTGCTATCATGTACATTGGTGCAGTTGGAATTCCGTCTGTCGCTTCAAACACCGTCTTGCCGTCAAGTTTCCATATCATTTTATTTGGAAGGCACTCGAATGCCCAGACATGCCACTCGTTATCGAAGTTACCCTCGATCTCTTTTCCGCTCTGATAATAGAACGGCGCTGTCTTTCCTTCGTATGTGCCTCCGGAATAGTTCGGATAGTCAATGCCCCAGTGGTGATTGAGCCACATCTTGTCTTTGTTTATCCCGAAGTATTCGAACACATCGATCTCCGGAAGCGACGGCCTTTGCTTTGGCACCATGAAGAATGC
>JAIBBK010000060.1 GCA_019694675.1 Ignavibacteria bacterium
ATCTTCATATTTCCTCCGGTCATTTGTTAAGGTTGCTGAATAGCCAGTAACTGAATCCCACAAGAAGCCTGGTATCATAACTGTACTGTCTGTTTGTGATGAGTTGTCCCTGTGCATCTATTGCAAACTGCCTGCTTGGCCTGTAAGTAAGGCCGAGAGTTGCCCCGAAGGCATTGTATTTGTCCTGCTCTATACTGCCTTCATAGTAGCTTGAGTAATTGAGAGAGGCAGTTCCGGAAAGTATCTCCCTTACAAACTGGTAAGCCCCGTATGCGCTGAATCCGTTGGAACTGCCGGCTTCACCGGAGTAACCGATATAGCTTGCACCAAAGCTCGGGCCTCCGACTCCGATCTGATACCGCAGGGAACTGGCATCCGTAAAGATCACGTCAGCGATCTTGCCGTAAATGTTCAATCCGCTTTTGAACTGATAATTGACCGATCCTTCTATCTCCTGATAAGCTTTGTGTTCGAAAGTCCAGAAGATCGAATTGAAGCTTATGAGCGGTTCCCTGTAAAGGTAGCCTGCCGTGAATCTTACGGGACCGGTGCCATAGCCCGCATTCAGTTCACCCTTGTAAACGAGTTCCCTGTTGATGTCGTAATAGAGTTTACCGTAAACGTTGAATGCCTGTTTATATGCATAATTGAAATCAACACCTGCAAGCGTGAACATTTTGTCGTCGGGTTCAATTTCGATCTCGGTTGTATTGAAGATCGAATCGAGCCTTGGGGCCGCATAGCTTTTCTGATTCTTGTGTTTATCCATATAGCTCAGGTTTGCAACGAGCCCCTGTGTACCGTAGTAGCCGAAGTTTGCACCGAGGAGGAAGTCGTTTCCAAGCGAGCCGTAGTTTTTGAAGTCATAGGCAGCCGGAGTATTGAATCCGCCGTAAGCAGTGAACTGATATTCCTTTTTTTTACCCGCCTTGAATTTCAGCAGGACACCGTCCAGGGGTCCTTTGCCTACGCCGGCATACACGAACTGTCTTCCGAGCTTCAGATCCATCATGCCGAACAGGTCTGAACCCTTGACGTAAGCATTATACAGAGTGAATTCAAATCCTCTGTCAATCTTATTTGAGAGGTCCTCCCCGGCCTGCATCCATGTATTGAAGCTCCATTTTCCGCCGTTGATATCAAACGAAGCGTTTTGGTATCCACGGATATGATTTGTAGAAATGCCGATGCTGTCAGCTCTTTCCCAGGTATAAAAGAACGAATTGAGTCTCATATTAACGCTCTGGGAAAAAAGCGGGGCAGCAAAGGCAGTCATTGCAGCAATCAGTAAACAAATCCGTTTCATGATCTTTGCTATTTAGGTTTAGGATGAGCGATCATTTCCCACATTGGATCGTAATCAAACTCAAAATATGTCGGGCTTTCAGGGTTATGGCAGTTGATGCAGAATTTCTCTTTCTCCATATGAACGATCAGTCCTTTAGCAGAAGAGAGTTCAGGATTATTCATCACTTCCAGTTTTCTGTATTCTGATCCCGGGCCGTGACAGCTTTCACACTGAACACCCTGATAAAGATCGAATGAGCCAAGGAACTCTGTTTCGCTGAAATCTCTTCCGAGTGTATGGCATTTTATGCAGTTTGGGGTTTCCGCGGCGGGGGTTATATAACCCCCGGCCTTTGCAATACTGTCGGCTTTCGGTGTCTGTAAAGTCTGAAAAGCCCTTGCATGCTTGGATTCTTCCCAGATCCCGTATTGGTTTCCCTGCGCTTCAGATCTGTGACATGAACCGGCGCAAGTATTTGCGCCCACATACTTGAGATCAGTCTGCCGGACTTCCGGTGAAATGCCTGAAATCAGAAAAAGTAACATTGCCGCAACTGCGGTCAATGACAGCATCTTGCCGTGCGCTTCCATCATGCCGGCTGATCTTTAGTTTTGCAAAAAAAGAGAGCCGGATTATATAATCCGGCTCCCAGTACCCCTACTCCTCGCTTCCCGCAGGCTTCGGATGCTTTATCTTATCCCACATCTCGGCATAGTTGAATCCCTTGAATGTCGGGCTCTCCGAATTATGGCAACCTGTGCAGAAAGATTCTCCTTCAGTATGCACGATCATCCCGTTCTCCTGTGCCTTCGCCTTGTCCTTCATGATCGAAAGCTTCTTGTACTCGGATCCGGGTCCGTGACAGGTCTCGCACTGCACTCCCTGCGTCTTATCAAATGTATCCTCAAGCTCAGCGGCGTTTATATCCTTCCCAAGTACATGACACTTGAGACACTCGGGTGTTTCTGCCGCCGCTGTAGAAAATCCTTTGTCCTTTGCTATCTTGTCAGCTTCGGGAGTCTGCAGTGTCTTGTATGCCTGCGCATGCTTTGATGACTGCCAGATCTCGAGCTGATTGCCTTTTGCCTCACCCTTATGGCAGGCGCCGGTGCACTTATCTACACCTACATACTTGAAATCCCCTGCGCCTGAACTTACAGCGCTGTCTGAGGACATGTAGAAAATGAATGCTCCTGCTGCCAGGGCAAGCATTGTGAAATAGATCTTCTTCATCAGGTTCTCCTTGAATTAATGTTTATTGATTTAAGTTAATTGCATTTGTGAAATATGAAAGTCCTTTCTATTTCATTCCCTTGAGTTTCTTCTTTCCATCCGAAAGCACTGTGCTTATGAGTTCGTTGTTATGCACATATATGCTCGGATAAGAACTTATCTTGGATACTTCCTTCTTGATCCTGTCAAGATCGGCTCTTTGCTGTTCATCTATAGCGTTCCTGTCAATTCCGCTGATAAGCTCGTTCACTTCAGCAATCAGTTTCTTAACATCTCCTTTCCATTCTGTCATCATTTCATTGTATTCCGCATCATGGCACTTCTGGCAAACCTTGTTGTCCGGCTTAATTACCTTTCCGCCTTCCACATGGCAGTCAATGCACTTTGAGCCTGCCTCTTTCATTATGTCCGGTATATTCTTTCCGAAAGCATTTCCCGAATATACCTGCTCCTGAAATGAATGGCATTTGTTGCAGGATTCATCGCTGTCTTTTGCCTTTCCGTGATGGCAGTTATTGCATCCCTCCTTTGTGACAGTCGTTTCGCCGTGCTTGTTTGCGTTCGAGTGGCACCTGTCACAGGAGATCTTCTGATTTATGATGTGCATGTTATGCGAGAACTTCATGTCAAACTTGCTGACGTTGATCTCCTGTATTCCCGAATGGCATCTGTAACATTCATTCGGTATCACCTCGGCATTCGATACAAACGCAGGAAGGCTTGCAGATGAACCCACTATTGCAAGTGCATCCTTCATGAGCGAATACGCTCCCACAAGCAGCCTGTCTGCAAACTGCGCATTGTGCACTGCCTTACCGGTTTCTACAAGTCTTATATTGTGCTGTGCTTCTTCGAGCTTCTTAATAGCATCCTGCTTCTTTCCGCTTCCCGAAGCGTTCACGTTCTGTTCTGCAACTCTGTATATGGAACTGATGACTCTCAGCCGGGCTTCCGCGGTCTGTTCCCACTCCTTTACAAGCTTGTCATATCCTTTGCCGTGGCAATTTTCACATGCACTGCCGCCTGATTTGGAAGTGCCGACTCCCTTCTTGTCAACTTCATGAAATATGTGACAGCCCTTGCAGTTCATTCCGTTCAGGAACATCGCGCTCGGCGTCTTTTCCGTGTTGAATCCGTTTTCCCCTGAAAACAGGCTTACCATTGCCGTGTGAGCATTAGAGTGGCAGGTCTGACAGTCAGGAGGGGCATTCGGATCGAGAGGTTCTATCTTATGCTCGATTGGAGTATGGCACTCCGAACATTTCAGCGTGTGCTTTGCAATATGAGCCGTGTGCATGAACTCAATATCGTTGAACTTGTTCAGCCTCTCTTCCTCAAAATGACAGTGGAAGCATCTTTCCTTTCCGACGTCACCCCTTCCCTGCACTACTGCAGAGTGGCAACTACCGCAGTCATACTTCTTTTCCACTACATTTACATGGTTGTATCTCAGATTCGCAAGCACTTCCTTCGGCTTGTTATCAAATCCGTGGCATGTGTTGCAGTCAGAAAGCTTGTCGAATTTGTGTTCGGGATCATCAGACTTCTTGAAGTGGCAATTGAAACATGTACTGCCGGTAACTTCCATGTGTGTGCCCTGAACGATCTGAGAATGACAACTGATACACTTCAGCTTCTTTCCACGCTTCAGATCTTCCAGATGATTCTTATGGCTGAAAGCGATACCGCTGAAATCATACACAGAGTCCTGAAACTGCTGTGTTTCATGGCATCCTGACCTTGCACAGGTGTTGTCGGGAATTTCTGCCCACGGTTTGCGCTTTTTGTATGACATCGTTACATAATTGGCGATCTGCACAAGTCCGTTGATCTTTCCTTTTATCGTTCCCGATATTCCGGGCTCAAAGTGGCATTCCACACAATCAACTTTGTTGTGCTGTGACGTTTTCCAGCTGTTGTAGAACGTCTCCATGTAATGGCATGTGGGACAGAAGGAGGGCCTTGATGTGTACTCCGCAGCTCCGGCAAGAAGGACAATGAAAAGTCCGAGGTAAATTCCGGAGAACAGGAGGACTCTCTTCCATCCTCTTACGTTCTTGAAGTACTTCTTCTCCTTCAACGGCTTTGACTCTTCATTTGCCATGATTCACTCTTAAGATTTGATGTTTTCCTTTTTGTCAGGAATTTCACCCGCCAACTTTTGAAGCTCAAGAGGATGCTCGTGTTCCATCTCTTCTCTTGTAAGAAATCCGCTAAGCCATGCCTTGTTCATCGGCCTCACATCGGGATTAAGAAATACAAAATAGAAATGCCATACAACAATCGCCAGAGATGCCAGTATTGCTTCGTAGTAATGTATCGCAGTTGCAATGTCCATCCCGACGTTTCCAACTACCCCGAAGAAGAAGTCCTTGAACCAGAGAACAAATCCCGTTGCTCCCATTATCACCGTTCCCCAAACAACCGCCCAGTACTCCATCTTTTCAATATAGCTGAATCTTCCGTAGAGCGGCCTGTCATCCGATCTTCCAATGAGATATTTCATTGCATTCTTAAAATCTGAAACATCGCTCTTGGCAGGAAAGAAATCCTTTATGAGCTGTCGCCCTCTTGGCGTAAATGAAACATAGTACAGGTGGTAAAGTGATGCTGCAATCATTACCACTGATGCAATACGGTGAACAAGTCCTCTTGCCTCAAATGCATTCTCTCCAATTGCCGCAGATAACATCCTCACCCACCACGCTTCCGGAAACTTCAGCGCAAATCCCGTTATCACCAGCACTATGAAACTGCTCAGAAGCAGAAAGTGCTGGATGCGCTCGTTCTTTGTCATCCGTAAATATTTTACCTCAGATTCCATCAGACTTCTTAAGTTGGATTTTTCTTCTGTAGTCAAGTATGTTGTGTAGCAGCATGAATCCTATCAGGCCGATTATCAGGGTTATGTAAAATACGGTCACCACATAAACAAACGGAGAATCTTTCCTGGCATCTTCAATGTGTATCTTTGTAGTGAAGAACGCCTGCGTTGCTCCCGGGTGGCAGTTTCCGCAGGTTTGAGGAAGATTCGATTTGAAAACAGTTGACAACGAATCCGTTGACGGCCTGATGTTGTGATTTCCGTGACAGCTCTCACAGTTTGCAGCTTCCTGCATACCACCCCTTGTTGCAAGGCCGTGGAAACTCTCTTTGTAACTTTCAAAGATCTTCGTCGGCAGATCATTTCTCTCTATGATCTCCAGGGATGCATGGCAGTTCGAACACATTCTTATCACGCCTTTCGATTTCTCGAGCTTGTCGTCAATGTCCTTCTTGGAGATCACATGGTTTCCGTGACAATCATTGCACGTGGGAGAATCATAATTTCCCTTGATGGTAATTCCGGTTTCATGAATGCTTCCAACGTACTCGTCAAGCTCCTTGCCGTGGCAGTTTGCCTGCCCGCATGTTTTTGCAAGATTTCTCTTGCTCAGTTTTGAATCAACGCTTGCCGCATTCTCCATTTCGTGCGCACCGTGACAGTCTGAACAGGTAGGCGCATTGAGATTGCCTTCCTGCAATGCCTTGTAGTGCTCGCTTTCCTTGTAGCCGGTTATCAGTTCTTCTTCGCCGAGATAAGTCTTGTGTGTGATCTTGCCGTCCTTGTGGCAATTAAGGCATTTGTCAACCAGATTGATCTTCGAAAGTTCATTCGCGCTGAATGTTGACTTTATATCATGCTCGCCGTGACAATCCGTGCATGTGGGTGCATCCTTGTTTCCGTTGGCAAGTTCCTGACCATGCTTGGATCTCCTGAATTTCGAAACCACGTCGCTGTGGCACTTGCCGCACGTTTCCATCTGCCTGGCTCTCAGGGTTGATGCCTGCGGATTGTCCGCTTCATGCACCATGTGGTCACCGTGACAGTCAACACACCCGGCGGCTTCCACATCATTCTTGGTTATGGAAGCATGAACGCTGGTCTTGTATCTGGAAACAAATTTTGCCGAGCCCTTTTCCTCGCCCGGAAACATCTTCTCATTCAGATGACACTTCAGGCATCCTTCCGATTCTATGGATATCTTGCTTGAGAGTATGGCATGCGAACCGTGACAATCAGTGCATGTCGGTCCCCTGCCTCCGGTCTGACTCATTGCTGTACTGTGTACACTGTTGGCAAGCGCCATCTTGCTCTTGCTGTGGCACTTTCCGCAGACTGCCTGCTCGTTGGATTTGTTTACCTTCACAATTCCGTGGCCGGCTTTGTGGCAGTCCTCGCACTTTACTCCGTTCTTATCATGAATGCTGTTTGTGAACTGCTTGACTCCCTTTCTGTTATGGCAGTCATAACATTCATCGTTCCCGCTTTCCTTCATTTGCTTCACGGTCTTTATCTCGTGAGGCTTATGACAGCCGGCACACTCAACCTTTGCGTGTACGCTCTGCTGTATCCCTTTCAGATCGTCATGGCACGACTGGCAATCAACCTTTGCAGGTGACTTGGTGTGAGGAATATCATCGGGATTGTAATTGATGTGGCAGTCGCGGCATTCAACACCGCCATGTGCGGATGCATCGGCCTTCTTCTTGTCAATGAACATTGACACCTTCTTTCCGTCCCTGTCGGCCGTCAGGTCCTTGTCTTCATGGCATGCATAACAGTCTTCATCTGAATCCACAAAACTAACGGAGGTATTCTCGGTTACCGCCAGGAAAAGGAAGCCGATGAATAGAACCGTGCACGCTACTGCTGAATATCTGATTATGATGGTCATCACTTACGGTTTTCAAAGATCTTGTTTATGAACTTCGTCAGTTCGCTCAGCCTGAACGGTTCAGACATATACTCAGCATCCCCTATCACCATGCCGGCCGAATCAAGCGAAGGCAGGCAAATGACTCTTGCTTCTTTTAGTCTGTCCCTTGCAGCCTGCTTCACATCATCATCAATGTCTTTGTCAAATATGAGGCAATCGATACTGCCGTTCAGAGTATTCATGTTCTCTATGCTTATCTCGTCACCTGTTGTACTTGAAACCTCGTAACCGCATTTGCCAAGCGTCTTCTTAACGAGTTCGGCGATTTCTTCTTTCCTGCTCACTATGTGTATTAAGGGGGACTGCATACTGGAATCACGCATAATAACATACTGCAAATTCCGTGCCAAACGTGGCTTTAATTACAGCCCGGTTTTAAGGTTTTTGGCGTGTAATTATCTGTTTCAAAGTGGGTTTGTAGAAATTATCCACATAGCACTGTTGATTTTTGTTACACACGGCTTTTAAGCAGATCCTCTGAGCCTTATTCTCCGGATCATGGGTCTGAGATTGACTTCACCTTCTGGCATGCCGGTTTGATTAAGACTGCACATCTGAACAGGTATTCGCTTTGAATCTGCTACTGAAATATAGTATAGAAGGTCAGTTATGACGTTGGTAATTTGCAGTAAACAAAACCGATAATATGGACTACTGTTTCACAAAGAAGATCAACAACGGAAATTTTGGCGAAGTGATAACCAGAGTTACCGACGGGCTTAAGGCAGAAGGCTTCGGAGTGCTGACCGAGATCGATGTGAAGGAGACTCTGAAGAAGAAGATCGATGTGGATTTTCGTAATTACCGGATATTAGGCGCATGCAATCCGCAGTTCGCACATAAAGCGCTTCTTGCGGAACCTTATATTGGAGTTTTCCTGCCCTGCAATGTTGTGGTGCAGGAAGTTAACGGCTCAGTAGAGGTTTCTGCCGTTGATCCGCTTGCATCAATGAGTTCCGTTGAAAATCCGGGACTTGAGGAAATAGCAGGAGAAGTGAGGAGAAAGCTGATGAAGGTAATTGAAAATGTCTGAACTTTCTTAAGTGGCATTTTGAAAGGTCCGCACCACTGATGACAGGAAGTGTGCTGAGCTTAAGATCCTAATCGTGAAAGTCCGGCTTAATGCCGTGCCGCTGACAACAAGTGATTTGTTAACGGACTAAGACTGCTTCCACTTGATCGAACATCCGATCGAATGGAACTGTGGCGATGGAACTTCTTTTCCTTTGAGGAGAGATCCTATTGCATTCCGAAGGTCGTGGGTTGTGACAAGGCTTTCTTCCTTCCAGTTGTCATCAATCCTTCCCCTGTAACGGAGTTGCCTGCCCTTGTCATATACATAAATGTCGGGCGTGCAAACTGCCTCGTATGCCTTTGCAACATCCTGTGATTCATCTTTCAGATAAGGGAAATTCATTTCATACCCGCTTGCGAATTCTATCATCTTCTCAAACGAATCTTCGGGATACGTTGAATCATCATTGGGGTTTATTCCCACCAGACAAACTCCGGATCTTTCGAGATCTTTCTGCAGTCTCACAAGACGTCCCATTACTGCCTTCACATAAGGGCAATGATTGCACATGAAGATTATTACGAGAACATCATACTTGTCATACTCCCCGGATGAATGAACCTTGCCGTCAATACCGGGAAGTTCAAAACTGATGAGATTGCTTCCGAGTTCGCCGGATTTGCTTTCAGCAGCCATGCTGTTCAGTAATCTTCATCGTCTTCATCATCGTCCAGTTCAGGGTGATAGTCTTCGTAAATGAATTTAACGGGTTGTTTGGAAGTCATATCCACCACCTCATTGAATATTTCGGCGGTTATGAACCTGTATTTCTCTTTGTCGGAATAATCGTTCTGAAAGTGAACGATTATTTTATGTTCGTCAAGCAGTTGTATCAGTTTCTTAAGCTCTGCCTTGACAGCATCGGGTGTGAGTATCGAACACTCAGCAATTTTCGGTTTGCCCAGTTTCTTGTGTACGCTCACTATCTTGGAGTTTGAATGCTCCTTCTTGAACTTCTCAACTTCCTGAATGAATTCTTCGTCATCCTCTACGTCTGATTCTCCAAGCATCTCCTCGGCAAGGCGCTCTTCAAGTTCGTTTTCGTCAACAGGAGGTTTCGGATTGTCAGCATCTTCAATGAAGTCATCGTCATCGTCAATCAGCTGCTTTGACTTTGATATCTTTATGTTCTTTCTTTGGCTTGTTTGGGATTTCTTGCTTTGCATGATCGGTTTTGTTCAGGCACGAGAAAACTCTGCCGTTGAGTATGATTGTTACAGATTTTACTGTGATTCAAATTACAAGAAAAAGATTAATATTCAATAATCTTTTTTGTTAATGAATTGTTTCGGCAATTCCATTCATGCTGATCCTCTTACGTTCATTTCACAGCAGTTTACGTTATACAAAATTCAACCCGGCCGCATTGAATTCACATTTCTGCAATTGTCTTTGCTTCAGCATATGAATCCGCGAATGTAGCTGTAATAAATGTACGCAAAAGGAACAACAAAAAGCAGGCTGTCAAACCGGTCAAGCACTCCGCCGTGACCCGGTATTATGAGTGAAGAATCCTTTACGCCGCAATACCTTTTGAGAAGTGATTCAAAGAGATCGCCGGTTTGCGAAAGAAGCGCCGCCGAGGCGCCGAGCACAATTGAGTCCGCCAATTGAATTTTTTCGGGAAAGACAAAATGTGCTGTCAGTGACAATGCTATCGTCATCACCGTTCCGGTTACGGAACCTTCCACCGTTTTATTCGGACTTATGTCGCTCAATTTTCTTCTTCCAATCATTCTTCCGCCGAAATAGGCAAACGTGTCACAGCTCCAGATCAGAATTAGGATATATACCATCACATTGAGAGATTCATTCCCGGCAAGTACGTTCGCCATTGAAAGCGGGATTCCAACATATACAAGCCCGAACACGTCAATGGCAACATTCAGCGGATCCCTTTTCTCCTTCCTTGCAAGCTCGGCAAGAGAAGAATAGATGAATGAAAAGTATAGCGCGATAGTGGTAAAGACGGTTTCAAGAAAATAGAAAGCAAGTATGAGCAAGGCGGAAAACACTATCATTGGTATTCTCCTTGGTGAGTATCCCGATTGCATGAACATCCCGTAGTACTCGTAAAGTGCAAGAGTCGAAAGAAGGATCGTGAATGCCAGCAGTACATAGCCGCCCGCTCCGAACAAGAGCAAGAGCAACGGTGCGCCTATCAGTCCTGCGGCCACTCTTTTTGTAAGGTTGCTCATTGCCCGCCCGTATCGTTGTGTTTGTTTTGTGAGCCGGATATCCTCCTGATAGTTTTCAGAAGGATCCAGAACAATATAGCTGATGCAACACCCGCTACAGCATAGTATATCTTATCGTCTGCTGACATGCTCTCACTTCCGAATGACTCGGTCCCGTAAATATATACAGCACCTGCAGATATGAAGTTATTCAAAAAGTGACAGGCAATGGCAGTGTAAAGACTGTTGCTCTCATAAGTTACATAAGTAAGGTAGATACCGAGTATCACCAATGGCACAAGATTGAACGGATGAAAATGAAACAGCGCAAACAGCGAACCTGCAAAGAACATTGCGGGTGCAGGGGACATTGCCTTTTCAAAATTGTGAAACACAAGACCTCTGAACAGAAACTCCTCACTTATTGCCGGCGTGACTGCAATTACAAAAAGCACCATGAAAAATTCGGGCAACGAACCGGCTTTGACAAGCCCCATAGTTGTTTCTTCCAGCGAATCAAAAAGATCTTTGAGAGTTTTCACAAACTCACTGCCGGGTATTGAGAAGATCAGCTCATTCTGAAAGTACACGAATGCCTGCAGGAACGGCTGAATTATGATTATCCCCAGAAGCGAAAGAAGGAATACTGCAATCCCCGGGGAATTTAGTCTGAAAGTTTCCTTCAGCTTGTCTCCTCTGAGTATTGCAAGCACGATCGCAGGAGCAAGTATGAACATGAACTGCCCGAACGAAAGCACAACTCTGAGCAGATTCATGTTTCCCCCCGCACTAAGGTCTTCACCAAGGAAAAAATATGCGAGTGAGCCGCCGACGATCTGATACAGAAAGAAGACAACTGCGAGAGTCATGAACACAAATCCGACCGGGCTGATATTTGCCAGGGGAGCTCTTGCTGTACTGGTTTCCTTGGGTTCGGGAGTTTCTGTGTTCAAAATTATTTGAATATGGCGGTCAATATTGGCAAAATTGTATTGTGATTAAAGAACAAACGGGGAGGGTGATCGGCGGTTGCCATTTTATGGTTCTCATCAGTGACCGGTGTAAGCAGGTTAGCAGTAATGAATGGATCTTTCTGTTGTCCCTGATGATCCGACCGGGCATCACGATTGCTGCAATGTGGTCCGCAGATTCCGCGGGAGATGATTATCTGAAACGGGATGACCACTGTTTGAGTCTTTGTGAACGAAGCATAGCATGATGCAGTGAGGGATCCCTCTCGGCATCATATGCAGGTGCATGCCTTAAGGCAAGCCGGTAAGAAGAAGATTGCGTTGAAAGTACCTGTGTTACAGATTTCTAAGCATTTCCTTTATCTCTTCGATCTGAAGCATTACGGCGCCGTCCTTCTTCGCCGCGGCGCTTATGGAATTGTATGCATACAGCACAGTTGCATGATCCTTTCCGCCGAAGTTAAGTCCGATTGTCTCAAGGGTCAGGTTCGTCAGGTCCTTTGCAAGATACATTGCAACCTGCCTGGCAAACGCCACTTCCTTCGTTCGCTTTCTCGATAGGATCTGATTCTCGGAGATCCTGTAATAGTTTGCAACTGTGTATATGATGTTCTCAATGGAGACGTTTCTCGATTTTCTGACAGTGCCGATCACTCTGCTTATCACATTCTCTGCAATACCGAGATTGATCTCGCTCTTAAACCTGAGCACACTGTCTGCAATTATCCCAACTATGCAACCTTCGATTGTCCTGATGCTGTCCTTCACATTCGATGCAATGTAATGAACAACCTCCTCGGGCGCTTCAATCTTCGCTTCTTCGAACTTCTTCTGTATGATCGCAACCCTCATCTCCCAGTTCGGCGGCTGAATGTCGGCTGTTATCCCCCACTGAAACCTTGAGATAAGTCTTTCTTCAATTCCCTTTATCTGACTCACCGGTTTATCGCTTGAGAAAATGATATGCTTCTTCTGATCATACAGAGAATTGAAGATCTGATACATGAAATCCTGCGTCTTCTCCTTGCCGCTCAGATACTGTATGTCATCAATGATGAGCACATCGAGTGACTTATAGAAGAAGTCCAGCTTCTTGGTGCCGTTCTTGTTGGCTGAAAAGTCCAGACGGCTCTGGGCTATGTTGTTTGTGAACTGCGTGGTGAAGTCGGGAGCAGTGGTATAATAGACCTTCTTTGACGGGTACTTTTTGAGTATCTCATTACCGATGGCCTGGATCAGATGCGTTTTTCCCAGCCCGACTCCGCCGTACACGAAGAACGGATTGTATGTGTGGCCGGGATTGTTGGTTATTGCATATGCGGCCGCGATCGCAAGTTCATTGCTTTCACCTTTTATGAAATTGTCAAAGAGGTGTTTCTGATTGATGTTCGTTTCAAATTCTTCCGGAGATGACGTATCCGGCATTGGATGGTTTTCGGAAAAACGGCTTCTCGCCGAGATGGGAAGTATCACCGGCCGTTCTGTTCGTTCAGGCTCTGTGCGCGAATCAAACAATCCCATCTGCATAATTTCGTATTTCAGTTTGCCATCAGGGCCGAGAAGAGTTTCAACTATTGAAGCAATGACCTTATTGTATCTGCTTTCAATCAGACTGTAGAAATCCTCGCTTGGCACTGATACCGTCAATACGTTGCCTTCAAGAGATTTTGGCTCAATTACAGAGAACCACGTATTGATCTCGCTTGCTTTCAGACTGTCCGAAAGCAGGTCAAGAAAGTTCTTCCAGATTTGAACCGGGGCTTGGGCCGCGGTATGTCCGTCACTCTCGGACGGTGTTTCACTTGCAGAGTCGTTTACAAATTTCTTTTCACCGGAAACAGATGAAAGTTTGGGCACGATAAGAGATTTTAAAAATTATTAACAAATCAAAGTGAGTTAACAATTTACTTTACGTCTCAGGATTTTTTTCGCTGAAAATCCCCGGAAAAATCCGAAGTTCTTAACAATTTACTGAGACGCTAACTACTTTGTAAATATTGTACTTCAAGTCAATGAACGGGGTTATTAACTTCCTTTGTCAGCAATTACATTTTCATCATGACAAAAAAGCCGGCCGTTTCAAAAGTGCGCCGGTTTATTAACAAAGTCTTAACAGGAAATAGCATGGGGTGGTGACGAAATAATATTAATCAAACTCGTTTGTATTGTCAATAATGATTTTGGATTTTCAGCCCGATCTCTCATTCATCCGGTGCGATCCGCTATTAAGGCCGTTCTTTTTTTGATTGTTCAGAAAGGCCCGGATTCGATCACGAAGTCTATATTACTGTACACTTTTATTGGTGGTAGTAGCGCGTTCGGAACAACTGATCCATGGGCTCCGGTAATAAAAAACCCTGTGCAGTTTCTTGCACAGGGTTAGGTATAGCATTTTCCGCAATTTTTACTTGCCCTTTGCCTTGTTGTATTCGCTCATTACATATGCAGAGAGAAATCCGGATCCGGGAAATTTCTCCATACCCTTGTCAATTGCATCCTTTGCCTTTGCAAGGTCGCCTTCGCCGTTCTTCTTTAAAAAGCTCAGTGCAAGATATCCGTATGAGAGGTCTTCTCCCCAGTCAGGATAGAGCTCGGACTTTTCCACCCTTCCGGAAAAGAGCTCTATGGATTTCTCAAAGTCGGTCACCGCATTTGCAGCACCGCCGCCGAACGCTTCGGGTGTCCAGTAGCTTGAAATGCCTTTAAGCAAAACAAACCTCGGATTGCCCGGATCCAGCTTGGAGGCTTTTTCATCTGCATTTTGCGTAGCGGTGATTATCTCCTGCATCTTCTCCTGCTCATACATCCACCTGTTGAAGTTGAGCGCCTTGAGAAGCACATAAGAATCCGCAAAATCGGCTTTCTGGTCAATTGACCTTTGCAGTGTGGACAGCCCCGATTCAGTGTACTGCTTGATCTTCTTTATGTCTTCGGTTGCAGCACCCGACATTGCAAGTCCGTAATCGGCAAGCGCTATGTAATAGTTCACAAGCCAGGGATCCTTCTTAAGCTGATGTATTCTCTCAAACTGTCCCCTTGCCTTCAGGATCTTGGATTCGTCGCTTGACTGCATCGCTGTTTCAAGGCTCTTCTTTGCCTTCAGCATGGCATCCTCAAAATCATCTCTTGAGATTGCCCGGCCTGCCGTCATGATCGTCATCGCAATCAGGACGGCACTCAGTACTTTCCTTTTCATTTTGTTTGTTTTGATTTTTGGATTTGTAATTAAAATCAGATTGCATTAGAACTGAAGCCCAAGCCCCGCGTAAAACGACCTGCGGTTGTTTGAGTATATTTCTTTTCTCTCTGAATAGTCAAAGTTGTAGGTGTAGCCGTACAGATTCTTCCTGTTGAAGATGTTGTTAACTGCCACTACTCCTACTGCAAACCTGCCGAACAGTGAGAAAATATACTGCGCATTCATGTCAAGGGTCATGTATGTCGGAAACCTTCCGCTGTTCTTCGGTGCGTAAAGAGGCCTGTATGCGTTCTGCACGGCATCATATTCGCTTCCGGTAACGGGTGTGTACGGTTTTCCGGTTGATACTTTGTATGCAAGCCCTAGGACAAGTTCGTCGGTTGCGTTGTAACTTCCGACAATGCTCATGTTATGAGTGATGTCGAAATTTGCAGGAACCAGGCTGACGGCGTCATACTGTTTCCTTTTTGAATCGGTGAATGCATACGAGATCCATCCGGTGAACTTGTTGTCAATCTTGGTTTTGAGGAAGACATCAACTCCCTTCACATTTCCTTCGCCTTCCGATTCGTAGAGGAAGTTGCGCCTGTCTGTCAGTACCAGATTGTTGTAGTCTTTGTAATAGCCTTCAACTCTGAAAATGAACTTGTTCTCCTTGTTGAATTCGTATCCGAGTATGTAATGAACGGCATTCTGCGCATCAAGGTCATTGTCTGCCGACCTCAGATAGTCTTCAAGTCCCGGATACTGATGATAGAATCCGAACGCACCCCTTACAACGTTATTCTCTGCGATCCTGTATCCGAAGGACAATCGCGGATCAAAGCTGATCTTTCCCGAGAGTGTATGATAGTCAGACCTTACTCCGGGAATTATGAAGAACTTTTCATCAGGCTTGATCTGTGTCTCTGCATAAATGCCTACCCGTCCTGTACTCTGCACAGTGTCTATGCTCAGCGAAGGTGCATCGGTTCTGATATTATATTCATACTGCGGAAAGATCCCGTCAATATCATATCCGTCATATTCATATTCGATGCCTGTATTGAGCTCAACCACATTGCTGAACTGTCTCGTGATATCTGCTCTGCCCTTTGCGTAAGTTGTCTTGTCGTTTGAGTTAAGAACACCGTACTTGTAATCCTTATCATACCTGCTGAAGGAAATTCCGGCATTGAGGACTGTGGAGTTGTCAAGTCCCGTTATGAGCTTGATATTGCTGAAGTAGCTCTTTGAAGTTGATTCATAATAGCCGTCGTAAGTGGGGCTCGCATTTCTGATCCCGACATTGTCGTCGCTGTAGTTTGCATAGGCTTTTATGTTGGAGGATGTTCCGAGTTTGTAGGAAACGGTTCCGCCCAACGAGTTAGACTGAGGTATCGGTGAGTACTCCGAATATTCTCCGTTAATGGCGAAGTATGGTTGCAGAAAGAGTTTACCTCCGGTAAATGTTGCTCCGAGCTTTCCGTCTTTTGAAAGGAACACGCCTGACAACGAGGCATTTGCAAGCCCGAGCCACGCAAACATTCCGTTGCCCTGTGGCATGTCGTACGACTTCAGGTCAAGTACCGCGGAAAGCACATTTCCGTATTTTGCAGAGAATCCTCCGCTCGTGAAATTTATCCCCCTAAGGCCCCACGGGTTAATGGTTGAGTATGATGACACATTGAATGTCTCGTCGAAGATGAACGGATTGTAGAGAGATGCAAGATCCAGTATTGTAAGCACCTCATCGGGATCGCCTCCGCGTACGGTTATTCTGCTTCCTTCATTCACCTGATTGCTTCCCGGAAAAGTTGTGATGGCCCTGTAAAGGTCCGCGTCTGCTCCGGGTATCCTAACGATCTCAAGAGGCGTAAGCGTAACCGCGACCCTGTTTCCTGAGGTGAACGAACTCGCAGTAACGAGGATCTCCTCCGTCTTCACTTCTTCCTTCGTCAGCTTGATGTTTACCTGCATTTCCTTTCCCGGCTGTATCTCTATCATCATGATGTTCTCCGCATAACTTATTGCCGTAATGATTATGTTCTTCTGACCCGTCTGGTCCGTTTCAAATTCATAGAATCCTTTTTCGTCTGTTGTTGCTCCGTCTATCGTCCCTTCTATCACTATGTTTGCCCCCATTATCAGGCTGTCCTTTTCCCCTTTCACCGTGCCGTAGATCCTGGTTACGCTGCCGGCTTTTTGTTCTCCGCTGTCCTGTGCATACAAGGGTATCTGCAGAAAAGAGAATATGAGTATGAGTGTTTTCAATTCCGGTTTCTTCTCCTGTATTAGTTAGAGTGATTCAATGTCTTTAGCAATGCCGATGTCTTTTGCCGTAATGCCGCCCGCAGAGTGAGTGGAAAAGCTGACTTCCACAGATGAGTATCTGATGGTCATGAAATCGGGATGATGGTCATGCTGCTGACAAAGCGCCCCGATCGATGCTGCAAGTCCCATCGTCTGCGGAAATCCCTTTGTCCTGAAGGTCTTTACGATGGAGTTACCTTCACGTTTCCATCCTTCTAACTGCATAAGCTCATTGCTTATCTGCTGTTCGGAAAGTTTTTCCATGTCCGTTTATTATTTTTTTGGTTTGATAATACTCTCAAGATTTTCAATGTACTTTTCAAATGCCTTGAAGCCTTTTGCTGTGATCCTGTATCTTGTCACGGGCTTCCGGTTCACGAAAATTTTCTTCACACTTACGTAGCCTGCGTCTTCAAGTTTCTTGAGATGCACGCTCAGATTTCCGTCAGTTGCGTTCACTTTCTCTTTCAGGAAAATGAAGTCGGCTTCCTCCACCGCCACAAGTACCGCCATCACGGCAGTCCTTATGCGCGAATGAATAACATCGTCAATCTGCTGATAGTCAAATTCTTTCATCTCAGTCAGTTATCAGGCCTGTTTCAGTTCAGGACTTTTCCTTCTGTTCCTGTTGATTATGAAACCGGGTATGACCTGCAGGAAGAGCATCATGACGGCAAATACAAGCAGGGTCTGCTTGCCGGGCCAGAAGAACATGAGAGCGGCGCCCGCCCACCATCCGAAAGCAAGGTTCCTGAGCCACGGAAGCTGCTGAATGCTTCCGCTTGCGAAATAGGAAATTCCGAGAGCTGTTGATATCACCGGACTTATGAAGACCGGTTTGTATGCTCCGGAAATAGGGCCGAGAAAGCCGAACATGAACATCGCTATGCCAGAAGCCAGCCAGAGCGAGCCGAGTAGCCTGCCGGCGAATGTGGATACCTTGTTCTTCTCCCCCAGCTTCCATCCGATGACAAAATCCGCCACTGCTCCGAGCGGCATCAGGATTGCCCAAAGCATGCCTGAGTATTTGTCAGCTGATCCGTCGAGTATCATGAAGTAATTTGTGATCAGGCAGAAAGTTACAAGCACGCCCCAGAAGATGAAGTGGATGCCGTTATACTCGACAGTATGGCGGCTGTCTTCCATGATCTTTCTTATCACGGCCAGTTCAAATTCAGGCCCGTTGTTACGATTGTTTTCCATTGTAAAGTACTTTGTTTTTTAAAGTGCTTTACAAAATTAGAAATGCCGGGGTCAAATGTCAATACCCAAAATAATTTTTTTTGAAGCGGCTCAGGAACCGGTGAAGGCCCGGCTGAAAAGCGGTAATACTACTGCTTAAACAATGTTATGAGCCGCAATGCACCGGTGAAATGCGGCTGATGCCTGTAATGGCCGAACCTTTCATCCCACCTCCCGGACTCAAGCTCCGAAGCAAGTCTTATCACGAGTCTGTCTTCATCTCCCCCGGCAAGGTATCCCCACGCTGATTGTGATTCGCGCACTTCTTTCTTGAGAAATTCCTCCGGTCTTCCGTAAAATGCCTCCTGAAAGCCGTCCCTGCAGTTGAGTGGCACGGGGACTTTCTCCACTTTTGCTATGCATCCGCTCAGCGCGGACAATTCAGCAATTGCAGGATAACGTTTTCTTTCAATATCTACGAGCTCGGGGAAATAATGTACATTCCAGAATTCATCAAGAGCTTCGGGATCAAATGTCATGATCACAAATCTTTCCTTTGTCACTCTGAGAACTTCTTTCAGACCGGCATGAAGGTCAGGCCAGTGATGAACCGTCAGCAATGCCATGGAAGCTGAAAAGGAATTGTCGTCAAACGGAAGCCTGTCGGCTTTTGCAATTACGGCAGGCGGCAATCCTCTTGCAAGCCTTTGCGCCCGCATGCGTGAAGAAGGTTCAACTGCAACAACATGCCTGTCTGCCGGCTCATATGAACCGGCTCCCGCACCAACATTCAGAACTGTCGAGGCTGAACCGAGAGCAGTCAGAATTCTTGCGGCTATCTCCGGTTCTTCCTTCCTTTGGTTCGAGTACTCATATTCCGGACTTTCGTAATTGAAAGGCTTTAACTTATTCAATGACAAGATCCCGAATTTTATCAGTTAAGAAGATCAATATCCCTGACACCTGTCCACTTCCCGTCTGCCCTTTGAAGTTTCATGATTCCTGTTCCTCCCGGAAGACTTTCCAGTCCTGACTCATATTTGCTGTTGACCATCGGATCATCGCTGAAGACATAGTCATTGATGAGCGTAATGCTTCCGTCGGGAAGTTTGAGCGCGGCGTGAATGTGAGCCGGGAACAGATTGCCGGGATAAGGCGCAGGCCTGATGGTGCTGATCCTGTATTTCCCTTCGCTGTCGGTAACGCACCATCCGTGGAGTTTTCCGTGCCACTTCTGCACTCCCGACTCATTGCCACTTTTACTGTAGTATCCGTCGCTGTCTGTATGATAAGCATAGATCACAACTCCTTCCACAGGCTTCCCGCTTTTGTCACTGACGGTTCCTGTGATCTCAAGCCTGTCAGCCGATTCTCCGGTTACCGGGATCATCATCGTACCCGACAATCCGGACGGCATGTTCGCGAAGTAGCATCCGAATGGCGCATCAGGACTGTCGCAGGAATCACGGGAAGTGACATTGCGGTCAGATTTGTCAAAACCGGAATGCTCAGTCTTATGTCCGCAAAAGAATGAAGACGCGACTGTGATCATCAGAAATGAAACTGCACTTATCAGATTCATGCTTAATATATTTTTTACCCGAACTTTTCGGAAGTCATTGAATGCCGGCACTCTCATGTTCCGTTCGTCCTTTCCTGAATGCAGTACGAAGTGATACTGCTCAGGTTATCATTTTCGTTGAACTCATATACATCGCAGGCATGAACAAACGCTATTCTCTTTCCAGCGCGGAGAAACTCCGCAGTACCCTGAACAACGACTTTCCCGTTTGCATGCACAGTACCGAGAATCTTAAATTCCGTGTCAACTGTCCTAAAATAATCCGAAACGCTTCGGCAGTTCCTGACAACTTCAGCTTTGCCCCTGAAAGTACTTTCGCCGGCTATTGTCCATACCACATCATCACAAAGTCTATCATAAATCTCTTCAAACCTCCCCGTCGAAAATGTTTCGGCGGTCAGAACATTAATATGCTTCATCTCGCTTCACTGTCAACTTCGAAAATTCCGAACACATTATTGTCCGGATCAAGGAAATAGCCCTGCCAGCATCTTCCCGGAATTGCAAATTTGGGCATAGCGATCTTGCCGCCGTTATTGATTATTGTTTCTGCTGTCTTATCAAAACTCTCAACCTGCACTGAACATGTGAATGCGTTCGTCCCGCGTTCAGGCATCTGCACTCCGGCCGGCCTTTCCAGCAATCCTCCTCCGATCCCGCCCGTTTCGATCCTGTAGTAATCGATCGGCACATTCTCTTCCTTCACAAACTTCCATCCGAACACATTCCCGTAGAATGTGATCTCTCTTTTCCGGTCTGATGACTGGATCTCGAAATACCCTATTGAAAAAGTCTTCTTCATTACCGTTTGAATTGTATGAGCAAAACTAATCATTCCCTCCGACACATCAAACCACACTGTGACAAGTCGCGGTGACAACCTCCGTTTCAAGGTGAAACTGAGCTCACTGCTCACGACAGAAAAGACCGCAATTTTGACTGTATTCGTAATTTTTGTGCGCCGGGTTTCAGGATCCGCAACTGATCCTTACCCCTTTTTAAGATGAAAACCGGTACAAACTTCTTTTGACTTACGGAATCAGCCGGCGTAATTTTGTCCAACTAATTTGATAGTAACCAGGAAGCCGCGTGTTTGCAAACACCGCTTCTCAAAGGCATGCCGGTATGCCAGGTTATTATCTCCCAAAATCAAAATCTCTCAGGAGGAAAAAATGAGATCAAAAGAAACAAAACTAAAGTCAGTGTTTGCATTGGCAATCTGCATTCTCATACTGCCTGCGGCACTGGTAAATGCACAATACTCCCAACTCCCCGGAAAGAAAAAGGAGACCGGAAGCAAGATCAGGACAATAGCTGCGGTCAATGAAAACAGTCCTCTTACGAGGACAAACAGATACGCGCAGTCCTCGGCGGAAGAAACGGAGCTACGGAATCAGATGATCCAGCAAAAGATCAATGACTCGGGCAATCCGGAAGATATCCTGAGACTGCAGAGAGAGCTTGAGTCTCTGAACGGCTCAACTGCAACTGTCTCTTCGGGTGAATCTTTCTGCAGGATGATCCCGCCTGACGGAAGGGCTTATCCGAATTCAACTGATATATACAACGGAGTCTATGTAGCAGGGACATCCGTTCAGATTGAACAAAGGGGAACCACAGCCGGCAGGATCTGGGTGGCGGTCGGCGTTGCAAATGCAGATACAGGGTCCGGCGCTTCCCCCGACACACTGATCCTCTACTACTCAGATGACGACGGGGAATCATACACACAGTACGTCAAGACTGTCTTCAGCTCCGCCAACAAGATCAACTTTGATGATCTTGATATGGAGATAATTGAACCCGCATCGGGCGACAAGTACATATACATGGTATTCGGATACACAACAAACGGATACTTTGGACAGAATCTGATCGGTTACACTATCGTCAGGACACCTACGCTGGCGGTGTTCGGATCAACTTTTTTTCCTCCGGGATATAATCTGACAAACCGTTATCTGAGGCCACAGATCACATCCGACAATTCAAGGTATGCTTCAGTGCCTTACGCGTTTATAACTTATGTGCAGGATTCTACAGACGGTGTGAATACATACACCATGTCAAAGAACTGCTGGATCCTGAGTCCTTACAGCATGAGCCCCGCGCTCACGTACATTGCACAGCCCCTGTTTACCATACCGGGAACTTCACAGTACGGCGGGATGTGCATGGACATTGCATATTTCCACAATGGCGGGGATTCGCTTATCTACTGTCTCAGCGAAGCTCCCGGATACATTCAGGACATCTACACATACACTTCATACAGCAACACTCCTTCAAATCCGGTCTTTGACGATCAGCTTACGCCAACCGGCAATGAACTGCACCATGCGAGAATAGCGGCCAACGGCGGGACAAATCAGAAGAAGATTGCCATTATCTACTCTGATAATTTCAATAACTCCGGCGACTGGGATCAGTATGTTCTCAGAAGTTCTGACAGGGTAAACTGGGTAACAGAGATTTTTGAATATTCCGGAATATACAACTCAAGGTCGGGAAACATTATGGGAAGACGAAACTCCGACGGCTCTTTTTCTCTCGCCTTCAAGAACATTGTCGGAAACATAGAGAACGTAACATACTCAACCTACACAGGTGACTTCACGGTCTCGAATTACACGCATCGTGCGAATCCGGATTATTCCAATTCCCTTTGTTCGCCAAAGCCGGGCTTCAGATATAACGACGGCGACAGCTGTTTTTACAACTGGAATTACTTCTATACCGCACGGTCTTCAAACGAATGCTATGACAACAGCATATACATCAGATATGCGGTCGAGGGATTCTATGACGACGTCAACGACGTTCATAATGTAATTGACGTGATGTATGTATTTCTTGCGGATGCAAATCCGCCTTATAACTACATTGACACTGCCGTCATGTATCTGGATAATCTTAATCTCATAAATGAAGCGGCCTTCTACAATTCGCCTCCGGGACAGTATTACATTGTTCTCAAACACTACAATGCCCTTCAGACATGGAGTTCTGTTCCTGTCACCGTTGATGATATACCCGGGTTTTATGATTTCACGTCTTCTTCAAGCTCGGCTTACGGAGACAACATGACCCTCAAGGGAGCGAAGTGGTGTTTGTTCAGCGGAGATGTTGACCAGGATGAAACTATTGACGGAACTGACCTGCAGGAAATTGACAATGATGCGCTTGCATTTGTATTCGGTCAGCTGCTCAGGACAGACCTTAACGGCGATCAGTTCGTTGACGGAGGTGATTACATAATCGCTGACAACAATGCGGCTAATTTCGTATCCGTTATGAGGCCATAATTCTTCTCCTGCAAAAAAAACAGGATCAGGACTGCGCTTGAGCTATCCTGATCCTTGTTATTTTAATGAGCTGTTGTCTCTTACTGCTTATCGTGATTAAGCATCCAGCTTATCCCGAACTTGTCTGAAAGGACCGCAAACCTTGCTCCCCAGAATGTGTCCTGCAGAGGCATCGTAACACTGCCGCCTTCCGACAGCTTCTCATAGACCTTGTCCTGTTCTTCGGCATTGTCGAAATCGATGCTCAGACTCACTCTTGTTCCTGCCCAGCTTTCTTTCGGTCGCATCTCATCAGCAGCCATCAGTGTGAATCCGTCCGAATGAAATTCAGAGTGCATCACCCTGTTCAGATTCTCTTCGCTCTGATACTCTTTCGGTCCGTCAGAGTAGCGCATCAGATTTTTGATCTCACCGCCGAAAACATCCTTATAGAAATTCAGCGCCTCTTCACAATTCGTGCCGAAGGCGATGTACGGAATCAGCTTTTTCATTTTTGATTGATGTTATTTATTGAATTCATCTTCGGTGATATTTTCCGCCTGAAACTCATTACTGCGGTTGCCGGAAATCGTCTTAAGGATCAGCTCATAACTCGGGATCTGCATTCCTTCACTGTCCCTCACGGGATTGAAGTCCAGAAGGTCTGTTCCAATCTGATAGAGATTGTTGCCGAGAAACTTTGCATTACACCCCCCGGCATTTTTTGATACAGCCCAGTCGTTTCCGTATGCTATCTTAAGGTAGTATATGCCCGCAGGGATGTTCTTAAGACTGTAGTAATCATCCGACCTGACATACAAATATCTGATGCAGACATCGTCGCTGCTTCTGACAAGTTTCAGAACAACATCTGCGCCACCGCCTACGATCACCTTTAGAAAGTTGTCAAGGCCGGCATCAGAGGAATACCTGAACTCATAGCATGGCGGCGTCTGTCCTGTTTGCATTTCAACCGGCATGTACTCCTCCGCATCCTGCGAATAGCAGATGACTGTGGAAAGAAGGAACAGAAGGATAAGTGTCCCCTTCACAAAATATTCTCCTGCAGAAAGGATCATATCCTGAACTTCAGGTCTATTCCGAACGACAACTTTGTGGTTGATTTCGGAGAGAATATTGATGCAATGTTTCCGGTGCCGAGATCTATTATCACAGGTCCGGTGTCTATTCCCACGCCAATCGATGCAAGAAAGTCCACTTCTCCTCCTAACACAAACCCTGCTCTCGGAGAAACCACTTTACCTATATTGTATTCGAATCCGAGTCCAACGTACGGCTTCGTAGAACCTCCGAGATTTTCGCTTATGCCCTGTACATAATCAAGCGAGATGCTTCCCATTTCATGGTTGTCCTTTGATCCGTGAGCGCCGCTGAAGATATGCAGTGTTCCGCCGAGTCTGAACTGCGTAGGGAGACTGTTTGTAAACGATGATACCGGAGTCTTAGTCTCTTTCAGATAGTTTTTAAGCGAGTCGCGCTGTGCCGGGTCTGTAATGTCAGTGATTGCGAAATTGCCGTCATAGAAATAGTTTGCCGTGTTCTTTGTCCACTTCACATAGCCCATATCGGTTACGCTGAAACCAAGGTCAAGGTACAGATTCTTTGCAAGCGTCTTGATGCCGAGATTTGCGCCTGCATCAAAGCCGAGTCCGAATCCGGAATTCTGAGTTGAGAGTTTGAAGTTGATCTCGTCTGTCAGTCCGGAGTAAAGAAGCGTGATGTTTCCCGTTCCGAAGATCTGCGCCTGACTGTTTGTGGTAATAGTCAGATTGTTCTCTTTGGTCTCGAGGTAATAGATCCCGAACTGCGGTTTGACTGCAATGCCGAATGACAATCTGTCTATGAAGGATTTTTTCGGACGGATCATGTTGGCATATGAGAGGTTGATCTCCCTCACCCAGTATCCGTCTGCCTTCGTGCCCAATGCTGAGTAAGTCCTGTCTGCGATGTTTCCGTACAGCGCCAGGTCAAACACATCTCTTGCGATAACGAAGTTGCCCCGGAAGGTTTCATCAATCGAAAGCCCGAATGAACCAGGAGCGCCTGCATTCAGCACTGCCCCGAACACTCTGAATGAAGCGATTCCGTATGATATCTCGTCGCTTGCTTCATTGAGGATCTTTGATTTGTCCTCTTCTGTGAGAACCTGATTCTCGGCGGCGAGGTAGCTGTTGTAAAAGTCAACTGAGAGGTATTTGCTCTTGGTCTGAAGGCCTGTATTGACGATCATGCTGAAATAAAACTTACCGTCAGTGCCGTGCCTTTGCATGATGATGTTGGCGGGATTAAGCCCGAGCGCATCAATATCGGTTGTGTTTGAAACTGACGTGCCGCCCATTGAGATGCTCCTGATCACATAAGGAACCTGCGACCGGGACTGAACTGAGAATATGAAAAAAAGCGCAAGTACTGTTAATGCTCTTCCCACGGCTGTTGGATTTGAAGTTTTGGAATCAGCAGCAAGCTAAGCAAGAGGATGCAAAAATTAAATGCTCAATGCGTGCTCATCTGCGCCGGGCCGGCACAATGCATTTCAGGGATCGAATCTGTATTTGAGATTTCCGTAAATGAGAGTCTTCACAATGTCGGTGCTTCTCACTCTTACCGTAGTCCGCGGCGGTGTGATCTGCTCGGGATCAGTGTATAGTTTGTATTCATACACGATCTTGCCGATCCTCTTGAGCTTCTGGATCTTGGCGCTGTCCAGTTCGACCGAAAATGTGTTCTCGCGCGGGGATGTTGTGTAGCCGTTTTGTCCAACCGGCGCGGCACCGATAGTGGATGTTGAGTCGGCATTGTTGGAAACAAGGAAGGTGATGGGAAGAAGTTCGTTGAAGGCGGAATCAAGCATCCGTGCTTTAACAATTCCCTTCAGGGGAAGGCCGTTCACTCCCCTGAGAACGAGCTTCGCTGATCCGGAATTATCCATTTCCGACCTCAGATCTTCATCGTCAAATCCGACGTCGGCCGTGTCTGTGAATGAGATAGGCTTCGTAATGCTGACATCGAGCGGCACCTGAATGTCGAATCTGATGATCAGGCTGTCTGTGTAGCTGAGGTGACCTTCTTCATAAGAAAGATTCAGGTAGTCGGTCCGTTCGAGTATTATCTTCTGCGGAACATTGTTTATGAACTCAAGAATGTTGCTGTTGTCCTGATTGATAGGAAATGAGAGCGAGTCAGTTTCCTTTGGCAGAGTCAGCGAAAACATTGAGTCCAGCGGATCTCCGGGCCTTCCCGTCTTCAGGTACCTGAGTCTTACCCTGGTTCCGTTCTTGTTCTCTCCTACAAGCGAAATGTCTGAGAAGTCAACCTGAAAACTGGATGAGTGCCTCCTGAGAGTGAGAAAATTTGTGTTAGGAACAATGTACGCAAAGTTCACGGAACCTTCAGGAACGTCCGAGCCGAACGGATCAAGAACTTCGTCAAAGTTCTTTCCCGTGCCAAGCGGCCTCATTCTTCCTTCAAGCGATCTGATGGAGTAAGGTGAAAGTTCGTATGTAAAGTCCACAAGAACAGGCTGCGCCGAATTGAAATTTGCACGAAGCCTGAATTTGTTGCCGGGAGATTCGTTCCTCATCATGATCTCGCTGAGCGGGATCTCGACAGTCTGACTGCTTCCCGCCGCCACCTGCCTGCTGAATCTAACTGTATCGCCGTTGTCAATCCTGAACATGTTTGCTATCACTGCATCCACGCTGTAGTCCTGCGACGAGCCGTTGCTGAAAACGAACTTAAGCACTCCGGTCAGAAAATCCGCCCTTCTGACAAAGGTCGAATCATCAAACACGAGGGACGTGTCAATGGAGAAAACGCTTGGCGCCTTTACATATGTCTTCTGAATGCCGTCAAACTCGATATCATCACCGAACTCCCTCTTATACCTTGAAGTACCGTAAATGAAAATGTTATTCCCGTTGAGAGAGTCAATTCCGATATTTTCGCTTCTTTCAATGATGTCGAAAATATTATAGCTCTTCTCCGAAACGGGAAGGTTCAGCCCAACGTCCCATGAAGGAAGATTGGGTTCATTGATCTGACACCCGGTGTGCAGGATCATTATGGAGATCAGGAGTATTCCGGCCAGAAAGAATGCGGATGGCTTTCCTGAGTGCGGATTTTGAATCAAGTTGCTGTTTTAGCGTGTATGTTTTGAAAATTCGTATACAAAATAGCAATTTCGGACAAAATAAGGTATAGGTGTTTTCATTTTCGAAGGCGGACGGGATTCTTGAAGGTTGATTTCATCACAAACCAGCTCTTCGGGAAGGTCTATCGTATACGATTTTTGTAAGTGCGTTCAAAATTTGTAAAGATTATCTTTGCAATTCATTGGATCTTACCTGTTTCAACCCTTTGCCATAAGAAAGTGGAAGATGAACAGGGAGATTCTGACCATACTTATCACCCATTCGTATTTCATAATTTTTGATGGACCAAAAGAGATATAAGTTCGAGCAAAACAAGGACAGGGACTTTTACTCCACAATGAGAAGCAGGGTTGACAGCTATTTTGAGGTCAACAACATACACAGATCCGGAAACAAGGTGATGTACATTAAATCCGCCGTGATGCTGAGTATTTATATCATACCGTACCTTGTGATAATCAGCGGCGCAGTCATTTCACCGCTGCCTTTCTTCTTGCTTTGGATCCTGATGGGGATCGGAATGTCAGGCATCGGCCTCAGCATAATGCATGATGCAAACCACGGAGCATATTCAAGGAGAAGGGCCGTGAACCGTCTCATGGGACTTACTCTTAACTTTGTAGGATGCAATGCTCAGACATGGAAACTTCAGCATAACGTACTTCATCATTCATATACAAACGTGCACGGAGCCGATGAGGATATTGACACCTCAGGACTGATGAGGTTCTCCCCCCACCAGAAGAGAAGATGGTTTCACAGGTTTCAGCATTACTATGCATGGTTCCTTTACGGATTCATGACACTGAACAGGATAACAGCAAAGGATTTCACACAGCTGACTCGATTCAGAAGGATGGGCCTGGTAAAGAGCTCATACTGGAAAGACCTGGCGGGCATAACTTTGTGGAAGTTGATTTACTTCGCATATATTCTGGTATTGCCAATTGTCTTACTCCCTGTATCTCCATGGTTGATAATTGTGTCTTTCATAGCAATGCATGTTATAAACGGACTGATACTGAGTCTCGTGTTCCAGTCTGCACATGTGATGCCGACTTCTGAATTTCATGCGGCTGATGATGAAGGCAAATTGCACAATAACTGGGCAGTTCATCAGATGCTGACCACATCAAACTTCTCACCCGGCAACAAGCCTCTCAGCTGGTTCATCGGAGGATTGAATTACCAGATCGAACATCATTTGTTCGCTCACATCTGCCACGTACATTACAGAAAATTATCCGAAATAGTGTCGGATACCGCCAAGGAATTTGGAGTTCCGTATAACACAAGAAAGAGTTTCCTTGGTGCAATTGCAGACCATGCGAGGTTTCTTAAGTATCTAGGAAGAGTTGAGACTGTTCCCGAGCTCAACTGACCTTCATCACATATTCATCATATTCTCCCGAGACCGAAAACCCGCACCCGTTATAGCATCTGATCGCTTGCTGATTCACTGACTCAACATTCAGTCCAACCGTATCAACAGTGTGCAGAAGATCACGGCAAAGGCAAATGACGAGATTCCTTCCGATTCCAATCCCTCTCATTCTTCTATCAACGGCTATGTTTCCAAGCGCTGCGACTTTCGTTTCCGAAGAGTAAACATGAATTCCCGCAACACCGGCCAATACATCCCCTTCGAAACTCCCAAAGTACTTGCCGGTGTCCAGCATACGTTCGTCAAAGTAGTTGCCGGGATAGTTCTCTTCATAAAATTCCAGCAACTTCTCTGTGTCAAGCGTTCCCAATCTTCTTGTATTCTCTCTTACAGGCTCTTCAGGAAGCATCTCTGCATTGAGAGTCATCTTCAGATGTCTTCCGAGATACCTGACAGCTTTGACCCGATTCAGTTCACCGGCGAGTCCGCAAGACAAGTGAGCATAGAACTCACTTTCCATCCCTTCCGCCGAATTATCGATGACTTGAGCAAGCAAGGAACTGTCTGTGCCGGCAAACGCAAGAAGAGTTCTTCCCCTGTCACCCGCATAAAGCAACGCCAATTCCATTATTGAGCCGTCTTCCACAGCGGCAAACCATTTTGTCCTTGGAAAGAAGAACGGGTCCAGGTCACCCAGCTGATAAAGGTTCATCGGTCTGTTTCGCATCAGGAATCTGCTTATGGCAGATTTTTCATAAACTTCAGTTATAACCATGACAGCGATTGAGTTTGAGGAATTTGTGACTCTGAAAGCCGGGAAAATTACTTATCAAAACAATATCAATTTAGTTAACTTGTATACAAATATAAACTTAATCAACAGATGAACAGCGAACAGATAAAGAAGTATTACGATCTAATTCTTTCGGTAGGCATAAATCTTTATAAGGGCCAGATACTCGCAATCAGCTCGGGTGTAATGAATCAGGAATTTGTTTACGGATTGGCTGACGAAGCGTACAAGAGAGGTGCAAAATTTGTTGACGTGTCTTTCAATTCAAACCGCCTCACAAGATCCCGCATACAGAACACAGTGGATGAGGATTATCTTACATACATTCCCAACTATCCTGTAGGAAAGAGCTTTGAGATGATCTCCAATGACACAGCATATGTGAGGATAGACAACCTTGAGGAGATTGATGTAATGGAGGGCATTGACGCGAACAGATACGAGACCATGATTAGGGAAGAACAGAGGCACTCGAAGATAATGTCGAAGGCGGTTTCAAGCGCAAGAATTCCATGGTGCATTGTTGGCGTACCCGGACCGGCATGGGCGGCAAGAACGCTCGGCAAGGATGTGTCCGGGAAAACGACAGAGGAATTTTCCGGAAAGCTGGCAAAGGTCCTCCGGCTTGACAAAGCCGATCCTACGGCTGAATGGACTGAGTTTGGCAACAAGCTTGTGGAAAGAGGGGCGCGCCTGACATCAATGCATCTTCAGCGCCTTGTTTTTAAGGGCCCGGGCACAGATCTTGAGATAGCTCTCAATGACAATTCACTTTGGAAGGGTGGTTTCACAAAAGCACAGAACGGAAGGATGTTCATACCAAATCTGCCGACGGAAGAAGTTTTCACAGCACCTGATTACCGCAAAACAAGCGGAAGAGTGGCGGTCACAAAACCGGTGAAAGTACTGGAGCATCAGATCAACGGGATCTGGTTTGAATTCCGCGAAGGGAAAGTGGTTGATTTCGGTTCAGACAATCACACTTTGATTCTCGAGAAGTTCCTTAACACTGATGAAGGATCAAGACGGCTGGGTGAAGTTGCATTGGTTGATACTGATTCCGAAGTTCACAAGAGCGGGCTCATATTCAACAGCATACTTTTTGACGAGAACGCCGCATGCCACATAGCTCTCGGCAGGGGTATCACCATGTGTTTTACAAATTCCGAGGAACTGCTGACACCGGAAGACATGCTTGCAAACGGCTGCAACGATTCTCACGTACATACTGATTTCATGATCGGTTCTCCTGACGTGAGCGTTACCGGGTATTACAAGGATGGCAAGGAGGTTCCGGTGATAGTAAAGGGGAAATTTGTACTGTAGTGCAAGCCGGATTATATAATCCGGCTTTCTCTGCTACTTTCCCTTGACGGCACACCCGCTGAACTTTCCAACGCCGGTTATTTCAGCTTCAATCGAATACTCAAATTCCTCTCCGGAAACCTTGTCCCTGCATTTTTCTTTCCTGATCCTGACGTCTATGGAATTCTTCCTTATTGTATTGAAGGAACTGTAAACGATCACTCCCTTTTCGTCTTTCGGTTCATTTGAAAAAAAGAAGTATGACTTCCCGTCTGCCGAATTTGTAAGCTCAATGATCCCTTCCTTCCTCGAGATCTGTATCTGCCACGCGGGCTCGTTTCCAAATCCCCAGAAGTCATAAGGCACGCAAGTGTTCTTCGGGTTCTTCTTTTCAACTGATACTACTTCTTTTACTTTCAGAGTGACAGGATATTTGTCAATGAACTTCTGCTCTTCGGTGGAAACCAATTCTCCTTTTATCCTTGCTACGACTGTTCCGTAAACGGTTTTGGACGGTATTATCTTTTCAAACAGCGACTTCAGCTTACCTGTGGAATCACTGATGAGATAAACCGAATCCGGATATGTGCAGTCGCGAATGGTGCTTCCTGTTTCGTCATAATTGTAGATGCCTGTAAATTCACTCCTTGAAGCCGCGATCTTCGCCTTAACTTCCGCAGAATCCCTCGCGGCCTTCAGGCTGTCCCTGAGCTGTTTGTTTGATTCCACATTTTCAGAACATCCGGCCAGTTTCAGAATTATAAGAATTGCCGACAATCCTAAAATGATCCTACCAGTCGCCCGCATATTTCAATTCTTGATTTCCGAATTCCCTGAGGTATGAAAATTTAAGTGAAGTGATCTGCCTGATATGCAGATAATCGTGAGCCAGCCAGTTATACAGAAAGAATCCCGCACTCACATTTCCGAATACAGCATGATTAAAACTCCTGCTAAGGTCATCATCCGTGATTGTCTCAAGCCATTCGAGAGAGATGCCTCTCTCATTCAGGAAATCCTCGGCTATGCTTTTGTAGTCTCGTTCGGAGTACCTGTGTATCTTAACCCAACCTTCCGGGTCTATCGGCGGCATTTTGTCTCCCGTCCCTTCTATGATATGCCTCATGCGAGCCCTGAAGTCAAGGCGCTCTTCATCAAACAGGTGGCATACGATCTCAAGAAGGTTCCACTTGTTTTCGGCCGGCCTGTAGAGCGTCATTTCTTCTGACGGCGGCAGAAGAAGGTCAGCGAAAACTTCTCTGTTCCTGCGCAGTTCAGATATTACTTTTACCCTGTTCATCTTTGTGTTTTGCTTCGCTCATGCAATTGCCTTATAAATTGTTATTGACGAGACTATGGCAATGGTGATCCCGACAAGCCTCATCAGAAGTCTCGGATTGATCTTTCCAGCAAGCAGTGCGCCGAGCGGAGATGCAAGAACTCCACCGACGATCAGTCCGAGTATGATCTGCCAGCTCTGCACACCCAGGAAAAAAATGAAGATACCCGTGCTTACAAACGTAATGAAAAACTCGGCCGTGTTAACAGTGCCGATCGTTTGCTTAGGAACATTTCCCTTGTGAATGAGATTGGTGGTTACTATCGGACCCCAGCCGCCGCCGCCTACCGCATCAAAGAATCCGCCCGCAAGTCCGAGAAGAGAGAGCTTCGATTTTCTCGGTTCGCTGAATTCGAGCTCGGGCTTCAGGCTCTTTCTGATTATCTGAATACCCATCAGAAGAAGGTATGCGGAGATGAACGGCTTTACCAATCCGCCGTCAAGCACCTCAGAGATCAGAAATGCGCCCAATGCGGATCCTGCAATTCCGGGAATGGCCAGTCTCAGAAGGAGTTTGCGGTTCACATTTCTCAGAAGAAGATGCGAAAGCCCTGATACGCCCGTTGTAAACACTTCCGCTGTATGAATGCTTGCAGATGCGAGCGCAGGAGGAATTCCGAAACCGAGAAGAAGGCTGTTACAGCTTACGCCGTATGCCATGCCGAGTGCCCCGTCAATCAGTTGCGCCAGGAATCCGGCAATTACGAATATGAGGAAAGTGCTGTCGAATGAAAAAGTTGCGGTGCCCGGATTCAGAAAGACGAGCTGAATTATGAAATATGAGATCAGAACCGACTTCAGCACAATGATCATGTATCCAATGTGCCTCAGCGAAATAGTGTTTAGCACGTGGAGTGTGATTTTGGATTATTTAGAAATTGCTTCACTCAGAACAAACCCCGCGAACTTTTATATTAGTGCAACATAAACAAATCAAAGCTAATTGAAAATTGAGATTGACTGACAGATCAAACATCACCTGCCTGAATCTTCAGCGGCCCTCTTTCTCTTGAAGCACTTCTCGATCTCAACAGCCGCAAAGACAACCGACGAAACCGCCAGAGTGATCGCGAGTTCGCTCAGTGAGAGCGGCTGTGTCTTGAAGAACACATTGAATGCAGGAACATATATCAAGAGCATCTGCAACCCGACTGTAAGCAATGCGGCCAGCAGCAAAGGAACGTTTGAGAACAATCCGGCTTTGAAGAGTGATACGTTACCGGATCGTATAGCAAGAAGGTGCGCGATCTGGCAGAAGCAAAGTACTGTGAATACCATCGTTTGCCAGTGAGTATTCCCGTCTCCGAAGTTCGCCGCCTGTGTTCCTATGCACAGGAATCCTATCAGCAGTCCCACCCAGATAATGTGATAAGACATTCCTTCCGAGAATATCCCCGCGTTCGGGCTTCTCGGCTTTCTGTTCATGATGTCTTTCTCCGCCGGTTCGGATGCGAGTGCAAGCCCGGGAAGGCCGTCAGTTACGAGATTAACCCATAAGATATGAATTGGAAGAAGAGGGATGGGCAAGCCGAAGAACGGCGCAAGGAACATGGTCCATATCTCTCCGCTGTTCCCTGTCATCACGTACTTTATGAACTTCAGAATATTGTCATACACCCGTCTTCCGCTTCCGACCGCATTGACAATTGTTGCAAAGTTATCGTCGAGCAGAATCATATCGGATGCTTCCTTCGCGACCTCAGTTCCGTTGATTCCCATGGCAACACCAATGTCGGCGTTCTTAAGAGCAGGCGCATCGTTCACTCCGTCCCCGGTCATCGCCACAAACTGCTCCCTGTCCTGAAGCGCCGTGACGATCTTCAGTTTCTGTTCGGGACTCACTCTTGCGTAGACCCTGGTCTGAAGCACCAGCTCTTCGAACTCATCCTGATCAAGCTTATCAAGTTCAGTTCCGGTTATCAGCCGGTCTTCCTTCTTTTCAATTATTCCTATCTGCCTTGCAACCGCAAGCGCAGTTGCAGGATGATCTCCTGTAATCATTACGGGGATCACGCCCGCCTGTTTGCATCTCTTAACTGCTTCTGTAACTTCATCCCGCGCCGGGTCTATCATTCCGGTGTATCCGATGAAATGCATACAGCACTCAACATCTTCAGCATCCTCCTCAGAAGGAAGTTCATCCAGCACCTTCACCGCAAAACCCAGGACTCTCAAACCTTTGGCAGACATCAGCTCAACATCCTTCTTCCAGAGATCAGCATGCATTATCTGATCTTCACATACTTCCTCAAGCAGAGCTTCAGCGGCACCTTTTGTGATGCTCATATATTTGTCGCCCGCTTTGTGAATAGTTGTCATTCTCTTACGGAGCGAATCAAACGGAATCTCACCCACACGCGGATATCTTGATTCGCATACTGCCCGGCTAAATTTGTGTGCGGAAGCATGTGCGGCGAGCGCAACTTCGGTTGAGTCTCCAAGCAGGGCTCCGCTCTCCGAAACTGCTGCATCGTTGTTGAGGGCAATACAGCTCAGAAACAGTTCGTCCTTTGATATGACGCTTACAGAAATTTCATGCCTTACCTCAATCGCCTCGACAACCTCCATTCTGTTCTTTGTAAGCGTTCCGGTCTTATCTGAGCAGATGTAAGTTACCGAACCTAGTGTCTCAACTGCGGGAAGCTTCCTGATAAGCGCATTCTGCTTCACCATTCTCTTTGCGCCTATTGCAAGCGCAATCGTCACAACTGCGGGAAGGGCTTCCGGAATGGCGGCAACGGCAAGTGAGATCGCCGTCAGCAAAAGATTGAAGACCTCTTCGCCGCGAAGAAGTCCCAGCAGAAAGATCACACCGCAAATGAAGAAGATCGCGATCGATAGCCTCTTGCCAAAATCCGCGAGCCGCTTCTGCAAAGGAGTAACCGTGCCTTCCCCCCGTATCATTCTGGCTATCAGCCCGAGCTCGGTGTTCATGCCCGTTGCAACCGCAAATCCGGCACCTCTTCCGTAAGTTACATGCGTGCCTTTGTAAGCCATGTTCATCCTGTCACCGAGAACGTAATTTCCGCCGGGAAGAGTGGCAGTGATCTTGAGTATGTCGTTTGATTCTCCCGTCAGTGCGGACTCGTCAATCTTCAGATTCACGGATTCGTGAAGTCTAATATCCGCAGGAACCACATTGCCTGCTTCAAGAAGGATCATGTCACCGGGTACGATATCCGCCGCATCTATCTCAAATATCTTTCCCTCTCTCATCACCCTCGACCTTGTCGCCGACATTTTCTTGAGCGCTTCAATCGCCTTCTCCGCCCTGTATTCCTGAATGAATCCGACGATCGTGTTAAGGACAACTATGGCAAGTATGATGATGGTGTCTGTGATCTCACCGATGAATCCTGATATGACTGATGCAATGATCAGAATGATCACCATGAAGTCGGTAAGCTGATGAAGAAGTATTGAGAGCGGGGTCTTTCTTTTGGCTTCCTGAACCTCGTTCTTTCCGTACTCTTCAAGCTTGCGGAGGGATTCGGACACGGAGATGCCCTTGTTTCCTGATTCGAGCACGCGGCCGGTTTCTTCGGAGGAGATTAGATGCCAGTTCATTGTTATTTGCTTCAGCGGTTACAGTTCATCCGGATCGTTGACAGCAAAAATAAAGATACTTCACAGCCGGCCCTGAAGCCGGGCATGTTTGATTGCGGACAGCTTACTGCGGAGGGCGCCCGGGCTCTACTTTTTCCCGGGGGCGGTGTTCATTCCGAAGATCCTGTACAGAGGACAGTTGCCAATAAGACTGGTAACTATAAAGACAATTCCGAGCACAAGCAGAATGATCCCGATCACGCCGGATACTGTGCCCGTAAAGTACAGATAAAAAAACACTGCGGCGGCTATGATCCTGATGATCCTGTCGGCGTTTCCCATGTTCTTCAACATTTCGGTATTGTTTTGATTATTGGTTGGCCTGAGCAGAGGCAATAAAAGGTCCTTTGCTCTGATGCAACACAAATTGTTTGCTCATACTTCCGGTCTTCTCAGATCCTCATTGCCCGGACACTTCAGGAGTCTCTTCATCGTCACAACATCCGATGTTCATCTGGACGGGTATGCATTTGAAAGTACCGTAACTGCAAAACACACAGCAATCCTTTTCAAGCGGCCTCAGTATGGTGCCGCAGCCGAGACATGTGTAATACCACAGGCAGGCATTTTCGGGAATGTCTTCCTCATGTGTGAATCCGCATTCGGGACAACGAATGGTTGATACTGTTACTATTTCCATTTCGATGCTTCTGTAACCTTTAGCAAACTTAGCAATACCTTCTGCCTATGTAAATGCAAATTTGCAGATGAGAACTATCAGTGAATTACTTCACCGGATATTGAAAGATCTCTTGTGCGTTGATCTCATTCAGTTCATCAAAAGAAGTGCCTGCACAGGATCATCACACAATATCCGTGCCGTTCAATCCGCGCCGAATGCCTCTTTGAGTTTCTCCGCAATCTTCTTTCCGGCAGAGCGCTCGACAATATTGTAATTGTTCTTCAGCACTTCTTTCAGATTTTCAACAGAGCCGAACTCGATCAGCAATTTCTTTGCCGTCTTCTCTCCGATCCCTTCCACTTCCGTAAGCTCGGTTGTAAGCGTGCGCTTGTTGCGGAGGTCCCTGTGGAAAGACACGGCAAACCTGTGCGCTTCATCTCTTACGCGCTGAAGAAGTCTCAGCCCCGGAGATGACTTGGGCAGATTGTATGGATCGGAGTCGCCGGGCAGAAACACTTCCTCAAGGCGTTTGGCAAGCCCGATGACCGGGATCCTGTTCAGCCCTAGGTCATCAAGGACTTTCACAGCAGACGACAATTGCCCCTTGCCTCCGTCAATGATCACAAGATCAGGCTCTGAGGAAAAACTTCCGTCGCTCTCCTGATCTTCCGAACCGGCTGTTTCATTCTCTGCAAATCTCCTGAACCTTCTGTATATGACCTCTCGCATTGAAAGGAAATCGTCGGGAGCGCCTGTTTCGTTGAGCACGGTCTTTATCCTGAATTTTCTGTAATCGGATTTCTTCGGCTTGCCGTCGAAAAACACCACCATTGAGGCGACAGTATCCGTACCCTGTATGTGTGAAATGTCGTAGCACTCGATCCTCCTCGGGAGCTTTCCGATCCTCAGATCTTTTCCGAGTGACTCCACCGACGGCGGCACAAATTCCCGTTTCATCTTTGTAAGGATAAGCTCGTCAAGAAGCAGGCGGGCGTTCTTCTTAACAAGAAAGACGAGTTTGTATTTGTCGCCGATCTTCGGAACTACGAATTCAACTCTGCCGCCCTTCTTCGATTCAAGCCACAGCTTTAATGTATCGGGATCTTCGGGCTCATTCATAAGATAGAACTGCTCGGGTACGAAATCTGTCTTTGAGTAATGATCGGTGATCAGTCTTTCGATTATTTCCCCGTCAGACTTCTCCTCCGCATTGGTCATGAAGTAATGAGTTTTTCCGGCAACCTTGCCGTCGCGCACTTTCAGTATCATCCCGCAGCAGTCTCCTTTCACCCGGTCAAATGCAATTATATCCCTGTCGGTCTCTTCCGCATCAATGAGCTTTTGCTTTGATGAATAGACTTCTATTGCGCTGATCTTGTCTCTGGTTCTTGCGGCCTTTTCAAACAGCATCTTTTCCGAATACTCATTCATCTTTTCCGTAAGCTCGTTGATGAGTGTTGTCGTTTTGCCGTTAAGCAGTTTTGCGACCTCGCCGATCATGTCATTGTAGTCATGCCTGCTCACAAGCCCTTCGCACGGCCCCTCGCATTTGTGAATGTGGTAATCAAGGCAGAGCTTATATTTCTTTTGTGCCGTGTTCTCATCCGTGAGATGAAAACTGCACGACCTTATCATGAATATGTCCCTTACCGCCTTCAGTGCGAAACGCATTGTCTTCACATCGGTGTAAGGCCCGAAATACTTTGACCCGTCATTACGTTTTCTGCGCGTAGGAAAGACTCTCGGAAATGGTTCGTTGGTGATCACAATGTACGGATAGGACTTGTCGTCCTTGAGGTTGATGTTGTACCGCGGCTTGAGTGACTTGATAAGATTCTGTTCAAGTATGAGCGCTTCCACCTCATTGTCTGTGGTGATGATCTCAAGGTCGCTTATCTTCGAGATCATCGCGTTCAGCATCGGGGTAGAGGGCCTCGACTGAAAGTACTGCCTCACACGGTTCTTCAGCACCTTTGCCTTGCCCACATAAAGCAAGCCGCCGAGAGAATCCCTGAACTGGTAGACTCCCGGGCCGGAAGGAAGGTTCTTCAGCTTTTCTTCAAGCGGGGCCTTATGCTGAGTGTTCTCTTCCGGAGTCTGATTCATTGCATGGTGAAGTTTTCTGCGCCCGCCTTACTCTGACTTTGGCTCTGTGAGTTCCATGAGCACGCTGTTGGTTGACTTTGGATGAAGAAATGCGATCCACATGTCGTCTGCTCCCGTCCTCGGAGTTTCGTTTATCAGTCCCACGCCTTCAGCCTTGAGATAGTCAAGCATTCCCTGTATGTCGTGGATGCCGAATGAAACATGATGTATTCCCTCGCCCCTCTTTTCTATGTGTTTTGAGATCGGCGACTCCGGATCGGTTCCTTCAAGCAGTTCAATGTCGCAGTTCTCGAGATGAAATTTTCTGACATTCACTTTCTGCTCGGCAACATGCTCGAGTTCGCCTGCTTCGGTCCCGAATATCTTCTCAAACACCGGCACCGACTGTTCAAGTGACCTTACTGCAATTCCAAGATGTGCTAGTTTCATTTTTCCGTTCTTAGTCAATTAGAGAAATTGTTCCATTCCTTTTCGCCTGAGATAATCAACAACCTCCTTCACGCTCTGAGCCTCGCCTCGCCGGCAGACCAGGAGGCCGTTATCGGTGTTGATAATAAGCAGGTCCTCAACTCCGATCGTAGCTACAATCTTCTGATCGTTGATTATCAGGCAGTTCTTCGTGTCGATTGTCACCGTCCTGCCCTGTCTTACATTCCCGTCGGCATCCTTCTCCTTAATATTATAAACCTCATCCCATGCCCCTACATCGTTCCATCCGAACTTACTCCTTATTATGTGGACGCTTTTCGATTTCTCCATCACGCCGTAGTCGATCGAAATGCTTTTTAGCTTTGAGTACTCTTCTTCGAGATATTTCGCGAAGTCCGGTTCGAAGAGTTTGGTTTGAAGCCGTGCAAGAGACTCGAAAAGATCAGGCATGAATTCGCTTATCTCCCGGCTCATTGTATCGGTCCTGAAAATGAACATTCCGCTGTTCCACAGAAAATCCCCGCTCTCGAGAAAAGCCTTTGCAACTTCGAGGTTCGGTTTCTCTGCAAATGTCTTCACTTTGTAAACCTTCTCCGTCAGGACATTCCCCTTCCTTTCAAACTCAACGTCCGTGAAATTGTCCGCATCATACTGAATGTAACCGTAGCCGGTTTCCGGATGAGTAGGATGGATTCCAAGCGTAACTATTCCCCCGTTGTCCTGCGTGAATGCAAGCCCTGTGACAATTATCCTGTGAAACTCGTCAACGTCCTCGATCAGGTGATCTGCGGCAACCACAAGCACGTTTGCCTTCGGCTCAAAATGACCTATGAACAGGCACGCAAGCCCGATGCAAGGCGCAGTGTTTCTTCCCATCGGTTCACAGATGATGTTCTCCTCGGGGATCTTCGGAAGCTGTTTCTTGACTTCATTTCTGTAAGTGACATTGGTTACAATGAAGATCCTTTCATCCCTGAAAATACCTTCAAGCCTTTTGTATGCCTGCTGCAGAAGAGTTTCATTGTCTGTAGCAATCTTCAGAAACTGCTTTGGGACCTTGCTCGTACCCTTCGGCCAGAATCTAGTTCCAACTCCGCCCGCCATGATAACTGCGTAATTGTTCATCTCTTATGTTGGTTTGTTAATTTCCTTTTGCTTCGAATATATCCTCGTGGGATCGTTCAGATATGTGATGAATACATCCGTGTCTTCAACCTCCCTCCCAAGCAGGAGGCTCTTCAGCGAATAGACTGCGTAATCAAAGATCTCTTTGTTCTCAGCAGAAGCAGGATCTTTCTTGTAGTTGCAAAGATACTTCACAAAGTTGTAAGACGCCTCTGATAGCTGAGCCAGTTCGGGAAGTCCGATCTCCAAAGCAAGCTCCGCAATGCTCCTGAAATTGTTCAGGCAACCGGAGAGAATCCTGAGAGATTCATAAGTGTGATATTCGCCCTCGGTGTTTTCTACCGACCTGAATACGCTTTCGATGTTTCTTATGTGAGAAAGTATGTTGTTCACCGCCATTCTTTGTTCCTTTGACGGATACCTCGTATTCAGCTCTCTTTGGATCTGCTCCTTGTTCCGCATTCTCTTCGCATACTCTTCCTTCCTTGCCTTCTCTTCGATCAGATTTCTGCGGATGTTCTCAATGGACTTCAGAGTGTTCTTGTAAACAAAGTAGTCCTCTCCCCTTATAAGATGCTCCACAAGTTCAAGCCCCTGCTTCAGCAACGCAACCGTGCTTTCTGAAATATCATACTTCCCGCCGGCGATCCTCTCAAAAGAAAGATATATGGCCTGATACACGTTTGATATGATCTCAAAGGACATCTCCCTTGACCTTGCCTCAAGCAGTTGCGAAACTTCTGCAAGTTCGTTTATCCTCCTGGATCTTTCTTCTGCGGTCATGAACACCCTGGCGGAAAATCTTGTCATCTCATCGGAGAGATACGCGTTGCATTTCAGCACTTCGGATTCATATTCTATGAATTCTTCGTTCGCCTCTTCAGCTTCATCCTCCGGTTCAAACGGTTCAGTTTCGGATCTCCTCATATACTCATCAATCTCCGTACTCATCTCATCGCTTATAGTGATCCTCTCCTGAACTTCTTCATCCTTATTCTTCCCCTCAGCCGCTTCATCGTTCTCCTTCTCTTCAGGTGAAGCTGTCTCCGGCTCTGTTTCAATCCTGCTGCCCGTAATGAGATCACTCTCCTCTTCATCGAAACCGAATGTCAGCTTTCTCTTGATCCTGAATGAACCTTCATCCGGCGGAACCTGAGGCACATGAACGATCTTCTCTTTGCTCGCTTCCTGCTCAACCGCCGGCTCAGACCCGGAATCTTCAGATGAAACGTTCTCAACATATTCATCCGCGGGAAGTTCAAATGCCTGATCCTCTTCGGCGGACTGTTCTTCGGCGGCCGCATCGAAATTCAGCGTTCCTTCTTCTGCAGTTTCTGACGATTTCTCATTCGAGGGAAGTTCATACGCCTTGCCTTCATCATGTTCGTTGGATTGAATCAGGCGCATGTAAATTCGCGACGTTGAATCTTCCTCGTCAAGTTCAATTACAATATCATCCGAATCTGCAGGGGTTGGCAAAGTAATGTTCTCGCTGCCCGGAATCTTTCCGGCATCCGTCTGCCTGACAGGTAAAGCAGTGAACCTTACTGGTTCCTTAGTTGGAGGATTGTCAAGAAATTTCAGGAGCTCCTTCTTCAGAAACTCCTCGTCGGAGCTCAGATTCCTGCCTATGTTGGAGAATGTTACATGCTTGTCATCAAGTTTCTTTGATACATAAAGAAGATACTTTCCCAGCCTTCCGAATTCCCTTGTGTGTGAGAGAAGGTAGAAGAGCTTGTTGCTGTCTCGGGCAGAAGCAACTCGAGAAAACAGTCTCTCCACTGCCTCCTTCCTGTTCCGGTCCGGAACGTAAGCTGTAAGGCCGCTTCTGACCCTGTTCATCAGCAGGTTTATGTAGTCTGACTTTTGGCTTTCAGCAGTCATTGCAGGTTGAGCAAATCAATAAGTGTAAACTCTCTGAACTCTGGACGAAACATTGCAGATAACCTCATACACAATGGAACCCGTTATCTCGGAGATCCTGTATGCAGGATAATCTTCACCAAACAGTATCACTTCATCGTTGACATTCACCGCAGGACTGTTGCCTATGTCGGCCATTACCCAATCCATGCAAACTGCGCCAACTGTCTTGTAAAGCCTTCCGTTGATCATCACCTTTGACTTGTTGGTCAGCAGTTTGGAATATCCGTCTCCGTATCCGACGGGAATAGATGCGATCCTCGTCGGCTTTCCGGTAACATGAAGCCTGCCGTAGGAGATGCTTGTCTTTGCAGGAACATGCCTTATGAAATTCACCCTTGATCTGAGCGTCATTGCCGGTTTTAAGCCAATATCCCTTACGATCTTCTTCCTGTCAGGATAGTAGCCGTAGAGTGATATTCCCGGCCTCACCATATTGAAATAAGGATCCCTGAAGTTCAGTATTCCGCCGGTGTTGGCAATATGCCTCAGTTCAAACTTCATAACGTTCGATTCAAGCGACTTCACAAGCTCCCTGAACTCTCTCAACTGCCTCAGGGCATAAGCGCTTCCCGGAATTTCGCTTGTTGCATAGTGGGAGAAGATCCCCTTCACCCGAAGATGCGACATCCTTGAGATCGCTTCAACTGCTTCATACGCATCGCGCAAGGAGAATCCGATCCTGTTCATGCCCGTATCTATCTGTATCTGGACAGTTGCTTTCTTATTTACAGACTTCGCATACTGGTTCAGCATGCCTGCAATCCCCACATCCGAAAGCGAAGCCTCAATGCCTTTGTTCACAACTTCGTCAAAGAACTTCTTCTCTTCGGTCAGAATGCCGAGGCATAGGATCCTTGCCATTTTTCCTTTTGCATTCTTCTTAAGATAGTCATGAAGTATGAGGGATTCCCTGTAATCAGCTGTTCCCAGGTATTCACTTCCGAATTCAGAGAACGCAGCGCCGATCTCATTCATCCCGTGTCCGTAGCCGTTCGATTTTATGACGGCACAAATCTTCATTTTCTCACCTGAGCCGGCCTGCCCTGCTTCCCTCCTTATTATGGCAAGATTTTTTCTGAGTGTCTTTAGATTTATCTCGGCGTAGGTGTAATTAATGTCTTTGCCGTGGAAGTAACGATTCATTGGAAATAAAGTAAAAAAACTTAATCCCAAAAAGAATTGACTAAATTTTCGGTTCTCTGCCGGTTCGGGCAATGGTTCGAAGTCTGGGAAGAAAGGAAACCGGGCGTCATGCAGAAGCTGTAAGGTAGAAGTTATTCGTATATTTGTGGCCGAGAGCTCTTAGAGGCAAAAACATTTGCCAAGAATGCACTAATGAATAAGATCAATTATGCATTCCTGTGAATTCAATACTATGTAAGAGGTTATTCGTGTATTCGTGGCTGACTTGCTCCTCCAAAAGTAAAGAGCTTCTGCCAGGAATGCACGAATGAACAATACCAATTGTGAATTCTGATGAGGTCAATACAACGAATGATGTTATTCGTGTATTCGTGGCTGACTTGCTCCTTAAAAGTAAAGAGCTTCTGCCACGAATGCACGAATGAATGAGATCCGTAGTGCATTCTGATGAGGTCAATACAATGAAAGATGTTATTCGTGTATTCGTGGCTGACTTGCTCCTCCAAAAGTAAAGAGCTTCTGCCACGAATGCACAAATGAATGAAATCCGTAGCGCATTCTGATGAGGTCAATACAATGAAAGATGTTATTCGTGTATTCGTGGCTTATCTTCTCTTATCAAATCCTTTTGATCAATTGAGGAAGCATTTGCCACGAATGCACGAATGAACAAGATCAGTTGTACATTCCTGTGAATTCAATACAACGGAAGAAGTTATTCGTGTATTCGTGGCTTATCTTCTCTTATCAAATCCTTTTGATCAATTGAGAAAGCTCTCGCCCAGGACCAGAGAAGTCAATGGTATTATCTCCTGAATCTCATAACAACACCTCGCGTTCATCTGCGCCCAATTGGCTCCTCCTTAATTGCCTTCGGCGGAATGACCGGAAAAATTCTCCCTGAAGTTTGATACCTGATATACATGATCAGTTTGTTTGGAATCTAAGTCCCTAAGCACGCGTAACTGGAGCTCCTCGTCCGCACGAGGGCTTAACTATGTGTCAATTATTTTTGCATCTCTATTGAACACGATATTCACAAGTTTATAACCTGACTTAAAGACTCCTTAAATGCTACCCTGCAACGAAGAAGATACAATTTCATGCCTGCACTCAATCAACTCACGAATGCCATGAACATTTCCGGCTTAACTGATTTGCATACTCGAAATTAGTTAATCCGGCAGACGGACAATTAAGACATCTAAAACTTGCGGGACTACTCCGGTATGTTATGATCTAAGCAGTATTAGCAATGCAGGGTTTAAGAAGTGCGTTTGAATCTGTTGGAGTGTTCTGCAAAATTTCAAAATCAAAACATTCTTTTGAAAACCAACAATGAAACTCTCGACAAGCTTCAAACTTTTACTGATTGCGATGATTCTGTGTTTTTCGGAGATCTCAGAAGCACAGTGGCAATCGACGGGCTTAAATGGAGGAAACGTAACACATTCAACTTCTTCCAACGGCGCAATGTATCTTGTAACAAACAACAAAGTTCTTCACAGATCAACTGACAATGGAAGCAATTGGGCTCCGATATATATGTCAAATGACGAATCTGAATTCGGTCAGATTTACTCAATTGATGCTCATGAAAATGCAGTCTGGCTCGCTCACTATTTTAGCATCGCCGGTTCAACTGACAATGGAAATACCTGGCCTCATTCTTATTCCGTTGGTGGTTGTCCATGTGACGTAATTGCTTACTTGGACGGATTCTGGATGCTCATTGATGAATGCGCACAGGTTCACAGATCTTCTGACAACGGTATGAATTGGGCAATTATCTCTCATATTGATGCATCAAATTTCCCGTCCGCATTTAACGGGCTTGCATCAAAGAATTCGAAGGTTTTCCTGACAAACAGAAACGGTGAGATGCTGATGAGTTCGAACCACGGCACAAACTGGTCCCTTCTGCTTGATTCCGGCAATGTGCTTTCGTTTACTTCGGTTTTTTCCACAGACTCTGCCTTATTTGTTTGCGTATCAGGCAAAGGACTTCTGCGGTCCGGTGATGATGGAAACAGCTGGAGCTACTCCAATCAGGGACTTTCACTCACTAATGTAAACTATGTCATGCAATACGGCAATTCCGTCTATTGCTCCGGGTTTGGAAAAGTCTTCAGATCTGAAGACAATGGAATTACCTGGACAGAATTTTCAAACGGACTTCCGCTTTCAAACATAACCTCAATGATGATTGGCTCCGGAGAAATCTTTGCTACCCTTTACGGAGCAGGGCTTTACAGCTCCGCAAACAACGGTGAGACCTGGAGTGATCAAAATCAGGGCTTTGAAGGCAGGGAAGTGAATTCCTTTGTGGAAGCTGTCGACCAACACATAGCTTGCACTAATGACAGCAGACTTTTCAGGACTAATGAGGAAGAGTTTGACTGGTCTGAGTCTGTTAACGGACTGACAGGCGCAAGCAAGAACCGCGTGTGTGTTAACAATAGTGTCCTGTTTTGTGCCGCTTCAGATAATGTTTATCGCTCTAATGACCTGGGTAATTCATGGAATGCGATCGGGCCTGTTTCAGCAAATTACATTGATATGGCAGTCAGCGGTTCCTTCGTCTTTGTAATAACTTACAATAAACTTTACAGAACTTCGAATAACGGCAGTTCATGGGAATTGTCTCAAAGCGGAATACCGTCGAGTTATCAATTCGCACATATATCCTCAACCGGGGCGGAGGTCTTTGTAACAGGAAGTTATTCGGTTTATCGATCAACAAATTCCGGGGTTAATTGGAACGCTATCACTCCGCCAGATCCGTACGCATTCTATATAAACCAGTTTGCAAGATGCGGAGATGCACTTTATGCAAGCTCGGAGTCACTGGGGTTGCTAAAATCCATAAATGACGGAAACAACTGGACAAGAATAGATTTGGGCTACGGATCAGGCGCGTCGTATTCTGTTCTGTCACATCAGTGCAAATTGTTTGTGGGTCATGAAAATGGAATCAGTTATTCATATGACAACGGAAGAACCTGGCAATTAATGAATGAAGGGCTACCTCCAATGAAAAAGACAACCTTCGTTGGATTCATGGTAAACTCAATTTATTCATCAATGGCTACCGGAGGATTTTATTTAAGACCTCTTTCGCAGTTTCCTTCACCTTCTGATGATGTTGGAGTTCAGTATATCAGCAGTCCCAAACATGATTCACTTTATCTTGTGAATTGTCAGGCCGGAGCCGTTGTTATTCCCGAAGCAATGATAGCTAACTTTGTAAGCAGCAATCAATTTGAGCCCTTCAGCATACACTGCGAGATCAGCTATGAGAATACTGTTGTTTACTCTGATTCGACTCAGGATACTATTGGGGCCAATTCATTCCACAAAGTGACATTTGCACCTTTCAATGTTGAGCCTTACACCTTTACCGACGATTCGAGCAAGACCTATAAGGTAAGAGTATGGACAAGCCTTGCAAATGACGAGGTGAGACAAAATGACACTTCAAGTTCGGCGCTGAAGACCTCTAATCCGCCGGGGTATGGATTTTCACAAAACAGCAACTACTACTTTCTGAATTCTTCGAACGAGCTAAGTTGTGCACCTGAACAGCCGCAGTACAGCTTCATGGATACAACAGGCAGTGTAACTCTGATATCTAACGGCGTGCCTGCTGTTCCGTTTACACAGTACAACAGTTTCTATTTCTGCGGCAGTTACAGGTTACCTGATGTTCTGCCTGCCGGAAAAAGGTTCAAGTTCTTCGGAGTCTGCTATGACACAGTTTTCATAAGCACGACAGGAGTGATAGGGTTTGGTTCAGTCAGCCTGTCACGCATGAATACACCGACTCCGATATCAATTCCTTCCATTTCGGCGCCTTACCCTGCAATCTTCCCGTTCTGGTACTGGATCAATTTTAGTGACCCCGAACCGTCCGGAAGAAATCTTAAGTACAAGATTTCCGGAAACAACTTCATTCTGACTTTTGACAGAGTTCCTTTATACAATACCGTGATAGACCAGAATGATTATGTGTCTTTTCAGGTAGTCCTGGGACTCAGCAATGACTGCGGTGGCGAAAACGGAAAGATCACAGTATTGTATAATCTGGAAGCAAGCGGTTCAACATTCATCAACCATTATCTGAACAACAATCTGAATGCAATGACTGTTGGCATTCAGAACCAAACAGGCATGACCGGACTTACATACAGGCGTTCAGAAACAAACCATTCGTTGACTGTTCCCGGACCGCTGTTTGACAACCTGAGCACAGACAACCCGGGTTCGCTTGCAGTTGAGTTTGGGCAGATCAATGAAGTGCTTCCTGTCGAACTAATTTCGTTCACTTCTGAAGTGGAGAAAAACGACGTAACACTAAAGTGGAGCGTGAGCAATGAGATCGATAATGCCGGATTCGATATCGAAAGAAGGACTGTAACTGACAACAGCAATGCCGGCTGGCAGAAGGCTGGTTATGTTGCCGGCAAGGGAAATTACAATGGTCTTACGGATTATACATTTGAAGACAAGGGTTTGCCATCGGGCAGGTTCAGTTACAGACTTAAGCAGATCGATTTCAACGGCAACTACATAAACTATGAACTCGGCGGCACGGTGTCAATAGGCGTGCCGGACAGGTTCCGTCTTGAGCAAAATTATCCCAATCCCTTCAATCCTAAGACTACGATTGATTATGAGGTTCCTTATAATTCATCGGTGACCATCAAGCTGTTTGATCTTAGCGGAAGAGAAATAAGATCGGTGGTCAATGAGTTGAAGTCAGCGGGATACTATTCAGTTACTCTCGAGTCATCGGAACTGGCAAGCGGAGTTTACATGTATGTGATGAACGCCGGAAACTTTGTTGACTCCCGCAAAATGATTGTCATCAAGTGATCACGCACGAACAGGATATGCATCATCTTAAGCGCCCGGACAAAATCCGGGCGTTTTTTGTGGTCACTTCAGCAATGATCCGTCAAAGTGCATTTGCCAGAAAGTATGTTTACCGGCAATGAATTTGGAGCAGGTATTCCTTTAATGCAGATCTCCAACGGGAAACTTCTTTATCCGCAATACTCCGATGTGCAATTGTTTTGTGAGCGCGTAATCATTCTTGCCTTTGAGTTCGTATTGATACTTGAACTTCTGCAATTGTAATGAGCAACAGAAGGGCTCCGATCTTTGCAGGAGTTCAAACCTACTTCAATTTCATTGATCTCCGGCTCTGAATGAATGTGAGGCCTCTTCAATGTTTCCAAAGCCTGAACTTTTCCGTCAGCCATGATTTCTCAGAAACATTGTCTGCTTTCAGCAGGTCCAGTACGGCTTTAAGCTGTTCTGCCGCCGCTCCTTCTTCATTAAGATTCAAGAGCTGGCGCAGATATTTGATGAAATTCCTGTGCCTCAGCAGTATGGCTTCATTCTTCTTTCCTTTCTTTGCAACCATTCCGTAATATGCATTCAGCAGGGATCTTAGACTCTCATGCGAACCGGTTTCATAGTAGATCATTGCATACAGCTTCCTGATGTCCAGTTTGAAGACAAGATTGTCCGTTTGCACTTCGCTGAGATGCTGAAGTGCCGAATCGAATCTCCCCGACGCAAAATCTATCTTTGCAAGACTGTAGTGTTTAAGCGATGAGCGAAGCGAATGCTCAAGCTTATCCGCATTGTCAGTCACAAATCTGCGCACCCAGTCTGTGTCTTCAAGAGCGATGCCCGCCTTCACAATGTTCCTGAACTGCGACGGCGGAAAGTGCGGCGAATCTTCAAGTCTGTCAAAGAACCCGCTCTCGGCAAGGTGTTTCATTATCACATAAGATTCTTTCAGATATTCCTTTTTTCCCAGGTTGTTCTTCATGTTGCAGATCGAGACCATGTTCAGCATCAGCTTTTCAACTGTCTCAGGATCTGTTTCACCCTTGTTCTTTTCAAGCAGTTGCCTGAGCTCTTTGTAGAGTGTGTCATCTTCAATATTGTTCAGCTGTTTGACAAGCAGGCTGTAAAGATTCAGTACTATGAATGACGGATCGTGCTCCCGGCCTATTATCTCAAGAAGTCCGGCAAAGTCAATCGCATTCAGGAGTTTGCCCGCTGTTGTTGAATTCAGCTCATCCTCCGCGTAGCGTCCTCCATAAAGAAGCAGTTCCTTCTGAAACACAAATGACTGCAGGATCATGAAACATATCAGATTCAGGATTCCCTCATGAAGCACTCTGCTTCTCCGCTCTTTGTCATAACTCATAGCGTAATGCTGTTGCAGTGCGTCTATGATATCCAGGTTTTCGAAGAATGTCATACTGCCGGGCTTACCGCTTTGAAGACGGAAAACCAATCTCCTGCTGAAGCTCTCTGCCTTAGGATCATAACCTCGTTTTGAATATTCTCTGAGCAGCCTTATTTCTCTCTTCTCATCGTTCCTGAAGTTCATCTGCAGGAAGAACTCCTCGCACAGTTTGTTCAATCCTGAAAGCACAGTACTCAAAACACTGCCGTTGAATTTCCTTCCCGGATAAAGACTCTTGTAAATGTATTCGGCTGTCAGTTTTTTGTCGCAGAATGCGGGATGAAAAGGCCTGAGAAGTTTGAGCAGTACTCCATAGTTCCTTCCCTTATTGAAGAACGGAGAAGCGGCAAACTTTTCGAACTCCTTCCATTCTTCCTTCCTGATGAGTCCTAACACTGAAAGAGCTTTCATTTTGAGAGACAGTAGTTTGTTTAATTTATGAATAATGAAATTAATCCCAAATACACAGAAATTGAATTATTCTGCAAATTTCCCTTACAAAGTCTGTTTAAAATCAGCAAAAATATTGTTGCCGCACGGAGCGCTGTTCCATAGTTTTGTAAAGATCTTTTCGGGTGAAAAAGAAATCATAACTCAACATCAACAGGTATGAATCACATCATAAGCAAAGCGCCGGCCGCCATTGCGGTGATCTCCTTTACGGCATTGTTTGCGCTCGTTGCCGCGGTATCATCTATCGGCGCACCTCCGCCGCCGTGCGACCCGAACACTCTCCCGTGGACGAGATTTTCCAAATACAGCGCAATATCAGATGATGCCTTCAGGATCAAGACTGACAACTGCGGCAATGTTTATACCGCCGGCACAACATCGACTGACGGAAATCTCATTGATATATTTGTGATCAAATACAACTCTGAAGGCGACACTCTCTGGGCTCAGACCTATAACGGAAGAGACTCCGGTTCCGTAAGCCAGGATAAGTTCGGAGACCTTGAAATTGACACTGCGGGAAATGTATATGTCACAAGCGCGGCACCGTCTTTTCAGCTGGGAAGTTATGACCTGGTTACCATGAAATTCAGCCCTGCCGGCTCACTTCTCTGGCTTAAAAAGCTCAACTTCAGATTTGAGGACATTCCGCTTGCCATGTGTTCAGATAACTCGGGAAATGTGTATGTCACAGGTTACTCGCGTGAGTCAGCGTCTCCGGCAATGTACTTAACGGTGAAGTACAATTCTTCCGGCGACACGCTATGGACCCGGACTTACACCGGCGAGAATTTTGACGCGAGCACTGCAAAAGATATCTGTATCGATGCCTCAGGCAATGTTTACGTTTCCGGAAACTCGGCTAAGTTTGCGCAGGGAAACGACTATGTGACGATAAAGTATAGTTCAGCCGGCACAGTCCTTTGGACAAGGAGATACAATTACCCTCTCGGAAACTCACAGGACATTCCAACTGCTATGGTCATTGACGCATTATCAAACATTACAGTTACCGGCTACTCGGACAGTTCGGTTGTCGGGTATCCGGATTTCCTGACAATACGGTACAATTCAAACGGTGATCAGCTCTGGACTGCAAGAAATCCCGGAAGCGGAGGCCAGGATGATTTTGCGCTGGATCTTGCGGTCAGCAGTTCAGGAAACACTGCCGTAACCGGTTATGCTAAGAATTCATCCGGCAATTATGACATGGTGACAGTCTTGTACAATTTTTCGGGAGTGAAGCAGTGGCAGTCGGTTCAGGCAGGTACGGGAAACTATCACGACATCGGGCGTTCGGTTGCATTTGATGCATCAGGAAATGTTTATGCCGCCGGAAACTTATACAATGCCAACTCTGACGCGGTTGTGTTCAAGTACAATTCCTCCGGAACATTGAAAGGGCAAAGGGCATTCAACGGCACATACAACAAAGACGACGTCTTCAGGGATATCTCTGTTGACAATCTCGGTAACGTGCATGCAGCCGGCAGAATGAATTACAATAATTTTGACTGCTTCTCAGTTACCCGGAAGTTTCCGCAGAATGAGTTCGGTTTCACGCTTAAGCTCAATGCCATACTTCAGGGATTTCACTACAGCAGTTCGAGTCCTTTTATGAGGCAGGATACAGTGAGAGTCTTTGTCAGAAATTCAGCTTTCCCGTATAACATAGTTGATTCATCAAAGCAGGTTCTGAACAATGTCGGATACGGTGAATTCTTCTTTACGAATCTTCAGACAGGCGTAAACTATTATATATCCGTCAAACACCGTAATTCAATTGATACCTGGAGTGCAAACGGAAGCTGGATATCATTTACTTCTGATACGTCATCCTACAACTTCACCAATGCGATCACGAAAGCATTCGGAAGCAATATGAAGCAGGTCAATTCTTCACCGGTGAGATTTGCGTTCTTCAGCGGAGATGTGAACAGGGATGAAACAATTGATGCAACAGATATCAGCATGATTGACAACGATGCATTATACTTTCTCAGCGGCTATGTGGATACCGACGTTACGGGTGACGGGTTCGTAGACGGAACCGACTTCTCTATAGCCGACAACAATGCGACGAACTTTGTGAGCGTGATCCGGCCGTAAAACTCCGGGGGATCGTCTTCGGCGCATGCTCTCGAAGTGCGGATGCCAATTCATTGGTTGGGAGCATTTGCCACGAATGAATATGATCCGTTGTGCATTCTGCTGAGATCAATATAAAGGAAGACGTTATTCGTGTATTCGTGGCCAAAGCACTTCTGAAAAGAAGATGCTCAGGTTGATATCCATTAACGGCTTCCAATGAAGGCAAAGGTCGTTCATCCGCAACTGAAAACATTTGCCACGAATGCACGAATGAATAAGATCTGTTGTGCATTCTGCTGAGATCAATATAAAGGAAGACGTTATTCGTGTATTCGTGGCCAAAGCACTTCTGATAAGAAGATGCTCACTGTGATATTCATTAACGGTTTGCAATGAAGGCAAAGGTCGTTCATCCGCAACTGAAAACATTTGCCACGAATGCACGAATGTATAAGATCCGTTGTGCATTCTGCTGAGATCAATATAAAGGAAGACGTTATTCGTGTATTCGTGGCCAAAGCTCTTCTGAAAAGAAGATGCTCAGGTTGATATTCATTAACGGCTTGCAATGAAGGCAAAGGTCGTTCATCCGCAACTGAAAAGCATTTGCCACGAATGCACGAATGTATAAGATCCGTTGTGCATTCTGCTGAGATCAATATAAAGGAAGACGTTATTCGTGTATTCGTGGCTGAAGCTCTTCTGAAAAGAAGATGCTCAGATTGATATTCATTAACGGCTTTCAATGAAGGCATAGGTCGTTCATCAGCAACTGAAAAACATTTGCCGCGAATGAACGAATGCATGAGATCTGTTGTGTATTCTGCTGAAGTCAAATCAATGTATGATGTTATTCGTGTATTCGTGGCTGAAGCTCTTCTGAAAAGAAGATGCTCAGATTGATATTCATTAGCGGCTTGCAATGAAGGCAAAGGTCGTTCATCAGCAACTGAAAAACATTTGCCACGAATGCACGAATGAATATGATTCGTTGTGCATTCTGCTAAGATCAATATAAAGGAAGACATTATTCGTGTATTCGTGGCTAAAGCTCTTTCGAAAAAGGAATGCCGACTATATTCGGCGTTGACTTTGAGAATTGACGATGTAACTGTTGTTCAGTGGTTTCCTTAAGAACAAACACAAATGAAAAGTCTTCTCATTATTTGTCTTGTTCTCTTATCCCAACCTGTAACATCGCAGTGGTATCTCCAATACCAATGACCGACTTTTGCCGGATTTTACGATGTGAGGTTTATTGGCAGATACTTCGGCTGGTCGTGCGGCGACATTATGATTATAAAAACAGCAAACGGCGGGAAACAGTGGAGTGTAATCGAGATGCCATATACTTTAATGCTGATACATCCTGTGAACAACAACGTAATATATGTTTGCGGATTTTATGTTATTCTCAAAACTACAAATGCAGGCGCAAACACTATGTGAGGGCCCGTTTCAATCTTCAATATTGTATGGATTATTGTTTGGTGACGAAAGCACGGGATGGTTCTGTGGAAATTCTGTGACAATGAGAACATCTGACGGTGGTAAGACTTTTATTGATTCGATGTGCGTTCCCAATAAACTGCGAGACATTCATTTCAAGAAGGATTCAACAGGAGTAATGGCTGCTTAAAACAAAATGTATCGCACCACACACTCCGGGACTAACTCGTATCCGGAAACGTTGCTGACAACAAACGAGTCACCATTCCAGGAAAGAGTAACATTTCGGGGAGATACAGGATGGACAATAAGCAGAGGAATGACGGTATTCTAAACAACAAATTGCGGAGTAAGCTGGGACAGTATAGCTAATGTTCCATTTGGAGAAAGGTTTAGTGCATACAGCTTAGAATTTGCATGCAGGGGTATAGGACATTGCGGGACAGAAACAGAAGAATATATACATCGACAGATGGCGGGTATAGTTGGGTATTGAATTGTCTGCCGGCCGTTGCGCTGCAATTCTAATGAGTTAGTTTGTTCTGCCTGAAATGATTCCACAATTCTTGTCATATCGTTTTCAGCAATGAATTTTATGATTGCTTTTCTGTCGTCATCCATTGTGTACTCGATCAATACTGCTTCTTCAACTAGGTCATAAGATCCGGAGAAGTCGAATCCAAAACTTCCGTCCTTTGCTTCCTTTCTGTAAACGAATCTTCCCCCTGCATGAAGATCATTCTCTGCTTTTGGAGAATGCCAGTCATCGGATGCAAAATTCCAATTGATTATATGCGCGGATCTGTCCAGCAGTCCCAAACCTTTTGAAGCGGTGCATTTATTGTTGTCTCAACTGTGATGAAAGTTCCTTCTGATTTGTTCATTCCCTTCTGTTAAAATTGTTGCTCACAAACTGCTGACTTAGATTCTCATTTTCATTATCCCGATCAATGCTGTCCAACACATTCGCAGTCCGGGACTGCCTGCCACTTTGCGGCTTGTCAGTTTATGAATTCTCCGGCGCTTCTCCAGCACTCACTCGCAACAGTAGTATTAAATGATTATGAAAAGATTATGTCCCGCTCTTGTGCATAGACTAAGTCACCAATCTGTCTGAGCTTTTCAAATACCTGTTCAATGTCCTTCAATGTTGTTCGGTGAGAGCATATTGAAAGTCGTATGACAACCTCTCCACGGATTTTTGTTGTCATTATGAATGCAAATCCCGAAGAAACAATCTCATCCGTTATTCTTTGGTTCATTCTGTCCAGTGCCGCTTTGACTTTTGGTTCATCAGTCTTTTGAGTCAATTCTTTTGGGATGAATCTGAATGAGTAAATGAATAATTCGGGATCATGCATTGCAGTAAAGTCTTCAGATCTTATTACAAGTTCATGCAAATGCTTCGCACACAGGATATTCTGCCTTAACAGTTTCTGATATCCCTCTTTCCCATAATGCTTAAGAGACATCCAAACTTTAGCTGCATTGAATCCTCTCGACATTTGCGGGCCATAATCAAAATAATCCAGCCCTTTATAATCTGTTGGAAGTGTTCCCTGAAGATATGAAGCTGTAATTGAAAAGGTCTTTTTCAGCTTCCCGGGATCCTTCACCAAAAGGCAACCGCATTCATAAGGAATGTAAAGCCATTTGTGCGGATCGAGAGTGACAGAGTCTGCTCTGTCAAGTCCCTTGTAAAGATGATCAAGCTCCGGAAGCATTGCTCCTACAGCACCGCAAGCCCCGTCAGCATGAAACCAGATATTCCTTTCTGAACAGATCTTAGCAATTGTCTCAAGATCATCTGCAACGCCCACATTTATTGAGCCAACTTGTGCAACAACACAAAACGGGATATTGTCTGATGCCAGATCTTCGTCTATCATTCTTACAAGTTCATTTGTGTTCATCGTGAAGTCATCGTTGCTCGGGACTCTTCTGATTGAACTTCTGCCAAGATTAATCACATCCACCGATCTTAAAATTGATACATGTCCTTCGTGATCTGACATGTACAATGTGTGTTTTCCCTTTCTGTGCTCAGACTGAAGTCCCTCCTCTGTTATATTGTAATCGGCCGTGTTCTTAAGAGCTGTAAGCAGTGCAGTAAAGTTAGCAACTGCACCGCCGCCCAAAAATAATCCGCCGCAGTCTGAAGGATAGCCAATGAGTTCAGCTATCCATGAGATTGTCCTTCGCTCGATCTCTGCAGCTGCAGGCCCCGCCTTCCAGCCGCCGGAGTTCATATTTACAGCTACTGCAAGAGCTGCTGCAAATACAGACATCATTGTTCCCGAACCGTTCACAAATGCAAAATATCTTGGAGAACCAAGGTGCGATGCGTTAGGTATTACTTTGTCAGACCATTCCTTTAATATAGATTCGGGTGACTGACCTGTTTGCGGGAGATCCTCTTTGAATACATTCTCTACTTCCCTTGAATTGCTTTGCGGCACAACTTTTCTCTCTCTTATTGTTTCGAAATACTCTGCAATCATGTCAATCACATCATGTCCTATCTTCCTGAAACTTTCAGTATCCATATCAAGACTTTCAAAATCCTGATTATCCCGGTTTGTTGTTTTCATGAGTTTGTAGCGCTTGATTAGAAGTTCTTCTTATGGTTGCATTTGAAATGTAATTCGTCCGCGCCTGTCACTTAGTGTAGTCTCGGACTGTTCATTCCTGATGTGTTTCCGCAATGAATATACTTTCACTATACGCAAGTTTCAAGCTGGAGATTCCACTAAGCGGCAAGCCACAATGTGGAAGGCAGGTGGGCGACATCTGTGGGGGGGTATGGGTAAAACAATGTTCTTCTAAACTTCTACAATCTTTAAATCTTTGTATTTAATCAACTTCTTATCGAAAGTGAGAAGCGGTATATTTCTACAAATTGAAGTTGCCGAAATTAACTAATCGGCAGGATCGTTGTGAAAATTATCGAGTTTGTGATAAATTAGTATAATTTCAAAATCGAGATTAATTAATTTTATATTGTGCGCTGACAAAGCTTTTTGAATCCAATCATTAAATGGGTACTTCAATTTCATTCTGTCTTTTTGCAATAGTAAAGAAATTTCCCAGCATGATATTACTGATAGGTGTTTATCCCGATCTTCCTTAATAGTTCTTATATGTTTTTCTGAAAGTCTTTCGTCTCCGTTTACAAGCCAAATAAATACATGTGTGTCCAATAAAATCATTTTAATAAATCCCAGTCATCTGAAGTTATGACAGATTCAAAGGGGTTATCATATTTTAAGACTGATCCTTTTAATGAATCTATCATTTTATTATAATGCTCATTCTTATTACTGACAGAAATAATGATTTCTACTTCTTGTCCGTCATCAAATGGTACATCGTCTATTTGAACCTTATGATTCTTTTTAACTTTTGTTTTTGTTTTGAATGTTTCCATATTTTTTGATACTTAAATAAACGCATGAATCTTCTAACTAAAACTAAATGCTATTCTGATCTGAATTCAGGTCACATAATTGACCTACAACGAAGCAGCAGGATTCTGCGGCTGTGTGGTCACGAAATTCGCAAACAGCGCGAAAGCAAATACCAGTCTGGATTCGCTACCCCTCGTTGCAATTTGATTAAACAACAGAAAATCTTTTGAGAGTATTCAACATGTCATTTCTAACAGGTGAACGCCCAAATATCTCAGCACGAATAATTTCCATTGAAACTGAAACTTCATAAACGGAAATTCGGAAATCTCAAGAATCTAATTTTCATAAACGTCATGCACCGAAGATCAGAAGTCTCAATCATTCTTTTTGCACTGTTCAGTGTTTTGGCATTCGGCCGTTACGGATTTTCACAATGGACCTACGGATCTCCGTTCTCAACATCACCGCCTTCTGACACATGGCTGCAGGTTGACAGCAAAGTACCTGTTGCCGGAAATACTATGCTTCAGAATTTTTCACGTCCGTATCCCACTAACGCTTGGTTCAATCCGCTTTTTCTCTACGGAACAACTTATCCATATCCAGACGGACAGGGCGAGCTCGGACAGAACAGGGCATGGGTTAATCCTTATGTGGTTGGCTTTGGCAAAGAGTATAGCACTCCGAATCCTTCTTACAACAAGTACTCGCTCCTCGGATTTGGATACAGGCCTTTTATAATTGATCAGCGTGACCAGACTTTTCCCAAAGTCTATTGGGATCAGACAGCGTGGGCATTCCTCGGACAGCATGACCCGAACCTCAACATACAGCCGTCATACTTGAATGACTATACTGAACTTTCTTCAACCATTAAGTTCACGAATCAGGCAAACCCTTCACAGTATTACGAAGCTCCGATTGTCAGGGGAATGCCTTACGTTACCATGATCTACAACAACATGCAGCCGGAAGTTTTTTTCTGGTCGCCTGCGCTTGAATCAGTGAACGACGTTCCTCTCAGCGGAACGAACAACACTTTTCACGGAAAGGTATTCAAGCTGAAAACATCTGACACTCAGAACCCCACCTTTCCTTCACAGACATGGATGCTTTACACATCTGATACGATAACGCTTCAATGGGACCAGCTTCATTCAAGCATGTATGCCGTAAGAAGCTTCACGGGATATTTCAGAATGGCGCAGTTGACTTACCAGTCCGAGAATCTTTCGCCGGCAGAAATTCAGGCAAAGATAAATCTTCTGACAAAGTACTCAAAGTTTGTGCCGGTCAAAGGACAGGTGAAAGCAACTGTTACCGGAAACAACTGCAATCTGCAGTTTCAGTATACGCGATATAATGAAAGCCCCGGTTACGGAGACTCGCTGCTTATGCTCGCTCTTCCTCATCATGTTGACATGCTTCCCGCAGGCGCCTCAACAAACATACTGAACTTCAAGGTGCTGAAGGGAACTATGCATGAAGTTTACAAGAATACCTGGAACATGTCAGAACAGCTCGCCGATTATTCCTGGAATCCGAAGAACGGCAATCTCTCAACCGTTCCGCTTGAACAATGCGATTCTCTCAAGGGCTTTCTTCTGAAAGACACGACGGCTTATGCAAACAGAAATTATCAGTGGGCGGATGTCTATTCCGCCGGAAAGTCTCTGGCAAAGCTCGGAAGGCTCGCGGTGATCTCCGACGAGCTTCATGACAGGGATCCGTCGAGATATGCCTCAATGACGGATGTGTCAAACAACATACGCGACTCGCTGAAACTATTTCTTGCAAAATGGCTCGAAGGAAAAAGCACGATACTTCCGAATGTTCAGCCGGCGAAGAAGGACTCCATAATCTACGACAGGGTTTACGGCGGACTGATCTCAAGCAGGTCTCATGATTCGCTCAACCTCAACAGCGGAGTTGATTTCGGAAGCGCAGTTTACAACGATCACCACTTTCATTACGGATATTACATCTACGCCGCGGCGACGATTGCAAAGTCTGACCCTTCGTGGTTCACTGCAAACGACAATTACTACCTGAACCGCACAGTTGACCTCATCAGGGACATTGCAAACCCGAGCAGAGCAGACGGATACTTTGCGCTTCACAGATACAAAGACTGGTACGACGGTAACTCATGGGCAAACGGAATGGTGCCGTACGGCGGCGGAAAAAATCAGGAGAGCTCTTCGGAGGCGATCAATGCATGGTACGGAGTTTATCTGTTCGGACTTGCCATGAACAATCAGAACATCATGAACACCGGAAGGATCATGCTTGCGCAGGAGATCCGCGCAGCGCAGAAATATTATCACATTCAGCTTCCGCAGTCGAACCCTGTTTATCTTCCTGTTTACACGAACAAGTTTCACACCGTCACAAATCTTTACCAGGGCACGATGGATGCAAGCACATTCTTCGGAGATGTTAATTACTATGCAACCGGGATTCAGATCATTCCCGTCATTCCTCCCACAGAACAGCTTTGGGGAAAGCAGGCATCGCTTGATATATTTGACTATTCGCCGAACGGCCTGAAGTTCACTCCGTGTTTTGACGCAGGCGACACAAACAACATTGCAAGGCAGTGGACTTCCGTATGCGTTGGAGTGCAGGCAACAGCTTATCCTCAGCAGGCGCTGGACTTCTTCAAGTATTATAAAGATGATCTCGGCAAGCTTGACAACGGGCAATCGCATTCCAATGTCTATCACTGGATCATCACAAGGAATCATGCATCTGCTTCTCAGAATGTGCCTTCAACAATTAAACTTGTTCATGAAGCCCAGTATGATGTTGCTACAAACTCATCAGGGATAAGGGACACTGTCACCGCATATCTCAGAAGCATTGTGCCGCCTTACGCAGTAATTGATTCTGCAAGATCTGTCGTTGATTCACTGCTGCATGCCGGAAGTTTCCTGTTTCAGAATGCCGTTGACGGAACTTACTATATACAGCTCAGGCACAGGAATTCCCTTGAGACATGGAGCCGGTCAGGAGGCGAAGCGTTTGTTGCAGGTGAGCCATTTCAATTTGATTTTACTTCATCCTCATCGCAGGCATACATGAACAATCTCAAGCAGGTTGACGGTACACCGGAAAGGTATGCTCTCATCAGCGGAGATGTGAATCAGGACGGGATCATTGACGCATCGGATCAGTCGGAAATTGACAACGCCGCTGCACTGTTCACTTCGGGATATACAAATGAAGACCTTAACGGCGATTATATTGTGGACGCTACCGATGCTCAGATCGCATCGAACAATGCGGCGAACTTTGCGAGTGTGGAGAAACCTTAAAGCATTTGAGAGGTGTGAGTTAAGATGTGTGAAGTTCTGCGAAGCCGTTTTCTAACGTAGAATTATCTTTCCCGCAGAGTCCCGGAAGTGCGCCGGTGACTCTGCGATGGGAAGAAGATCCTACTTCCCCTCTGCTTTTCCGATCTTTTCTATCAACCATTCCGAAAGGCTCGGGTACATAATCTTTCGGGCTCTTTCAGTGCCTGCTATAATGTCTTCCTTCTTCACTTTTGTGCTGATCCTGACTTTGATCAGTTCACGCAGGCACTTTGCAAACTCGCCGATAGATTGCTTTACAATAGGAGCCAGCTCATCAGTGCTGTTCAAATAACTTAATGTAGTTGCTACCAGCGACAATCCTTCTTCATAGTAGCCAAGTTCATAATATAACTTGAGCTGAAGGATCTTCAGGTCAAGCTTAAAAAGAAATAAGTTGTACTTTATTTTCAGAATATACCCGAGCGCCTCTTCATATTCTGCCCTGGCAAAATGAAGATATGCCATTGAATAAGCTTTCATGTTTTCCCGATGATACTCATGAAGTTCTCCTGAATACTTGTCAATAAATTCTTCAAGCCATTTGTATTCACCTATTGAAGAAGACGTAATCACAATATTCCTGAACAGGACGATGTGAAAATTTTCTGATTCGGGGAGCTTGTAGATCTCCTTTTCAAGAATGTGTTTGTGTATCTGAAATACTTCCTGTGATCCAAGTCTGTTGATCCCGCAATAAGTGAGAAGGATATTCCACAGCACATATTTTTCCGCCTTTCCGAAAATTGCTTCATGCTTGATCAACAGTTCTTTCAGTGAATAGTAATATGCATTATTGTTCCTGTACTTGTTCGTCAGGTAAATGGCATGGAATATTTCTACATATGCAAAATTTTCCGGATCGTTCTTCTTTACGGAGGGAAGAAGTTCGTCAAAGTTAAGATTATCTATGACAACCTGAATCAGATTATTCCTGATTGGAATGTTGTATGCCTCCGCAAGAGTCTTTTCATCTTCGAACTTGAAGCATGAGATCAATGCTGCAGTAAGAATTTTTTCACTTGCCTTAATTGTGTATTCAACAGCGTTACCAAAATCATCTCTGTTGAGAGAGCAATCCCTCTTGACCGCATTAATGAGAAACTCATTCACAAAGTATCCCACACTCCCCTTTGAAATGTCCTCATCTGCATTTTTCCGATTGTCAAACTCCTTGTCAAAATCTTTATAAAGCCGTCTCTTGCGAAGCTGATTAAGCAGTAGATATTTCTTTGCAGCGCTCTGATTTTCAAGTTCAACCTGTACAAGAAAATCCTTGCACATTCTGAAAAGATGAGATGTGAGAGTCCTTATGAGATTTCCGGACCTGACTTCATCGAAATACTTCCCCGGAAAGATCTTCCTGAAGAGAAACTCGTTGGTGAGATTCTTATGATTGAACTCAGGGTAAAATGCCCTGAGAGCTTTGAGCAGATGAATGAGATCCCTGCCTTTATTATGAAAGGAAGAGGCAACGAATTTCTCGAATTGTTTCATCTCTTCAAGGGTCAAAGACCTCAGAATATTTGTAAGCTTCGTGTCAGTCATTATCTGAAGCCTTCTCCTTCACAGTAATCTGTCATCCCAAAAATAGTTTTCAGCTCTTACCAAATGAACATTTGACCGGAAATGCGGATGTTCGGTATTTACAACATAATTATACTCGGCAGGAATGACTGCGGAGGGTACCTTTAGAACAAGTGTTTCCTGCTTCTTATACCATTCGGACCCAATGCTTTGCAGTTTTGAATACGCTGCCAGCGTGCGCCAGTTGTCCGGCAGTTCGGCAACTTTGATCTGTCTGATCAGTCTGTCATCATCGGCAATTGAGATTACGAGAACTTTGTAATTGTCTTCCGGCACGACAGTGTTTCTGTGAACAACCAATTCCAATGTTGCCAGTGATCTTGTTGATCCCGCATAAAGCACTCTCTGCCCGCTTCCATTCCACCTGTTTGCAGTGCCTGACGGGATCAGACTTCCTGAATATTTCTCATTACAAATTCGAAACACTTCCATCGCTTACACATTGTCTCCGTATTCGATCGCTGTAAGTTTGTCATTTACAAATCGGATCCCGGTTACAGTATTCAGAAAAGATACTGGACTTTTGTTGTCAAAGAAGAAGTTCTCTGTGTTCAGCCACTGTTCAAATTTTTCCTTTGTGCCAAACACTTCTGTTCCATGCATCACGAGAGATAATATGAGCAGAATATTCTCTTTCACTTTTCCTTTGAATGTTTCAGAAGGTTTCTTGTAAGTTCTCAGTGTCTTCACACTGATGTTCAGCCATTCGGAGATCACTTCGTCGCTGTAATCGGTAAGCTGCTTTATAGCATTTACGTGTTTCCAACCGATGTCTTTTGTCTGAAGATAATTGAGCACTTCGCTGTCAGCTAGCAGCCTTGGCAGTTCCCCGAGTGCAAGAGAAGGCGCATCTTTGGAATTGGAAATCACTCTTCGCCCGATTGTATTCGAACGACTTCTTCTTCTATGTACATAAGATGCACTTGTTTCTTTGATCGCTGTTGAAGAGTCAGTTAGTTTCTTCAGCTCCTTTGCCTTGCTTTCCTGTTTTGGTTTCTTCTGTTTCAAATTCATCTCCTTGATTTACTTTCTTAGATTCAAATTAGGGAAAATTACCTGATGAAACAAGAAGTTTTTCCTATATAGCTTTTGAAGTTCCTGATGTTAACATTCAGCCATGCCGTTTCTTACCATTGTAAGCATACAGAACGGCGGATGAACTGCCGGGTTCTCTGCAACAACTGCATTTGAAAAATCTGCGTTTGCAGGCTGTTTTCGCAATAAATCCTCATATCACTGGCCTCTTTTACTGTCACTATTGCCCAAAAATCTTTTTGAAGAAACTAAGAAATATCTTCAAATTGCTCTCAACAATTTCATAACATCAAAACTTACGAGGTCAAAAATGTTAAACCCAGGAGCAAAGCACCGAAAAAGTGAACTGCAAAGTTCTCCCTTAAATAAATATTCTGATATTAAGTCCCTCGTAGGCTTGCCTTGCCGGGACGCAGAAGCAAAGAGCATTGAATTGCTCACAGCATCCAACCGGCAGGCAGGCCTGAGAGAAAGACTCACGTTCCTTTTTACTGTGATAATTCTTTTGCTGTCACTCCAAATATCAAATGCTCAATGGGCTTTTCAAACTTCAGGAACCACAAACGAGATCTGGGGAATGCAGTTTCTTAATGCCAACACAGGTTTAATAGTAGGAAGCAATGTGATCAAAAGGACAACCAATGGCGGGACTACCTGGAGCAATGTCACCACGGCCGGCTTTAACGTTCTCAGGGAAGTGATCATCTGGTATGGAAATGTTTGGGGAGTTACAGCCGGGCACAGCGGAGCTTGGAGAACAACAAACGAAGGACTAAGCTGGTCCACTACATTTGCAACATCTTCCTATTACTGCATGGATGTCAAATGGACCGGCACTGTACTCTACTGCGCAGGACAGGGGATGAATTACGGAAAGACTACTAACTGGGGAGCTTCATGGACATCCGGAACATTTTCTGTTCCGGGCACGGCAGGGTTTGACATTTACGGAATCAATCTCACAAACAATGTCAGCCCGACACCCATGTGGATTTGCGGCTCGTCGGCAAACAACGGCGGAGTGAATACGCCGAAACTTGCAAAGTCAACTGACGGCGGTGCAACATTCAACATTGTCCTGAACTTTCCAACAGGTGTGATGACCGGCTCATCTCTCAACGATGTCGAATTCACAGGATTCAATGGATTTGCTTGTTCTTCAAACGGCAGAATTTTCCGAACATTGAACTCCGGAACCAGTTGGGATACAACATATCTCGGAAACTACAATCTGAGACAGCTCTCATTCAAGAATTCAAGCACAGGATTTGTCTGCGGCAGCGGCGGTCAGGTCTTTTATACTATAAATTCGGGTTCGAACTGGAATACCTACGGATCCACGGGTACAACCCAAAATCTCAACTGTATTGAATTCTTTTCTGACAATCTATGGAGTGCCGGCGCAAGCGGAACAATAGTAAAGAGCATGTTCTATCTTGATCAGGTAAATGTCTCCGGTGCAGTGAGCGGCAACGGAAACTATCTCAATCTTTCATCAGCATTTGCTGCCATAAACTCCGCTTCGCAAACGGGTGCCAATATTGTTGTTACGATAAACAGAAATGTAGTAGAGCCGCCAACAGGAGCAGTTCTGAATCACGGAGATTGGTCAAGCCTGACAATTCAGCCTGCGGCCGGATCGGACAAGACCGTTTCAGGCAACATAAATGCGGGACTTCCTTTGATAGACTTCAACGGTGCTGACAATGTCACTATTGACGGAATCAACAGCGGAGGCACTTCTCTGACTTTGTCAAATGCATCTGCATCGGGAAGCGGAGGTACCAGTACTGTTCGATTCCGTAATGATGCGGTCGGCAATGAAGTTACTAACTGCAATATCCTTGGCTCAAGCCAGACTGACTATTTAAGTCCGTGTGCAACTGTTCTGTTTGGCGGAAATGCAGTTGCAACAGGTAATGATAATAACGTTGTATCAAACTGCAACATTGGGCCTGCAGGAGGAAACCTTCCTGTTTGTCCGGTTTATTTTGCCGGCACTACAGGTTCACCTTCACTTTATAATGACAATGACACTGTTCGCAACTGCAACATATATGATTACTTCAAATCAAATTCTCATACCGCCGGACTGATGATTGTTGACGGAAACACATCCATATCAATACTGAACAACAATTTCTATCAGACTGCATCACGGACCTACTCAAGCAGTAATTTGGATCATCATTTCATTCTGATCAATAATGTGAACGGAGACGGGTTCACAGTTTCAGGCAACACGCTTGGCTATTCATCATCATCAGGAACGGGAACATATACATTGCATTCGCCTTCTCAGGGCAATCTTTACGGAGTTAACATTAACGTTGGAACAACAGTACCTACGCTGATAAGGAACAATACTATTGCCGGCATTCAACTGAACGGAAACTGGAACAGCGCCAATCTCATAAATGTGACTGAGGGAAATGTCTCTGTTGACAGCAACACCATAGGAAGCCAGACATCCAATTCGATCACATACACTGTGTTAAATTCCTTCGGTACACAGCAGGTGAATGCTATCAAAATGTTGGGCAACGGAAACAAGACTGTAAACGCAAACACTATCGGGGGGATCACTGCAACAGGTCCTGTCTGTTACTATTACGGCATCAATCTCGTTACGTCGGGAAATCCTACATGGAATTGTTATGGAAACATTGTCGGCGGGACAGTTTCAAATTCTTTGAGAAATCTTGCAACCGGAGCAAACTTCACTTCAGGGATCAGCGCTCAAAGCGGAGGCACGGGAAGTTTCAATTCGGGAAACAACATTGTAAGGAACATCGAGTCGAATGTTACCGGATCTTCTTTCAGCCTGGGCACTTCAGGAATGTACCTGAGCATTCCGAACGGATCGGTCAATGCCTCAAACAATCTGATCCGCTCAATAGTCAGCAGCAATGCCTCGCAGCAGACAAGGATTTCAGGCATAGCAATATACGCAGGCAATTGTAACATCTCGGGAAATGCAATTCACTCATTAAGCACTGCAAACAACACTTCGTCCATCACCGGCATAAGCTCATTTGCGCCGACAGGAAGAATTGTGAACAACATGGTTAGCCTTGGCATTGACTCAACCGGAACAAGTGTGACCAACGGCTGCAATATTTATGGCATATATGATGTAAGCAGTTCTTCAGAGTATCTCTTCAACAGTATTTATGTATCGGGAAGCGCTGAGAACGGAGCGTCTAATTCGTATGCACTTTACAGCATAACAACAGCCAACCGAAGATATACGAGTAACATTTTCAGCAACGTCCGTTCAAACAACGGTTCAACCGGAAAGCATTATGCAATGCAGGTTGCCGGGACAGCTCCAAATCCGTCAGGACTTATCTCGAACTACAATGATCTTTTTGTTAACGGAACCGGGGGAGTGCTTGGTTACTTTAACAGCGCCGATGTTGCTGACATTTCTTCGTGGAGAACTGCAACGGGAAAAGACACTAACAGTATTTCATCCGATCCGAAATTCTTCAGCCCTGCCGATCTTCACATAGACTCAAACGTAACATCGCAGGTCAACGGTGCAGGATCTCCGGGTACCGGAATTACAGCGGACATTGACGGAAATCCTCGAAACGCCACTTCACCCGATATTGGTGCGGACGAATTCAACGGATATGCACCTGCAGATGCGCTTAACTTTGACGGAGTGAACGACCATGTTACTCTTCCCAACTCTCTTACACAATCATTTACTTCGCCATCTGTAACGGAGTTTACGATAGAGTACTGGTTTAAAGGATCAACTCTGCAATCGGCCGTACGCTTTCAGCCCACAGGAGTCAACTACATAGTTGCAGGCTGGGGAAGCAACCCTTCAACGCAGAAGCACATTATGTCAACAGACGGAGGAACGGCTGGTGGCGTGCTGGTAGGCAGCGCGGCAACTGACGGCAACTGGCACCATATTGCCGTTACCTGGAAAAGAAACACCGTGAACGGGTTCAGAAGTTATCTTGACGGAGTGCTTGTTGACCAGAGGAACGCCGCAGATGTCAGCCTGCCTCCGTTAGCATCAGGAGGAGGTTTAGGCAAGTATTTCGTGGGCAACTCTGAATACATGAACGGAAGTCTTGATGAAGTAAGGATCTGGACACGCGCACTTGAACAGTCTGAGATCGCCGCGAACATGAATTACGAAGTCAGCTCCGGTTCCGGCCTTCTTGCAAGCTATCACTTCAATCAGGGAGTTGCAGGCAGGGACAATTCCGGCATAACGTCGCTGAGTGATGCAACCAATAACAGCTTTGACGGCTCACTGCAGAACTTCACGCTGAACGGTTATGCATCAAACTGGATCGAGCCCGGGCCTCAGCTTGTTCAGCCAAACGTATCGGTAAACATTTCATTGATCACGGAAGGGTTTTACAACTCAACAGTAAACACGCAGAACATTTCTGACACGGTGCGTGCATATCTTCATTTATCGTCTTCACCCTTTAATGTCGTTGATTCCGCGGTTGCAGTCGTTGACTCTGTTTTGCATTCTGCAGAATTCACATTCGGTAATTCTTTTCCCGGCAATTATTACATAAGGCTTGTGCACCGGAACAGTCTTGAAACATGGAGCTCAGTCCCGGCGGCTGTGAATGAAAATTCAAACTACGATTTTACTTCTTCGGCATCTCAGGCATACGGAAGCAACACAGTTCAGGTTGACGCTTCGCCCGTGCGATTTGCGTTATACTCCGGGGATGTCAATCAGGACGGAGCAATTGATGCTACAGATGTCAGCGCGGTTGACAACGATGCGGCAAATTATTCTGCGGGTTATATCCCTGCAGATCTTACCGGTGACGGTTATGTTGACGGAACTGACTTTGCAATTGCGGATAACAACGCTGCTAATTTTGTGAGCGTTACAAGGCCATAGGTGCAATTGAAAATAGGAAATTAAGAATGAAAAATTGGAATTGTTTCAAATGATGAACGAATCCCTCTCCCCCGTGGGGAGAGGGCAGGGTGAGGGTTTACATATTTGCAGATCTCACCAGAACTAAATCCATGCAGCACTTTAAGATCAGTTTAGAATGCCCGCGACTCTGATACCGGCAGGAAGCTGCATTAACCACACGACCCGCGACTTCAGCCGCAGGGTAATCTTCTTTATGCCCCCGCAAAGCATGCTCCGCGCAGCTCACAACTCATAATTGGAATACCCCTCGGGAGATATCACCCTGATTTAGAAAAGATTTTCAATTGCATAAGATCTTCCGGCAGTCTTTTATATATGGCTTTACAGTTTCAGTTACCTCCGTAATTAGCTAAATTCAGCGAATTTTTCCCAACTCATAAAGATTAATATGAAAGACATGTTGTTGTTTACGAATTTCAGGTCAATCTGCCTGATAGTTACTTATCTATTTATCATTGCAGCAGACAATGCATACAGCAACCGGATGAATTCCGGAATAACTGGTTATGAAATGTCGGGCGGATCTGTTACAGAGAGCGCTGAGAAAACAGATTCACTCCCGGAAGGAGTTACGGATGACTGGCTCAGGCGTCTGACTGATGAAAACGGAAACAGAATAATTCCCGAAGATCCTGAAGGTGACGCTTTGCAAAGAAAGATTTTCAACGGATTGACGGCATCAGGAGGGTATGGAAATTCTGTTAGCAGTGCGGGGGATGTGAATGGTGACGGATTCGATGATATTATTATCGGAGCTTCAGGCTATTCTACGGGAACCGGACGTGCTTATATTTATTTCGGCGGATTGACTACAAACACAGTAGCAGATGTGGTAATGACAGGAGAGGCAAATAATAATTACTTCGGGGTTTCGGTTTCCTCTGCCGGCGATGTGAACGGAGACGGCTATTCCGATGTGATTGTAGGAGCCAGCGGAAATTCTTCAGATAGAGGTAGAGCATATATATATTTCGGTGGAGCCTCAATGAATAATACCGCAGACGTGACAATGACCGGTGAGGGAACTGGCAACATTTTCGGATATTCGGTCTCAGGTGCAGGAGATGTAAACGGCGACGGTTATTCTGATGTGATTGCCGGTGCAAATAATTATGGCGGAAATTTAGGCAGAGCTTATCTGTTCTTTGGGGGAGCATCTATGAATAATATTGCTGATGTCATTATGACCGGCGAATCAGGCAGCTATCTCGGATCAACTCTTTCAAACGCCGGAGATGTGAACGGTGATGGTTATTCAGATGTGATATTCGGAGCCCGGGATTATTCCGCAAGTACAGGCAGGGTATATGTGCTTTTCGGCGGAGCATCAATGGATAATACACCTGATGTAGTAATGACAGGTGAGACATCATTTAACTTTTTTGGATCATCAGTCTCATCCGCCGGAGATGTGAACGGCGATGGTTATTATGATGTGATTGTCGGAGCTCGCGGTTATTCCTCAAATACAGGCAGAGCTTATATATTTTTCGGCGGGGCATCAATGAATAATACTGCCGACGTGACAATGACAGGTGAAGCAGCAAACAATTATCTTGGTAATTCGGTATCCTCTGCCGGCGATGTGAACGGTGATGGTTATTCTGATGTGATCGCCGGGGCTAACGGGTATTCTTCAAGTACAGGCAGTGTATATCTGTACTTCGGCGGAGCTTTGATGAATAATACTGCCGACGTCAAAATGACAGGTGAAACAACAAACACAGGTTTTGGATCTTCGCTCTCATCCGCCGGAGACATGAACGGAGACGGATACTCTGAAATGATTATCGGCGCGCCCGGATATTCTTCCGGCACCGGAAGGGTCTATTTATATGATTACTTCATGAAGAATGAAATCATACAGGATCTCTCAATGACAGGCGAAGCAGCAAACAGCATTTTCGGAGCTTCGGTCTCATCCGCCGGCGATGTGAACGGAGATGGCTATTCTGATGTGATAGTCGGAGGATTTGATCCCTTTGTAAATTATGGCAATGTATATATATTTTTCGGAGGAACAGAAATGAATGATACTGCTGACGTAGTTATGTATAACAGTGTACAGAATAGTAATTTTGGAAGGTCGCTTTCATCAGCCGGAGACGTTAACGGTGACGGCTATTCTGATGTGATAATCGGTGCTGAAGGATTTAATTCAAATAGAGGCGCAGCTTATATATATTTCGGCGGGGCATCAATGAATATTACTCCCGACGTGACGATGACAGGTGAAGCAGCAAACAATTATTTTGGTAATTCGGTCTCCTCCGCCGGGGATGTAAACGGTGACGGGTATTCAGATGTGATTGTCGGTGCCAGCCAGTATTCTTCATTTAAAGGAAGAGCTTACATATATTTCGGGGGATCTTCAATGGATAGCATTGCGGACTTAAGAATAACAGGAACCGCAGGAGGCGACGTTTTCGGATCTTCGGTCTCAACCGCCGGAGACGTTAACGGTGACGGATATTCTGATGTGATTGTCGGTGCTTACGGATATTCTTCACAAACCGGCAGAACATTTTTATTCCTTGGAGGAACAACTATGGATAGTACTGCAGACTTGATAATGACAGGTGAGGCAACTTCAAACCAATTTGGATCTTCAGTCTCATCCGCCGGAGATGTGAACAGCGACGGATATTCTGATGTAATTGTCGGTGCTAACAGCTATTCTTCAAGTACAGGCAGAGCATATATATTCTTTGGAGGATTGCAAATGGATGCCGGCGCGGACGTGACAATGACAGGTGAGACAACAAACAACTTTTTCGGATATTCAGTCTCATCCGCCGGAGATGTGAACGGTGACGGATATTCTGATGCGATTGTCGGTGCTTTTGGAAATTCTTCAGGTACCGGAAGAGCATATGTTTATTTAGGAAGTGGCTCAATGAATAACACTGCGGATATAAGGATGACAGGCGAAGCAACAAACAATTCTTTTGGATCCTCGGTCTCATCCGCAGGAGATGTCAATGGCGATGGTTATTCCGATTTGATAAGCGGTGCACCCGGATACTCTTCCGATAGAGGAAGAGCATACATCTACCTCGGTTCTGCAATTTCCGTAAAGCCGGTATTGCTGGCAGCGAAAGATGTTCCGGATGACCAGGGCGGATACCTGAATCTAAAATTTGCAAAAAGCTCGCTGGATGTTCCGTCAAGTGAAGCAGGAGGTATTAGTTATCAAATAGACAGAAGCGTTCCCCCAAACGGAAATGGTTACCAATGGGTTTCTGTAGCTAATATTTCAGGAACATATGAATCTATTTATACAGCAGAAATTCACACGCCTTCTGATTCCGGTACTTCAGGAAATAACACTTACTTCTTTCGGGTAACCGCGGTTTCAAATTCCTCAGGAAAATTCTGGCGCTCGAATATTGTGAGCGGCTATAGTATAGACAATATAGCTCCGCCGATAGTGTCACCTTTTACAGCTACAGCGGCAGGTTCAAACGTAGCTCTTAACTGGGGAAACAATTCTGCGCCTGATCTTCTGAACTATGTGCTTTTCAGAAGTGTAAGTCCGGTCATAGATCCATACACAGCGACTCCGCTTTCTACAGTTACAGCAACAACCTATACCGACACAAGTCCTCTCAGCGGAGTTTATTACTACTTCATAGTTGCTCAGGATGTTAATGGAAATTACAGTCCTGTAGCACTTACTGAAAGCCCGAACATGACGCTCAACCTGACGATTTTCATCGAGGGAATGTATAATGCAGGAAGCAATTCGCAGATGAGCGATACGATTACTGTTGAGCTCAGGAATTCAGTATCTCCGTTTGCAGTCACCGATGTTACGAAGGCAGTCATTGGAACAAACGGCAGCGCCGTGCTGAAGTTCGGAACTGCTTCAGACGGGAACTACTACTTTACAGTGAAACACAGGAACGCTCTTGAGACGTGGAGCTCTGTTCCTTTGGCTTTCTCAAGGACGACTCCTGCAAATTACAGCTTGTCAACTTCCGAATCGCAGGCATTCGGAAGCAACATGATTCAGGTTGATGCATCCCCTCTTCGCTTTGCGGTGTATTCCGGTGATCTGAATCAGGACGGAACAGTTGACGGAACTGACCTGGCGCTGATAGACAACGATGCTGCAAACTTTGTCACGGGCTATGTCATTACCGACCTGACCGGCGACAACTTCGTTGACGGAACGGACTATTCGATCGCAGACAACAATGCGGCGAACTTTGTCTACGTGATAAGACCGTGAGAAGCACATTAGAGGTGAGAGGTGAGAGCTGAGGGATAAGAATCGCCTGCTTTACGCAGGCAGAGATACGTGAATTCTGTGGAATTGACTCAGCAATTGGAAATCAATTTTCGAACTCTTTCAGTTTCTCTAAGATCCACTGCACATTCGAAAATTTTGAAGTGATGATTCGCGTTTTGAATTTTGCAAACGCATATTCATCAAATCTGTTCCTGAGTCTGATTAACTCGCTTACCGAGTTTGCGAATAACAGGTAGCTGTTTCTCATCTCTTCCTTCATAAGTCTTGATTTTCTGAGAAAGTGCCTGTATGAATCAATAAAAGATATAGCGCTTTCAAAAGCTTCCAGTTCATAAAGACTTTTAAGGGTCAAAGTCTTAATGTCGTTCTTGAAATAAAGGTTGTCGTTTGTTGAATCAAGCAGGTCATTCAGATTAATGTGGTTGCAGAGATCTATGGCTTTCTGAAAATTGCCCTGCAGAAAACTCAGTTGTGAATTCGAATATGCAAGAACCGACTCACGGCATTGCTCATCTACAAAGCGGATATACTTTGCAATAAAATGTTTCAGAATATTTGTTTCCTTTTCCATTGTGCAGATTATCAGAATGTTTCTGTAAAGATTCAGATTAATGAAGTCACCTTTCTTATGGGACAGAACATTGAACTTCAGCATTTCAAGCATAAATTTCAAAAACTCTTTATTGCGGGAACAATCTCCTTTGGCAATCTTATTTATGTAATAGACCTGCATAATGGAATAAATATTCTTCTTGTCGATCTTTGTAAATGCAGAAAAATATTTCCGAAAGTAATTCTTTGCAACTTTGAGATGCTCATCACCATATTCTGAATTCTCCGACAGGAACACATTACTTAAGTGAAAGTATATCATTAATAAAGGCGAATCTTCAAACTCAGACTGATGAGCCTGGATATACTTCAACGTGTGTTTCACAAAGTCATATCTGTGCTTTACATTTACACGCTGCTCTTCAACAATCATATAAAATACATTCTCAAGGACTGAAATGAGGAATAACTTTATCGTATTCTTCAGCTGCATATCCCTGAAGTCATCCGTCAATAATCTGTCAACTACCAGAAAGCTTCTAATCTCATAAATGAAATTTACGTCTTCGTAGTATCTGTGCTCTCTCACTTTAACCGATTTGACCTTCTTCTCAAATGCTCTGATCTTTTTCTCAGTTATTTCAGTCAGATCTCTGTTCTTCAATTCTTCTATGAAGAGCTTTTCAAATGCGGGGTTATTTTTGGTTAGAGTTACTTTTATGAATGTTTCAGCCAGCATATTCAGATCAGAAAACAGATTTCGTATGTAAGACTCTTTATAAAGAGCATTCCCCATCATAGACCTGAAAAGGGTCTCCTTTGATAAATGTTCAGACGAGAAGTCAGGGTGATATTTCTTGAGCAATTCAAAAAGCTCAATGACTCTTGAATTCCTATTATGAAAAGGATTCTGAATGAATTCATAAAACAGTTTCAGTTCCTTAACGGAAAATGATCTGAGGATTTGCAGTACGCTGTATCTTAGCATGCTCAAAATTATGGACAATTGGTCATATGTGAAAGTCAGGATGCTATTTGAAAAAAAATTCTTTGGAGAAATTATGCTCTAGAATTAGTTTTGATGAAGACTTTAGCAACATCGGAGTGATGTCAAAGTAAACTAAAATAATCATCATAACCAACACCCATTAACATGAAATGTCAAACAGAACGTTTTGTGATCATTGGGAATTGTGACTCACGAACTCTTTAACTTCACAGACTTTCAACCAAAATGAAAACTAAACTTAACATTCTAATTCTGCTTTTCTGCAAACTGGCAATTATCAATCTCATAAATCTGCAATCGGGTGAAGCGCAATATGCCAATAACTTTGCGGCAAGCTTCAATGGAACCAACAGTTATGTTTCGGTTCCATCGCACAGTGAGTTGAATCCTTCAACCGCAATAACATTAGAGGCCTGGGTGTATCCTACAGCATTGCCGTCAGGTTCTGCATGTATAATCGGAAAGAATTATCTGACGAGTTATTACTTTGGAATCGAAAATTCAGGGAGATTTGTATTCTTCCCGAAGGGAGGTTCGGGAAACTTCTTGCGAAGCAGAGTCTCCGGTGTTGTGAAAGCAAATCAATGGACACACATAGCCGGTACTTACAATGGAACAACAACATCTCTTTATATAAACGGAGTCCTCGATACCTCAAGAACAGGAATTACCGGAAGCGTCGGGAGTAATTTTGAAAATTTGTTCATTGGCTGTGACAGACAAAGCGGCTCGCCTGCATATTTTTTCAACGGCAGACTCGATAATGTAAGAATCTGGAGCAGTGCCCGGACATCTGCTGAATTGCTTGGTAACATGTTCATACCATTGAACATGTATCAGCTGAGCGGCGCTTATAGTTATCTTGCTGCAAGTTATCAGTTTGACAATTCGGCAGTTGATAACAGCGGACCAACCCAAAACGATGGAACCGGAACAAACATCACTTACATAAATTATTCTAATAAGGCTGTCAATCACATGGACTACAATAACAGTCTCGTTCTAAACGGAAGCAGCTACTGCAGTCATTACAACATAGGTGATCCGGTTTCTGCGATCAGTGCAATCACTTTGGAATGCTGGATAAAAAGAGATACTGTCACCAACTACACCACCGATCAGTACATAATAAATAAAAGCAGTTCATTAGGGTCGCATGCTTATTCATTACAGCTTTACAATTCAGGAGCGTTATTGTTTACAATTAATAACGGAAATGGTGTTGTCTTTACGCCTCCGTTGATTACCAATGCACAGTGGACTCATGTTGCCGCAACGTATTCGTCTTTGACGGGTAATGCGGCGATATATGTTAATGGCGTATTGAAAGGAAGCGGGTCATTTTCCGGAAATCATTTCATTAACAATTCAAGCAATGACAGCTTATATATGGGAGGGAAAGCGGGCGCAAGTAATTCCGCAAATCTGTTCAGGGGACAAATTGACGAAGTAAGAATCTGGAGAAAATCAAGGACTCAAAAGGAGATCAATGACTTTATGTATAAACATCCCCGCTACCCGGCGGACTTACAGGATAGTCTGATTATTTTTGACTTTGATAACCTTCACAGTGGATTTAAGATCGGGTCAACAAACTATAATTACGGATTGAGGTACATCAACCTTGCTTCAATCAGTTCTGCTCATGCAAATAATACCAGATTGAGTTCACCAATGCTTACAGACAACGACAGCACTTTCTACAATTCTTCTTATACTTCAAGTGTAAGAAGATTCTTTGTTCCCGATGATTATCCGGTAGGAATAACTGACTCTATTCTAATTTCCGGAATTGGGACTGTCAGTAATCTTAAAGTCTTTGTACTGATGTCACATACTTATACATCGGATATGAAACTATATTTAACATCACCTTCCGGAACGACAATTGAATTACTCAATGCCAATGGTGGAAATTCAAATGACGTAATGACAATCTTTTCCGATAATGCTGATTCGATTGCATCTTCAGGTTTTGGAGCCCTGCCTCCGCTGGGAATATCAGCGCCTTTCAGTCCCTCAATTAAACCCAACCAGTCGTTATCTTCATTCAACGGAGAAAACAGAAACGGTTGGTGGAAATTGAGATGTGTTGACGACGCAGGTGCCGATATCGGATATGTTCACGGCTGGGGAATAAATCTGCTTTCCTATAAAACTTTACATGTTAAAGCTTTGATTCAGGGATTTTATGATGCTGGATCGAATAAAATGAAAAGAGATACTGCGAGAATGTATTTTAGAATTCCTTTGCCGCCGCATCCGATCGTTGATTCTTCTATAGCTGTCCTTGATTCAAACGGGAATGCAAGTTTTACTTTTAATAAAGTTAATAACGGATACAGAGTTTTCAAGCATAGAAATTCAATCGAAACATGGAGCGCAACACCTGTTCCGTTCACCGGTGATACATCTTCTTATAATTTTACTACGTCAGCATCACAAGCATTCGGAAGCAATCAGATTCAGGTTGATACTTCGCCGATCGTATTTGCTATTTACGGCGGCGACGTAGATCAGGACGGATCGGTTGACGCAACAGATGTAAGTTTAGTTGACAATGACGCTGCAAACTATGTGAGCGGGTACCTTGTCACTGATCTGACCGGCGACAACTTTGTTGACGGAACGGACTTTGCAATTGCTGATAATAATGCAGCTAATTTTGTGGGATTGATAAGACCGTGATGAGCAATACTGAACTCACCGGCTGATCTTACCGAAAAAGTTCTTCCGCCTCCTGCTCTCTCACTGCGGGGGAGGGCAGGAACAAGCGGAAGCAAGGATTCTTTTCCGCTCCCAGTCTTCAGTGCGAAGTAATTCTTCGGAAAGAGAAAACCGATCAGAAAGTCTGCTTTGCGCCAAAGTAAACACCGGTTGTTCCCTTACCTATTCCGATGTCCATTCTCAGGTCAAGTTTTGCAAGTTCATCAAATCTGAACCTCAGTCCCAATCCGTAAGTGGGCTTGACCGTGCTTATTGTGATCTTGTTCACGCTTGGAGCTACATCTCCCATGCCTGCGAAAGCTATCATTCCAAGTCTCCAGAATATCTTCGGTATCCTGTACTCGGCCTGCAATGTGTAATAGACCCTGTCTCTGAATCTTCCCGTATAATAGCCCCTCATCTTCGTATCACCTCCAAGAAGACCAAGATCATAAAAGGGAGGAGTCTTGGTTTCCATCAGCAGGTAAGCCTGTGTTGCGATCACATGGTCTTTCACCGGATTCATGAATCTTCTCAGATCGAATGAATACTTTGTGTATTCAAAATCGCTGCCGAGTTTCTTGAAAAAATAGGTTGAAAAGAACTCATAGAATCCCCCCGTTGACGGGAAATTCACATCATCCCTTGAATCCCAGCTGGCAGTAATGCCAATCCCCTGCGTGGCACCGCCGTTGCTTCCTGTCACAAGATTTTCGGTAAGAAAAGGATTCTTCTGCTTGTCTTTCATCTTCAGGTCACGCCTTTCGAAAGACGCTCCGACTTTGAGCCTGTCGTCGAATACCCTTGTCTGAACAAGTGCGCTGATTGTGAAATTGTTCTGAAGATAATCAGCCGAATCAAATTCGCTGACGTTGTTTCCCGTGCCGTAATATTTATCAATTGCCTTGTCATAGGCAATCTTGCCCCAAACTCTGGTCTCCTTCTGGCCAATGTAAAGTTCAGGAGTGAATGTGAAGCTGTACTGACTGTTTGTTGTGTAATACCCCGATCCTGTTACACTGGAGAGTTTCGGATTCTGCTTTTTTGAAGACAAGTTGAATCCTATGACTCCTCCGAGTCCGAAAGCAAATTCAGTTTCGGGAGAGTAGAATGCAAAGGGATATACCATAAGACTGACTTTGTCAGGATCATCTTTCTTGATCTTTGAAGTGGAATCTTTTCCAGACTGGGAAAATGCAGAACCGGAAGCAAGTGTTAGGATCAACAGAACCAGGAGAAGTGCATTAAAGCTTAGATTACGCATCTTGAGGATTTTTCTTTTCCATCAATATAGTTCTGTGCGTATTTCCGATAAAGTCTTAATGAATTATTCTCTATTACTGTGTCGCACCGGAATGTCCTTTGTCCATATTCTGTACCTTGAAAAAGTTACGTCTCTTGACAATATTCTGCCTGCATCATTCTTCCGGGATTACCCAAGAATCCAATCTCAGAATGCAGATCCACCCTGATATTTCAGGGTTTGTTCAGCTACAAATAATCCCCAAAACTAAAACAAGTATTTATCCGCCCGCCTGCACGCTTGCCGGCGGTAACCTAATCATTTTAGTAATGAGGACAATTTCTTCCAATCTTTTCCTTGCACTTTCTCTGATATTCTTAATGCTCTTTGCAGATACTGCATATTCCGCCGTTTATTATGTAGCCTCCGGCGGCAATGACTCCAATGACGGGCTGTCACAGGATACACCCTGGCAATCGCTTGCAAAAGTGAACTCGATGATCTCCTCATTCCCCGCCGGCACACAGGTTCTGTTCAGAAGAGGAGATAAATTCACAGGCACTCTTACTATTTCAAAGTCAGGCACGGCGGGAAATGAAATGCTGTTCGGCAGTTATGGAACAGGCGACTTGCCTGTAATTACCGGCACAACCGTACTTACAGGATGGACAGTACACTCGGGTAACATCTATGTCAGGAATTTCACCGATACGCTCGGACATCTTTACGCAAACGGCAAACTGATGACCATCGCGCGATTTCCTAATTCAAGATTTCTAACCACTGATTTTGCCAACTCCGTGGTTGCATTTGATGACGCGGAACTGAATCAGCCGTCCGGCTACTGGAACCAGTCCAACTGCAGGATAAGAACAGCAAACTGGTGCTACGAATCGCGTTCTGTTTCGAGCTACACGCCGGGACATGTGAACTTATCTTCAGCAACTCAGAATTACATCTACCCGAAGGCAGGTTACTATTTTGACAATAAGCTCTTCATGCTGGACACAGCGGGAGAGTATTTCTATGATAAACCGGCAGGCAAGCTATACTTCTATGCTCCCGGAGGCGTGGACCCTAACACCATAACTGTGGAAGCCTCAGTTACAAAGTACGGCGTGTATGTGACTCTCAACAGGTCTCATATCATCATACAGGATCTTAAGATCACAAGGTTCCGCGATAACTGCGTAGAGGTATATACTGCAAATTATGTCCGGGTTCAGAGATGCACGATCGAGTACGCAGGTAAGTTGGGAATGAGGATAAACGGAGGCAATCATACTCTTGACAACAATCTCTTTGAAGACAACACGGGAACTGCTCTTACAGGAGTGTTCACAAACGGCCAGATAACCAACAACAGCATAAACAGGACTGCGCTAAAACCAGGATACGGCGAAGATACGTGGGGAAGCCACGGCATTCAGTTCTACACAAGCAACGGTACAACCTGCACTAACAATGTGATCGACAGTACGGGTTATACAGGCTTGCTTGTTTCTAAGAACATGCTGGTTAAGAACAACGTTGTCAGCAATTCCTGTCTCATACTTAATGACGGGGGAGGAATTGACATTGATGACGCCGACGGAATGCAGGTCCTCGACAACATCGTAGTAAACACATACGGAAACGTCGAATCATCTTACTCTAACTCTCGCTACGGCAACGGGATCTATTTCGGACCGAACGTAACAAGGAATATTCTCATACAGGGCAATACAATTGCAAACAACAGCTACGCAGGAATAAACGTGGACAATAAGGCGACTTCAGCCAACAACATTATCAGGTACAACACGCTGTTCAACAATGCATATTCGCAGATCGTGATGACAGACTATTCAGCAACTTCATACACAGCATCATACAACAATATTGTAAAGGGTAATCTTCTCTATGCATTGAGTTTCAACTCCACATGCATGGAGCATCAGATGTTCCGCTCACCCAACTTCAGCGACTACGGCACCTTCGACAGCAATTATTACTGCAATCCCTATACTGAGCACTTTATGAGAAGGTCAATGGTTTACGGAACATATTCGACAAAGTATTACAGACTGCCCGTATGGAAGTCAACATTCAATGAAGACCTTACATCTTCTTCCGCCGGCTTCGTGTTCGATCAGTACAGGGTGGTTGATACGCTCAGTTCAAATATGATCCTCAATCCGAGGTTTCAGAGCAACACGGTTGACTGGACCACAACTCCGGCATCGGGTTCGACTCTTATCCACAGCATGAATCCCGTTATGGATACCGGTTGTATGAGAATACGCTGGACAGGCGTCGGCGGCGTGGAGAGTATGTCATCATCCAATTATCTTACGCTTGCAAAGAACAACTTTTACCACCTGAGATTCGATTACGCCGGCGACCGCGCCGGCGATCTGAGCGTGTTCGGAAGGCCGAATGCCGGAGCCAGCCCGTTTCTGTTTGCAAGAAGGTATCTCGGCGCAGAAACTTACAGGAAAAGTCATTCATTCGTGTTCAAGCCGGATACTACCGAAACGTTTGCCCGCGTCACTTTCGGATTGGTACTTCCCGATACAAGCGCTTACATAGACAACGTGTATCTTTACAGAGTGAATGCGGAAAGGATTGATTCGACGCTGAAGAACCGGATCTTCTACAATCCGACAAACTCTGTGCAGGTGATCTCTCTTGAGGGTATTCCATATAAGAATCCCGACGGAAGCCCGTTTACCGGAGGGAGTGTCACACTGCAACCGTTTACTTCGAGAGTGCTTGTGAATGACGAGCCCATAATGAGCAAGAAACTCTCGCTGAATGTACTGATGGAAGGATTCTACAACCCGGTTACAAACAAGCTCCGAAGCGACACGGTGAAGGTCATCCTGCGGAATGGTTCATCGCCGTTCAATGCCGTGGATTCCGCAGTTGCAGTCGTTGACAGTTCAGGACGCGCGGACCTCACCTTCACAAAACCGGTGAACGGAAACAGTTATTACATCGTGATCAGGCACAGAAATTCACTTGAAACATGGAGCGGAAATACATTCAGCTTCATTTCGAACCAGGCGGCATATGATTTCACCGACAACATTTCAAAGGCATACGGAAGCAACATGATGCTTTCAGGAAGCCGATACTGCATTTTCAGCGGCGATGTAACCCGCGAGGGGACGATTGATGCAACCGATGTGGGATTGATCACAAATGACGCTTCAAACTATCTTACCGGTTATGTATCATCAGACATTAACGGGGATCTGTTTGTCGACGGCACTGATTTTGTCATCTCTGACAATAATGCCGGAAACTATGTATCCCTTGTAAGGCCTTGACTGTGAATGTTGATCTTCGGTTGAATTCAGTATTCCGGCTGAAGTGATCTTTATTTTTGATCTACAGTACCGGATCCCTTCTCATACTGATTTGCAGGAGCCGTTGGTTCAGCGGATTAATTTTCCTGCAATCAATATCAGGGCTCTGCTGCATCGAATTTGAAGTACGTTTCCACATTTCTGATTGACCTTGATCAGCTTTCAGTTTCCATTGATCAATTAAGGAAGGTTTATATACCAATCTGTAAAAGATGCTCTGAGATACACAAAACGGCATTTTTGGCTTACGTGCAATTCCCTTCCGGTTAAGAATAAATCAATTTAGGTTTTGCCCTCTTATGAGGCAGGGGTATTTTTGTTCAACTTTTTTGAAATCAAAAATCATCCCTGGTTATGAGAAACAGTAATTTAGCAAGAGACCTTTCAAGGTCTTTATCTGTCATTGCAAATGCAATGAGGTCCAAGCTCCTCCTTATTATAGTCTGTGCAGTTTTGGTTGTTCCGTTTTGTTCAGAAATTTCTCAGGCGCAGTTGTCGTGGAATCAGGCGGGAGGATTTCCCGGAACGAGCGGAAGCCACATAGCCGTACCAAATTCTCCAACTGTCAATATCACTGGAACTTTCACACTTGAAGCTTGGATCAATCCGTTCATAACCACCACTGTCCCTATGGGAATAATCTCGAAAGGAAGCGGCACCTCCACAAAGTATGCAATGAGGGTGAACAACAACAGGCTTCTCGTCTTCTGTAACACAAGCCAGAGGCTGATAAGCAGGGCATCAAACCCTATACCCCTCAGTACATGGACGCACGTTGCCGCAACGCTTGACACTTCAGGAGTCTTCAGGATCTACATTAACGGTGCTCTGGATACCTCGTCAACTTTCGCGGGACTTTTTCCGAATTCCGGAACGGATACTCTTTTCATTGGCTCTTCGGGAACGTCATCATCGCTTAACGGAATGATGGATAATGCCCGTGTGTGGAATACAGCTCTGCCGCAGATTACAATACTCGGACTGATGCAGTCGCCTTTGGCCGCCGGCGGGGACTCGCCTCTCAACAGGCTTGTGCTTTCAATTCCATTTCAGAACAATACCGGAACAGGAAGCCTCTTCTCCGCGATGGACCACTCGCGTTACGGCAATAACGGGCTTATACGAAACGTATCAGCCATAGATCAAAGCAACAACCCCTCACACATTCAGCAGATAAGTGATTGTCTTTTCACCTCATCCGGCGGCGCCATCACAGTTCCCGATGACGCATCACTGAGTCCCACCACTCAGCTTACCATAGAGTGCTGGGTGTTTCCAAAGACAGATAACTACGGACTGGTCTATAAAGGCAGTCTGATCTCAGCCAATGCAAACTACGGGCTCAAGGTAAGTTCCGGTAAGCTTCAGGCTTCAATCAACAATGTCACTATATCTTCCAATGATTCAGTGAAGAAGGAAAGATGGAGTCACGTGGCATTCACATACTTTGCGCCCACGGGAGGTTACGAGTTTTTCATCAACGGCAGAAAAGGGAGCACGGGAAACATCGCACCTGCAAATATTACGGACGGAGCAGATTCGCTTCTGTTTCCGATCTTTGTCGGCTCGTCAAACTTCAGCGGCTTCTTTGATGAACTCCGGATCTCAAAGACCAAAAAGACCATCGGAGAGATCAACAGCACGATGTTCACATCTTTGAATGAATCAAACGACAATGACAGTTATACAACAGTCGTTTACAATCTCGACGGATCAACATTGCCGTCAACTTCCGATGGAACAAGGGGGAATCTCAGGGGGATCATGTTTGCACTGACCGGCTTCTCCGGAGCAACAAGGCAGTCACCGCTGAGCGGACTTGCGCAGACCAATTTTCAGGACGGCTTTCTGATAAATGCAGCCAATAAGAGGGTTCCGTCAACCGGCACTTCCGGAATTGTCAGGGACACACTGGAAATTCTTTCTGCGGATGCATTGAGTGATCTCGATCTGTTCATTGCAATGAACCATTCTGCGGAAAGCAACATTGTTCTCACTCTCAAAAGTCCTGTCGGCACTTCAGTTGATTTCTTTCTCAACACATCGCTCAGCACCAACGCTTCCAATCTTATCACGATCTTTGACTCCGATGCGGACAGCTCGCTTGTCAGCGGAAGGTATCTGCATTTCGGTCCGAGAATAAAGCCCGACGTTGACTTTGATGCCGCATTTTCAGGCATCAACCCAAAAGGGAAATGGGTGCTTACAATAAATGATGCCGTGTCTTCTGATACAGGATTCATTTCGGCATGGGGACTGCGTTTAAACAACAGCACTTCCACTCCTTTCCGGCTCGAATGCTCTTCGCTGATTGAGGGGATGTACAATCCTGCAACAAACCTCCTGACCGGTGACACAATGACGTACTACCTCAAGCAAACAGACGGTGTTACTGTCGTTGATTCCGCGAAAGTAGTGCTGAACAGCTCGGGAACTGCTCAGCCGTTATTCACAAAGGCGCAACCCATGACGAGCTACTTCCTTGTTCTCAAACACCGTAACTCGCTTGAGACATGGTCGTCAGCGGTGATCTCTTTTTCCCAGCTTACCAACCAGTCTTCCTACAACTTTGCAGATGGAGCATCAAAGGCATTCGGAAACAACATGAAACAAGTTGACAGTTCGCCCGTGAGGTTTGCCATTTATTCGGGTGATGTGAACCGGGACGGCACTGTGGATGCAACTGACCTGAGTACAATTGATAACGACGCGGCAAATTTTCTTGGAGGTTACGTTTTATCCGATCTCACCGGCGACAACTTTGTTGACGGAACGGATTTTCTGATCGCGGACAACAATGCGGCAAACTTTGTATCCGTGATCCGGCCGTGAAATGCCTGAATCAGGATTCACAGTGAATCGGGATCCGGAAACAGTGAGAAATGATTCTGCGGCAGTGGCTGTGCCTCAACAACACAGCTCTGTCGCTCACAGAAAACAGACTCACAACGCAAGGCGGAGATGTTTGCATTCTCACACAGTTCCCGTATGGAGGGCGTCACATCAGATTAGTCTTAGAACCTGCACCGGAAGATCCTTCCTGATAATATGCCTTGCACATATTCAGCAAGGATGTTTCAGTCATTACTATCCGGACAGACATGTTCTCTAACAGGAAGCTCTTCGATCTGAAAGTTTCCTTTGACAAGAAAATAAACTCGCGCTTAATGATGAGAGTGAACTGCCGGGATCTTTGCCTCTAACAAATACTGACTTATCACAGGGAATTGCTCTGCGTAAAGCATTCCACAAATTGCACTCAGCAAACCGTTCATCATTAGGAATCAAGAATCAGGAATCTCGGGCTCCACTAATCTCTTCAGCTTATCAAGAGATTCCTGCCAGCCAAGATAGCACATCTCCGGAGGTATAACTTCGGGGATTCCTTCCTGAACGATCTTAAGTTCCGTACCGCAGGACACTTTCGTAAGAGTGACCGTTGTGACCATCTCACCGGGAAGATTGGGATCATCGAATTTATCAGTGTATTTCAGAAACTTGTCCGGGATCATTTCAAGTATCGTTCCGCCGAATGAGTGTCCCTTGCCTGTTGAGAAATTTTCAAAGGTCATTCTGAAACTTCCTCCCGCCCTGAAGTCCATTTCATGAACTTTGCACAGGAATCCGTACGGCGGAATCCATGTCAAATATGCATTCACATCGGAAAAGGCACGGAATACTTTTTCGGGAGGAGCCGTCAGCACTCTGTGCAGGCTTACGCTGTTACTGCTCATCATTGGTATGTTTTGTGATTAAGAGTCAAGGTCAAGCCCGGCTCTTTCGACGGAATGATCCTTAACAGTTTGTTTGATATGCAAATTGAAGATTGCCCGATAATGTCATTTCCGGATCTCATATTGCAATGTTGAAAAATATGAATCCGGAGTTGCCGAATAAGCCCCAAAGCCCGGGCATATACCCGGGCTATGAGTGAGAATGCTTACGGAGCAATTACGGATATAAAATTATATGCATTGTTATCGGCGATCAAAGCATCCGAACCGTCAACGCATCCGTCGCCGTTGACATCTGTTGCTACATACCCGCAGACGAAATTGTAAGCATCGTTGTCGATCAGACTTACATCCGTAGCGTCTATCGTCCCGTCCTGATTCACATCCCCGGAATAGAATGCATATCTGAGAGGTGATGCATCCGCCTGCATGAGGTTGCTTCCGTATGCCTGTGCAGGTGATGTTGAGAAGTTGTAAAAGGATGTTCCGCCAACCGTGAGTAATACTCCCGCGGAAGACCATGTTTCAAGAGCGCTTCTGTGCCTGACCTGCAGGTAGTAACTTCCGGTAGTCATATTGGCAAAGTTGAGGCTTGCATTTCCGGAAGAGTTCAAGTAGGCTTTGTCGGAAGTGACCACTGCAAACGGGAAAGCAGTGTTCCTCACAAACACTTCGATCGTGTCGCCGGTCTGCGTGTTTGATCCTGAATCATAGAAGCCCTCAATGAATCCGGTGAGATTGAGTGAAGCTTCCTGAGATATGTTGCCAACCCTTATGATCACCCCGCCGTCGCCTACTATCCATCCGGTTGATCCGAAATCAGTGAGGTCAATTGCTCCGAGATAAGTGCCTGCGCCTTCCAGCGTTTGTGTGTAAACGGAATTCCACCTTGCGCCCTGGCTTGCCGACATATAAACCGTATGATTGCTTCCTACAGCCCACCATTCAGGACCGGAGCCTTCAAGTCCGTAAACATCACTTAACGATGGAGGCATTGTAGTCGGCACATAGGATATGCCGCTGTTCGTGGATCTCGTCAAGGCATCGCCACCCGCAAGTCCGAACACCGGATCATTGAAATGCACAGCATATGAATTAACCGTTCCGGGTGTGTTTGAAAAGTTCCAAGTGATACCGTTGTCCGGAGAGTGATATACCATCTGCGAGTTAGTTCCGAACCTTATATTGGGTCCGTCAACTCTCAGGCAATTGCTCCAACCGTTCTGAGCGCCCATCTGCACCGGCTCGGTCGGGATCCTGTTCCAGGAGTTTCCTCCGTCAACAGTTTTCAGGATTGTCCATTTACCCCCCTGCGGATCGCCCATGGCAAAGCCCGTCGTCGGGTTTATCATCTGGATCGCATTGATGAATCCTCCGGGCTGGCTGTAAACCGTGTTCCATGTAGCGCCTCCGTCAATTGTTTTGTAAATGAACGTCACTGTTGAAGGCGTTGATGTACAGAAAGCAGTAGTTGCTGAGACCGCATTGATATTGTAGATATCGCCGGCAAGTCCGGTACCGGAAGCGCTGATCCAGTTTATGCCGCTGTTGGTTGTTCTCAATACGGTTGTTCCTGAACCGGACGTCCATCCGACAGAACTTGAAACGGTTGAGACTGAATAAAGAGTGGCTACAGTATTTGAGTTCTGCGGAGCAAAGTTGAATGCCACCATTGCGCCTGTCGGACAACATCTTTTTACGACAGATTCTGTAGAGCCTTTCAATCCGAAACTTCCGCTTAACTCAATAGATACTCCGTCAACTCCTACGCCTACTGAGCTGAAACCGTTCGCAAATCCGAATCTGAAGATGCACCTGCAGCAGTTTCCCACAGTGGCGCAGTCCTTTGTAATTTCATATTCCCAAAGAAAACATGCATCTCCCCCGACAAGTCCGAAGCAGTCAACTACATTATTGCCGTCGCATGTGATCTTGCAGTCTCCCCAGCCTGATGCACAAATGAAACCAAATCCGTTCTTCACTTCAAACTCGACATCATGCGCAGCGCCGGGTTTTGTTGTCTTTATGTAATCGCTGAAGTGAAGCGGGCACATCCCGATGAACGGTTCGAATTTTATCACACCCGAGCTGTTCTCATAACCGAGGGTGTAGAAGGTGAACATTCCGTAAGTGCTGTCGAGAAGTTTGTAGTAACACTTGTAGATCATATCTCCCGACTGAAGCGACCTCGCACCGCTTGACAGAAATGACATGTGATCCGATACTCTTGCAGTATCCAGTCCGGTCTGAAGTCCCATTTTGAAAACATTGGATACTGTAATATCTTCGCCGCTGACAATCCCGTCAGGATAGACCCAGTGATAGAAAACGCTGTCGCGCAGTGAAGACACATCCCCGGAAGTCGCCGTGGAGTAGAAGACGACAGAGTCAAGTGTGAGATTAAGCCCGGTGGCAGGGATCACGGAATTTATGTACGTTGGAAGATTCTGTGCCTGCAGGGTGTTGCAGATCAGTAAGAAGAGCGTAACTGCAACAAATCTCTTACAGAACATGAGTATGCTCATTACATACTCCTTTCGTTTTTGATTTGTGAAAGTTGTTAGATGTCTCAACCTCCGGCGGCCATGATCTTCAAATGATCAATGCTGACGGAAGACTCTTCTTTCTCAAATATCAGTCCGGTAAACGGGAAATTGCGTGTGAAATGCTGAACTTTTGAATCATAAAGACATATCAGTTGATCCGGCAATAAATCACTGCTGTATCAATCCGAATGATGAGCCAAAGAAGCCGGTAGAATGACAGGCTGGCAGTCTTTCATATTCATTTTCTTCCTGTTGTATTGTGACAATTCCCGGCAAGAGAAACAAGGAGTATTTTTGTGCACTTTGGCATTATGTTTATCGCGGATACAGAATCTGCTTCAGCCTATAATATAGCGGAGACGCTAATTTTCAGAATTCGGAAGAGATGAACTGCGGATGGTTCGATGCAAACTGTTGGCTTAGTACTTAATCGTTGATCTTTCCAACAATGTCTATAGACAAATATGCCGGAATGTTCAGGATAGAACCGACGATTCATAAGCATTTCAGATCATGAAGAGGCGCCTGATACAGCAGATTCATTCCTCGCCAATTGTCCATTTCTATTCATGCATTCGCGCCTTAAATTTGCGCCATGAAAAACAAAACCGTTTCTCTTATATGCATTCTCACAGCATTGCTTGCTGTGATCCACCTTTCCTCATGCGGGAAGGTGCCACCCGAAAAATTCTTCGGCATCACTGTGCTGAACGTAAACCTTATGTCAGGTTTCGCAGGCAGCGGATTTTCGAGACAGCTTGAATCTCCTTCGGTAAAGTACTCCGGCGACGGCAGCGGCACAACACCAATGACCCGGAGAGAGATCATAGAGATGAAGACAAAGTCTTTTGAAGATAATTATGATGATGTAAAAGGACTCAGCGAATCCGGCGACGGGAAGGAAGTGCTGAGTTCATCAAAAGCTCTGTACGAATTTGTCATTCCGGTCATGAAGAATGAATACCTTATGCTCGCCGATATGTATGACAAAGGTGCATCAGCCGAGGAGACCAAAGCAATGACCGATGAGATCAACGAAAAGTATTCAACTCGCTTCAAAGAGCTTTATGACGAACTTATCATGCACGGAAAAGTTTATGCCGGGAAACACAACATTATGGTCAACTGGGGAGATTAGCCGACCGGGATTGTCAGTAAAAAAATGGATCGCGGTGAGGCGCAAAATTGTTGAACCTCAGCAGCGCTTTGCTTATGTTTGACGGCACCTCTTAATCCATTTTACAAAACTAAGAACAATTATGGAGGAGTCATGAAACTTCTTTGCACCCTGCTGATCTTATCAGCAATGCTTTACCTGTCCAGGGCTGCGCATGCGGATACTCAATCCGGAGCGTCCGGAGAGTCGAGTATACTTGAGGTGGTCCCGAATGCATATTCAGGCACCACAGGAACAGGAACATTTCTGGGCCCGCTTTCAAACGCACAAAGAACTTATCAGCTCTTGATACACGCCAATCAACTCACTAACCTGGTCGGAAAAGCGCTCACCGGATTCAGCATGAGGATTCCCGCATCGGCAACTGCCAACTGGCCCGCCGCAGATCTTACTTATACAAACTATGATGTCTATCTGAGCGGAAGTGTTGATCCCGTGAACAGAAGCCTTACATTTGCAAACAATATTGTCGGCCCTCAAACGAAGGTCAGGTCAGGTGCGCTGTTCATTCCCGCAAATTCCTACACTTTCGGAGGAAGCCCGAACGCTTTCGGTCCTGTGATCGCATTCAATACTGCATGGATCTATACGGGCGGAAATCTCCTTGTGGAAATCAGACATCAGGGATTTTCAGGAACATCAAGAAGCACTGATGCCCTGCTGACGTCAACTCCCGGATACGCTTCCGACTTCAGTGCCTGCTGGACGGGAAGTTATACCGGAACAGCAGGATCACAGGGCAACTTCACCGTAATTCAGCTGAACGCCGTTGATCCGCAAGTGCTACAGCTTACGGCTTTGATTGAAGGAATGTATGATGCAGGCGCAAATCTGATGGTCAGCGATACCACTAAGGTATATCTTCGAAACAGCAATTCACCTTACGATCTTGTGGATTCCGCAAAAGGCGTGCTTGGAACAAGCGGTACCGGAACATTCTATTTTACAAACGCGGTCAGCGGAGTGAATTATTACATCGTTGTAAGTCACAGAAACTCGATCGACACATGGAGCAACGCAGGATACAGCTTCACTTCAAACAGCCTCAGCTTTGACTACACAACCGCCGCATCGCAGGCGTTTGGAAGCAATCAGGTGCTTAAAGGATCCCGATATACAATTTACAGCGGAGATGCGAATAAGGACGGAACTATTGATGCCTCCGACCTCAGCCTCATTGATAACGATGCCACGAATTTCGTCAGCGGCTATGTAGCAACTGACCTGAACGGCGACAGTTTTGTTGACGGAAGCGATTATTCGATCGCAGACAACAATGCTTTCCTGTTCATTTCTGTAATCAGGCCGTAATGACCGTCATTGCGGATCTTCAGCCAGCTGTCTGATTATAACACAGTCAGCGGCGGCCGGAAATAGGCGATTAACAGAGTAGCAGAGATTTGATCAACGGATAAAAAAAGGAGGTTGCCGCGAAGCAACCTCCTTCTGTAATACAGGCGTTTAGCCTGAATCCTCTCTGAGGGAATTGTGTTCAACGTTCCCATTCCTTAATTCCCCCACACCTGCAAGCGGCAATCGGTGTTTGAATCTAATCAGTTGTTGCCGTTACGCAGGCGACTAAATACAAGGGTGTTTCTAAGCAGTCAATTTAATCTTTCAACTTTCTTATTCAAGCTAATTCTGAAGTTGAAAGATCGGTTGCCCGGAAAAATTTCAGAAGTTTCTTCCAAAAAAATGACCGGTAATGACCGGCCATTTTCATTTCAATACTATATTAAAAGGTCAGTGTCTTCCTGCGTGATGCTCTTTGCCGGCTTCATGCTTTTCGTGCCCGTTACCGTTCGAAGCATGTCCGTTGCCGTTAGCATGTACATGCCCCGCATTAAAGGACTTCTCCGCCGCTTTGAGTTTCATCGAGAATGCCTTTCTTCTGCTGGCAAGAGATACAAAGAAACCGATTGCCATAATGATTGTGCCTCCCCAGACAAGATTGATAAGCGGCTTGATGCTGGCGGTAAGAACAAGTGTTTCCTTGTCGCTTGCGGCGTCAAGAGGCTTGTCTGAGACCGCGATCATTGCAACGGGGGCATCTGCCACAGAGACCTTGGTAAGGTAGAAGATGAAATCACCATTCTCCATTTTCACGGGAATCGGCTGTGAATGGCCTTCGGCAAGATGCTGTTCGGCTACAACGGTCTCCGTCTTTCCGCCGGCGGTCACTTCAAGAGTTGCACCTATTATGTTGTCCTCTCCGCTCATCATCTTTTCCTGACTGAACTTTGACCTGTCAAAATCTATGAACTTCACCTTCATACCCTTCACATCGATCTCATCGCCCTTTTTGAATTCCACAATGTCCTCCTCGGAATATGGGCTTCCAACTTCGAGAGACATCGGAGAGATATAAATATCCTTAACACCGAGATTTGCTATGTCAGGATTCTTCATGATTCCCTGAGAGTATTCGCTGTAGAACATTACGGGCTGAAGCAGATAGCCCTTTCCGTCCTTTTCCACAACCACATTGAAATGATACTTCTCGTCGCTTTCACCTTTTATGGGAGTGGCTCCTTTATAGGTGAGCGTGTATCCGAGTGCATTCTTTGGTTCATCAATGGGAAGTGACAGATTTTCTTCCACTGAATATTTGGACGATCCGATAATACCAAGGAAGAGAACCATGATCCCAAGGTGCGCAATGTACGGACCTGCCTTTATCGAGTTGTGAGTGATGAGTTTCAGTATGAGCTGAAGATTGATAGCAAATGCAAAGATCGAAGCTGCGGCAAGCGCAAGGATCAGAACATCCCTTACTGCAAATATTGCAAGAGCGGCCGCTACAACCACTGTGATGATCAGCGGAAAATACAGACTCTTAAGGAACCGTGAACTTTCCGTATGTTTCCATGCAAGAAGTATGCTTATGCCGTTGACAGCGGCTATCAGTATTGCAAGAGGAAGATTCATCTTGTTATAGAAAGCTATATCAACCGTGCCCTTGGAAAGTATCGGCCAGCTTGTTCCCACTCCGATCACGAGTGCGCTTGCGCAAAGGGTTACCGCGCCTACAAAGAGCGCCGACTCTCGTGAAAGCAGTTCCGAAGTTTCCTTTGCAGGAGATCTCAGGCTCTTCAGTCTGTATAGAATCAGGCCAAGCCCGAGCAGAAGGTATGACCCGAGGAAAACTATCAGAAACATATAGACTTCCTGACCCGGATCAACAAACGAGTGAACGGAAGCATCTCCAAGGATGCCGCTTCTTGTCAGGAATGTTGAATAAAGGACAAGTATGAATCCAAGTATGCAGAGTATCAGACTGGTCTTTTTGAATTTTCCCGTCTTCTCTTCTGCCACCAGAGTGTGAATTGCTGCGATAACAATTATCCATGGGACAAAGGATGAATTCTCAACAGGATCCCATCCCCAATATCCGCCCCAGCCAAGAACGCCGTAAGCCCAGAATCCCCCGAGCATAATTCCCACGCCCAGCACCATTCCTGCAAACAAGGTCCACGGAAGCGCAAGCTTCATCCATCTGTCATAGCGGTTCTTTATAAGCGCCGCCACTGCAAAACAGAACGGAACAGCGAGAGACGAGAATCCTGCAAACAGCACAGGCGGATGTATCGTCATCCAGAAATTCTGAAGCAGTGGATTGAGTCCCCTGCCGTCTTCCGGAATGAACCCGAACTGTACATCTCCCGGGAACGACTCCCAAACCTTCAGGTATGGCGATTTGATCACAAGAGTGAACAGGAGCATTGTCTGTATCGAGGCGAAAATTGCCATGACCACAGGTTCATACAGATCCCTGTTGCTCGTATGATTGCTCAGCACATACTGCCTGTCTCTTGCTATCAGGAATGAAAGAAGGAAGATGCCGAGAACAGCCATCATGAACGCCCACAGATGGAAACTGCCTTCCTGACCTGCGTAGAATGTTGACATCAGCAGGTTGAACGGCAGGTCGCGGGAGCTGTAGCTCCATACGTAGGTATAGTCAAACTGATGTGTGATTATCAGGTAAAGCAAGAATGCCGCAGATGAGATCGTCATAATGACGGACAAGTGGAAGAATCCTCTTGCCGCCTTCAGAGCCTTCTCATTGCCTTTGCTGACAATAATGTAAAGAATTGTCGAGATAAGGCATGCGGCGAAAGCTATGTAAACAAAAGCGTAACCCATGACTTGATTGTTTATTGTTAAACTTGTGATCCGGTTATTCCGGAATCGGCTTGCCCATTGAAATGTAGATGTCCTCTATCTGCTTCTTGTTGGCAATTGCCTCATCATTCTTCGGATCTATCTCGAGGACTCTCCTGTATCTTTGCAGAGCAGGCTTGTACTTTTCTTTTGGCGGAAGATCGGCTTCAAACATCAGGTAATTTGCCGCTGCCATTTGTTTTTCAATGCATGCGGACTTATCACCTGCGGCTCCGGTCTTTCTGAATTTCGCATCGGCCTCGTCAGCTTCCCTTGTAAGATTGACAACTTTTTCATCGTTCCAGCCCTCACCCTTTTTCGAATCATCTTCGGTGCTTCCGCTTGTATGCGGATTGCCGGACTTAAGGGACCTGTGGATAGAATCATCTGGCATTTCCTGCTGATTTTGCTGTGATGAGCTTTGCTGTTTGTTCTGATTCTTGCTCAACAGCTCCGGCGGTACTTCCTTGGCGCAGGATGAAAGAAAAACTGCCGCCGTCATTGTAATTACGATCCTTATTGCTTTGTACTGCATTTATTGTGCCCTTTATTTATTTGATTTCAATTTTCATGCCTCAAAAACTGCAATTCTGTAAGAATTTTTACCCTGCTTCTGATCAAGTGAAATTATTCCCCACTTTGAATATAGAATTTCTCCACACTAGTAAGCAGGATCTTCCGGATCACTCACTCTTCATAACGGCTTCGAGGAGGTACTTCTTCTGCGAAATCAGGTCAGACATTTTCAGATCCCAGACAAGCTTTCTTCCGGTTTGAGTTGTTGCATTGGATGACACAACGTCAAACGGCGCATCAAGTTCGAACATGAACCTCCCTTCGGTAAAAAGCCCGGCGAGCCCTGCCATCATCTGATTACCGGCCGAATCCCCCATTTGCGACATTGAGGTGTCGGAGTTCTCATATAAATACCGGAAAACCCGGTTGCCGTCTTCCGCATCGAACGTAACCCTGGAGGGACTTTCCTCAAAATCGCTGTTAACCTTATTCATTGACTGGCCTATCTTCTCAACATTGTTGAATGCATATTTTACGAACACGAGATTGGAAGAATCCGGCTGAATTTCATTGTATGTGTCTATGAGCGTAATGCCCTCCGTTGAGCTGAACTGTTCCCTGAGTTTGTTAAGGTCTGAAGTTACATTATACATGGAATCCATGACTCCGGCCATTGAGCCGGTGGAATCAAACATCGCCGCAAACGTTCCGAGTGTGGTGTAAAATTCCCTGTGAAATATCATCTTCAGCTCTTCTGTTCCTGAGCCGTCAGTCTCCAGCTTAACGCGCCTTTCAACTGAAATGCATGAGCTGAATATCAATGCGATCATTGCCGCTGCAACGGTCAGCACAAAGCGATTTCTGTGTATCCGTATGTTCATACAGTCCCTGATAGATTGAGGTAAAGTGAGTTTTAATTTAAGCAAATAATTCAAATATTAAGATACACTTAAGCAGGAAGTAAACTTTATCGGCCCGAACTGCTGTTGCACACGGGAGGCAATCCGCCTCGCTTTTAACTCATATTGAAAAGATCCCGAATAATAATGATCGTCACCCTCGTTTTGCTGTTTTCCGGCCTGTACTGGTCACTTCTCGGAAACCATATTGTGCATGAAGTAAGGAGCAATCAGAAGATCCACTCGGCGCTTACATTCGCTGAGGATGCATATTATTCTCTTTCGGGAAAGCAGGCACAAAGGAAGGAAGACTCTGCAATTGTAAGGATGCAGAACCTGTATGATGTAAAACTCTATACGCTCAGATTCTCATTTGACATTCCGCAGAAGAAGTTGTTTGGAAATGCAGTCATAAGCGCGGAGGTCCTGTCAGATACGTTGAGCAGGATCTTGGTGAATTTCACCAACGAAATGAAGGTGAATAAAGTCCTGCTCGGGGGAAAACCGGTTGAATTTGAACATGCCAATGACTACATATCAATACAAACCGGAAATGCAGGGCCGGGAATGGTGGAGATCGGGATCGAATACGAAGGAACGCCGAGAAATCAGGGATTTGATTCGTTCAGCTTCAAGGAGTTTGATGGCGAGCCGGCAATATACACTCTAAGTGAGCCGACCTATGCACCCACCTGGTGGCCCTGCAAGGATCTTGTGACCGATAAGGCGGAGGCCGAAATTCAGATAACCGTTCCTGAGCAGCTGACAGCAGTTTCGAACGGACTTCTGCAGAAAGTTACAGATGAAGGAAACGGAGAGAGGACATTTTACTGGAAGGTGACTTATCCGATCACGACATATTTAGTGTCACTTGCAATAGGTAAATATGACAAGTGGTCGGAAACTTATACAGCTCTTGACGGATCAGCAGTGATGCCCGTGGATTACTTCACATATCCGTCATATACAACCAATGCAAAGTATGACTGGAGAAATACTGTTGACATGATAAGCTACCTTGCCGCAACTTTCGGAGAATATCCATTCATAAACGAGAAATACGGCATGGCAATGTTCGGCTGGATCTCAGGCGCAATGGAGCATCAGACAATTTCCAGCATGGGTTACAGGCTTATCACAGGCGACGGCAGATATGAATCAATCGTGATGCACGAGCTTGCGCATCAGTGGTTCGGTGATGCAGTCTCTCCTGCAACATGGAAAGATATCTGGCTGAATGAAGGATTTGCAACATACTGCGAATCGTTGTGGATCGAACACACAAAGGGACACGAAGCATATCTTGAGAACATTGCGAAAGAAGGACGCGGAACATTTCCCACTACGGTTTACGATCCGGAAGGATTCATTTTCGGCAGAACAGTTTACAACAAGGGTGCATTTGTACTGCATATGCTGAGAGGAGAAGTCGGTGACGAGACTTTCTTCAGAATTATCAGAACTTACTATGAGCGTTTCAAATACGGTGCCGCAACGACCGGGGAGTTTATAAAAGTATGCGAAGAAGTATCCGGCAAAGACCTCGGCACATTCTTTGATCAGTGGGTGTATTCAGGAAAGGGAAAGCCTTCATTTGAATATGAGTGGAGCGCAGTTCAGTCCGGTTCATCATACAAGACAAAGCTCTTACTGAAACAGCTGCAGTCTGACAGGGAAGTTTATGCTGTACCGTTAACGATAACTCTTTCATCGGGATCCGCTTCGGAAGACTTCAGGATACAGATGGATTCCCGCGAAGGGTCATACGAATTTGAAACAGGATTCCTCCCAGCAGGACTGGAAATTGACCGAGAGGGATGGGTAATGAAGGACCTCAAAAGGAAGAACTGATCTAATTATTTTGTAATCAACAGATTGAAATGAGTTTTCTGAAAGCCTTAATGGCTGTAATAATATTCTGCGTTATTATCAGGTGTGCGGAAGCAGCCGATGTCGAAGTTATAATCAAGCTAAAGAAGGAATCACCTTCCGAGCTTCTGACTTCCCTGAAGAACAATTCCTCAAGATCGGGCAACAGCTCTTTTGCCAGGATCTGCAGGGATCTGAATGTGACAGGAACCGGCCCGTTGTTTTCCCGGCAATTGCTCGAGCGGTTTGATTCTCCCGAATTACGTGAAGCCGGACTCGAAAGAATATTCTTTGCAAGGATAAACGAATCGAATGCAGAGCAACTGCTGCTCAGGCTCGGAGACAATGAGCATGTCGAGTATATACAGATGAACGGCGTTATGCGTTTGGATGCTGCGGGCATGGGTCTCTCTCCGAACGATCCGCTGTATCCTCAGCAGGCATACATAGAGCAAGCGGGACTGCCTTTTGTCTGGGATGTTACGCTTGGGGATACGGCAGTATTAATAGGTGTAATTGACTCAGGGCTGGATTTTGACCATCCGGACCTTCAGACGAGTTTCAAGATAAACTATGGTGAATACGGAAACGGAAAGCAGTCAAACGGGATAGACGATGACGCAAACGGATTTGTTGACGACTGGCGCGGCTGGGATTTCACCGACGAGCCGTTCACTGGAGATCCGAGAAGAGGAGATTATCTTGATCCTGACAATGACCCGAGCGATGATAATTTTCAATCGCACGGCACGGCGGTAACAGGGATCATCAATGCAACATTCAACAACGGTATCGGCATATCATCGGTAGCGCCGGGATGCAAGGTGCTTGTCATGAGGGCGTTTGATGCGCAGGGCTTCGGAGAGGAAGATGATGTTGCAAATGCAATACTTTACGGTGTATCCATGGGAGTGAAGGTCTTCAACTTCAGTTTCGGAGATTATATATTCAGCAATCTTCTTAAAGACATTGTCCGTTTTGCACACAATGCGAATGCGGTCATTGTATGTTCTGCCGGAAATGACGCCACAGACAGGCTTCATTATCCTTCCGCTTATGATGAAGTGATCTCGGTTGCCGCGGCGGATCAGTCGGGCAGTAAGGCTGGCTTCTCCTCATTCGGCGAGACGGTAGATATTTACGCAACCGGGCTTCAGAATCTGACTACAGTGAGAGTCGGCAAGGGCAGTTCACAGTACGGAGGTGATTACGACAAACTCAACGGAACGTCTTTTGCCGCACCGGTTGTAGCCGGAGCCGCAGCGTTGCTGCTTTCAGAGAACGGAGGCCTCAGCAATGAGGAAGTCAGAGGAATTCTCGTTTCAACAACAAACCTTATGCCCGGACAGACGGGGTGGGATCATCTGCGCGCATCCGGAAGATTGAGCGCGATCAATGCATTCAACAACCGCAACAATCCTTCCGTTGTAAGAATACATCATCCGTTCCAGGACCTGACCGCCTCCGGCGGTTCTGTTCCGCTCGTGATCTCCGCGGCTTCGCCGCTCTTCGTCTCATATTCACTCTACTACTCAAAAGGCCAGAACCCGTCGCAGTGGATTCCGCTGAAAGAGAACATCGGCTCGCAGGTTATACAGGACACCGTCATGCTATGGAACATGTCTCAGCTGCCCGACACTTCATACACGCTTAGGCTCGCCATCAACAGCAATTCGGGCAGAACAATTGAGCACAGAATGATAATCTTCAAAGACAGCCTGCCGCCCGTCATAACAGATATTGCATTCGGCAAGGTGCTCGACAAGAATAATTACTCTCAGCTGATAATATTCGGTACAAACAAGCGAACGCTTGGAAAGATACATTACAGAAGAAAGAACGTGAGCGAGCCGTATCAGTATGTTCTTGCGGATGTTGGCACACCCAATCTCGGTTTCATCACGAGCGGGCACATTGCGGCGCTGAGCGGAAGGGCACTGCAGGCAAACACCGAGTACGAATTCTATATTGAAGCGGTATCGCTGAACGGCAAGTCAACCACTTTCTCCGATCCTCAGTTTGTTTTCACCACAGACGACTATATTAACAGCTACGGTTATTCTCCGAATCCTTATTCGTTGAATTATTCGCAAGCGGCAGTGCCTCCGGCAGACATCAACGGCAACGGAAGGCCGGACCTGTTTCTGAACGACATTAATGAGAATCTCCGGCTAAATGTATTTGAGTATAACGGCGGTTCTTTTTCCAGGGTATCCTCGGACAACTGGCCCGAGTTCAGAATAGCGAGGGATATTGGGGATGTTGACGGAGACGGGAAACTTGACCTGCTGATGTCGAGGGAGAGAAACGGATTCCTGTATGAAGCTCCGAATGCCGGAGATCTTCCGGTGCAGTTGGTTTGGGGCGATTCATCATCGGGCAATTTCTGGTCATCAAGGATAGCCGATACTGACGGCGACGGACAGAAGGAAATACTCGGATTCGGCAAAGATGGCTTAAGAATTCTCGAAAGCAGTTCCGGAAGTTTGAATCAGATCGCGGTTCTTCCGATGTACGGAAATGATTCAACAGCAACATCTCAGAATACACTGGTTGAAGACCTTAACGGCGACGGCAGAAATGAGATTGTGTATGTAAATGATTATCAGTCGTCAACGACATTTCAGCAGGAGACGGCGGTGAATGTAATGACAAGCACGGGAAACAATGCCTATGCAAGGGTATTCCTTGACACCCTGCAAAGGTTTGTGAAGAGCGATAATGTTACTGCGGGGGATTTTGACGGTGACGGCAGGAAGGAGTTTGCCGTGGGCACCGTGAGCTTCAACACAGACATAGTGCAATATTACAGCGTTGTCATTTACAAGGCCGGGGCGATGAATACCTTCTCCGTGCTTGATGTTGTGGATATCTACAACTACAAGTCATACACGGAAACATCCACGGAAGCCGCCGACACTGACAACGACGGCACAGACGAACTGCTTGTCAACACAGGCACGCAGTATTACATTCTCCGGTACTCATCAGGTGAAGGAAGGTTCATTCCTCAGAACTATCTTGAAAATGTCAACACATTCAATCAGATAGTTTATGATTTCAACGGCAACGGCATAAAGGAGCTTGGACTGAACACTGTTGACGACACACTGCTTTTCTTTGAGAAGAATGTTTCGTTCACGGGCCCTGCAACACCGCTCGGACTTAAGGGATACAGCATTGATTCAAACAGGACAAGAATTGATTTCAACAACGTGACCGGCGCTGACAAGTACATGATCTACAGAAGCGACAGCACAATGAACTTCACGCTTCTTGACTCTTCGTTGCAGAACAACTATGAAGACGGTCTGGTGGCAAACCGGAAGCTGTACTATTACAAAGTCACTGCCGTGGACAATGAGAATTCCGTAAGGGAAGGCCTTCCCACTCAGCCCCTGGGAGTTTACGTGCACAATAAGCCGGAGCTTGTCTCCGCAGTATTTGAAGACGGCGGATTCATCACACTCAAAATAAGCGAAAAGATATCGCCGCTAATTCCGAATCTCAGTTCATTCATAATTTCTCAGACCGGCAATCCGAAGAACGCCGCGATAAAGAATGATTATGAGTATTTGCTCACGCTCGACAGCATTCCCGCAAACGGCACATACTTCATAAAGACAAACGGAATTGTTGACAGATACAATTCGCCCGTTGACACAAACTCGGTTTCATTCACCGTAAATGTAATTGACGAGCCGAAGTTTTACATAACACGCCTGGAACTTCAGCAGGGCAACAGACTCAAAGTAAATTTCAATCTCGATGTTGATGAAGCCTCGGCAGAGAACAGCCGCAACTATAAATTTGAGCCCTTCGACATTTCCGTAACCTCGGCTCAGGTTGACAATTCGGACCGCAAGGTTGTTTACGTAGGACTGCAAAGCAACGCCGCGATAGGTGCAACGGGCAAGAACTATGTGCTGAAGGCATTCAACATACTTTCATCCGACGGCATCAGAATAGTTGACGGTTCGGGAAGCTCATTCGGGCTGATCTTCAATAAGGAGAACCTTGACGACATGTATGTTTACCCCAATCCTTACAGCGTTGCATCAAGTCAGAACTACATTACATTCGCGAACATAACACGTGTTGCCGAGGTGGATATTTACGACCTTAACGGCAGGTACATCACCACAGTGACAGAGACTGACGGAAACGGCGGAGTGGAATGGAACCTGAAGGACCAGAACGGAGAGATGATCTCAACAGGGGTTTACATATTCCGTGCGACGGGCAAGAATTCATCAGGCCAGGAAGTTGAAGAGAAGGTCGGGAAGTTTGCGGTTGTAAGGTGAACTCTGCTGCTCAGGCGGCGACTCTTGAGATGCACAATGAAAAAGGCATCCGGCAGATTATGCGGGATGCCTTCTTTGTTTCTGAAAATGAAATGATTACTTGTTTACATGTGCGGCGAGATCCTTGCCCGGCTTGAATCTTACGACCTTCTTCGCAGCGATCTTGATTTCCTTTCCGGTCTGAGGATTTCTTCCGATCCTTGCCTTTCTGCTTGACACAGAGAACGTACCGAATCCTACAAGCGAAAGCCTTCCGGCCTTTTTCTTAAGTGTTTTTCTTACTGCGTCAACAACAGACTCCAGTGCTGCCTTTGCCTGAACCTTTGTAATATTGGCATCGCCGGCAATTTTGGCAATCAGTTCTTCTTTGTTCATAACAGATGGTTTTAGTTTGTGTGATTTTTCTTTCATGCAAAAATAGTCTTACCTTAACACAAAAACAATCATTTAAAAACATTGTGCCGGGCTGAAAGCTTTGTCAGCATTGAGTTTGAAGGGGGTATGCTCCGTGATCGTGCTGTTGACGGGAACTGCTATGCCGGAGTGATGTGCAAGATCAATTATCTGCCGGCGGCGGTGTTCCATTGCCTCCGTCATACACCATCTTCCACTTTCCATGCTCATTCTTCTTCCAGATGGTGATGTAATTGCCGTAGTAAACCGTATCGGGGAGGACAAATTTCCAGTTGCCCCATGTGTAACCAAGATCTCCCGACGAGGACACATGCGCTTCAACCGGCTCCCACGTGAGTGTTTTCGCTCCCGGCCTATCCTTATAGGCTTCATCAAACGCCTTCTTGCTTGTAATGGGATGGCTTCCCTCAGTCATCTTCACAAAGTTTTCGTCGGCGTACTTGCTCAGTGCCCTGTAGAAGCCAATCTTCGTTGCAAGATCAGACATTGCCCTGTCGGCTTTCATGATCTGCTCCCTGGCTTCGGGCGCATCGTAGCCTCCTGACGAAGAGCACGACAAGAGTAACGCAGACAGAATTATCATGATAAAATTGTTGAGGATTCTCGGCATGGCTTTTTCCATCTTAGACAGCCGGGAACGGCCTTTGTGACAAAACTCTACGGACGGATATAGTTCTTTACTTCCCTGCCTATGCTCAGGAGTTCAAGTGTGTTGGATTCAAGAAGAAGAGCGCTCTCTTTGTTGATGATATTTTCCGGAACACCTTCCCATTGCTCCGCTTCTGAAATGAAGTCTCTTCTGAACAGAGCTCTTGAGAGATCGCGGATAACAAAGTAGTTTGCAGCACTGTGCGGATTTGTGCTTGAGCTGTCTGCATTGCTGATGAAGAAGGAGATTGTTCTGTAAAGCGTCCTGCTTGCCATTGCAAGTTCCACGAGCTTAGCGCGGTATTCAAGATCAGTTGACGAGAGTTCGGGAAACAGCTTGTAATCCTCAAAGTGCTGACCTTCATGAGCGAGATAGCTCACAAGGAAATTCTCACTTCCAAGATCGTAAGCATCTTTCACGCAAAAGATCGCTTCCTTGGTTGCCCAGCCGCCGGGGTAGTACTTTCCGAGTGTGGCATATTCCTCCCAGCCAAGTGTGACAAAGTCCGTCATGAAGACGACCTTCGGGCTGATGTCTTTTCCGTTCAGCGAAAAGTGATATGTTGTATCGCTTTGGTTCTTCCAGATGAGCAGGTCATAGAATTTTCCGGTCATCCCGAAACCTGTTGTATGCATTCCGTTCTCATTCACATATCTCTTCACAAATAGATCAAGTTCGTCATCGTTCAGAGTGCTGTCGCTTCGGAGCCCTGCTGCATATTTTGTATTGAAGAACCTTGTCAGACCCAGCTTCAGGTCACTGCCGCCGGTATCTCCGCCAAAGAACGCGCGTCTCCAGTAATCCCTATATATGACAAGCAGATCTGAAACCGGCGAGTTCTTCTGAAGGAGGAATTCGCTCTGGTCCTTATCACCCCCAAACCTCTTCAAGAACTCATCCCTGACATCCTGTTTCAAGGAGACGCCGTCGGATGAGGCCAGTTTCAGGGCTTCCGGAATGTTACCGTCCAAAGTGAATGAATAGAACTTTTTGCTGTCGGCTGACTCTGTTTCCTGCGAGAGCGCAACCTCTGTTTGCTGAAACATGTGTATCAAACAGATCATTATCAGAATTTTGTACATGACGGAAGTATACGGATCAAAAGTCCGATGGATTCACTTTCTACGGATCGGTTATCGAATAAATGCTCCCGCTAAACGGCATCAGTCAATCTCGGAATGCAGTGTATTGTCGAGGATCTTCTTTACTTCTTTCCATTCGGGCATGAACCGGTCCATCAGCGCATAAAATCTCTTAGTGTGATTTCTTTCGAGCAAGTGTACCATTTCATGCACAACAATGTACTCGAGGCATTCAGCGGGTTTTCCGGCCAGTTCAAGATTGAGCCAGATGCGCTGAGCCCTTACATTGCATGTGCCCCAGCGTGTCTTCATCTTCTTAATGCCGTAAGCGAGCACCTTAACATTCATTACCGGCTCCCACTTGCCTATCAGGCCCGGAATCAGTTTGTTCAGTTCACGGCGGAAGAGCCGTTCCACAGAGAGCCTTCTGCTTTCGGATGAAACCAGGGCTGAAACATGGATCTCAAGCGCTTCGTGATGAACCACGGCGGCTCCGGATTTCATGTCTTGCCTCATCACGAGCCGGTAAGACTTTCCAAGAAGTTCGTGCACTTCCCCATCCGTGAATCTCTTCCGGGGCTGAACCGGTCTTTGCAGAATCTTCTCGCGGTGTTTTCTGATCCATTCAGCCTTTGCGGATGCAAACCTTAGGATCACACCGATATCCGTTCTAAGCGGCGCGGTGATCCTGACACGCCCGTCGGGGGGAAGTATGCTGATGCTCATGTTCCGGACGCTCTTCTGTATAAGTTCGGCATTGATCCCGCAGAAGAAGACCATTTGCCTTCTTATTATCTTTTTTGGCCCCGGCCTGAAAATGAATTCTCTCAGCCTGAATGTCATATCAGCAGAATTCTGATCATTGCCGAGTTATTGGATTTTGCATACATGCGGCTGCAATATTTGACTATTTTGCCTCTTAAACAATTACATTCACTTCGTTGACATCAAGAAGCCTCAAGAGGATCTTTTCAGTTCTGATCATCCTTTCATTCATGACTTCAGCCGGCAGCAGGGCCGGGAGTATTGACAGCGGACTTGTTGCGTATTATCCGTTCAACGGCAATGCAACTGACGAGAGCGGCAACGGTAATCACGGAGTCATTTACGGAGCAACGCTTACAACTGACAGGTTCGGGCTTCCCGCAAGGGCGCTTTACTTCAACAGGAACTATGTAGAGGCGGCGAATTCACCGAGTCTGCAATCACCTGTGAACTCAATGACCGTTGCATTTTGGATTAACATAGCGCAATGGGATCAGAGCAATGCGGGTTTCTTTGCAAAATCAAACAACTCATCATACGGGCAGTACGGCACGCTTGCAACAAATGATCCGTATGTGCAGTTTGACATTGGAGGCCAGTTTGTGCGGATCACAAGATATTTTGCCCTGAATACATGGTACTTTCTCTGCTTCAGGTGGGACGGGCAGAAGATAAAGTTTTACCTTAACGAGATACTTTTCGACTCAGTCAATTTTGCGGGTACGTTAAATTCTGACGGCAACCCGCTGATTCTTGGCAAGCATACACCCGGAACGGTCCGCTACCTGAACGGAAAACTTGATGACATCCGGATCTATAACCGTGCCTTGTCTGAAAGTGAGATCCTGCGGCTTTACAATGAGGGGAGTCTTGATGTAAAGGTGGTTCCGCAGGGATTTTACGATCCTGTTTCGCAGACTGCGAGAATGAAGGACACTGTGCGCATTTATCTCTGCAATCCTTTTCCGCCGTTTGCGGCTGTGGATTCTTCAAAAGCCTTAATGGATTCGGTAACTCTTCAGGGCAATTTCAGGACAAGGGTTGACCCGGGATTGTATTACATTGCAGTGCGGCACAGGAATTCTATAGAGACGTGGAGCAGTGTACCTGTCTATATTGAGGCGGTTGCGAAGAGTTATGACTTCACGCTCTATGCATCTCAGGCATTCGGAAACAATCTTGTGCTAAACGGCAATAAGTACTGCATATACAGCGGAGATACGGATCAGGACGGAATTGTGGATGCGTCGGACAACAGCGTGATTGACAACGATGCTTCGAACTATGCGAACGGGTACCTCGCAAGCGATATTACCGGTGACCGGACGGTTGACGGTTCGGATTATACCCTGGCGGAAAATAATGCCGCTTCGTTTGTAAGCTCGGTCACGCCGGGAACATATCAGCCGCCCTGCAATCTGACATGCGCAAGGGTGATAACGTGGTCAGGATATACATGGTGCATAATGACATCAGGCGGAACGAAGTGTAATCCGGGGCCAAACTACTTTTCTTCTTCGGCGGGAAATGTGTTTGTGGATTCAGCAGGCCGTCTGCATATAAAGATCACAAAGAGCGGAGGAAAGTTTTACTGTTCGGCGATGTTCACCACGCAGAGCGTGGGCTACGGGACTTACAGGTTCTATGTATCAAGCAGGGTCAATGATCTCGACAGAAACTCTGTTGTGGGATTGTTCACATGGAACGACAATAACTGTGTAACGAATGCAAACAGCGAGATTGATATAGAATTTACACGCTGGGGATCTGCAAAGGATTCGAACGTGATAAACTACTCAGTTCAGCCTACAAACGCAGGTCAGGAGACCGAGCGGTTCACAACGGCACCGATGGCATATACCGGCAATAACACGCTTCACATATTTTCATGGACTCCTTCCCTGGTTAGTTTTTACAGTTACAGGGATCACAATTACCCTCCTGTTCCTTCGGATCTTATAGCAACCTGGTCTTTTTCGGGGGCCAATCCGCCTAAGATAAAAGAGGAGTGCGAATCTGTCCCGATAGTAATACCTGCCCCTGAGAGTGGCACGCACCTTAATATGAATCTCTGGCTTGATCACGGCAGATATCCGACGGATGATAACGAAGTTGAGGTGGTGCTGGACAGTGTTTCGTACACCCCGCTGTTGGTGCAGGAGTGACACGCGGAGAGAATTTCGCTTATCTTGTATTTCAGGGATGCAGTTGCACGTGACTATTGCTCAATCATTGGCAAGCAATAACTGAATTTCACGCAGAGACGCTGGGATGAATTGAAGCAATATGATAAATTGCGGAAAGACGAATTTGTTCACGCAGAGGCGCAGAGCTAAGATTGGATCTTATCTATGAAAAAGAACTGTGGTTCACGCGGAGGCGCAGAGTAGAAATTGAATCTTATCTATGTATCAGAACTGTGGTTCACGCAGAGGCGCAGAGTAAAGACTGGATCTTTTCTATCAATAAGAACTGCGGTTCACGCAGAGGCGCAGAGTAAAGACTGGATCTTATATATGTATAGGAATTGTGGTTCACGCAGAGGCGCAGAGCAAAGGGTGAATCTAATTTGTGAATCCGAACTGAGATTCACGCAGAGGCGCAGAGGGCGCAGGGTTTGAATGGCTTTGGACAATAAGTAAGTATCTTCATTTTACCAGTGCCATGCGGCGGGTCTGCGAGTAATCTCCGGCAGTCAGACTGTAAAAGTAGATCCCGCTTGCAAGTCCACGCGCGTCAAATGTTTTTGCATAACTTCCCGCGCTCAGATATTCATCAACGAGCACCTCAACTTCCCTTCCGGACAGATCATAGATTCTGAGTGTCACTCTAACGTTATGTGCAATGTCAAATTGTATAGTTGTTGACGGATTGAAAGGATTCGGATAGTTTCCGATCAGCCGGGTATCTGAGGGCAGTTCATTTCCCAGCTGATTAACTCCCGTTGTTATCCATTGATTGTAAAGTACCTGGAGCGAATCAATCGGCTCCCTTCCGAACGGGGCATTCAGAACTCTGAGGTTAAGATAAAGAGTGCCCAGAGTATCTCCCGGCCGTGCAACCCTTATGAATGCTGATTTTGAGGACGTGTTCCAGCTCGCACATCTTGTGTCAGCTCCGATCACATTTGCTCCCTGAAGCGCCGCCATCAGCTTGTCCGCAAGCGAGCCGCTTTGCCTCAGAAATCTTGCGCGCATTGAATCCAGAATCGGTTGTCCGCTTAGAATGTTTCCCTGAATCGCATAAGTAGGGCCGAGAATGTGATTCTTGTAGTCAAGGCAGTTTGCTCCCGTAAAGCCCGCACTTCTGCCGCTTTCAAACAAGTCCACAATACCATATTGTCTTATCGAAGGATTGCCCGTCGCATCTCTTGCAGTCACAGAGTCAATTATCTCCTGCGGCGGCAGACGTCTGTCCATCAACTGCCTTGCGTAATTTTGATTGTTCGGGTTCCATGATGCCTGAGTGTGAACAACTCCCCAGCCGGGGTGAACGTCTGTCAGTATTGTGCAGTCATTCACGCATGAAGCTCCGGCAC
>JAIBBK010000050.1 GCA_019694675.1 Ignavibacteria bacterium
TGCCTGCAGATCTCCGTTTCATGCCGTCAGGTGAAAAGAAGCCGCTGATCGTCTTTTCCCATGGGTTCAAGGGTTTCAAGGACTGGGGGTGTTTTCCTTACATGCTTGAAAGACTTGCCGGCGCCGGGTTCTTCTGCGCGTCGTTCAATTTCTCATACAACGGAACAGGTGAGAAACCGGAAGAGCAGTCTGAGTTTTCGCGATTGGACCTGTTTGCAAAGAACACATTTACACGCGAACTTGATGACCTCGGATGCGTAATAGATTTTCTCTCAGGCAACCGCGGAGACTTTGAATATGATTTTGACAGACTATTTCTGCTCGGGCATTCACGCGGCGGAGGCATCAGCATTCTGAAAGCCGGCGAAGACAAGCGCGTGAAGAAGCTTGCAGTGCTTGCGTCGGTTTCATCTTTCGACAGATACAGTGAAACACTCAAAGAGAAATGGAAAGAGGCCGGCTACTTTGAAGTTCTGAATGCGCGCACAAATCAGGTGATGAGAATGAACTATGGACTAATTGAAGACCTTGAAAAAAACCTGTCGCGCCTCGACATCCGTAAAGCCGCATCCTCACTGGACATTCCCGTACTGTTTGTTCACGGAATGCAGGATATCACCGTTGACTACTCCAATGCGGAAGACCTTTACAGCAGGAGCAACAAGAAAACAACTCGCCTTCAGCTTATAGAAAACACAGGGCATACCTTCGGTGCAGTGCATCCGTATCAGGGAACTACACCCGCGCTTGAAGAAGTGATAGAATGCCTGACCGGATTTTTCGGAGAGAAAGAATCATGAACCCGCCATGCGGCAGATCCTCAGCAGGCTAAAAGGACTTCTTCTCACAATAATCCTGATCTCCTCGTTAATGCTTTCGCTTAATGAAGGAGATCATGAAGGGCTCCTGCATCTTGCTTCGGGAGGATCCGAATTCTCTTCGGCCTATTTGTTTCTCTTCTTCATAATTTCCGGAGCGGTGGCAGGCAGATTCGTGGCAAGGAAACTGAACCAGCCCGAGGTTTTAGGCGAACTGCTGTTTGGTGTGATCATAGGCGCGGTGCTGTTCCAGCTGAACTTTCCCGAAATGATACTCCTGAGACATCAGCAGGAAACTCAGGCGGCCGTGGAGATCATGGTGAAGGAGGGAACTTCGCTGAAGACTGCGCTTGAGAGCATTCCGACCATTGACGAAAGGGAAAAGGAAAGCCTGCTCAAGATCGCCGCTGACGAGAAGTACACGCATTATGACCTCACAATAAAGTCAATACTCCTGTTCTCGAATCTCGGTGTTCTCATTCTTCTTTTCCTTGTCGGACTTGAATCAAGCATAGAAGAGATGATCAGAGTTGGCAGGCCTTCAGTTTCAACGGCTGTTACCGGAGTGGTTGTTCCTTCATTGCTGGGGACAGGAATATCCTATATCCTTCTGCCGGATAAGAGTTTCTCTCTGCATCTCTTCATGGGTGCGGCGCTAAGCGCAACAAGCATCGGAATTACGGCACGGGTTTTCAGAGACCTGAACAAGTTGCAGCTGCCGGAATCCAAGATCGTTCTCGGAGCGGCCGTTATTGACGACGTGCTTGGGCTGATATTGCTTGCAGTTGTTACCGGCATTGTGAAACAGGGCTCCATAGATGCACTTTCGGTCGCGGCAATATTCGGAAAGTCCGTATTATTTCTCGGCATCACACTGTATGTCGGGTCAAAGTTTCTCAGACAGCAGATCAAGATAGCGGCAATACTGGACAACAGAAACCTGCGACTGCTGTTTCCATTCGCTTTGCTGATACTGCTTGCCTGGATTAGCGAAGCAGTCGGGCTTTCGGGGATCGTTGGCGCATTTGCAGCCGGCCTCATCATTAAGGAAGAGTATTTCAATGAGGCTCTTAAAGACAAGGAGAGGTCCGTGAAGCAGGTGATCGAACCGGTTGAATCAATATTCGCACCTGTCTTCTTTGTGCTTATGGGGATTCAGGTGGATGTTTCGGCATTTGCAAATACCACTGTGCTCGGATTGGCATTACTGCTGACAATTGCCGCAATTTTTGGCAAATTAGTTTCGGGAGTATTCACAAAAGGTCTCGATAAAAAAGTCATCGGCATCGGCATGATCCCGAGAGGAGAAGTGGGACTGATCTTCGCAGGAATCGGCAAATCAATTGGCGTACTCGACGGCAACATGTTCTCGTCTGTGGTTATAATCGTAATACTTACCACACTGATCACTCCGCCCGCGCTTAAGTGGGCATTTGACGGTTATGACTCCCGCAATAAAACGTAAATGAAATTGTCATGAAAAATATTTTCGGACTGCTGTCGGCGCTGGTTGTCTTCGCAGGCCTTTACATATTCTATGTAGTGTTCCTCACTTCAGATCATTCCTATCAGAAGCTGGAAGACTTTACAAAAGCATCCGTTCCTGCTGATGAATGGTTTGAAAGGCAGAGGGCATTTCCGTTTGATGAGATTCCTCAGGGAGAATATCTGAAGTCGGTTGAGTATGTTAAGAACAATATGTCGGTCAGGCCGCCGGGAGATGGTGACGCGACCGGAGCGTGGCAGTTTGCCGGTCCTTCAAATATTGAGGGAAGAGTTACAGCGGTTGCAATTCATCCTCAGAACCATCAGATCGTTTACATAGGCACTGCAAACGGAGGCCTCTGGAAGTCAACGAATTTTTGCCAGACATGGGTTAGCGTCTTTGACAATCAGAACACTTCTTCCATCGGCGCAATTGCGATTGATCCTTCAAACGGCAACGTGATCTACTGCGGTACCGGTGAGGCAAATTCACTCCGTAGTTACTATCCCGGAACGGGGATCTACAAGTCAACCGATGCAGGAGCAGCATGGACCTTGCTTGGCCTCGACAGTTCCTATTCATTCGGCAGGATAGCAATTGACCCGGCGAATACACAGATCATTTATGCCGCCGCGCTTGGTTCAACAAGGAGAAAGAACGATCAGCGCGGTATCTACAGATCCTCGAACGGCGGCGCAAGCTGGGAGAGAAAACTCTTCATAGCCGATTCAGTCGGAGCAATAGATGTAGCGGTCGATCCTTCAAATCCCTCGAAAGTGATTGCCGCAATGTGGGAAAGGCAGAGAAGGGAAGACTACATCAAATACGGCGGAAGGAATTCCGGCATATACATTTCCACTAACTCCGGAAACAACTGGTCACAGCCCGGAGGCGGGTTTCCCGTTAACGACGTAAACCTCGGCAGAATATCGCTCGACATCAGCAAATCCAATCCGCAGGTCATCTATGCCCTAACGGCCGCAACAAGCGGTTCCGCAAGGGCACTGTATAAAACAACAAACGGCGGAACAAACTGGACACAGGCTTCGGCTACTGCAGCGCCTTCGTCCTCTTATGCATGGTTCAACAGGATCTGCAAAGTTTCGCCTGTGAATCCCGACAAAGTGTTTGCCGGCGGACTTGAACTGCACCTTTCAACGAACGGCGGAACGGCATTACCAACTGTGGCCACTTCACATGTTGACCAGCATGCGGTTGATTTCGCTCCTTCCAATCCCGATTTCATTGTGGCGGGAAATGACGGAGGAATTGATTACTCCACAAACGGCGGACTGACGTGGCAGTACAGCAACTCGCTTCCCGTAACTCAGTTCTATGCAGGTGAAATTGATTACAACAATCCCGGTACAATTCTCGGAGGCACTCAGGACAACGGAACCGTCCGCACATCAGGCGGGACGGATTCATGGCAGGAAATATACGGAGGCGACGGATTTTACTGCCTGGTGGATTATACCAACCCACTGAATGTCTATGCTTCGTCTCAAACCGGCGGACTTGGAAGGTCTGTTAACGGAGGACAGAGTTTCAGTTCGGGAACAAGCGGCCTTGACCTCACATACACAAACTGGATGACGCCTTATGTGATGGACAAGAACAACCCGCAGATACTTTATTGCGGCACATACAAGATCCACAAGACAACAAACGGCATGCAGTCATGGACTGCCATAAGTCCGGACCTTGCAAACCGTCACGTTGCAAACCTTGGAACAATTACAACTGTGGATGTTTCAAGATCGAATCCCAATGTAATATACTGCGGCACAGACGATGCAAATGTCTGGGTTACCACCAACGGCGGCGGCAACTGGTCAAAGGTCAACTCCGGTCTTCCGTACAGATGGGTAACGCGCGTGACTATTCATCCTGACTCTGCCAATGTTTGCTATGTTACTTTGTCCGGGTATAAAGTCGACTCAACCGGTTCGCACATCTTCAGAACCACAAACTACGGCACAAGCTGGACATCAATAAGGGGCAATCTCCCTGACGCTCCCATTAACGATGTGGTCATAGATCCCGCAAATACAAATACGCTCTACATTGCAACAGACATAACTGTAATGTACACATCGAATCTCGGTGGAACATGGAACATACTCGCCGCTGGCATTCCCTCAAATGTTCCGTGCCATGATCTGACATTTCATCCGCCTTCAAGAACACTGGTTGCATGGACGCACGGCAGAAGCGCGTTCAGGATCCTCGTGCCTTTGCTCAGTGTTAATCCGCAGGAGATCCACAATCCCGCAACAGAGATTCTTCATCAGAACTATCCGAACCCCTTCAATCCCTCCACGCAGATCTCTTACACGCTTGGCAGATCGGGTTATGTTGAACTCAATGTGTTTGACATATCCGGAAGGAAGATAACATCTCTTGTAAACAAAACTCAGAATACAGGTCAGCACAATGTTGAGTTCAGCGGTGCAGGCCTTCCGAGCGGGGTTTACTTCTTTTCATTGAGCATTAACGGGGAGAGGATCGGAGTAAGGAAGATGAGCCTGGTGAAATAGAGAGATGGCTTAATCCTGAGCCGGACAAGTCTTGAAAGTATGTATTTTTTGTAGATTTGCCTTTGATCAACACACAATTTTTTTTACAGCTTAACTAAGAAGTGTGGCAATGAGAATGCAGATAATTGTCAGTCTGATTCTTGTGTCTCTGCTTTATTCAAATCTCTTTTCTCAGGAGTTTCAAGTATTCAGAGATGATACTACCGGAGTAACCACTAGAATATTTGAAGATGGATCTAAAGTGAGTTACTTTACTCATGAAATGCTCGTAAGACTCGATACCCTTCGAAGACAGGATTCTGAATATATGCTGCTGGTGAATTCGTTTATTACTTCACTAAACTGTGTCATAATAAGAGTGTACGAGGATACGCCACCATTGAATACATTGAGTGGATACCTTTACATAGGTCTTGCAGACACCATGGACGCCTATAATTATTTAGAAGTTTTTGTACGATCGGGATTGTTTTTGGATGTTAGCCTTAATGGAGCTGGAAAACTGAATGACAACTTCTTTAACACAAATGATTCAAGATTCAATGAGTAATAATATCTTAAGCCAACAATTACAATTGCCATGATTGCTGAAGCGAGTGAATCAGATTAGAATACCGTGAATACACCCTGTATTAAGAATCACTAAACTCAAAAGAATGTTATGAAAACATCAAACTTGAAAACTCTCAGTATCATTTTCTTGATTGCAACGGCCTTTAGTAACTCTTACTCCCAGGAGATTGCGGAGGGATATTATGAAGGTGTTTATATCAAATACGGAAAGCATCTAATACAAGCAAGCCTCAACGAGGATTCAATCAATAATGTGAGCCAATGCCGTCCAAAACACTTTCATTAAGTAGAGAAAGTTATGAAAACAGTTCGATATTAAACACTTTTCCGAATGTCGCAGGAACAACCCGCATCAGCATAATTGCCGTTAAGAAATTGTGAGCGAAGGCGTGAGCGAGAATTTCCTGTTTGACGAACCCAAACGAATTATTCGTTTGGGTGAGGAGTTGAAATTCTC
>JAIBBK010000058.1 GCA_019694675.1 Ignavibacteria bacterium
GTTAACTCTGTTTGCGGCTGTGCCGCAGGCAAAGCGAGGCCGGGGCTTTCACTTGCAATTGACTGGGCAAAAGAGAACAATGCAATGCCGGACAATCTTGTAACTGTATTTGCCGGAATGGAAAAGGATGCAGTTTCAGAGGCACGCAAGTTTTTCGAAAATTATCCGCCGTCATCGCCGCAGGTTGCTTTGATCAAGGACGGCAAGCTGGTTCACATGATCCAGAGGCATGACATTGAGAACAACGATGCCTACGCTGTGGCGAACAAAGTTGCAAATGCGTTGAACGATCACTGCAAAGCACAGGAAGCAGAGAAGTGAGTTGTATCAGTGCAATAAGTAATTTCAATATGTTGGGGAATTTTGATATATTGGGCGCACAGGAATGATGAGGTTTGGTGAAGTTGAAGGCGCCGGATTATATAATCCGGCGCCCGTTACCCCAAAAAAATTTAAAGATATATCCAATTATGGACAGTAATTTTTCGAACAGAGTTCAGGATGTCATAAGGCTTAGCAGGGAAGAAGCTATCCGCCTCGGACATGATTATATCGGTACTGAACATCTGTTGCTGGGCATTATTCGCGAAGGGGAAGGAATAGCGATCAAGATATTCAAGAACCTGGGTGTGGATGCCGCCAAGATCAAGAAAACAATCGAGGATACCGTCAGGCAGTCGGGCGGAACCCTTACAGTCGGAAATATACCGCTTACAAAGCAGGCAGAGAAGGTCCTGAAGATCACTTACCTTGAAGCAAAACTTTTCAAGTCTGACGTGATCGGAACGGAGCATCTTCTTCTTTCAATTCTCCGGGAAGACGATAATCTTGCCGCACAAATACTTCATCAGCTCAACGTGAACTATGAAGCTGTGAAGTCAGAGCTCATGAACATACTCAGCGGAAAGCCCTCCTCCGGAGCAGCTCCGCAGAAATCGTCTGCGGAAAAGAAGCAGGAAAGAAGCAAAACCCCGGTTCTGGATAATTTCGGCAGAGACCTGACCAAGATGGCCGTTGAAAACAAGCTCGATCCGATAGTTGGAAGAGAAAAAGAGATTGAAAGAGTTGCACAGGTCCTGAGCAGAAGAAAAAAGAATAACCCTGTTCTGATCGGTGAACCGGGTGTGGGAAAGACGGCGATTGCCGAAGGCCTGGCGCTGAGGATAGTGAACAAGAACGTTTCAAGGGTCCTTCACAATAAGCGCGTTGTGACTCTCGATCTCGCAGCTCTTGTAGCAGGCACAAAGTACAGGGGACAGTTTGAGGAAAGAATGAAGGCGGTGATGAATGAACTTGAGAAAGCAAAAGATGTGATACTTTTCATTGATGAACTCCATACGATAGTGGGAGCCGGCGGCGCAAGCGGCTCGCTCGATGCTTCGAACATTTTTAAGCCCGCCCTTGCAAGAGGCGACCTTCAATGCATTGGCGCAACTACTCTTAACGAGTACAGGCAGTACATTGAGAAGGACGGGGCTCTCGACAGGAGATTTCAGAAGATCATGGTTGAGCCGACAACTGTGAGCGAGACGATCCAGATCCTGAACAACATCAAAAACAAATACGAAGAGCACCACAATGTCAAATACACAGAGAAGGCAATTGATGAAGCGGTAACACTCAGCGACAGGTACATTACCGACCGGTTCCTTCCTGACAAGGCAATTGACGTTATGGACGAAGCAGGATCAAGAGTGCATTTGTCAAACATTGTAGTGCCTAAGGAGATCGTCGATCTTGAAGCGGAGATCGAGAAGATCAGGCAGTTCAAGAATCAGGTTGTGAAGAATCAGAATTATGAAGAAGCTGCAAGGCTCAGGGATTCTGAAAAGAAGGCTCTCAATGATCTTGAACAAATGAAACTTGACTGGGAGATAAAATCCCAAAGCATGATATATGAAGTGACCGAGCAGAACGTTGCAGATGTGGTTGCGATGATGACCGGCATTCCCGTGAATCAGATTGCAGAAGCTGAGTCGCAGAGACTCGTGAAGATGGATGAGCATCTTAAGGACGTTGTAATTGGACAGGATGAAGCAGTTGAAAAGATTTCAAAGGCGATTCGCAGGGCACGTGCCGGACTCAAAGATCCGAATCGTCCCATCGGTTCATTTGTTTTCCTGGGTCCGACGGGCGTGGGAAAAACAGAGCTTGCAAAACAGCTTGCTAAGTTCCTTTTCAATTCGGAAGATGCGCTTATCAGGATCGACATGAGCGAATATATGGAGAAATTCAACGTCTCCAGGCTCGTCGGAGCGCCCCCCGGATATGTCGGATACGAAGAAGGCGGACAGCTTACCGAGAAAGTGAGGAGAAAGCCCTATTCAGTCGTTCTCCTTGACGAGATCGAAAAGGCACATCCGGATACATTCAACATTCTTCTCCAGGTTCTCGATGACGGTGTTCTTACTGACGGACTGGGACGAAAGGTTGATTTCAAGAATACGATCATTATAATGACGTCCAACATCGGAACGCGTGATCTGAAACTTGACAAAGTATTCGGATTTGGCGAGCCAACTAAGAAAAGTAATTACGAGAAGATAAAGGGCACCATAGAAGAGTCCGTTAAGAGGGTATTTTCGCCGGAGTTCCTTAACAGGATTGACGAACTGATCATATTCAAGCAGCTTGGAAAAGAAGACATCATCAAGATTGTTGACATCTCAGTGAACAAACTGCTTTCAAGGATCCATCTGCAGGGAGTTAAGGTTGAGCTCGCCAAGTCTGCGATTGAGTTCCTTTCGGAAAAGGGATATGATGAAAATTACGGAGCGAGGCCTTTGAGAAGAGCCGTGCAGAAGTACCTTGAGGATCCTCTGAGTGAAGAGATACTTAAAGGAGCGATCAAGGACGGATCAAAGATAAGGGTGAAGCATAAGAAAGGAACAGATGAACTAGCATTCAGTGATGATCATAAAGACCCGCCACCAGACAAGGAAGTTCAGATCGAAACAATGGAAGAGAAGGGAGATACCGAATAACTTCCGATGGACAACAAAGGTCCTTATAACGCAATGATAACCTCTGTCGGGCATTATGTGCCCGACAGAGTCATTGATAACAGGTACTTTGAACAGTACCTTGATACAAGTGACGAGTGGATCAGGACAAGGACGGGCATAAGCGAAAGACGAAGACTTGACAAGAGCAAGCCAACTTCGTTCATGGCAATAAAGGCTATCGAAAAACTTCTTCAGAACAGAGGAATCGGAATAGAGGAGATTGACCTGATTATTGTTGCTTCAGTTACACCGGATATGATCTATCCTTCAACTGCCTGTATAATTCAAAAGGAAATGGGAGCTGTCAATGCATGGGGCTTTGATCTGCTGGCGGCCTGTTCCGGATTCATTTTTTCTTTGACCACTGCGATGCAATTCATACAGGCGGGTTCGCACAGGAAGATCATAGTTGTAGGTGCAGACAAGATGTCCGCGATAACAAACTTCGAAGACAGAAACACTTGTATTTTATTTGGTGATGCCGCCGGAGCGGTGCTTCTTGAGCCGACGGAAGACAAGAGCATTGGTATCATTGATGCCATTATGAAGATTGACGGTGAGGGCGGGAAGTATCTTCATCAGCTTGGGGGCGGAAGTCTCAACCCGGCAACCCATGAAACTGTTGATAAGAGAATGCACTTCGTATATCAGGAGGGCAAGAATGTTTTCAAGGATGCAGTGAAGGGAATGGCAGATGTTTCATATGAGATCATGAAAAAGAATAACCTCACCGGCGAACAGATCTCATATCTTGTGCCTCATCAGGCAAACATGAGGATCATTTCGGCGTGTGCCGAGAGGATGGGGCTTTCGGAAGACAAGGTCATGATAAACATTCACAGGTACGGTAACACAACTTCGGCCACAATACCCACCTGCATTTCCGAATACTGGCATGCAGGAAAGGTGAAAAAAGATGACTATCTTGTTTTGTCCAGTTTTGGAGCTGGGTACACCTGGGGTTCAATTTTAGTTAAGTGGGCATATTAGCCCGTTGCATTCCTCATGATCTGTCACTATAAGTCAAAGTCAATCCATGGATCAGCAGGTACTGTATTCACATGCCAAAATAAATGTAGGCCTGCGCATCCGCGGAAGGAGAGAGGACGGCTATCATGAACTCGAAACAATTTTCTATCCGGTAAAGCTTCGCGACGTCATAACAATCAGCCTTGAGAGAAATGGTTCAGGCTGCAACTCCGTAATTCTCAAATCCAACAAATCCTACATACCCCTCAACAAAGATAATCTTTGCTATTTGGCTTTTGAGAGGTTCTTCAAGGCATTTGCGATCAGGGATACTTATACCTGTGTAATGGAGATCGAAAAGCACATTCCGGTTTCGGGAGGAATGGGAGGCGGAAGCTCAAATGCCGCAACTGTGATAAAATTTCTTGTAAGACAATTCAAAATTGATGTGCCTTCAAACAGGAGCAGGCTGATCGACCTCTCTCTTTCTATCGGCAGTGATGTTCCGTTCTTTCTGATAATGAGGCCCTGTTACGCAACCGGAAGAGGTGAAGAAATGAGAGAACTCCCTTCTTTCGTAATTGACCATAACATACTCATTGTGAATCCGAATCTGAGAGTCTCAACCAAGTGGGCTTTTGAGAAGATGAACCTGAAGGGAAAACCGATGAAGCCGGAACTGCTGTCAAAGATCAGGAAATTTGAACCGTCAAGCTTTGAGATCCTTAAGAATGACTTTGAGCCTGTGATCTTTGACAGGATGTCCGCTTTAAAAGAGGTGAAGGAAAAATTGCTTGAGGCCGGAGCTGTTTACGCTTCGCTGAGCGGAAGCGGCGCAACACTCTTTGGCGTATTCAAAAAGAATGAAAGAAACGGACTCAGGAACGCGCTCAGGCACTTTCAGTCACTCGGCTATTTCACTTTCGTTTCTTCACCGGGCTAGAACGTAACGCTGATGTTAGCCATCGGCACCATTACTCTTTTGTAATCATGTGAGAGCTTTGATTTCATTCTCACGCTTGATTTCACCCTCAGGTCCTTATTGAACATTGAAACGCTCCACGCGGCATCTGCAGCGCTCAGAAGGTGATTCACAATTACAAGCGTGGTGCTTGTTGAAGCCATGTCGTAGTAATCATTTGCCTGCTGGCGGTCGGCCGCATAATCCACGTACATTGTGGTCTTGTAAGTGCCGTAATAATTTGGACTGCCGGGATTCTTGCTAAGCACCGAAATGTCGGCATCCGCCCACCCTGCAACAAAATTCTGATACTTTCCGATAAGCTCATAGTACTGCTGAGCTCCGAACGGAGGCAGCTGGTGAGAAAAATTCTGTCGCTCAACTTCATTCACCTGAAGCCTGAGAGTTTCCTTATCCGGATTGTTCGGGTTTGTAATTGCAGTGTAACCGGTAAACTGCTGGTCGACAAGCCATTGCGCATACTTGTTGATGCTCCAGTTCTGGTCTGCGTAGTTTTCGTACTGCTCCGTCTGATCATCGCCTTTGTTGTCGTAGATTGCATAAGCCGTCCAAAGACCAGCCTCTATTGCGAAGAACACTGCCGCTTTGATATAACTCTTTGCATAGAACTCACCGCTGCC
>JAIBBK010000037.1 GCA_019694675.1 Ignavibacteria bacterium
TAAGGACAGAGAATGAGAAGGTCCAGAATTCTCTCAGGCGCATCGAAGAGGAAATGACGGAGAAGATCAGGTCTGCTGAACTGAAGTCAGCAGACGCGACGAAGACCATTTCCGAATACAATGAAACTCTCGCACAGGCGAAGGAGAAACTGCAGAGGATCTCCGGTTTGACCGAGGAAGAAGCGAAGAAGCTTTTGTTTGAGAATCTGATAAATGAAGTGAAGCTCGAGGCCGCTCAGAAGATACAGGAAGTGAGGGAAGAGGCCAAGATCGAATGCAACAGGATCTCCAAGAACATAATAATTCAGGCGATCCAGAGGACGGCATCTGACCACTCTGTTGAAACCACGGTGAGTGTCCTTCAGATAAATTCCGATGAACTCAAAGGAAGGATAATCGGAAAAGAAGGAAGAAACATCAGGGCATTTGAAGCGGCAACAGGAGTTGACATCATAGTTGACGATACGCCTGAGGCGATCATCATTTCAGGATTTGACCCTTTCCGCAGAGAGATCGCTAGAGTGGCAATGGAGAGGCTGATTGCCGACGGAAGGATTCATCCGGCAAGAATAGAAGAGATAGTTGAAAAGGTACAGAAGGAACTCATTGAAGACCTGATCAGAGTCGGTGAAAACACGCTCATTGAAATGGGGATCCAGGGTGTGCACAGAGACATAATTACGCTCATCGGCAGAATGAAGTACAGGTCAAGTTACGGGCAAAATGTACTCAGCCATTCGATCGAAGTTGGGCATCTGACGGGCATCATGGCTTCTGAACTCGGCCTCGATGCTCAGATGGCAAAGCGCGCGGGACTGTTGCATGATATGGGAAAGACCATAGACAGGAGCATTGAAGGCCCTCATGCAATTCTCGGGTACGAAGTTGCACGAAGATGCAAGGAACATCCCGTGATCTGCAACGCAATCGGGGCGCATCATGACGAAATGCCCATGGAACATCCGATCGCAATTCTCGTTCAGGCGGCAGATGCTATAAGCGGCTCAAGGCCGGGGGCGAGGAGAGAATCAATTGAAGCTTACTCGAAGCGCCTTGAGAAACTCGAGACTATCGCCAAGTCGTTTGAAGGCGTTGCAAAGACGTTTGCAATACAGGCGGGCCGGGAAGTGAGGGTGATAGTTGAACAGGACAAGGTGAATGACATCACTCAGGACCAGCTTGCGGCTGACATTGCTCATAAGATACAGGAGGAAATGGAATTCCCGGGGCAGATCAAGGTGAATGTTATCAGGGAAAGGCGTTCAATAGCATATGCAAAGTAATTATGTTAACTTGACAGCATGAAGAAAAAGCTTCTGATAGGAATCACCGGCGGCATAGGCTCAGGCAAGACGATCGTATGCCGCATGCTTGCAAGAAGAGGGTTCAAAGTGTTCTATGCAGACACACTTGCCAAAAACCTTTACAAGACAGATAAGTCACTTGTTCAGAAGATAGTGAAGTCCTTCGGCAAGGACATTCTGAACTTCAAGGGACAGGTGATACTTCCCAAGCTGAAGGAAAGAGTCTTCTCATCGAAGAAGTCATACCAGGCAATCAACAGGATCGTACATCCTGTCGTAATAGACAACATAAAGAAGCAGGCGGCACGCAGTAAATTTGATATCATAGTGATCGAGTCCGCACTGCTTTTCGAAAGCGGATTCAACAAGGACCTCGACTATGTTGTGATGGTGTATGCAAACGAGAAGAACAGGATCAGCAGACTCATGATCCGTGACGAAGCAAGCAAGAGCAGTATCAAGAATCTTATGAAGTTTCAGATGGATGAAAGAAAGAAACTGGCAATGTCTGACTTTGTAATAATGAACAACAAGACAGTAGATGATCTTAAAGTGCAGGTGGATTTTCTCAGCACAGTGCTCAAAGCGCTTGCCGGTTAGCAGATGACTATCAGCCCGGTTTCTTGACCGGGCGCCTTACAATATACTCCCCTTCCAGTTTGTATTTCCCGTGGCAGACATTATTGATAATGTTATCGCCGTTGTCCTCCTGCCTTGTACCTGCCCACCACCCAAGAGCATAGTCAGTTCCGTTCAGGAGAATGTGCCTTTCAAAAATTATAACATGCCCTTGCCACACGATCAGATCTCCCGGCCTTGCTTTGCCGATCAGGTTTGCAGAAACGACCGGCAGGATATCGGAGTATAAGAGCGGATCGAACAGTTCAGCAGTGGTGCAGTTTTCAGAAGGTGTCATAAAACGTGCCTTCATAAGCACATTGAGAGCAAAGACGTTGCATTTCGTATATCCGGTAAGTTCAAGCGGCAGGTCACCGAGCCAGTAAAGCAAGGTGGTGTCTGCATCTATTTCGTACATAGGTTTAAGCTGTTCAGACTTAGCCAGTTCGAGGATCGAATAGTATTCCTCGGAGGCATATTCTTCACTCACACTTTCATTTACATTTCTTTCGGCAACTTTCTTGGAAGAAGAACAGCCCGCAACCGAAATCACAATGAACAATAAGCAAAAGACCGGCATGAATTTCCGATGCCATCCGACCGCGAAAACTTCATTGTTTTCAGTTGCCAATTCTCTCCAGTTTGAACATGTTCCACCTCTCAACTGCAAATTCCCTGAACTCCACCGGTGCCTTGTTAAACGACTGATCAATGACCATTTCACCTTTTTCGAGGCCGTACTCTGTTACCTGAAGATCCATAACGCCTCTGACAGCATATTTCGCAGGTCCTTCGTGCATTATGAGCTTGAGCCCGTCAGGGCTTACATCCCCCTTGCAGGATAGCTTATAAAGAAAAGACGTTTCGAAGACTCCGTCTTTGTCAAGATCTGTGACTGATAATGAATTGTCTATATACTCAAGAGTTACATCTACCATGCAGTCCTTGATGAAGTCGTTTATCTTCCAAAGTACTTCTATCCTGCCTTCCACAAAATCATAAGCATAAAGATATTTCGAAGCCACTCCGTCGCCTGTGTTTTCCTGCTCCGTCTCTGTGAGCACAAAATGGTTCATCCCCAGGGAGTCTCTGAATCCCGCATAAGCAACAGGAATGCCGTTAACCTTGGTAAGTAAGGACTCAGGCAATTCGCTCAGGCTGTAACTTACTTCGCTGTGAGAGGAATCCGGACTTATGGAAACCGATACCGTAGCATCTTCAACTTTCTGCGGCTTCTTTTCATGTTCATCTTCGGCGCTGTCAGCCGCAACTTGCTTTGCGTCTCTATCCTGCCTGTTCTTTGCACATGACACAACAATAAAGCAACAGAACATCAGGAAAGACGCAATCCTGAACAGCTTCAAAACGTCGATTTCAAACCTTATTGTCATTTGTTTTGTCAAATACTTGCACGGCGATAAACCCCGGAGGATCTGAATGGAACCCGCGAAAATTAATGAATAAATTCTGCCTGAAACGGCGAATCACCTTAGGCCAAATTAGTCATAAAGGCAAAGAAAAACAATCTTTGGGGCCGATTCCCGGTATTTCCGCAGGGAATTGTTTTTAACGGAATGGCTGTTAGGAACGCCATTAAACCAAATCACATCTTAACATTGAAACTTATACTCATTCTGGCTTTAGCGGCCTTTGCATTAAACTCAAATGCCCAGTCGCCCGGTACTGACAGGGGAAATGTTTCGGGATTTGTGAAGGAAGACGGCACCGGGATCCCGCTTGAGGCGGCAACGGTAAGGTTGTTCATGGAAAAGGACTCGTCACTTGCAGGAGGCGCACAAACGAATTCAGAAGGATCCTTCTTCATTGAAGGCGTAAGAGCCGGAAGATACAGACTGGTCGCAAGCATGGTAGGCCATTCCACCGCATATGTAATGGGTATAATGATCACAGGAAATCAGCCGAGTGTTGTTCTGGATACGATCTTCCTGAGATCGGGCGAGACAACCACTGAGGAGATCGATGTGACGGCGGAAAGGAGCAATGTTGAATTCAAGGATGACAAGAAGATCTACAACCTCGAGAACAGTATTCTGAGCAAGGGTGGAAATGCGACCGATGTGCTGAAGAGGATTCCGTCAGTTGAAGTTGATCAGGACGGCAGCGTCAGCCTTCGCGGAAGTTCAAGTGTCAGGTTCATGATTGACGGAAAGATGGTCAGGCAAAATATCAGTTCAATACTTGAGCAGACGCCCGCGGGTTCAATTGAGAGTATAGAGATAATCACAAACCCGGGTTCAAAGTACGAAGCCGAGGGAGAAGCAGGCCTCATAAACATCGTACTTAAGAAAGGCAGTGAACTTGTCGGTTATGCGGGGCAATTCTCACTGGGAGCCGGCAACCGCGACAAATACAATGCAGGACTTTCGCTGAGCAAGAAGAACAGCAAACTGAATATCTACGGAAATTACAACTTCAGGGATTTTGACAACCGGATGGAAGGAGCGAGTGAACTCACAAATATTCTGATAAACGATCCAAAGTTTGTCAGCGAATCAACTTCGGCCTTGATGAAGGTCATATCGCATCAGTTCAAACTCGGGAGTGATTTCTTCGTATCCCCGCTTACAACTCTCGGTCTCAGCGCAACGTATCAGACACGTGACAGGAATTCAAACGAGCAGTCAAACATATCCAACCTTGACGAATCCGGGATTGCACTTTCAAACTTTATCACAAATTCAGGCGAAGACGAATCGGGTGATGCTTTCGATGCTTCATTCACCTTAAACAAGATACTCTCGTCTCCGCAGCATGTGCTCAGCGGCGAAGCAAATTTTGCATTCAACAATGAAGACGAGAACATCTTCACAAATACGCAGGAGTATGACGGCATGATGAATCCAACGAACAACACGCCGGAGATCAAGAAGTCCCTTAATTCTGAGAGCGTGCTTGGAGGAAGTTTTCAGCTTGATCTGATTCAGCCGTTGGGAAAATCACCCGTTAAGAACGGAGACAGGAAGCCGGGTGACGGAAAGCGCGGCGAATTCTCCGAAGGTAAAGGCAGAATGAACAAAGGCAGGGAAACTGTTTCGAAGATCGAAGCGGGGGTGAAGTTCACATACAGGGACCTAACGAGTGACGCCAAAGGAGAGTTGTTTGACTATCAGACAAACTCATACAAAAACGACTCATCAGTTACAAACAATTTCACTTATCTTGAAAGCATTGGCTCCGGATACCTGACTTACGCCAGCAAGCTTATTGGCGTTGATCTTCTTGCCGGACTCAGGGGAGAATATACCGGCACGAAGGTCGAGGATGCATCTGCAGATACAACAACCGACAGGAATTACTTCGACCTTTTCCCGAGCATGACGCTTTCGTATAATCTGACAATGACGGACAAATTCCAGGCAAACTATTCCAGGAGGATCAACAGGCCGGACGCGAGGTCTCTCGTACCGTTTGTTGACAATGCAAACCCAACCAGTCTTCGAAAAGGAAACCCCGAACTGAAGCCCGAGTATGTAAATTCCTTTCAGTTGTCATACCTGAAATTCATTGAAGGCTTCACGATCAATCCTTCAGTTTATTACAGGCACACAAGCGACGGGATCACAAGGTTCAGAACACAGA
>JAIBBK010000055.1 GCA_019694675.1 Ignavibacteria bacterium
AGATACTGGGATAACATCATACTGGACATCACGGTAGACGATTACAGAAAGCTGTCCAAGCAAACCGGAGGTTAAGACAGCCATGATGTTCTTCGTTTATCTGATAGCAATTGTCATTCTCGTGCTTCTGCTTTACGATTACAGGACGGGCATAGTGGCATGCCTCATGGCTGTGACCAACTTCGGGGAGTTCGTTTACGTCAATCCGAATCTGGAGATCGGCGACTTCGGGGGAATTGGAACGATCTACTTCATGGACCTCTTCTGGATCGCACTGCTTATCGTGATCTTCCTTCGCAGGGAAAGACTGTCTCTCATGCATTACAAGGTATCTTTCATCATACTCACGGGACTTTGTCTCGTAGCTGTTGCAATGCCATTCCTGATCTCCTCATTTTCTGCAAAGGACATGATCAGCACCGTCAGACCGCTCGGCAACTTTCTCTTCCTCCCATATTTTGTCGTTACCATCATCAGCATGAAAGAACTCGAATTCTTCGAGAAGTTTCTGATGGGCATGGTGTTCGTATTCCTCGGGATACAGATTTACGAATACATCGTTCAGAAGCGCGTGCCGGTAAGGCTGTTCGACAAATACAGTCTCTTCTACGGCGAAGATCCTTTCTCCGTGGAATTCGGAGGGATCAAAACCGGATACATCTGGTCGCGCATCGGCTACCTCCTTCCGTTCAATCTGTTCTTCGGAGTGTTTTACTATTTTACAGACAGAAGAAAGTACGGTATGCTGCTTATCGGCGCTTACATTCTTTCCATAATGATAACGCTCAGCAGGATATGGATAATCGGATTCGTATTCTTCCTCATTGTGCTGAGCTTAATGCTCCTTGTCAGAAGGGAGCGCGAAGAGAACATCGCATCAAATCTGCTGTTCATGCTCGGTTCATTTGCCGTGATCGGAATAATTCTGCTTTACACGTCTTCTGGGTTCAACAAGATATTCGACATTTTCCTTCTCCGTATAAATTCGATCAACGACCTGGCAGATAAGACAGACTCCTCATTTCTGGGAAGGGAGTACATACTTCTTAGGATGTTCAGCGTTTGGTCGGAGTATCCGGTCTTCGGCGCAGGTTTTTCGGGCATAGCAAGAAGGCTTGTAACAAACGATCTCGGCATCCCGAACATCGTCACTATTTTTGGGGGCGCGGGGATCATAATGCTCGCCTCATTTCTGAAGCAATTCTATGACAACATAAAGCCATTCGTAACTCATAACTACATCCTGTTTACAGCCCTCGTCAGCGTCATGGCCATGATCACTTTCATGAGCATATTCAGCATCGATATGTTTTACTACAATGCCATCGGCGCAATGCTTCTGGCATTCGGCAACATACTCATAAACATTGCACAGTCGGGAACGGAGGAGCAGACTGACTACAGCCATGCGGCATGAGAAGGCGCTTGTAATTGGTGAGCAGGAGCTCGGACCTTACGAGATGTATTTCTCAGGTGCTCTTACAGCTTGCGGATTTGATTCGCAGTATGTGAACATCCACACACTTTATCCCGAAGCATGGAAGAAGGCTTCGAACTATTTCCACAGACTGCCAAGAAAGTTCGATAATTCATTGAGGGAGAGTTACGTGAAAAAGGTCAATGACGGGCTTACAGCGTACTACAACAAAGAGAGGCCTTCATACATTTTCATTTACAACGACTGCCTCATATCTCCGGACACCATTGAACGCATCAGAAACAACGGCACCAAAGTGATCACTCTTCTTGGCGATGATCCGTGCTGTCTTATTCCCGGAAAAAAGACATTCCTTCTGACAGTGCTTGCAAGCGATTTCGTTATTGTTCCTGATTCAGGCTGGATCAAAGGATTAAGTCTTCTTGGTGCTAGGAACATCATATTCTCTCCCATCGGCACGGATGCTTCTGTATTTCATCCGGTACAGCCCGGAGACAATGACCTTTTCGAATACGGATGTGACATAATCTTCATAGGCACCGGTTACTATCTGAATGCATGGGGCATAAAGAGAGCTGAGGTTCTCAATTCACTTTCGGGACTTGACTTCAGACTGTTCGGCGACAGCCAGTGGCTTGAAGTGCTTGAGTACTACCCTGACCTGAAAAAGCATTTCAGGAACAGGAGGCTATCGGCAAATGAAGTTAATGTTGCATGCAACTGCGCAAAGATCTATCCTGTCACGGTAAATTCGGGAGTTGTCAACGGTGTTTCCACCAGAGTGTTCGACTGCATTGCATCAGGAATTTTTGTCATTGCAGAATATAAAGAGGACTTCGGCAGATTGTTTCCGAACGGTGAGGTAGCACTGTTCAGGGATAAGAAGGAACTGAGGGATCTGACCGAATATTTCCTTAAGAATGAGAACGAGAGACAGGAAATGCTGACGCGAGCGAGAGAGAAAGTCCTGTCTTCTTATACGCTTGATAAATTGCTTCCCGAAGTCCTTGAAAAAATTCAATCCGGCCAGCTCTGAACAGAAAAGATATCAGATATTCCGGCGGAAATTATTCATTGAAATTTCCTCAGGCAGAAAGTTATTTCAAGAACTCACTGCTTCTTGATACGCTTCAGCATTTCTCAGTGCACATGAGAGGCCGTCTGCTTGACCTTGGCTGCGGGAACAAACCGTATTACGATATTTACACTCCGCTGTGCACTGAATCTGTCGGCTGCGATGTTCCTCACTCTCTTCACAAAGATTCTCTCGTTGAAGTTGAATGCAGTGCCGAAGAGATTGACAAACATTTTGAGCAGGGATCTTTCGACACGATCTTATGCACGGAGGTAATTGAACATACAATTGACGACAGAAAGGTTGCTGAGAATATCAGCAGAATTATCAAACCGGGAGGTGCCGTGATAATCTCCGCCCCTTTCACTTATGTGCTTCATGAGGCACCGCATGACTACAGGCGGTACACGCTTTTCGGGCTGTCGCGACTGCTTGAGGACAATGGCTTCGAAATAACTTCTTCAGTTGCAATGGGCGGAGCGTTCTCATCCGCATTTCTAATATGCCACTATTGGGTAATGAAGACTTTTTACTTCATACTTAAGAAGTCAGGGTTTCCGGAAATGAACAACAATGTGGCAATGAAGTTTGTGTGGGGACTGCCGGAGTTTGTAATGTACAAAGTCTGCCGGCCTTCATTCCGGCGAAAACTTCGCAAAGGAAAGTTCCCGTCAGTTTACGAGAGCTTTTCTTCAACGGGGTTTTTGCTGGTTGCACACAAGCGGGGAACCGGCAAATGATCCGAGTTGCCGAGATCTCCGAATGCTTTCCTACAACATTCAGGCCGCAGTCAGGAATGTTTGTGCTCGACCATGCCAGGGCACTGTCTGAATTTTGCTGTGTGAAAGTCATTGTTCCGCTCCGGACCGTTCCTCCGAGAGAAGCAGTTTCAGCGGGACTTGAAGGAATATCAAAGTGGAAGAGAAGCCTTGAACAGAATGTTCCTGTCACAACCGGCAATCTTGACATTGAATTCATGAAATATGCTTCACTTCCCAGGCCTTCGTTTGAAAAGATTGACAGCGCCTTCGTAAGTTCATTTTTCGGAAGGAAGCTGAGAAAGATCCTTAAGGATTTTAGACCGGATGTTGTGTATTGCCACTGGCTGAGGCCGTGGGCTGAAGTATCAGGCAATATTGCGAAAGGACTCGGAGTCCCGTTTGTGATCGATCAGCATGAAGACCTTCCGACGTTCAGGAAACTCTTTCCGTCAGATTTTGCAGAAATGCTCAGGCCTTTGCTGTCAGCCGACAGGGTGATCGTTCACAGCAGTTTGAATGAACATGATCTTCGCCGGGAACTTGGTGGCAAAATGAGATCAGAACTGATCTATCTTGGCCAGTCACTTGAGATCTCACAGGCAAAGAGAGAATTTCCGCGGTCCGGTATCAGGATCATTTGCATAAGTCACTTGCATGAGCAAAGGAAGAATATTGATGTGCTGATAAAGGCGTCGAAGATACTTGAAGGCAGAACTGACTTCACTCTTACCGTCATTGGTGACGGTCCTCTGAGGCCGTTTTATGAATCTTTGTGCAGAGATCTGAACCTTGAGCAGAAGATAAGGTTTTGCGGTGCCCTTACACCCGCCGGAATATCAGGCGAGTTGGATAGGTCCGACCTGTTTGTGCTTCCGAGCTTTCCTGAAGCTTTCGGGCTTGTTCTTACGGAAGCGCTCGCAAGAGGCGTTCCCGCTGTTTCAGTTCGGGGCAACGGCGGCGCTGAGGAGCTTCATTCGCTTGGTTATCCCGTTGTGCTTGCAGAGCCGTTGGATGAATGTGACCTTGCAGATAAGATCCTTTCTGCGTTGAATGATCCGGAACTGCTGATGAAGATGTCTGATAAGGGAAAGGAGATAGTAAGAGATCACTTCACATGGAATAGAAATGCGGAACACACACACAAGGTTTTGTATGAATTGATAGAGTCAGGGAGGGCAGTCTGAGTGTGCGGCATTAACGGAATACTGTATTTTAACGGAACGGAAAGTGACAGGCCGGACGAGTTTCATTTTTCAAACATCAGAAAGATGAACCGGGCAATTTCACACAGAGGACCCGACGGTGAAGGAGTGTTTATTGATTATCCAGTATGCCTCGGCCACAGAAGACTGAGCATAATTGACCTCAGCGATGCGGGAAGTCAGCCGATGTTCAATGAAGACCGGTCTCTCGCGCTCATTTACAACGGAGAGATCTACAACTACAAAGAACTGCTTCCGGATCTGATCTCAAAGGGACACAGGTTTTCAAGCAAGACCGATTCGGAGGTCGTGCTCCATGCTTATGAAGAATACGGAGAAGATTGCGTGAAGCTCTTCAACGGCATGTGGGCATTTGCGATCTGTGACATAAGGAGACAGCGAATTTTTGCTTCTCGTGACAGGTTCGGAGTGAAGCCCTTCTTCTATTACATTGACAATTCGCGTTTCATCTTTTCGAGTGAGTGCAAAGCCATCCTCTCGTGCGTGCCGGTGACGGCTGCAAACCGCAGGAAAGTATTCAGCTACCTTGCATACGGTTACAGACTGAATGACGGCGAGTCCTTCTTTGAAGGGATAAAGGAACTTCTTCCCGCTCACAATCTGACCGCAGAGCAGGGGTGCGTTACCGTTTCAAGATATTGGGACCTTCCGGGAGGCATTCCCGAAAAAGAAGCCGGCGCATCTCACGTAAGGGATCTGCTGTTTGATTCAGTGGCGCTGAGGTTCAGAAGTGATGTGCCTGTATCTGTTCTTCTCAGCGGCGGCATAGACTCAGGAATAATCGCGGCAGTGACGAATGAACTTGTTTCGACAGGAATGATAAGTAACTTTTCAGTCAGTTCTTATTCTGCCGTCTTTCCCGGATACGAGCACGATGAATCTGAAAAGATCAAGGACATACTGAGAGCATGCC
>JAIBBK010000100.1 GCA_019694675.1 Ignavibacteria bacterium
CCCCAGCCGCGCCTGCGGTTCGGTGCAAAACTGCTGTCGGCGGTCTGCCTGAGAAGATTCATTACCTGCATCGGAGTCAGATTCATGTTTGCCGAGAGTACCATTGCACATACTCCGGCAGTCATGGGACATGAGAATGATGTTCCGCTGCCGCTTGTATATCCCGTACTGCCTGCGCCGGGAGAAGCAACGACATTACCGTTTCCGAGGGCGCAGACGTCAGGTTTTATTCTCCCGTCAGTTGTAAGACCAACCGATGAGAAAGACGACCTTTGTTTATTACTGTTAACCGAACCGATAGTAAAGACGCTGTCACCGTCGGCAGGGGCAATGAGCGTGTTGTGAGTGTTATGCGAGCCTTCATTTCCTGCGGAGTTGCAGATAAGTATTCCTTTGTTTACAACGAGATCAGCACCGATGGTAATGAAACAACTGTCACCGTTCATCCATGTCCAGTCGTATGACCTTACGGAACCGGGATCCATATCAAGGTATCCGAGTGAACTGGTAATGATATCTGCACCAAGGCTGTCAGCCCACTCAGCCGCGGCAAGCCAGTTGTCTTCTTCAAGCGCGGTCTCGCTGTCGGTGTTCTCGGTCTTTGCAACAATGAACATTGACCTGAATGCGGGTGATATCAGATTTCCCGGCCTGTAGCCGCCCACAAGCGACAAAGTTTCTGTACCGTGTGAACCTTCACCCATTTGCCCGTTCTGGTTACTGATTATCGTATCGTGATTTACAAAGTCGTAAGTCCGCAGTCCTCTCGCCCTTATTGAATCGAATGCCGGATGCATGAGATTGTCAACGCCGGTATCGAATGAAGCAATGAGCACTCCCTGTCCGTAATAACCGCTGTCGTGAGGAGTAACGGCATTTATCAATTGCATCTGAGAGAGCGATGAACCGTAATTCATTGAAGACACTCCGCTGTTGCCATTGTTATCCGTTTCTGGTATGGTCGGATTAACATTAAACTCCACATCGCTGTTGTCTTTAGCATAACCTCTCACAATATCAACCGACTTAACAAATGCAAATGAAGAGATCTCATTGATCTGTCTTTGCGTTGCAAAAGCTGATACACGGTTAAACCATTTGGACCTGTGATTGATCTTCGCGCCCGTTTCCGATACCGAACTTACATAATCATGATTTACGGGAAGGTCAGTGAAGTCTATAAGGCTTCCGGCAGGTTTCACTTTCGCTCTCCTCTCAAGAGAACGCCGGGTCACTACCGAAACCGGGTTTGAAAGCAATGCATCCGTGTTCTCACCTTTGTCGGTGAATTCGATCCACACCTTCAGTCTTTCATCTGTTCCTGATGTATTCAAAACTGTCTTCAGCGACTTGCTGTATTTGAAGTCATTTGTTGCACTGTTGCTTCCCATCAGCGCGATAACTCCCACTATCGCCGCTGCAGCAAGGATGGTTCTGTTCTTTTTCATTTGGGTTGTTATTTTATTTCAATTTCTGTTCTCGTGCAAGGCCGTGCAGTTCAGGGAAAAATTCAGAGGCAACAATGCAATGATATGAGTGATAACCGGCCGCGTGAAATTTCATTTTGCACCGCGACCGGGTAAATGCCTGCCAAAGGTTCCTTCCTCACGGATGAATTGTTCCCACAAAATTCTGCGCGTTGTTATCGCAAATGGAAAAATCCGTTGCATCAACAAATGTATCTCCGTTAAGGTCCGTCTTAACATAACCTGAAACATAATTGCCCGCGTCATTTGCTATCATTGCCACATCGCTTGCGTCAACTGCGTTGTTATTGTCTGAGTCACCTGTGTAGAAGAGCCATTTTGTTCCCGCCTTTTTCATGTTGTTTCCGTAAGCTTTGGCGGAATCTGTTGTGAAATCATAACTCAGGTTGTTCATGACAAACGTCTGCGAAGTCTTGCTCCATGTGTCAATTGCATTGCGGTGCGCGACCTGAATGAAATAAGCCGAAGCTCCTGACGCATTCATGAAAGAAAATGAATTCTGACCTGAGGAATTCAGGACGCCTTTTGCAGAGTCAATAACCTGATAGGGTGATACAGCGTTTCTTAAGAACACTCTTACCGTATCTGGCACCATTGATGATGTTCCGGTGTTGTAAAGTCCTTCAATGTACATTTTCAGATTCAGGACTTTAGGATTCACGGTGTTCTTAGCAAGCTTTACCGATTCCCAGCTGTTGATGATCCCGTACCCCATGAACCTGTCGGGTGTAGTGTACCTGCTTGCCTTTTGTTTAAGGATCTCTCTTACCTGAATTGGAGTCAGCGAATTGTTTGCCGAAAGTATCTGTCCAACAACTCCCGCCGTCATCGGGCATGAGAAAGATGTCCCGCTTCCTGTTGTGTACCCTGATCCGCTTCCTGTCTGTGCCACGTAGTTTCCGCTTCCTCTTGCCATTATGTCTGGCTTAATCCTGCCGTCAGTTGAAAGCCCGACCGAAGAAAACGACGAACGAGTGCCGGAGCTGGTTACCGAACCGACGCAAATTACACTGTCACCGTCTGACGGAGCGCCGAGAGTGTTGTGCGAAGCATGAGTGCCTTCGTTGCCTGCGGAGTTGCATACGACAATTCCCTTATTGACTGCCAGGTCTGCGCCGATCGTTATGATACAACTGTCGCCGTTCATCCATGTCCAGTCATAACTGCGGCTTGAGCCCGCATCCATGCCTATGTATCCAAGCGAACTTGAGATCACATCTGCGCCGAGACTGTCAGCCCATTCCGCCGCGGCTATCCAGTTATCCTCTTCCAGCGGGGTTTCACTGTCGGTGTTCTCCGTCTTCGCAATGAAGAACTTTGACCTGAATGCAGGTGATATGATACTGCCCGGCCTGTATCCGCCGATTAGCGAGAGGCACATTGTGCCGTGCCAGCCCTGTCCCATTTGCCCGGACTGATCATCAACAATAGTGTCGTGATTTACAAAATCATAGGAGCGGTAGCCTCTTGCCCTGATCGAATCAAAGCAATTGTGCTCAATGTTGTCAACGCCGGCATCAAACATTGCAATGATCACGCCCTGGCCGTAGTAACCGCTGTCATGTGTCGTCACCGCGTTGATTATCTGCATTTGCGCAAGCGAACTTCCGTAGTTCATTGATTCAATGCCGTCAGTTTCACCAGAACCGGCCTCAGGAAATACAGGACCCTCCGGAGTTTCGGGATGATCGTAGTTGACTTTGAATTTCCTTACAACATCAAGGCTCTTTACAAAATCCTTGTCCGCCGCCTCAAGCATCTGCGCTTTTGTCATATAGCAGGATATTCGGTTGAACCACTTTGAGCGCTGTTTCACATCAATACCGGTTGAAGCTAACTCTGACACATAAGACTCATTCAGGGGAACATCGGTAATATCCAGAAGTTCGCCGGGGTTCTTGACCTTTGCTCTTCTTTCGAGAGACTCCTTTGTAACCAATATTTCCGGCCGGCTGAGAAGCATATAGTTCTCGCCTTTATCCTTGAACTCAACCCAGGTGAGTATCTTCTCATCTCCGGATACAAGAGATAATTCGGAGTTAAGAGCTTTTGTGAATTTGAAACTGCTGTTGTCGAAATTACTGCCGGTCAGCGCAATTATCAGTACCGCAACTGCCGCAGTGAATGCACACTTTCCCGAAGTCAGATTTGATTTCATTCCCTTTAATGTTTGAAATTAGATTTGAGAATTATAGCAGGCTGACATTTGGGGTGAAGCCGTAGTCTTCTGTCATTTGCCCAAATATGTGTATACAAAGTGAAACAAAACATGAATATTATCGTCCAACTACATCATAATGAACACAGGTTAACTTCCCGTCTGCAACAATCACTTGTAATTTGTACCTGCATTCTTCTCAACAAATTTGAGTAAATTAAATTTGTGTTTCATATTTTTACGCACAAAATAAAAGGAAGGAAAAAATGAAAACTATATTAAAGATCGTTCTCTATCTGGCCATTCTTGCAGTAGTCGGCATTGGAGCTTTGCTTGCATATGTGAAGTTTGCACTTCCTGATGTGGACAAAGCACAAGACCTGAAGGTGGAGCTGACTCCCGAGCGCATTGCCCGCGGGAGCTATCTTGCAAATCACGTTACCGTGTGCATGGACTGCCACTCCACGCGAGATTTTTCAAAGTTCTCCGGCCCTGTGGTTGAGGGCACACTGGGAAAAGGCGGAGACAGGTTTGACGAGACAATGGGATTCCCCGGAGTCTATTACTCAAAGAATATCACGCCGGCAGGGTTAAGCGGTTACACCGACGGCGAGCTTTACAGGGTCATAACTACAGGTGTTACAAAAGAAGGAAGGGCGATGTTCCCTGTAATGCCGTATCCATATTACAGCAAAATGGATCCGGAAGACATAAAGTCGATCATAGCATACCTGAGGTCGCTGCCTTCTATTGAGAGTGAAGTGCCCGAATCGAAATCCAACTTTCCGATGAACTTCATCCTTAATACTATCCCGCGAAACGCTGACCCGCAGAAGGTTCCATCAAAGTCAGACAAGGTGGCTTACGGAAGTTATCTTGCCAATGCTGCAGGATGCATAGAATGCCACACACAGGTTGACAAGGGTCAGATCATAAAAGAGCTACAGTTCAGCGGCGGAAGGGAGTTTCAGACACCCGACGGAAACATCATCCGGACATCCAACATCACACCTGACGAGGAAACCGGGATCGGCAAGTGGACCGAGCAGGAATTCATAAGGAAGTTCAAGAGCTATGCTGACTCCGGATACGTTTTGCCCTCAGTTGCTCCGGGCGAATTCAACACATTCATGCCGTGGACTATGTATGCAGGAATGAATACTGACGACCTCTCAGCCATATACGCATATCTCAGAACCATTCCGCCGAGAAAGAACCTGGTTACAAAGTTCTCAAAAGCGGGAGTAAACTGACGCAAGAGCAAATGTGCGGTGAAGAAAATTGCAATAATTCACCGCACATTTGCCATCATCATCTGAACCAAATCACACCAAACCCTGTCAGAAATTCTTCCTGCGAAATGTTCTTATCGCAAACAGGTAAGGGATCAGCGCCCACATCACCAGCGAGAAGGCCGAAGCAATCATGCCGGCTGTGCTTCCGAAGAAATCTTTGAAGGACGCTCCGGTAAATCCCATCATGGCAGAGGCATCCGTTTTCAGGAGAATGAGTATTCTGCCAAGATCTATCGGATTAAGCGCAGTTACGATGATGATGAACCTCTCGAGCGGATAGTTGCTGAAAACAACAATGAGCAGGACGACTATCAGGTCAAACAGCACTGACATCAGAAGCCAGATAATTATGGAAAGCCCGATGCCTCTCACTTTTTCCGAATTCATCGAAGACGAGAGAAATGCGAGTCCGGTAAAGATAAAACTGAGTGATGCCGAGATGAACAGCAGGAAGATGAAAGTTGAAGAGATACCGTTCAGTATTAAGGCGGGTATCAATCCCGCAACCGCCGCAATTGACAGCGAAGAGGCAAGGGCCAGAAATTCAGCACGGAAGACGGTGTTCCGGCTTATCGGTTGTGTAAGCAGAAATTCTATAAACTCTTCTGAATCATAGAAGTGTATCGATCCGAAGATGAGGCTGACAAGCGGCACAATGAAAAGCACTACATTGAGCAGAGTAAGCGAAGTCTTCAGTTCATCGTTGCTGAAGTATGCAACTCCCGCACTGATGGCTGCAAGGAATACAGCGTAGGAGATCACAAATCTGCTCCTCAGGAGTTCGAAGAATATGTATTTGAGTATTGTGATATTCATCAGTTCATGTTCAATCTTTCGGCAATTATCTTTCCCAGCCGGATCTCACCGGTTCCGTTCTTCAGTTCCGCAATGCCTCTGTCAATCACGATTTTTCCGTCGAGCATAAAGGCGAGCCGGTCCGCCATTTCACTTACTTCCGAAACATGATGCGAGCTGATCACAATACAGCAACCTTCCTGCCTGCTCTTCCTTATCTTTTCTTTCATGATCTCGGCGGAAAGCGGGTCAAGGCTTGATGTGGGTTCATCGAGTATCAGGACTGAAGGCCTGAACAGAAATGCAATCGCCGCCGAGACTCTTTGTTTCATTCCACCGGAAAGTTGTCCGAATTTCTTTCCGAAGATGCCGGGAATTCGGAACTCCCGTATAAGCTCTTCATCTTTTTCAGCGCTTCTCAGTTCAGAAAGGATCTCGAACAGTTCAGACACCCGCAGGTTGTGCGGATAATTTACATTCTGAGGCATGTAGCCGATATCATGCCTGTACTCATAGCTTCCTTTGATCTCCTTTCCGTTGACCTTAATGATACCGGAATCAGGCAGTACAAGCCCGAGGATTGACTTCATGAGAGTCGTCTTTCCCGAACCGTTAGGGCCCATGAGTGCGCACACGCTGCCTCTGCCGCAATCCAGATCGGCTCCGTCAAGGGCACATGACTTTCCGAAAGTTTTATGAAGTCCCTTTATCTCTATCATTGCTGTACCTTGTAAACTTTGGCCTGTCGTCAATAAGTGTTTCCGGTATTACTGAAGGTATGACTCTTTCAATTGCATCCAGAATATCAACGGCAACACTGCGGAGCATGATGATGCTTTCGGGCGACTTCTCGAGAATGACAGAGAACAGGCTCACCGGCCTGTAAGGGACATCACCCGTTCCGTCCCTGTTAAGATCGTAGCCTTTGTACTTATCCCAGTAATTTTCAGAATAGAAGTTGTTGTTCCGTGAGCTGTTTGATGAGACATCAAAGGTGTTGTTGATGAAATTGTTAGCAGTGACCTTGTTCTCGTAGCTGTTACCGAGCAGATAAAGAGCCCATCCGTTCTCAATGAAATCATTGCGGACAATTTCTATCCTGTTTGATCCTTCCACATGTATGGCCGCCGTGTTTCTGAAGAAGAGATTGTCTTCCAGGAGGCCGTCGTAGAGTTCTTTCAAAAGCAATCCGTATGCGGATTCGCCCCAATTGTTTTTGAAAGTGTTGCCGGTCATCTTTATGAATTTTGAATACATCACCGCCACACCTGCACCGTTATTCTCAAATGTGTTTCCCGAGTACGAGTTGCTGTCGGAGAACATGAAGTGAAGTCCGTATCTGAGATTCCTGCCGCTGTAGTTTCCCCGGATCGAGCTTGAGGAAACAAACTCAAGGTAGATTCCGTCCCTGTGCCCGGTTATCTGATTGTCGGCAACGTACATCGCCGAACACTTCCAGAGATGTATGCCGTTGCCGGATGAGGATTCTGTTTTTGCCTGTCCCTGGATTCTGTTGCCTTCCACTTTGCACATACTTGAGCCGGCAAGATATATTGCAAAGAAAGTGTCTTCTATCACATTCCTCTCGATCACACAGCCGCTTACGTTGTCCACCATTACTGCAGACAGATCGTTAATGTAGCTTACATCAACATTGCGGATGGTAAGTCCGGCGATCCTGACACTGTCATGTTTTATTGTTATCCCCGGGCCTTTTTTATCCGCATCCAAAACCGCTCCTTCATCCGCTCTCAGTTCGATGCGGTTTGCAACCGTAAGACTATGTTCCTTATATATTCCCGGCTTGAGAATTATCACATCGCCGTCACTGCTTTCGGCAAGTGCCTGCGCAATCGTTGTAACACCGCAAGTACTGCATACCGTGATCTCTTTTGAACCGGCAACTGAAGCCGTGAGTAGTGTAATAAGCAAAACTGTGATATTCAGGCGGATGCGTATCATCTGGATCTGAACATTGCAACAAGTGAGTTCCAGTCGTACGTTTCGCCCGTGTACTGTTCTTTGAATTTTTCTGCCGCGTTTCTTCCTGAAAATGCGGAGATGTTCTCTCCCATCGGGCTTCTCAGTTTTGGGGAGATAAGGAAAGCTGCAGATCTTGCGTCAATAAAATTTCCGGGAGATTCAAGATTGGTAACGAGAAGAGTCTCGGCTTCAGATTCCGGGACCTTTCCCGTGTTGAGAAAGTTCACCAGGCATTCAGCGGCATCGAACTTGTACACTTTGCCTTTTGAAGTTACCATCTCTGCTCCGAACTTGTTGTCAACTATGGTCATTCTGCAGTGGGCACACTGATCCTTTCCGTATTCAATGGGCTCAGTCTCTTTTGAGCATCCAAAGACTGCCAGAAGCGAGAAAAGAATGATGATTGCATTCATTGTTTTCATTGTTTTGTTGTTAACGGCTTCCTGTCTCTCAGTATCACATACAGCGCCAGTATTCCTGCGGCAAATGCCAGATATGCTCCAATGTCAGGCATTGACTGCGCCGTGAAGTTCAGCAACTGCTTTGTTCCGATGAGCGGCGGCTGATAGTTCATGCCCGGAACCTTGATGATCGCATTCGGGTCAAGGTTGTGGCCGTAGTCGTACTCCCAAGAATAAAAATCAATTGCTCCGGCCGCAGCCGTTACAAGCAGAAGCACAAACCAAGAATAAAGCAATGCCCTTTTTCCGGTAAGCGCAACCGCTGTTCCGAACAGAATAAGGAATCCGAGTATGTACGGCATGAGCTTTAGTTCTGCAATCGACTCGGGCTCTATGACTTTCATTCCAATGTAATGGTTGAGGCCGTTTATGGTCTGCAGGTCGCCGGACAGCCTGTTGATATGGATCTTCATCCCAAGACTCTCCGGATACTGCGGAGCGTCAAGGATTATTTCCCATATCGGCACAAAGTATATGCCGGCAAGCAGGAGTACGGCGAGAATTACAATCGTTTTAGATGACTTCTTCATTGTGCAAAATTCCGGGGCGCCCTTCAGCGCCCCTTAAAATTAACTACTTACCGCCGGTTGCTACCAAAGGAACATTGGTTCCTTTCTCTGACACGCGAACATAACCCTGCATTTCCTGGTGAAGCGCCGAACAGAAGTCAGTGCAGTACATCGGATAAATACCCGCCCGTTCGGGAACCCACTTGATCGTGCACGTTTCACCCGGCATTACTAGCATCTCGGAATTCTGATTACCCATGACTGCGAATCCGTGCGGTATGTCCCAGTCCTGTTCCATGTTTGTCATGTGGAAGTAAACCGTCTCGCCCACATTCACTCCTTCTACATTGTCTGGTGTAAAGTGTGACCTTATGGCACCGAGATAGATATGAACTGCTCCGTCCTTTCTTTCAGCACGGGCTTCTCCGGGTGTTTTGATCGCGTACGGATTCATGTTCTCTGAAAGCTTGTATATCTTGACCTGATTCTTCATTATAAGATCTGCAGGTATTGCCTGTGCATAGTGAGGCTCGCCGACTGTCGGAAAATCGCTCAGCAGCCGCATCTTATCTCCGGAGATATCAATTAGCTGAGCAGATTGCGAAAGTTCGGGTCCGGTAGGCAGATATCTGTCTTTCGTGATCTTGTTCATTGCCAGCAGATACTTTCCCCACGGCTGTTTAGAGTCACCGCCTGGAACAGTAAGGTGTCCGATCGAGTAATACGTCGGGATCCTGTCAACAACTTCGCGCGTAGCAACTTTCCACTTTACCACTTCGGATGACACGAATGCAGATGTATATGCAAAGCCCTTGTCATCGAACTCTGTATGAAGCGGTCCGAGCCCCGGATTCTGAACTTCACCCGCAAGCACTGCGTCATATTTCAGTACCGGTATTCCGTCAATTTCGCCGTCTGTCTGATTTCCTTCAATTGCCTTGATCATCTTCGAGAATGAGTAAACCGGAATGACTGCAGCGAGTTTTCCTCCTGCGGTAATGTATTCGCCTGTCGGGTCAACATCCGCTCCGTGTGGTGATTTCGGGCACGGCATATAATACATCATGCCTTTAAGGTCTGCGGCATTTACAGTCTTTACCTGTTCAACCCATTCCGTTGCTGCAGTTTGTGTCTTCTCGTCAAACACATTGTGCGCAAATCTCGTCTTTCCCATTGTACCCTTGCCGCCGGAAGCAACCAGCTCGGCGATCTTCCTGTAATTCACTGCGAGGACGAAGTCTTTATCTTTCTGGGAAGCGTTCACCTCAAGCAGAGTGTGTGCCTGTTCGGAATTGTAGCATGAGAAGAAGAACCAGCCGTCAGACGGCCCTTTTCCAGCATGGCTCAGGTCATAGTCAAAAGGAGGCGTGATGATCTGAAAGTCAATTCCCATCTTTCCCGATTCCTTATCCACCTTGATGAAACTGAGCGAGCCCTTGAAGTTCTCCTTGTACGAAGAGATAGGTACGTCTTTGTTCTCAATCGGCAGACTGAATCTTGTACCGGCCACAACATAATCCGAGTTCGGAGTTGTAAAAGGCGAAGAGTGGTTTCCCGCGCTGTTCGGGATCTCGATTATCTCGACTGTCCTGAATGTTGCAAGATCAATTCTCGCAATTCTTGGAGTGTTGTTTCCGTTTATGAAAAGCCACTTGCCGTCGGGCACCCCGTTGGTCTGAGAAAGCTCCGCGTGGTGCGAGTCATCCCATGGAATGAATCCGTAAGATGTCATAAGCATCGGCTTAGTCTCTTCAGTGTAGCCGTAGCCGTTTTCCGGATTTACGGAAAATACGGGTACGACTCTGAGGAGCCTGCCCGACGGAATTCCGTACGCGGAAACCTGCCCGCTGAAACCTCCTGAAATGAAGAAGTAGAACTCATCATATTTCCCGGGTTCAACATAGACCTTGCTTGCCTCGTCGCCGGAAAGCGACGGGCCCTTAGTTTCCTTCTTAGAGGAACAACCCCCGGCCGCAAAGGAAATTGCCGACACTGCAAGGAGCATCAGGAGGTAGTTTCTTAGTTTTTGATTTTTCATCTCTGATAGCATTTGATTTATTGGATCCGTTTATTTATCCGTTTATTTATCCGTTCATTTATCCATGGAGCGGAAATACTCGAGTATACTTCTTGCATCATCCTGTGTCACATCCTGAAAAGTCATTTGAACAAGCAACTGATTGTATAATGCCTGTGCTTCCGGATTCTTCTGGGTCATTTCAACCGGATTGAGGATCATGTTCATTATCCATTCCGGCTTTCTTCTCTTCGTAACTCCTGACAATGCCGGTCCAACGAGCTTCTCGTTCCACTTGTGGCAGGAGACACACTTTTGCTCAAATATTGCCTTCCCCTTGTTTGACATTTCCTCGTTCACCGTCGCATCGAGCTTAACTTCCTTTACGGGTCCGATGCCCTTTGAGGGGTCGTCTCCGCATCCCGAAACAAATGCTGCGGCAGTGAACATGAGAAGTGCAATTGCTGAAATGTGAATTGATGTTTTCATCTTTAGTTGATTTTTGTTTTGCGTGATATTTTTCTTCTGTCAGTAGTTGTCAAGACTCTTCTTTCGAGCATGATCGTCTTGGGAAAGAGCAGATTGTTTTCAAAATGAATGTAGAGTCTGAGCGCGGAGGCAAGCTCCTTCAATTCTTTCAAAAGCGTCTGCAGAACTTTGTTATTGTCATTTTGACCGGCCGCTTTTTTCACTTCATCGATGATCTCCTTGACGGCACGCGTCATATCTGAATGTTCCGCCTCGAGGGATTTCAACGGATTGGCAACCCTTCCGAACGGCGCCATCTCAAGCACCATTGCGGAATCCGCCGCAGATGCAATCCTCCTTATGTAGGGAAAGATCATTCTTTGCTCTTTGTTTATATGAAACTGCAGATTGTCTGCAAATTCCCTGAATGATCTCATTGCACTCTTGCCGATGATCTTCTCTCTCTCCGCCGCAGCCAGCCGGTGCCTGACTTCCGGGAGTCTCTTTAATAACCGGGCATGCATGCTTGCCTTTATGAATTCACACAGGAAAGGAGCTTCCCAGTCACCGGTGTTTCCGCAAATGTTCAGAGATCCATCGGCATCATTCAGTTCTTTCAGAAGTTCCTTCTCATCTGTTCCGTAACTGGCGCATGCTTCATGAATGCTCATGGAACCGAAGTTGCCGTAGTCTATTTCATGGCTGTCAAAGACTTTGGATGCCTCAAGAGATTGTATTACCGCTGACGCGAGAGTTGTTGAAGCTGAAATATTCTTTGAACCGGTGTTTTCCATAGCTATACAAAACTACCGGAATTGAGCGGGAAATGGTTTGACTTAAGTCAATACTGAAGTGAAGTGTGAAAACATGGGGAAAATTGTGCGGAATCAGAGCAGGCGAAGAACGAGGTTCTTTACTCTTCGGCGATCCTGAGGAGTTTCTTTATATCTGTGATTGTAACGAACTTTCCTTTCATTTGTATCAGCCCGTCGTCCTGAAACTTTTTGAATGTTCTGGAGAGTGTTTCGTCAATTGTACCGAGATAAGACGCAAGGTCGTGCTTTGTGATCTCTATCTCCACTTTGTGAATGTCACTGCCGCCGCTTCTTCTGCATTCCTGAACAAGGAACTCGGCAAGTCTGTGAGGAATGTCCTTCATCCTTGTCTCAATGTAGTTGTTTAGGTGCCTCAGCCGCTTTGACAGTGCGCCGAGCATTTTCAGCGAGATCTCGTGGTTCTTCCGGAGAAGTTCGTAAAACAGTCCTGACCTGATGAGAAGAACTTTCGTATCCTTTTCAGTTGCCATTGCATTGGCCGGATACGTGAACTGGTCATTCAGTATTTTTTCGTATTGTTCAAACATGGGCACTTCTGCAAACGTACCGTAGGGATGAACAAAGTGAATTATCTGTTCTCTTCCGTCTCCCTTTATTTTGAAGATCTTGATACAACCTTCCACGACAACATAGAATCCGAGATAAGGCTCGGTCTCAAAGAAGACCATTTCGCCCTTATCAAGTGATTTGGGCGTGGAGAATGAATAGATCTTTGACAACTCCTTGTCATTAAGCACTGAAAACATGCTTACATTCCTGAGAACTGAGCTATCCATGTCTCAGCTTCAGGATCAGTGTGAAGGTCATAAACACCAGTGAGATGCAGTTGGCGGCAAGAAGAGGAATATCGCTCTTGAGATAGCCGTAGATTATCCAGATGATTATGCCGACCTCAAGCATTATGAGTGTAATGAGAGAAAGGTCTCCGGTATGCTTCGTTCTTATTGCTTTTATTGATTGCGGCAGAAATCCGAATGTTGTCAGCGACGCGGCTACAAGGCCTATGATAAGCTCGACGTTCAAGCTATACCTCGAGCTTTCCTTTGAGGTAGTCAACTATATTGTCCTTGTTGATCCTCTCCTGATTCATCGAATCGCGCTCCCTCACGGTAACGGTATTGTCATAAAGTGTTTCCGAATCCACGGTGATGCAGAAAGGCGTGCCGCATTCGTCCTGCCTTCTGTACCTTCTTCCCACAGCACCCGAGTCATCGTAAAACGATTTGAACTTCCTCCTTAGGTCATCGTTGATATTGTGGGCTATATCCTGCATACCGTCACGGTTCACCAGAGGAAACACCGCGACTTTCACGGGCGCAAGCGCAGGGTGAAACCTGAGCACGGTCCTCGTTTCCGATGATGTCGATCCGTCATCGTTCTGCTTAGTCACTTCCTCTTCATCATATGCATTGCAGAGGAACGCAAAGAAACTCCTTGAGGCTCCGGCAGAAGTCTCTATCACATACGGAGTGTATCTCTCCTTGGTCTGATCATCGAAATACTCAATCTTCTTCCCGGAAAATTCAGTATGCCTCTTAAGGTCGTAGTCGGTTCTGTTGTGAATGCCTTCAATTTCTCCCCAGCCGAAGGGAAACTCATATTCTATGTCAACTGCGGCCTTTGCATAGTGAGCGAGTTTCTCATGCACATGCAGTTTCAGTCTCTCGGGACGCATTCCGTACTTTTTGAACCAGCCGAGTCTTTCGCCTCTCCAGTATTCAAAGAATCTTTCATCTTCCTTCGGGTCAATGAAATACTGCATCTCCATCTGCTCAAACTCCCTTGTCCTGAAAAGGAAGTTCTTTGTGTTGATCTCGTTTCTGAATGCCTTCCCGATCTGAGCAATGCCGAACGGAAGTTTCTGGCGTGAAGAGTCCTTCACATTGCTGAAGTTCACATATATACCCTGTGCCGTCTCCGGCCTGAGAAAAACAACCGCGGAAGACTCTTCAAGAGGGCCTATATGCGTCTTGAACATAAGGTTGAAATTCCTTGCCTCAGTGAATTTGCCTTCCTCCATGCACTTCAGAGCTTTCCTTCCCTTATATGCCTTGTTGCCGCATTCCAATTCCCCGATCTGATCTTCCCTGAATCTCGCTTTGCATTCCTTGCAGTCGACCATAGGATCTGTGAAGTGCTCAACATGTCCGGATGCTTCCCAGACTCTCGGATGCATAAGTATGGATGCATCAATTCCTTCAATATCCTCGCGGTAGGTCATTTCCTTCCACCACGCTTCCTTTATGTTGCGCAGAAGCTCCACTCCCAGCGGGCCGTAATCATAACAGCCGTTGAGGCCTCCGTAGATCTCGGATGACTGAAAGATGAAGCCGCGCCTCTTTGACAATGAAACTATCTTTTCAGCGGTATCTGATTTTGCGGGTGTTCCCAATTTAGTCTGTTTTCGGTTTGAAAGCAGGCAATCTACTCAATCGGAGCGTGAAAATGTAGGAAGTAATGAGTGTCTATTGTGAGGACTTATGCAGAAAGAATCCGCTCATTGTGTCGGGGTTATAAAAGAAAGCCCGCAGCGCTGACTGCGGGCGAAGGTCAGACTTTGAAACAACAGGCGCTATACTTCCACGCCAAAATCAACCTTGAGCACTTCCCTGAGCCCGTCTTCAAACGGCCTCGGATCGTATTGCGGCATTATGCTCTTGAGGTAAGTTATGTCGGTTCTCTTTTCATACATGCCGTCCGGCTTCGATGTATCCCATTTGATCTCGCCGCTGTACTCGAACACTTTTTTGGCGATGTCAATGTACTCCCTGATAGAATGGTCAAATCCGGTTCCTATGTTTACGATCTCCGGTGAACTGTAATTCTCCATGAGGAAAATGCAGGCGTCTGCGCAGTCATCCACATACAGCGCCTCCCGCCTCGGCTTTCCGCTTCCCCAGAAGACAAGCTCGGACCCGTCCCTTTGCGCGTTGACAAACTTCTGCACTAAAGCGGCAATGAAGTGGCTGTTGTTGAGATCGTAGTTGTCATTCGGTCCGTAAAGATTTGTCGGCATAGCGGCAATTGCATTTATACCGTACTGCTGTCTGTAAAGCTGACATGCAATTATTCCCATACCCTTTGCAACAGCATATCCTTTGTTGGTTTCTTCAAGAGGTCCCGTCATGAACCTGCTCTCGTTAATGGGCTGAGGATTCTCCCTTGGGTAGATGCATGTTGATCCGGTATAAAGGAGTTTCGTTTGCGGAGAGTTCTTTGCAAGGGATTCTATCACATTCAGGATCATCATGGCGTTCTGGTAGAGGAAGTCGGCCTGCCTTGTGTTGTTTGCAAGTATGCCTCCGACGAGTCCGGCAACCATGAAAACGCCGTCTGGCTTTTCTGTCCTGAAGAAATTGTCAACATCAGCCTTCTTCAGAAGATCAAATCCGTTCTTCCTTGACGGAGTCAGTACATTTGTATAGCCGTTTGATGACAGCCTTCTTGTGATGGCGCCGCCGAGCATCCCTGTTCCGCCAAAGACGGCCATCTTGCTTTGCTTGTTCATGTATGTTTGGTGGTCAGATTAATTCACAAAAATATTTACTGGTTTTCCCTGCAACTCATGAGTGTATTTCATTTGCTGAAAACAACCATGATCTTTCTTTCGGTCATTTCTTCGATAGCATACCTGACTCCTTCCCTCGCGTTGCCTGAATCTTTCACTCCTCCGTAAGGCATTGCATCCATCCTGTATGTGGAAACGTGATTGATCACTACACCGCCTGCATGAATTTTCTCAAATGCATAGAATGCGTTTCGAAGATCCTTAGTGAACACTCCCGCCTGAAGACCGAATGCAGAATCATTTACAAGATCCACTGCCTCTTCAAAAGAAGAGAACTTTGCGACAGTAGCAACCGGCGCAAAAACTTCACGGCAGTTAACACTCATTTCTTTCGTTGTATTTGCAAGCACAGCAGGCTCAAGAACAGCCGAACTTCTTTCGCCGCCTGTCAGCAGTTCCGCACCTCCTTCAACTGCTTCCTTTATCCAGCTCTCTGCGCGTTTCGCTTCGTCTTCGTTTATCATGGAGGCAACTTCGGTGTCATCCTCAAAAGGATCACCAACCTTAAGTTTTTTCACTTCGGTCTTGAGCTTTCCAACGAAAATATCGTAAATCTTTTCATGAACGAAAACTCTCTGAACAGATATACAGCTTTGGCCGGCCTGAGAAAATGCTCCCGTTACTATCTTTGAAACAGAATCTTTGAGATCTGCCGACTCGTCAACAATCACCCCCGCGTTTCCCCCAAGCTCAAGTGAGATCTTCTGCCTGTCAAGTGACTTCTTCAGATGCCAGCCAACTTCGGAACTGCCGGTGAAACTTACCAGCGCAACCCTCTTATCCGATGCGAATTGCTCAGTGATCTTTCCGGGAGCGGTAAGAACATTCAGCGGATAGTAGCCAAGGTTCATCTCATCGCACGCTTCCTTCACGATCTTCATTATCTCAAGCCCGCATGCGGCAGATGCAGACGCCGGCTTCAGCAGGACAGTGTTTCCTGAGGCAAGCGCCGGGGAGAGCTTGTGTGCAACAAGATTGACCGGAAAATTCCAGGGCGTAATTGCAAGTATCACTCCAAGGGGAAACCTCTTTATTATTCCAGTCCCGTTCTCCGAACCCTTTATGAGGCTCATGTCTGTCACTTCACCGTTTATCCGCGACGCTTCCTCACTTCCAAGCATAAAAGTAAGAACGGCTCTCTGAACTTCTATTCTCGAATATTTGATCGGCTTGCCGGTCTCGGAAGTAAGTAACTGCGCAATACTCTCGGACCTGTCCGCGATCTTCTGTGCGATCTTCCGAAGCAGTTCAACTCTTACATACACAGGCTCAGAAGAATACTTACTGAACGCTGATGCAAGATAACCGAGTGAAGTATCAAAGTCTTCCTTTCCCGCTTTTGAGATCCTTGCCGCAGGTTTTCCGCTGTACGGATTAATGACATCGAAGCAGGAGCCCTCAGAAGACGATCTGAAACCGTCTCCCGAAAAGAATTTTTCCGTGATCATGAGTGTCGGCAAAATAACGATTTTGTGATTGAGATTGAACTGACAAGCTGAGTTTGCGGACATTTGACGATTTGTTAAACATGCCCGGTGCTGAATCGCCTCAGATGCCTGAAGGGCCGTTCTGTCCTTTGTTCTTTACTTCTGCAACGATTACCGTAAGCCATCCGATTAGGAAAGCCACACCGCCAAAAGGCGTGATCATTGCAAGAAACTTTATGTGAGTGAGTGAATACGGATAAAGGCTGAATGAGAACAGAATTATGCCTGCGAGGAAGAATCTGCAGGCTTTAAGGAGATATTCTCTGGAAGACAGTCCGATGGCAAGAATGGCGAGTGAGTGGACAATGTGGTAGAACACGCCGGTGCGGAAAGTTTCAGAAGTTTCGGGATTGAGCATTGGTTTCAAAGCATGAGCGCCAAGGGCACCGATTGCAACACCGAGAAAGCCAAACACCGAGCCCGTTATGATCCACTTCCTGCTTTTGCTCATCTGCGAGATTTAAGTTAACTGACGGTCTCCACCAGATCGCACAGGTTCACCAAATTAATGAAATCGCCGATCCCGAATGTGCCAAAATACTTTGCAGGAGTTTTCTTCTCAAGTTCGGAATTTCTCTCATACACTTAATCTACGCATAGAAGTATCACTTTTCGGAAGGAAGCTTTGCCCCAAATTGCATCGGCTTATGATCCTTAACTGTGGAAATGGTATGCTCAGAGGATCCGGAGTTTACATAACACTCCGGATCCGGAAAGAAGAATATGAAATCATAGATAGTTGAGAAGCAGTTATTGACGGAAGAACACTTCAGGAATTACAGGCAATTTAGCAGCTGGCAAAATCCGCTAAAACTGACTTGTAACTCTCTCCCGGCGGGCTTAAATTTGCAACCATGATTACACTAATAATGATTTTGCTGATTCTATCCTCCATAGTCCTTATGGCGGTAGTTTTGATGCAATCGTCAAAAGGCAATGGCCTTGCAGGGCCGATAGGCGGCTCAAGCGTTACAATGACTTTCGGTGTCAGAAGGACATCAGACTTTCTGTCTAAATCAACCACAGTGCTTGCCGCTATAATAATGGTTGGCAGTATTGCAGTAAATCTTCTCATAGGTAACTCCGGAAGTGTTGAAGAATCTATGATCCAGAAGAATGCCGGCCAGCAGCAATTGCCGCCGCAGAATACTCTGCCTCCGACTGAAACGGGAACACCTGATGTGGCTCCGGGAACAAATGATCAGAATGCTGACCAGAACCAGGGTCAAACACCTGTTACTCCTCAGAAGACAAATACTCCTGATCAGAAATCAAAGGAAGTTGAACCTGCGGGTCCGTAAACCAATTCTCGCTTGACCGGAAAATACAGACGCAAGATTATCAAGGGCGCTGCAAGAAACTGCGGCGCTCTTTTTTTTGCAGTGACTCTACTTGCATTTCCCAAAGAGTCAGCAACTGCCGGCGGACCGAAGAAGATCTCTGATCTTAAAGGGCAGTCGCTGTTTTCTCTTTCTGCAAGCGACAGCCTGAAGAAGAAGCCGGTGAAATTCAAAATGAAAAAAGATCCGTGGAAGGCGGTTCTGTATTCTGCAGTTCTTCCCGGAGCAGGGCAATTCTACAACGAATCATACTGGAAAGTGGGAGTCGTTGCAGGTTTGGGTGGATATTTCGCATACGGAATAATCAACAACAATAACAAGTATGCCGATTACAAAGACCGATATTCGCAGTCTCAGACTGAGCCTAATCCATCAGGAGATCCCCAGCTTCAGGCATTCCGGGATTTCTACCGGGACCAGCGGGACGACTTCATTGTATATGCCGTCATTCTTTATGTCGCAAATCTGGTTGATGCCTATGTTGATGCGCAATTGTTTGACTTTACAGTCTCCGACCATAAGAACTTTCCTTCGGGAAGCATCAGGTTCAAACTCAACTTCTGATCAGTATCCGAACACATCCTTAAGAGAAAGGATCTTCACTTCTCCGTACTTCTTCAACGCGGCCATGTCCAGTTTGTTTATGTCACCAAGCACAAGGACAGAGAATTTGCGGTCTGCGAAATTCCTTTCATGAAACTTCTTCACGTCATCCATAGTAAGATCCGGCACTTTGGCATATACGTCTTTTCTCAGATCACGATCAACTCCAAGCCTCCTGCTGTTCTCAAACGCATTCAGCAATTCAGAGCGTTTGATCCTGTCAGACTGTATGTTCTTCATAATTGATGCCCTGGAACTGCTAAATCCTTCAGCCGATACAGGCATGTTTCTGATCAGGTTATTCAGTTCCTTCATTGCTTCAGGAAGCTTGTCTGCCTGCGTTCCTATGTATGCAATTGAGTAATTGTGTTTGCCGGACTCTGAAGCCTGCGAATACTGAGCATAGGTTGCATAAGCAAGCGCTTTGGATTCCCTCAGTTCCTGAAACACAATTGAACTCATGTTGCCTCCGAAGTATTCATTGAACAGTGAAACTACCGGAGCATCTTTCTCGGAATATACATCACCTCTTGACAGAAGGACTATTTCTGCCTGCTGCATGTCATAGTTCACTACAAGCACTTCGCCGCCTTTTGTTTCCGCTTCCTTATAATCAACCGGCTTTTCCGGAGAGCGGAGCGGTGAGGGAGTTTTGTGATATTTGTTCAGGAGTTCGAGCAACTCACTGCCCGACTTTGGCCCGTAATAGTAGATCCTCTGAGGGTAGCTGAACTGACTCTTTATGACCTCAAGTATCTCAGTATAGCTCAGTTTTCTGAGTTCAGACTCAGACAATCTGTTGGTAAAGGGATTCAGCTTTCCGTATTTAGCATATGAGAACATTCCGCTCCAAAGTATGGCATCTTTGGACAGTTTGTCATTTTCCCTGTTCTTAAGAATATCATCAATCATTTTTTCCAATGACACTTCACTGCCTGTCGGTTCATTGTAGATCTTCTCAAACAGCTCAAGGGCTTCTTCAAAACTGTCATCCAGGCCCGACAAGCTTGCAGATGTTCTGTTAAGCGATACCGAGTTTGACCTGTTTACCGCCAGCTTGTAGATCTGTTCACGTAACTTTTCCGGGGTCAGATCACCGGCACCCGTATAGTCCAGATAGTTTGATGCAACCTGCAGCCGCCTGTCGTTCGCACTCCCTGCATCAACAACAATATTCAAACTGAACAGGGCATTGTCTTTGTTCTGAACATAATAGACCGGAATGCCGGACTCAGTCTTCAGTTCAGTTATCTCACTGCTGAAATCAACGAACTCGGGCTTTATCTCCGAAGCGGGCATCTCCATGATCTCTTCTGCAAACTCAGACTGGGCATCACGGTTAACCTTTACCGGAGTAATCGGCGGTTTCTGGATCTTCACAACGTTCGGATCTTCACCAAGCTTCTTGTAAACAATAACATAGTTGTCTCTGAAAAGGCGGTTGGCGAAGTCAACAACCTCCTCCTTGCTGATCCTTGAGAGCGTGTCAATGTTGAATATATAATTCTCCCAGGGGATTCCGCTCACGAAAGAGTTCAGCATTGTCGCAATGCGGTTTGAGTTCTGATCGAACGAGCGGATCTGCGAGACCTTGAAATTTCTGACAACTGCAGGTATGAGCCAGTCTTGGAACTCACCTTTCTTTACCAAATCGATCTGCGACATCAGAAGGTCTCTGACATCTTCAAGACTCTGTCCCTGCCTTGGTTTTCCTCCGAAAGTGATCACCGAATAGTCATTTGCGGTGATAGTGTAACAGTAAGCATCTATCACCTTCTGGCTTTGATTGAGGTTTAGATCTATCAAGCCTGCCGACCCGTTGCTGAGAATGTATTCTATTACGGTGAGCAGGTTGGCATCCTTTGTTGAGTTTCCTCCGGCGCGGTATGCGAAAGTTAGGCTCTCGTCAGATGGACCGTAAACGGTCTTCACGATCGGCGGGCCGATTTCGTCTTCAACAGGAGGTTCATAATCTTTGAAGTCCTTTGCTTCAAATCCGCCGAATCTCTTGTCGATCAGCTTGATGGCCTGATCGGGATCAAAATCACCTGCAAGAATAATGGCCATATTACCGGGGACATACCTTGCCCTGTAGTAATTTTCTATCTCACTTATTGAAGGATTCTGAAGCTGTTCAACACTTCCCAGGGTGGTTTGAGTGCCGTATGTGTGTTTTCTGAAGAGCCCTTCCCAAAGTGCATCGAAACTCTTGTCACCGTCGTCGTCAAGCGACATGTTCTTTTCCTCATAGACTGCCTCAAGCTCGGTGTGAAACAACCTCATTACAGGGTTTCTGAACCTCTCAGCTTCAATTTTCAGCCAATGGTCAAGCTGGGATGAGGGAATGTCACACATATAGACAGTCTCTTCAAGCGAAGTATATGCATTCACTCCCGAGCCGCCGATCGAGGCGATCAACTTATCAAACTCATTGGGAATTGCAAATCCCGAGGCAATGAACGAAAGACTGTCGATGATCCTGTAAAGCCTTTGCCTTTCTCCCGGATCAGTTGTATTCTTTCGCAGATCATAGATTGCACGAATGGAGTCTATCAGCGGCTTTTCCGCAGAATAGTTGGCTGTTCCGAGCAGGTCTGTGCCTTTGAACAGCATGTGCTCAAGGTAGTGTGAAAGCCCCTGAGCATTCGGAGGATCGTTCTTTCTGCCTGTCTTTACGGCAATGTAAGTGTTTATCCTCGGTTCTGCCTTATTGACCGATAGATAGACTTTCAGTCCGTTCCTGAGTGTATAGATCCTTGCATTCAGAGGGTCATTTGCGACTGACTCGTACGAATATTCCCCGTCATTGACAATATTGGTTTGAGCATAGACTGCGGATACGCTTATGCTTGCAAGAATCACAACTGAAATGATCCAGCGGGATATCGCGAAAGTCAAGCCGCTCTTCATGTTCGATGAGCCAGACATGTTATTATTTGCTTTCATGAAAATTAAACTAGTGTATGGTTTCTGTTGTCTTATTGCCGGAACAGTCAAAAGAACAAAATACAAAACGAATCAAGAATGAAAACAACAAAATCAGTCAACACAATGTTGACTTCAGCCGCATTTCCGGGAATCATGGTAATCCTCTTAATGATGTTTGCCGCCGGTTGCCAGAATGACAATGTCAACGATCCTTCTTACCTGAGTGATGACGAATATCTGAGAACACTGGCAGTAAATTCTGCGTTCAGTGATAATACGGATGATGACGACAATTTGTTTGCCGGTGAGGTTGACGATTTCGATTCGGGCGGGCCGGTCAGTGACAATTCCGGAGATTTCGATACTGCGATCGATTCACTTATCAAATGGGGAAGAAGGGTAACCGGAGTGAATATTAGTGCTGAGATAAGCCATTCAAGCGACTCCATGAAGACTGTACGCGTAACTCGCACTATAAACGGTAACTTCATCATAGTAGGCTGGGTGAACGGGATACAGGATTCCGTAGCAAAGCCATATTCACAGCAGCAGAAGAGGGAAATGGTGTTTAAGAGGGTTGGAAGGAAGCAGAATCCCAGGCACAACTGGCGCGTTTATGAATATACTGCGGTAGACGGACAGACAACTTCTCCTCAGGAAGGAAAGAGCAACATAGTGATCAACACAGCCGAGATATACAGGAACGGCCAGCTTGCAATGACTCTAACCGGTCCGGACTTTACATCAAACAGGTTCCTTTCGAGGTTCTTCGGAGGCACCGGTACTCTTGAACTGAATCCCGGAGACCAGGTCAAGATAAGGATCATGCTTTCAAGCAACCAGTCAGACACCGACCATGTGGCATTTCACTGGTCACGAAATTCATTCGGTTTTCACCGCGAAAGCTTTGAACTTGTCTCGCAGACTCCGGGCGGCGGCGGATTTGACAGAATTTATGAAAAGACTTTCACCGTGTATCCACATCATTTGAGAGGTATTCATAACGGGTTCATCAGTGCCAATACGAGGAAGTCGCTGTATGACAATGATCCGCTGTTGTTTTCATCGACATATTTCGGATTGCCGTACAGGGTGAGGTTCTGAGCGGATCTTAGTTTCGGGGGCGGGGCGGATTATATAATCCGCCCCGTTTTTTTTTGTGCACCAGAATTACCGCCCGATTCTTTTCACAAATCGCGAAAAATATTTTTGCCCGGCAACGGCAGCTTAGTTATTTTTGTTTGGTGATTATGTCAATTGTCTCACGATACGATGAAAACGATTCTGATACTGTGCAATCTGCTGATCGTGTATTCACAACTCAGCTATCACGCACCTGCGCTATTCGAACCTCAACTGATCAGGCCTCTCCCGACATCCGAGCAACTTAATTCAGTTTGCGCGACTGGCGGCGGGAAGATCTTCGCCGCCGGAAACAACGGCGCTGTTGTCTCTTTGTCTCTGAACACCGGGGTCCGGGAATTATATAATTCCCGGACCCCGAATGATCTGAACGCAATCATCTTTGCCGACAAATACCGCGGCACCGCAGTCGGCGAAAAAGGAACCGCAATCTTCACTACCGACGCCGGACTCAACTGGCACACTTCCAAGACAGCCACTTCACGGAATCTTCATGATTTATGCGATGCAGGACCCGGGATCCTGTATGCTGTCGGACTCGGCGGAACTGTACTGCGATCCTCAAACTGCGGAGTGTCCTGGAACAAAGTAAATACAGGATACAATATCCCTCTCTTCTCTGCCCATTTCGCAGGAATGAAGTACGGAAGCATAGGAGCTTTCGGTTCAATCATGGTTACCAAAGACAGCGGGAAGACATGGTCAAGAAAAATTCTGAGCATGTCGGGAAATTCGCAAGTGGTAAGTGTATTCATGGCGGACTCTTCGCTTATCTATGCTTCCTCAAATACTCCTCACGGCACATTCATCAGAAGCACGGATGGAGGCTTATCCTGGACGGAGACAGGCCTCAATCTGCCGTTTCTTTTTGGCGGAGCAGTCGACCTTGTGGAAGATATGGCCTTTCGTGACAGGCTGACAGGAATGGTCATTACAAAATATGGTACCGTTCTCAGAACAACGGACGGCGGAGATGAATGGACAGCAGACACATCACTGAGAACCCTTTATGACAAGTCAGCGATACTGAAAGGCTTGTGTATTGACGGCGGTCTGGAATTGATTTGCGGCGGAGGCGGAGGGATCATTGGATCCCCTGACAGTGACAGCGGCTGGCATTATATCTCCGGAGGGCTCAGCGGAATATTCAGCGCAAATGAGACTGCCGGCGGCAATATTATTGCCGCCGGTGAAAGCTGTGATGTCATCAGGTCAACTGACAGTGGACTTAACTGGAACATTATTGGCAACACAGGCGGAGAGATTGTGAGAGCTTCAGACTTCTTTGATTCTATCACGGGATATGCCTGCGGAGGAAATTTGATACACAAGACTTCAGATGGAGGACTGAGCTGGCAGAAAGTTTTTGAAGGCACTGCTGACATCCGTGATATTGAATCGGGCAGTACAACTATCGCTGTTGGCGGCGATGAATATACGGGAAGAACTGAAGTACTTGCCTGCAGAAACGGAATCGGGTTTGAAACCGTTTTCACCGGCTGGCTCGGAATAGCAACCTCAGTTGCAGTTCATCAGGCCGGGACGATCCTTGTTACAACTGCTTCGGGTAAAATGCTTTCCTCCGCAGATGAAGGATTGACATGGACAGTGTCAGAGATCTGTGATCAGGAAATTAACTGCATCTGTTTTGCGGACAGTCTCATGGTTATTGCCGGATCTCACAGCGGTATTGTAATGCGCAGTCAGGACGGGGGAAATTCATGGATCGCTTCATACTCCGGAAGCTCACAGAGAGTGCTTTCGGTTTGTTCTTCGGGAAATATGATCTTCGCAACCGGCAGCGAAGGCTTTCTTTCTGTGTCTGCAGATTTTGGAGCCAGCTGGGAAGTGCTTCAGACCGGAACTTCGAACTCACTGAATACGCTTGTTCCTTTAAACGACGGATCGATTCTGTGCCTTGGAGATTTCGGCACTGTTATAAAAATGTTCAGGCGCGATGACTTCTCCGCTCTGCTGTCAAAAAGCCGGTGCAACGAAATTAATGTCTCCCGTGCAAACCAACTTCTGCCTCAAAACGACTTGGATCAGGATGCTGAATTGTATGAAATCACTGAAGTGTATGATGTAAGCGGCAGACTGATCATCTCTTTCAGAGCGGTTCCGGTGCACATGGAAATCCAGAGGATCCTTAAGGACACTAAGCTGGCATACTCCGGCGTGTATATTGTACGTTCAATTTCTGATATTAAAATTACAGCAAGGAAATATGCCGTGATAAGATGAATTCCCGTAATCTGTATAGACCACTTCACCTTCATTCTGTTGAGACTGTAATACGGGTGTTCTTCTTCATTCCCATTTTTCTTATCTCTGTGCAGTTGCTTCGTTCTTCAGAAGTGGCTTCTCCGTCATCAAAATGGAAACTGCTGAAAAGCCTGGGGATATTATTGAATGAGAATGCGGAATGATGAGAGGATGCCCTGCTAATGTTCAGTTTATAAATTCAACCTTTTTCCTCAGGCAAAAAGAAGCTGACAAGCTGAGCCATCCTGTTTTCTCTGACTAAATTTCAGCAATATGTTTATCTTTGTCTCAATATGGAAAATCAAGACCTTCTCCAGGAGAGGAGAGTATCTCCTCTTCTGGACTTAGTTTCAGAGATCAAATCCCTGAAGCAAAAACTCAATGCCGTCATACTTGCTCACTACTATCAGGAATCAGAGATCCAGGACCTTGCAGACTTCATAGGTGACAGTCTTCAGCTTTCACAGCAGGCCGAGAAGACCGATGCTGATGTAATTGTTTTTGCCGGTGTACATTTTATGGCTGAAACAGCAAAGATATTGAATCCCGGCAAGCAGGTGCTGTTGCCGGATCTGAACGCCGGATGTTCTCTGGCCGAAGGCTGCCCTGCCGAGCTGTTACAGAAATTCCGGGACAGGTACCCCGGCCATATTCTCATAAGCTACATCAATTGCTCCGCGGCGGTTAAGGCGATCTCCGACATAATCTGTACATCTTCAAACGCAGTTAAGATCGTGAACCAGATCCCGGAGGATCAGGGGATCATATTTGCACCTGACAGAAACCTCGGAAGATATGTAATGAAGATGTCCGGGAGAAAGATGGTGCTGTGGGAAGGCGCATGCATAGTGCACGAGACATTCAGCGAAAAGAAGATCCTCAGGCTTCGACTCGGGAATCCTGATGCGTTACTGATAGCACATCCGGAATGCGAAGAACCCGTTCTTGAAAAGGCTGACTTTATCGGTTCAACAAGCGGACTCTTGAATTATGTTACAACATCGGAAGCTACGGAATTCATAGTTGCTACGGAACCCGGGATCATCCATCAGATGGAGCTTAAAAACCCTTCGAAAAAATTCATACCTGCTCCTCCGGAATCAGGATGCAGCTGCAATGAGTGCCCTTACATGAAGCTTAATACACTCGAGAAACTGTATTTGTGTATGAGGGACAGGAAACCGGAAATTACTATGGAGGAGGAAGTAAGAATAAGAGCCCTGAAACCGCTTAAGAGAATGCTCGAAATGAGCAAATGAAATTTCCGTTCCATTAAATAAGCCGGATTCTGTTATCTGCCGGAGGCAGATCGACAATCATTTATCTTAGCTGCGCATTACTGCGAAGCTTCTTGCGGCCTACCCAGAGAATATTGAAACGGGCAGACTTTCATTCCCTTTACTTGGCCTTGCTCCTGATGAGGTATGTCAATCTCAGGAATTACTCCCTGAATGGTAGGCTCTTACCCTGCCTTTTCAACCTTGCTCCTGCAAAGGAGCGGTATGTTTTCTGTGACACTTTCTGCGCTACAGGCTTGCGCCTGAAACACCCGGGAATTTCTCCCGGCATCACTGCCCTGAAGGAGTCCGGACTTTCCTCACATCCCGTTTTACCGGAACAGCGCGATTGTCTATAATGGAACGGAAAA
>JAIBBK010000072.1 GCA_019694675.1 Ignavibacteria bacterium
ATGAGCGCAACCGCTTTGTTATACAGGTTCTTCAGGTCGGAATTTCTTCTTTCAACCTTCAGCAGTTGTTTGGCTTCATATATTGCTTCTGAATACTGATTTCTGTTTATGAGGTATTCGATGTTGATGATCGCTGCCCGGATTGAAGTTTCCTGGTCGTCCTCAATGATCTTCTCACCGCAACCGTAAACTGCACAGCCCTTGTTCTCCAGCCAGCAGTCTTTGTGATAAGGCGAATGGCAGGAGGGACAAAAGAAAGACTCGAGTTCGTTCTTGATCGGAGTCTGACAGAAACTGCAGATGTTCTTGCCCTGCTTCAGTTCCATTCTGGTTGTCTCTGTTTGGTCCAAGTTCGGTTCAGGTTTTTATCATGCTATACCGGCGGACGAAATTCTGAATAATATTACAGCGCCCAGGATCACAAGGAATAGTCCGGTTGAAAAATTGAGCTTATGTATGAAATTCGGTTTTATTCTGTCCGTGTGTTTGCAAAGCAGTTTCGCCATGATGTAGAACCAGATTGTAGTTCCGATCATTACGCCCGCGGCAAGCATCAGCCCTGTTGAAAACACGGAATCTATTGCACCGTAACTCTTCAGATAACCCACAATTGCAAGCCATGAAGCAGGCAGAGTGACCGATGAAAGGCAGAACCCGATCCCGAGAAAGAAACTTCCGACCGGTCCCGACTGCAGATCCTTCAGTGTATTAATATGAAACACTTTTCCGAGAGTCTGTTCTTTTCGGAGTATGTTCGATTCCATTGTTCCCACTTTTTCAGCCATCTCCGGTGTTTCACCGGCGAAATTTACGGGCTTGTGTGAACTTTTTGACTTCATCATCATCTTCAATCCATAGACAATTACAATGAGACACCCGAGAAGTGCGAGGACAAGTTTGAATTGGCTTTCGTTTTCAAGCAGAAAATTGTCTACAGACTCTGGCAACAGCGATGCAATTGCCGAAACACCGCCGAATGCAACAAGAACATAGAACATGTCAAGAAACCCGGCTCCGGCTCCTATGGCTACGGCATTTGCTAACTCCTTCCGGAGCGCGCGCTCTATCACTGCAAAGTATGTGGGCCCGAGCGGAGGCATAGAGATGACAAATCCGACAATGACGCCTGTTACAAACCCTTGTAAAAGCAAACTTTTTGGCGAAATTACTTAATAGGTCTGTCAGATTCAATAAACTTGGCTGTGTGAAGGGTCATTGGATTCGGAAGATTGTTGCTGAGCAATTTCTCGAATGTTGAAACATTGAGGCACAATGAATATTTTGCGGTGTGAGAAAATATCTGATGGTAATACTGATCGCTGCCGCCCTTAGCATGACCTACAAGCCTGCACCTTCATTGTCACTCAATGAAAAACACAGGATCTCATATGCCGTTAATACCGCCGAATACGCGGACGGAGAAGGCCTTGAGACGATCATGGAGAGATCAAGGAGAGCGCGATTTGTATCGATTTATTTCGCTGCCGCGGTGGCGGATTCCCGGGCTGTTCTCCGGCAAGACACTTCCTGAAGCGGCTCAGCAGAAACCAAGGTCTCCGAAGTCACTTCCTAAGATCTGCCTGTCATCTGCTTTAAGCTGATTCCTGAGTATGGTTGAGTAAATACTTCTGAAGTCAGTCTTGTGCCTGATATCGCCGTCTGCAAGATCACTGAGATCCGGCGCATCATTAAGCATGCCAGCTTTAAGAAGATCTCCTCCGATTATGAATGTGCAGTTCCCAGATCCGTGATCAGTCCCCTTGCCGGCATTCTCAGCAACCCTTCTTCCGAATTCAGAGAAACACATAATAACAGTGTCTTTGTAATTCCCTGCAGTCCGCAGATCATCCGCAAAAATTTCAAGTCCTTCTGACAATTCCTTCAGCAGTCTGTCCTGTCTGCCCCTTTGACCGGCATGAGTATCGAAACCCGGCAGCGAGACATAATAAACTGAAGCTTCCGCTCCCGAATTGATCAGCTCGGCTATGGTTCTGAGGTCCCTGCCGAACTCTGAACGCGGGTACTCGAGACCTGATCTGTAGACTCCCGAATGAGATCTGATATATGAAGCAGAACTGGTTACATCCGCAAGGGTCTTGTAAAGAAACATCAGTTCACTGTTATCACCAGGCGGCTTAACTCCGGACAGTTCCGTGAGGAAATCTTTTCCGCCGCCAATTTCAAGTTTGCCGGGATCCTTAACTGCCATACCGCTGCGGGTATGTCCTTTCAGTGCAAGGGCAAGCGTCGTGTCAACTTCGATGGCCGAATACGGATTCACGCATGACGGGCATTCTGAATCCAGATACCTGCCGATCCAACCGGTGCTGAGATATTCATCAGAAGAACTTCCGGTCTGCCATATATCCATTGACCTGAAATGCGACCTGTCCGGATTCGGGTAGCCGACACTGTTTATAACGGCAATCTCTCCGTTGTCAAACATACTTCTGAAACCGGTCATCACAGGATGGAACCCGGTATGCGTGCCGAGCTTAAGTATTTCCCCGGAAGGCACTGACAGTTCCGGCCGCAATCTGTAATAGGCATCGTCGCCAAACGGTATCACAGTGTTAAGTCCGTCATTGCCACCGGAAAGCTGAACTATCACCACTCTTTTGCCGTCATACTTAAGTCCTGAAGACGGGACTGAAGAAGCGCTGTTGCTCAGGGCTTTCAGAAAGCCCGGTGTTAATGCCGATGCCGTTACTATCCCGGCAGTCTTCAGAAATTCTCTTCTCTTTATGATGTTCATGCTGATTATTTAACAGAGTTGGAATTCAGGCAATGACATAATCCTCATCGCTGCGCTCTCAGCCGTATCCTGAGTGCTTGATTCGTCGCAGTGCTTGAGGATAAGGGCCAGCATTTCCTCTGCAAGCTCCGGCTGAATAAAGTATTCAGCCATCTTCTCTACAGTTTCTTTGCCGCTCATACCGCCAAAATCTCTCACAATGCCTGAGGGATCCGCACTGACTCTGAGTTTCAAACTCCTCTTGTTTCCGGATCTCATTGCGTCGTCTTCCCCGTCATCTCCTTCACCGGACCTGTAATCAAACTCGATCTTCGATGCCCTGAATATCTGCTCCGGAATCTTCAACCGTAAAGCAAGAGATGATGTATCGATCCAGTTTCTCCCGCCGGGCCATCCTCCTACGTTGGGGGGATTGAAAAGCACCTGGCCAAGCGCTCTCTGCAGGCCGGCGAGACCTTTGTTGTTTTCAAACCTCAGATTCAGGATCCGTGATATTCCGGTGATATACTCTGCCGGTGATTTTATCTTCGCCCCGATATATTTGTCATCATAGAACCACGAAGAAGTGAATATCTCTTTCATCAAAGCTGCTATGTCATAGTCAGACCTGAAGAACTTATCTGCAAGACTCTCGACAATTTCCCTGTCAATGTTATCGCTTACAAAAAAGCGGAAGATCTTTCCGCTGATGAAACGTGCTGTTTGCTTTTTTTCAAGTATTATGTTGAGAACATCTTCCCCAGTCAGATTTCCGCTTGAACCAAGAAAGGCTTTACTGCCGTCATCATGGAATCTGTTCCTCAATCTGAAATTGCCTTCCCTGTCAAATCCCCACCCGGTAAAAGCCCGCGCCGCTTCTTTTACGTCATTCTCAGAATAATTTCCTCTTCCCAAAGTGAACAGCTCCATTACTTCCCTTGCAAAATTCTCATTCGGGCTCTGCTTTCTGTTCTGCTGGTTGTTAAGGAACTGAAGCATTGCCGGATCTTTCGAAACGGCGTGCAGAAGATCCCCGAACTTACCGAGTGCATGATGTCTCAGAGTGTTGTTCTGATTCATGCAAAAAAGCGGGACCCTTGTTCTGCACGCAAAATGTCCGTGCCAGAACAATGTCATCTTTTCCCTGAGCGGAGCTTCCGAGTATGCCAACATTCTGAACCACTCTGCATTAAGATCCATGATCTCCTTCTGCGAGCGCACCAGCAATTCCCTTCTTCTGTCACCGCTTAACTCCTGCATTTCAGCAAGAGGCGGAAGCATGTCTGCATATTCATTCTTAATCGGCGTGAACTTACCGGATGACCTGAAAAGTGCATCCACACTGCTTTCTATGCCCGAACTCATCCCGCTTTTGACTACTGAGTAAGAAGCGCCGAATCCCGCCCTAAAATGGAGATGCTGTATTTTCTTTTGTCTGTTCATTTTCTTTTTCGATCATGCAAGGGTATGACAAGATTTCTTGCGGCAGGTTTAATGCGTGCTTCTGGGGTTTATCTTGAAGAGCCGGAAACGCGTAAAAGTCTTTGCTGACTTCCCGAGGATATTTCTATGAATCCGTAATATGTCTTCTCATCACCGGGGGAAAATCTAATGTAGATCAGTTTGTCTTCCTTTTTTGATGCCGGCACATAGCTGAGCGTTTTAGAGTAATTCCTTTCCGGTTCAAAACTGATCTCGAATCCTTCAGGGGCTTTGAGCGAGATACCGGATGTGACATTCTTTGCAGACACAACCATCCATCTTGACTCTGAAACTGACCTTACCTGCCTTCGGCCGAAAGAATAGTCCGAACTCATAACTTCCAGCGTGCTGTAATTCTCCACCGGAATAGAGGAGAAAAGGACGCTCGAGCTCCACGGCATTAGCTGTACCGAACCGTACACTTTTTTCCTGCCTGCATCCATGAAATCAGACTTTGCATCAAGAAGGTAGTTCAGCGTATCACCTGACATATTCCTGAAAATTCTGGGGTAGGAATATTCTTCTCCGGAAAGCATAATGGAATTCTTTTCATTGCCCTTAATGACAGTTACCCAGTCCGCGAGATTGAACTCCTCAAGCTTTCCCGGCAATTCGTACTGAAATGCAAGTTCATTGTTCGGAAACGAGTATCTGTTTTTTTCGAACACAGCGGGTACGAATCCCTGTGAAGGTGCTATCAGCCTTACAGCAAACTGATTATTGCCTGCGCCTGTGAACAGGTTACCTGACACTGTATTTCCGGTAGAGTTCTTCTTATCTACCCTGAATTTTATGGAGAGAGGATTATTGTAACAAGTGTTGTTTCGTATCACATTGTTGAAACAGCCTTCGTACAGGAAGATACCTGCTCCGGAACAGTTCTCTGCAGTGTTGTTTTCAACCAGCATGTCTCTGCATCCGGCATCAGGATACAGCCCGTAAGAAAGCAGTCTGTTGCCTGAGGGAGTTCCTGCAAGATTGCCGCGCACATCGGAGACGAAGTTATTTCGCCAGACGGTTCCTGAAACTGTTTCTCCGTAACTCTTGATGCCCCCGCCGTCATTGAGGTATAGTAGTATCTCCTTCAGCACATTCTTCTCTATCAGATTGCCTTTGCCGATCACATTGATCCCGTCGTGCCCTACTTTGTTTATATAGTTTTCGGAAATGTAAACTGAATCGCTCTTAAGTCCAACGAGTGCAGACATGCCGAAGGCGGTACCGTTTGTTCCGTAGCCCGGCACCATTCCAATGTTTGTGAAAATGCAGTTCTTTATGGCGCACCTTCTTGATCCGATAAGGTATATGCCTTCTCCGTTGATATTGTTGAACCTGCAGTTGAGGATCTCATTTCCGTAATTAACGTCCGGCATAAAAATACCGCTCTTGACCTGCCCCTGAAATGTGCAGTTAACGATCCTCACATCCCTGTTTCGTCCCACGAAATAGATACCGTAGTCAGACTGATTCGTGATGTTGAGATCCCTGATGGTCACATTCCTGAGGTTGGTGCCTGAGTAGAATCCTATGGAAATGAATGAAGCTTCTATGAATGCCTGCGAAGGATTAATGCCTGAAGGCGGCTTGATATAGAGTTTGCCTTTGCTGTTGCCGTTGTCTTCGTAGTACCATTCATTCAGCGTATCGAGCAGGTTAAGTTTGTTGTCGAAGAAGTAACCCCAGTCTTTTTCAATGTCATAGTTGAAGGCCTGTTCAAGCAATACAGTCCCTTTGCGGAAACCCTTGACACGGCTGTATTCGATCGTCCAGTTGTTTGTCCTTACGTACGCAGTTGCTCCCTTCCAGAAGTTTTCCGGCTGATTCAGTCCGTTGTCGAAGAAGCCGGTCTTTGATCCTTTGAGGCTTTGCTTCACTCTGAGGTAGCCTGAGTTTGGATATCTTGCAATTATCATCTGCCGGAAGTTGCAGAACAAATTTCTTACCGCAGTATCAGTATCGGCAGTGTATATCCCTCCGGAAAGCGCATTCCATGTCCTTACGGGAAGCGATCCGCTCAATACGGGATTGGCTCCCTCGCCGTAAGCGCCGAACGTCAGCGGTTCGTCGCCGCTACCGCTTGCGTTTATGTTGACTTGTCCAACGAAGTATCCACCCCTTTCAAAGAGAACAAAGTCGCCAGGACGGAAGGCGCTCATCATGGAGTTCAGTTTGTTTATGGTCCTCCACGGGTAACTTGGGGAAGTGCCGTTGTTTGCGTCATTACCGTTATTGGAGATGAAGTAAGTGACCGGGAATGCAACTCCGGCCAGAATGAAAAGCGAGGCGAAACTTAGTGCAGCGGTCTTGAATAAATTGCGGATATTGAAATTCAAACAGGTTTGTGTAAGTTCAAAACAGAGATCTTGAATGCCCTAACTGAACTTACATTATCTGAATTCCTTATTCACCACTTCGATTTCGCCGGGATAGGAGATACCTCCCAGGAAAGTATCAATTGTGGGTTTGATCTTCAGAGAGACGCGTGAACTTGCGCCGCCGGTGCCGTTCATTGCGTTTACAAGATTCATGATCCTCTCAATGCCGCCGTCTCCGAGCATTTTGATTATGTCCACCTGAACAGGGATCGGTATGGTGACCTGCTGTCCAACTCCGGGTATTGTTATGGTTTGATCTATCTCTCCTGTAACCATTTCCTTGTCATCAACGAGGAAACGCCAGTCAAGTCCTTTGATAAGGGATGACGACTCTTTGCTGCCGCCGGGATATGTGTCGGGGTTCTTTGCTATAAGATTTACGGTGAAAGATGCCGGCAGGCTTCCCGAAGTTATGCTTCCAAGGAGGGATGCACTTTGGGAAATATTCAGCTGGTCAACGCTCTTGATATTGCTGAAGTTTACTCCCCCTATCTTGATCTTGTCTACCGTACCGAGCTTGAACTTCAGTCTCTCCGCGTTTTCCACAGTTTCCTTAACTCCCGAACATCCCGTCAGATAAACTGCAGTGACTAGCAATGCAATAGCTATGGCTGATCTTTTCATTTGCGCTGTTTAGGTTTTGTGTAAAAACAACGAAAGCCTTAATGAATAAGGCCTTCCGTTTGAATTCAGGAGCAGAGAGAGAGGGATTCGAACCCCCGGTGACCAGAGGCCACAACGGTTTTCAAGACCGCCGCTTTCAACCACTCAGCCATCTCTCTGTGGGTTTGCGTTTGTTGTGAAACAAGTAGCAAAATTACTCTATTGGCAAAACTTATTCAACTTCAATTTTGATGCAGGCAATGATTGGCGAATACCCCCTCCATCATTCAACCAGCATAAATGGAATGTTCCTTACCGAATCTCTGAACTCGCCGATCTGAAACTTTCCTATCCTTGTCCTTCTGAGCGATTTGAGATATCCGCCAACACCAAGAACTGCTCCGAAATCGTTTGCTATGCACCTGATATAGGCGCCCTTGCTTGCGGAAATCCTGAAACCGATCTCGGTCTCGCTTATCCTCGTGATACCGAACTCTTCAACAAGTATGTTCCTCGGTTTTCTTTCTATTTCACGGCCCTTGCGGGCGAACTTGTACAGCGGCTTTCCCTTATGCTTGAGAGCGGAATACATAGGAGGCATCTGAACAACTTCACCGACGAACTGCTTTCTGGCAGACTCAAGCTCCTCATCGCCTATGCCGGTAACATCAGCAATATTCTCCTCTTCTGTTTCCGTGTCAAAGCTCTTTGTTGTGGCACCGATCCTGATCACTCCTTCATAAGACTTGTCATAATCTATGAACTCGGTGATCTTCTTGGTCAGCTTGCCGGAACATAATACGAGAAGGCCTGTTGCTTTTGGATCCAGCGTACCCGAGTGGCCGATCTTTCCGATGTCAAATTCTTTCTTGAAGATCCTGACCACATCTGCACTTGTCAGGTCAAGGGGCTTGTCGGCAAGGAATATCCGGTTGTCGTATGGAGATTGCGGCTTTTCTTCAGTTTGCAAGAACCGGCCTCAGTCCTTTGTTTCATCTTTATGAAGCTCATTGAAGATCTTCTGCATCTTGTCTGCATATTCAGTTGTATCGTCATGGTAAAACATTATGTCCGGCACATACTTCAGCACAATATGCTTTGCAAGCAGATAGCGGATGTGCTTCTTCCTTGAACTGATCTTCTCGACACACTTTTCGGCAGGCTCTTTGTTTCCAAGAAAGCTGAGATACACTTTTGCAAGTTTCAGGTCAGGGGCCATGATGACCTTTGAAATTGTTACAAGCCCGAGGCCCGGTATCTCCGAAAGATCCTTTGACATTGCGGTGTTCAGCTGATGCTTGATCTCTTCAGCTACTTTCTCTGATCGTATTGACATCTCTTTCCTCTATTGTGTTACAAGTTTTCTCTTTGTTTCGACGAGTCTGAACGATTCTATTATGTCACCGACTTTCACATCGTTGAAATTCTCAAGCCCGATTCCGCATTCGTATCCGGCTTCAACTTCTCTCACGTCGTCCTTTATCCTTTTGAGCGAAGAGACATTCCCTTCAAAGACCTTGAAGCCGTCCCTGATAAGCCTCACCCTGTTGTTCCTTACGATCTTGCCGTCGAGCACATAACAGCCTGCGACATTTCCGATCTTCGGAACCTTGAAGACCTGCCTTATTTCCACAGTGCCAACGATCTCTTCAGATACATCGGGAGCAAGCATTCCTTCAAGCGCCTGTTTCACTTCTTCAATGAGCTTGTAGATGATATCGTAAAGCCTTATGTCAATGTTGTTCTTCTCTGCAAGTTTTCGGGCGTTCAGGTTTGGCCTTACATTGAATCCGATCACAATTGCGCCGGAGGCCTCTGCAAGCAGTATGTCCGATTCGCTGATAGCTCCGACAGCTTTGTGGATAACGGACACCTTTGTCTCATTGGTCGTGAGCTTGTGGAGTGAATCAGCAAGCGCTTCGGCAGAGCCGTCCGTATCCGCCTTGAGTATGATCCTGAGCTCCACTTCCTGTCCTTCCTTGATCTGTTTGGAAATGTCATCCAGAGTTACAAACCTTACCTGGCGGACATCCTGCTCCCTCTTGAGCTGTTGCCTCTTGAGAGAGATACCCTTTGCATCCCTTTCAGAATCAAGCACTACAAAAGTATCGCCCGCCTGAGGCACGCCGTCAAATCCGAGCACAACCACCGGAGCGGACGGAAGCGCTTCTTCCAACTTGTTATCCCTTTCGTCAAACATCGCCTTGACCTTACCGCTGAACATGCCGGATATGAAAGTATCACCGACCCTCAGCGTACCCTTCTGCACAAGCACGGTCGCGATCGGACCTTTGCCCTTGTCAAGCTTGGCCTCGAGCACAACGCCTCTTGCATTCCTGTCGGGGTTTGCCTTAAGTTCAAGAAGCTCGGCTTCAACAATAATCTTCTCAAGAAGCTGGTCTATATTCTTCCCGAACTTTGCGGAGATCTCCACTGACTGGTACTTGCCTCCCCACTCTTCCACAAGAATGTCCTTTTCGGAAAGCTGCTGCCTTATCCTGTCGGGATTTGATTCCGGCTTGTCAACTTTGTTGATGGCAATTACTATCGGAACACCCGCCGCCCTTGCGTGGTTGATCGCCTCCACTGTCTGCGGCATAACGCTGTCATCAGCGGCAACAACAAGCACAACAATGTCAGCGGCCTGTCCGCCCCTGGCCCTCATGGCCGTAAATGCTTCGTGTCCCGGAGTGTCAAGGAATGTAAGTGTCTTGCCGTTGTCCAGCTTCACCTTATAAGCGCCGATGTGCTGGGTAATTCCGCCTGCCTCGCCTGCCACAACGTTTGCCTTACGCAGATAGTCAAGCAGTGAGGTCTTTCCGTGGTCAACGTGTCCCATAACCGTAACGACCGGCGCCCTGGCCTTAAGCGTTTCAGCGATGTCCGGAGCATCTTCCAGTATATCCTCTTCATACTCCTTAAGGAATTCGATCTGCACTCCGAAGTCGGAACCTATCAGCTCGATCAGGTCTTTCTCAAGCCTCTGGTTGATGGATACCATCATGCCGAGCTTGAAACAGGTCTTAATAATGTCATTGGCATCAACTCCCATGAGATTTGCAAGCTCAGCGGTTGAAACGAATTCATTCACCTTGAGTATATGTTTCGAGGCTTCTTTCTGCTCCTGTATCTTCCTTTCTTCCTCGATCCTCTCTTTCTTCTTTCTTTTCCTTGCCTGGCTTCTTGCAGACATGCCGGCATCCACTTCCATCTTTGCAAAGGTTTCCCTTATTGCATCATCAATCTCTTTCTGTGCGGCGTCTTTCGCCCTGTGACTTCTCTCAAGCTTCTGCTGTTTCCTTTTTCTCTCCTGCTCAAGTTCAAATTTCTTTCTGTCCTTCTCCTTCTTATCCTTATCCTTGAATCTCTTATCGCCGAATACCTTATCCCCGGTTGTTGCCGGAACTGCGGGCCTGTCTGCCGGCGGCTTTCTGGTTTCTGTTTCAAACTTCTTCTTTCCCGGCAGGTCCTTTATGGTGATCTTGTTCTGCTGATCTCTCTTAGGCCTTTGGAAAGGTTTCTTATGTCCCTGATGCGGCTTTCTGTGATCCGGAGTTCCGGGTCTCTGGCCGTGAGCCGGCCTGCCCGTTCTGTCCTGGCCTGCTCTTTCCTGTCCAGGTCTCTCCTGTCCGGTCCTTGCACCCTCAGCCGGTTTTCTTGTATCGGGAGTGTGCCTTGCTTCAGGTTTTGGCGCTGATGCCGAAGGGGTCTGAGTCTCCTGCCTCCTTTCGGAATGAGGCCTTTCCTTCCTGGCTTCCTGAGTCTTATCCGGCGCCTGCTTCTGAGACCTCTTCGCTTTCTGTTCCTCTTCCAGCTTCACCTTCTGCATATACGCCTGAAGCTCCTGTTTCCTCTTTTCCTCTTCTCTGCGCTTGTTCTCTTCCTCTATTGCCTTTCGCGCCCTTTCTTCTTCTTCAGCCTGCCTCTTTCGCTCCTCCTCGATCCTCAGCATCTCCTCGCCTTCAGTCAGGCCGGTATGCATCTCCTTCTCAAACTTCTTAACCTTCTCTTTCCTTTTGACCTCTTTCTCAAAATCCTTCCTGTAATGCGAAAACACCTTGGCCACCACTTCAGGCGGAAGCGTTGTATTTACTGAAGCTTCGATCCCGTTCTTCTTGAGGAACTCAAGCAGATCATCCTTGGAGATGTTCAGCTTGGTCACAAGAGTGATTACCTTTTCCTTTCTTAGTTTTTCCTGAGAATCTGTCATCCGATTAATAATTTTGAGAAATTGTTATGCTTTGTTCAACGATCAGTTCATTCCTTATTCCCCCCAGATACTTCGTCAACTGTCTCCTCTTCCGTATTGTCACCTGAACTGTCCGAAACCTCTTCACCTGTCTCTTCTTCATTACCGCTGTCATTGTCTTCCTCATTCTCGTTCTCGCTCTCGTTCTCATCTTCTTCCTCTTCCTCATCCTCATCAAGCCTTACAACATTGATCTGATAGCCTGTCAGTTTTCCCGCAAGCTTAATGTTCTGCCCGTTCTTTCCGATTATGAGACTGATCTGATCGTCATCTGCGTAGATGTTTGCAGTCTTTGACTCATTGTCAATCGCAATATCGTTCAGCTTCGCCGGAGAGAGCGCCCTCGCAATGTAAAGCGCAGGATCCTCCGTGTAGTTTATCACATCAATATTCTCATTGCTAAGCTCTCTCACGATGGAGTGTATCCTTATTCCCTTCATTCCCACACATGCCCCGACGGCATCAATGCGGTCATCGTTTGAGGACACCGCAATCTTTGCCCTTTCTCCGGGTTCGCGCGCAATGCCTTTTATCTCGATTATCTGATCAAAGATCTCCGGTATCTCAAGTTCAAAAAGCTTGTACAGGAACTGTTCATCCGCCCTCGATACAATTATAAGCGGCGGGCCTGACTGCCTCTTCTCAATACTCTTGACTATCGCCCTGATAGTGTCGCCTTTCTTGTATCTTTCTTTGGGTATCTGCTCGCCTTTCGGGAATATGATCTCATTTCCGTTGTGAATGAGAAGTATCGAAGACGGCTTTATCTGATATATCTCGCCCACAATTATCTCGCCAAGGAACTCCTTGTATGTGTTGAAGGTGACTTCCTTTTCGATCTCCCTGATCTTCTGATTGAGGTTCTGCTTCAGATTGATCACCATTCTTCTCCCGAACTCCTCAATGTGGATCTGATCCACAAAATCATCCCCCACTTCAAATTCCTCTCCCGATTTTTCTTCGGCCGACTCCTTGTCAATTTCCGTTGCCGGGTCATTCACCTCATCAACAACTGTTTTGAAAAGAAATATTTCAATGTCTCCCTTATCCATATTCACCACTATCTCGTATCTGGCATCCTCTCCGTACTTCTTCTCCATCATTTTGTTGAAAGAGTCTTTGATGACACTGATCAGGATCTCCCTGTCAATGCTCTTTTCCTTTGCCATCATGGTAAAGGCTTCAACAATTTCCGACTTCATTTCCGTAAATATTATTTTTTTGAAAAACTTATTTTGACTTTTGCTTCCTTCACGTCCTTAAACTTTATCAACGCCTCGACCGGATCGGATTTCTTTTTGCCATCCGGAGCCACAAGAATCATCAATTCCCCGGCTTCATCCGAAACTGCATTAAGCTTTCCTTCAAGTTCACTTCCGTCATTCAGCCGCAACCAAAGCGTCCTTCCGACATGCTTGTCAAGCTGCCAAATGTATCTGAACGGCCTGTCAATCCCGGGCGATGATACAATGATCTTCAGCAACTCGCCTGCGTAATGGCTTTCTTCTATCCTGCGCTCAAGCTCCCTGCTTATCTCGGCAAGTTCATCTATGTTCACTCCCTCTTTTCTGTCAACAAAAACTTCGAGGACCTTCGTGCGTTTCTCGCCGCGGATAACGAGTTCTATTATCCTGTAGTCCGTAGCTTCTATTACAGATTTGATTATTTCTTCCAAACCTGATTCAAATTATGCAAAAAAAAAGTGGGTCTCCCAACCCACCATACTGTAATCATTTAAACTCATGCAATTATACCCTATCGCTCACAAATATACAAGTGATTCTTTGCTACACGGCTACAAAACCTTGCTTGAGGTTCACACTTTACGTCAGAATGTTAATGGCCCTTGCCGCCACCATAAGAATTGTAACAAGTGATATGAGACTCTCAAGCATCATCAGCATTTTTGCCCGGATTGTGATCGGCGCAACCTCGGTGGTGCTGAATGCGGTTGCAGTGGAATACGAAAGATACAGATAGTCAGGGAACTGAGGCCTCCAGCCGGTAGGGATCGTGCCCTCGGGAGCTGAATCCTGCGGGAATAACCATGAAGGCAGTTTTTCTCCGCCAGTGATCCTGCTTTCCGGGCCGCCACGGTCCAATTGCCAGTAGATCAGTGAAAAGATCATGACATTCAAGGCCCAGATTGCAATACTTGATGTCAGCAAAACGATACCGCTTACGTCTTGCGTATTCATTATCATAGATTCCGTCAGTCTGGTGAGATTAACGCAATTCGACAAACCGATCAAGATCGCCGCCGAATGCAGTATGATCTTTTCGATTTTCAGCCATTTGGGACTTCCGGAAGTAATGCCAACCATCAGAATAGGCAATAGCATGATAAACCCGATAGGGTATGCTACCCAGGCGGGAAAGAGAGCAATCCGGCTTGGAAGCGCATAGTTGAGAAGTATTATCAGAATCAGGGTCAGGCCCACGGGCCATCTTGGTTCGATCTTTGATCTGCGATCGTTGTTTTGCATTCTCAGGATAGATGGATTCAGTAAAAAGTTGAATGGCAAGATGCAGATTTTCCCAAATGATTAACAGGCAAATCCTATGAAAGAACTTTTTGGATACCGCATCAGCATGTCGACGCGCAGGCCCGATAAAGGATTTCTGCATCTGTGAATATCCTTGGGAAGTCAGCAAAAATCATTCATGATAACACATTTTCAGCTTATTGATGAATGGATATTGTACGCTATTATGACAATATTGACCATTGAATTTATGTCCAAATCAAATGATGCTGATCATGAGCAAGTCAAAATGGAAATGCTATTTCGTCGCTTCAGTTGCAGTTGTCTCAATTGTCATCGGATCATGCGGGAGTGATTCCGATTCCTCGAACAATCCGAATCCACCGGCAGGAAAGGTCCTGCTTGCAACAGTTTCAAGTGATTCTGTCCGTACCAGCGCCGGAGTTTCAACAAAGATCTCAAGCGTCAGCGGGCAAACACTGGACTACACCGACAGGGACAGCGTTGAGATATCTTTCAGCTATACAGGCTCATCAAATAATTCATCGCTTCCCATGAAACTTTACTACAGCATTGATACGACTGACTACGTACTTTATCAGCCTTCAGGACTGATGCTCGACGATGCCGAGCATTTAATGACGGTCACACTGCCCTCCCCGAGGGTGAATCAGTACTTCTATTATCAGATCAGAGTGATCACAACCGGTGGATCATGCTTTTTCAGGTTCAGGGATCTGAACATCTATAAGAAGTGATCCTTCTCTGAATCGTGTCATCCGGCCGGCCTTACCTGATGATTGTGGCAATTACTGCGGGGATCATGATTCCTACGCCAAAGGATTTTTTTATTCCTCCGGAAAACTTAGGATCATTATCTTGAAGTAGTGAACTTAATTCATTTAATCATTATCCGGTATGAGGACACTTGCTGTTGCCTTTTCACTGCTGTTATTCAGGACTGCACTTTCACAAGGCATCTGGATGCCGACAGGACCGATGTCACAGGGAAACAATGACATTGTATATTCAGTCACCGCAGATCCGGACGGTAACCTGTATGCTTCAAGCTGGACGGTCGGAGTTTACAAATCCACAAACAGCGGACTGAACTGGTTCCTGTCCGGGCTTGCCGGCAAACGTGTTTCCTTCATTGCCTCTTCACCGTCAGGACTTTTGTTCGCATTGTCAAAGACCGTTGATTCATCTTTCATTCACAGGTCAACAGATCAGGGAGCTACATGGACAGATGCTGACAGAAGGTCCTTTCCTCTCAACTATGCCGGAGGAGGAGGCATTGTATTTCTGCCGGACGGCTCAATAACTGCGGCATACTCAGTTACCGTAGGACCCACAATTGGCAATGTCGGCGTGTTCGTGTTCCGTTCAACTGATGAAGGAGCTTCATGGCAACAAACAGTAAGGATGGACCTCGGATTTGTGGGAGGAATGGCATTGACCAAAGACGGGAAGATCCTTATGGGTACATCGCTTTCGGGAGTCATCCGGTCAACAAACGGAGGGCTGAGTTTTACAAACTTGACTTCTTTTCCCCCCATTTTCATTAAGACGGTATTGAAGGCGCCTGACAATTCCGTTTATGTTTCCGATGCTTTCGGCCTCCACCGGTCAAGGGATAACGGCGCGTCTTTTACGAGCGTCGGTTCGCAGAATTCCACTGCAAATCTAAGATCCGCGGCGGCAAATTCCAACGGCGACCTGTTCATATCAACAGATGACGGCAAGATATTCCTGTCAACCAACCGCGGTGATAACTGGGCACAGGTCAATTCGGGATTCCCTTCGAACAGTTATGCTTATTCATTCACATCTCTGCGGGGCAGGATGTTCACGGGAAGTAATAACTCCGGAGTTTTTTCATTTGAGCAGACCACCGGATTCTCCGTAAGCACTTCGTTGCCCGCCGGATATTCGCTCGGCCAGAATTATCCGAATCCGTTCAATCCGGCAACTGCAATTCCATTTTCCATTGCACGCGAATCGCTTGTTGAACTGATCGTATATGATGCGGGAGGGAAGAAAGTAGCAACACTGGCGAACGGGAAAGTTCCGGCCGGTTCTCATGTGACCCATTTCAATGCAGGAAATCTGCCTAGCGGAATATACTTCTATTCCCTGTTTGCGGACGGCGAACGTGCAGATACCAAGAAATGCTTTTTGGTGAAGTGATTAAAGCAGATGACTGCGGGATATTGAAATTGCCAGGAATCTCCTAAATGCGCACTGCGGATTACTTAATTTTGTTCATATATTTTCCGACTCCCTCATCAAGAGTGTAGCACATCAGATCATCACCAACGAGTTCACTCACTCCGGCGTTCTTAAGTATTGTTCTTATATGCGATCTTTCGCTGGACATTATCACAGCCACACCGTTTTTACGGAGCTCTCTGATCTCTTCGGTCAGTGTCACAGCCCCTGTAACATCAATGTGCGCAAACACTTCGCAGTCAATCAACACGCATTTCAGGCCCGGTCCGTATTCGGCAACTTTCTTTCTCAGACTTTCCGAGAAACTGGCTGCATTGTAGAATAGAAGCGAGGCAGGAAAGCGGAAGATCATCAGTCCGGGAAATGACACTGCTTTGGGATTTGCCTCAATGTTGTGATATGAACCGGTCTCCTCCACTCTCCCGAGCACCTGCACGGGCGGATTTGTTGACATTTTTATGAGCCTGACAATAGAAAGCAAAACGGCGATCACAAGCGCAGGGATAACTCCGAGAGTCAGCACGCAAAGTCCTGTGAGAACGGCAATGCCGAATTCGGCTTTGCTTATTTTGTAAATGCTTTTCAGGTATGCGAGATCAAACAATCCCAAGGAGGCAGATATCACTACTGATGCAAGAATCGTAACAGGCACAAGCTCAAGATACCCTGTGAAGAACATCACAAAGATTGCGACCGTGAGTGATGCAATGACTGCAACGAACTGAGTCTTGCCTCCGAAAGAATCATTCACCGCTGTTCTGGAATCTGCGCCGCTCACCACGAAACCCTGTGACAGCCCTGAAAAAATATTGGAAACACCAAGCGCAATGAACTCCTGATTAGGCTCAATTTTGTATCCCCTCTTGTCTGCAAAACTCTTGCTTGTGAGCATCATACTGCAGTATGTGATCAGAAGTATTTCCATTGAATTAGGAATCAGTCCGGGAAAGTGCTTGAAGTCAACTCCTTGAATCGCGAGAGCCGGAAGCCCCGAGGGCAGTGAGCCGACTACAGCAACACCCTGTGATGACAGTCCGTAGACAGCAGAGGCAACTGCGCAGACCGCAATGACTATCAGCGGCGCGGGAATTTTCGGAGCATAGGCCTTCATGAGCCGGAGGAAAACAAAAGCGCCCGCACCTATTGCAAGCGTTAGCAGGTGAACTTCACTCACGGATGACACAAAGCTGTAAAGCATCTTGAAGAGTCCTTCAGACTTCAGCTGAAATCCGCAAAGCTTGCCGAGCTGTCCGACAATGATGCTGAGCGCAAGCCCGTTGAGATAACCCGTGAGGATCGGCCTTGACATGAAATTGGCAACGAAGCCGAGCTTGAACAGACCTGCAACTATTGCAAACACTCCTACAAGCAAACAGAACACACTCGACAATGCGCGGTATTCGGGTGTTCCGTCCGATGCGTACATAGCAAGCGACGCGCCCACCATGAGGCATGTTGCCGAGTCCGGCCCGATTATCAGCTGCCTTGAAGTTCCGAACAGGGCATATGCGGCCATCGGCAGTATTGTTGAGTAGAGTCCGGTTTCGGGAGGAAGGCCTGCAAGGCTCGCATAGGCGATCCCGAGTGGCAGTGCAATTGAAGCGACGGAAAGGCCGGCGGCTATATCCTTAGGCAGCCATTCCTTACGGTATCCCGAGAAGAGGTAAATCCCGGGCATGTATTTTCTGAGAAAACCTGAGCTGTTGCCGGATGATAATGACTGCCGGTCCTGCATTATGATCAGGGAATGATTGAAGAAGAAAGCGCTCGTAGGATCACTGACTGTAGTTTACTTTCCAGTACCACTTTTTCGAATCCTCATCAGCCTTCTTCCAGATCTGGGCAGTGACGATCTTTCCGTCGAATGTCCTGAGCTTTCTTTCGTAAACAGCAATGACAGGATTGAATACTATGTCAGTAACTCCCAGAGTGTACTTTTCGGGAAGGCTTTCGTCCTTCTTAGCTTCCTTTTCGGTCTTCACTTCGTACCCGTTGTGTTCAAGCAGTTCTCTGATGAATCGCATCCTCTCCTCATCCATGCCTGTTTCAACAACGCGGCATCTGACCCCTTCAATTTCCTTTTCTATATGTTTTCCGCTTCCAAGAGACATGTTTTATTTCACTCCGTAGGATATGCTGTTAATGTAATCAAAGAGTGTGCCGAAGAAACCTATGGCAAGAATGCCGGCGGTGCAGACTGCAAGCCCGGCCTTGGTGTAGAAGTCGTTCTCGATCTTCGCTATCGGATCATCAGATTCGTTGATGAACATCGCCTTCACAACCAGCAGATAATAATAGAGCGACACGGTTACATTCGCAACGGCGATCAGAAGCAGGATGTAATAACCTTCTCTTGCGGCTGCTATGAACAGGAAGAACTTAGCAAAGAAACCTGCCACCGGCGGAATTCCTGCAAGAGAGAAGAGCGACAGCATCATCACAAGGCTCATTTTCGGATTTGTCCTGTACAGTCCGTTGTAGTCGTCAATGTTCTCCTTTCCGGATGCATTGGAAATGGCGGCAACGACTCCGAAAGCTCCGAGTTGTGAGAATACATAGATCAGAAGGAAGTAGACAACCGAAGCGAAGCCGAGCTGTGTGCCGCAAATGATGCCAAGAAGAACGAACCCTGCCTGAGCTATCGACGAGAACGCAAGGAAACGTTTCAGATTCTGCTGTCTGATGGCAAACAGATTTCCTATGGTCATCGTAAGCACAGAGACCGCATATAGCACGTTCATCCAGATCCCGGGCACGGTGTAGAAAACTTTGTACAGAAGAAACACAAGTATGAACACTGCGGCACCTTTGGAGATAACGGAAAGATAGGAAGTGACACTCACAGGCGCACCTTCGTAAACGTCAGCTGTCCACAGATGGAACGGCACGATGGAGATCTTGAATGCAATGCCGGCAAAGACAAACAGCAGTGCAAGTATCTGCAGGTCATCTGCGGCAAAGGACCTTGCTATATCGGAGAAGAAGATCGATCCGGAAGATCCGTACAGAAGCGAAATACCGAAGAGCGTGATGCCGGACGACAGTGCGGCGGAGAGTATCAGTTTCACTCCCGCTTCACCCGACCGTTCACGGGCCTTTTCCATTGCCACAAGCGCCGCGATCGGAATCGTGGCAAGTTCCGTTCCTATGAAGAACATCAGGAAATCCCCTGAAGAGATCAGGTACTGCATTCCGGTAAGTGAAGCAAGCATTATGAAATAGAAAGCGCCATAGCTTCTGAATGTGCCTTTGTGCTTCTTCAGCCATGCGGCGGACTGCAGAAAAATTATGAACACGCCGATGTTAAGTGCGTTCTTCATCATGATCGTTATCTCATCGGTCCTGTACATTCCTCCGAAGAGTATTCCCGTATCTATCGGCAGGAATCCCGCCACAGTGACTGCAAGAAAGACCATGACCGCAAACGGAATGACCCTCTCTTTGTGTTCATCGGAATTCATCAGTTCCACTATCACGATCAGCACTGCCGCAATTATGATCAGCAGTTCGTGGCGCATTATCAAGAATTGATCAAGTGTCATATGTCATCATCACTGAAGTTTCTGAATGATCGGCTGAATGCTTCTTATCAGCGCATCCGAGAGCCAAAGCGGCGCAATACCGATCGCGGCAATTGAAGCGATCAGAAGTATGTTCGCCCATCGCTCATACCATCTTGCATCGCCGGTCTCAAACTCATGCCCGTCTCTAAGAGGCCCGAGGAGAAGCGTACCTACAACACGGAGAATATAGACTGCCGTTATTACAATTGATGCAACTGCAATTATTGTTGCGGTCCTGTGAAACTTATCGGTATGCATGAAAGCTCCGACAAAAACATTCATCTCTGCAACAAATCCGCTGAGGCCCGGAAGTCCGAGCGAAGCGAATCCGGCGATCATGTAGCAGACTCCGAGGAACGGCATTATCTTCATCAACCCGCCCATGAATCTGATGTCTCTCGTATGGGTCCTTTCGTAGATCATTCCTATGAGCGCGAAGAAAAGGGCTGTCATCAGTCCGTGAGATATCATCTGAAGCACGGAGCCGTTAACCGCAGTCTGATTCATCATGAGCATTGCAAAGAGCACCAGCCCGCAGTGGCTCACGGAAGAGTATGCATTGATATACTTCAGGTCTTTCTGCACAATTGCTCCGAACGCTCCGTAAACTATGCTGATGGTCGTAAGGATTATGAAGAACCATGCCATTTCCTTTGCGGCTTCAGGCAGGAGGAACATAGCAACCCGCAGGCAACCGTAACCTCCCATCTTCATAAGCACTCCCGCATGGAGCATTGAGACCGCGGTCGGCGCTGATGAGTGTCCGTCTGGAGACCATGTATGCAGCGGGAACAGCGCTCCGAGAACTCCGAAGCCGACAAACACAAGCGGGAAGAAGAACCTCTGCGCTTCAAGAGGAATGTCTGCCGAAGCAATATCGTAAATGCTGAAACTGAGGATGTTCACGTCCGGCGATGAGTAAACGTAAAGCCCGAGAATTCCCACAAGCAGAAGCGCCGACGCTCCCATAAGCATGAGCGTGAGCTTCATTGCGGAGTATTCCTTTCTTCCGCTTCCCCATATTCCTATTAGAAGGTACATCGGGATCACCGCAAGCTCGTAAAAGAGAAACATCGTGAACAGGTCAATTGTGATGAAGAACCCGAAGACCCCCATTGCAAGCGTGATGAGGGAGATAAAGAATTCCTTGGGCAGTTTCTCCATCCTCCAGGATACCAGAATTCCGGTGAATGCGACAATTGAAGTGAGTACGACAAGCGACAGTGAAATTGCGTCAATGCCTGTCATGAACGAAATGTTGAATGCATCGAACCACCGGTAACTGTACATGAAAGCCATCGGCTCCGCATTGCCAGCATTCCTTTCTTCTGTATATCTGAATACAAGATACGCCGAGAACAGGAGCTGAAGGCCCATCCCGAATGCGGAAGTCACCCTGTACTGCCTTCTGTCTTTGCAGAAGATCAGCACGGCAACCGTTGACAAAGGTATGAAGATGAGCCAGAGCAGAATATTCATTTCACATCGTCTGTTATGCGTTCATAAAATACAAAGCGGCAAGAACAACAATTATTACTCCCGTAACCATCACATAAGCATACTGCTGAAGCTGTCCTGACTGAAGCCCTTTGATTCTCGAGGAAGTCAGATTGGTCAGTGCGGCAATGCTGTTCATTGCATTGTCAACCACATTGCGGTCGAACCAGGCAAGAGGTGCGGATATGTACCTGAATATCACATTCTTTGTAATGAAGATGTAGATCTCGTCAATGTAAAACTTCCTGTATGCGGCTCTGTAGAGTCCGCCAAAAGCCGCCGCAGTCTTCGCCGGCAACCCGCTCTCTTTCCTGTACATGAGAGTGGCAATGAGTATGCCTGCCGCCGCGATCGCTATTGCAGGAATTGCAACCGCCCAGTGAATATGCGAATCAAACGGCTTCAGGTCAGGAGTTACAAGCCTGCTGAACGGAATGAATCCGGAAACGATCGATGCCGCTGAAAGAAAGATCAAAGCAAAGAGCATCGCAAACGGCGATTCATGCGGCTTTGAGTGATACTGCCTGTCGCTGTTCCAGAAGATCGAATAGTAAAGCCGGAACATGTAGAATGCAGTCAGTCCTGCCACAGCGTACTGAACGGCAAAGAGCAGTTTGTCTTTTTCGAGAGCCGCAGTAAGTATCTCGTCTTTGCTGAAGAAACCCGAAAGCGGCGGCACTCCAGCTATAGCAAGGCATCCGATCAGGAAAGCAAAGTTTGTAACCGGCATGTATTTTCTCAAACCTCCCATTCCGGTCATCTCGTTCGTATGAACAGCGTGTATTACGGCGCCGGCGCAAAGGAACAGCAGTGCCTTGAACATTGCGTGTGTAAACAGATGGAACATTGACGCCGTATAGCCGAGGCCTTCCTGGCCCGTATAGCCAGATACGCCAAGCCCGCCCATCATCAGTCCTATCTGCGAGATAGTGGAAAACGCGAGAACCCTTTTGATGTCAAACTGAGTGCAGGCGATCACAGCCGCGAAGAGTGAAGTGAATGTTCCGATATAGCCGATGGTGATCAGTGCATCGGGTGCCGCAAGGACATAGACCGTAAAGAGTCTTGCTACGAGATAGACACCGGCAACAACCATAGTTGCCGCGTGTATGAGAGCAGAAACCGGAGTCGGGCCCTCCATTGCGTCAGGAAGCCAGATGTGCAGAGGAAACATTGCCGACTTGCCGGCCGCTCCTGCAAACACGAGCAGAAGGCTCCATGTCATCACAGACAATCCCATGAATCCAACCGCCGAACCCTGCGTCAGTGCAGAGCCGCCCGGATCAGTGATCTTCAGAAAATCAAAAGTGCCCGTGATCCCCGAAAGCATAAGAATGCCGATAAGGAATCCGAAGTCCGCAAACCTTGTGACAATGAACGCTTTCTTTGAAGCGGCCACTGCGGAAGGTCTCTCATAGTAATGTCCGATGAGCAGGTAAGATGAAAGTCCGACAAGTTCCCAGAATATGTAGATCTGAAATATGTTTGAGGACAACACAAGCCCCATCATTGAGAAAGTGAACAACGACAGGAATGAATAATACCTTGAGAAGCCCTCTTCATGCTTCATGTATTCGAGACTGTAGATGTGCACCATGAGCGAAACCGTCGAGATCACAACAAGCATCATTACGGAAATCGGGTCAAGCAAGACTCCCATGCGGACCTGAAGGCTGTCAGTGAAGCTCATCCACAAAGCATCGTATGCAATGAACTTCTGAAACGAGCCGTTCATCATCCCGTCAACAAAGAAGTAACGGTAAGCCGTGAAGTAAGACAAGGCCGTCACAGCCAGCAGCGCCATTGTTCCGAATATCCCGGAGACCATCGGTTTGAGCCTTCCGAATCCCAGTCCGATTATCAGGAATGAGAAGAAGACTATAAGAGGTATGGCTACAGTGAAAGAGTAAGTGTCATTTATCATAGTTCATCAATATTTCATCTCGCTTGCTTTTTCAACATCAATTGTTCTGATCTTTCTGTACAGACTTATGATGATTGCAATCGCCACTGCAACTTCGGTAGCGGCCACTGCAATCACAAACAGGGCGAAGAAATGGCCCTGAAGTTTTTCCGGATAGAAGTACCTGTTGAATGCCACAAAGTTTATGTTAACGGCGTTCAGTATCAGCTCAACGGACATCAGCATGGTGATCAGGTTTTTTCTTACAAGGAAACCGTAAACACCGATGAAGAACATCAGCGCGCTGAGTATCAGAAGATTTTCAATTCCGATCTTTTCAATCATGTCGGTTGGTCATTTTTCAGATCGCTTGGCAATAATGATCACTCCCAGCATTCCGGCCAGAAGCAGTATGCTGATCACTTCAAACGGCAGTGCATATCCGTTTGCCTGATAGCCCAGAAGTTCGCTGCCGATCCTCTTCATACTTGTATCGATCTCAGCCGCCGAAACTTCCGGGAAAGGATATGAGAGCAAAGTATAGACGGTGAGCGCTGCACCTGCGGCGCTGGCAGCAAATGCAAATGCCGCTTTGCCGAACTTCACCGGCTCGAGTTTCTCGCTCACATGACTTGTAAGCATCACTGAAAAAATGATCAGCACAATGATGCCGCCTGCATAAAGCGTGAGCTGAACTGCGGCAAGAAATTCAAACTGCATAAGGAAGAAAAGGGCGGCCGCCGCAACCAGCACAAACAACAGATAGACCGCCGCTCTCAGTATTCTTCTGCTTGTCACAGTAAGAACTGAGAACACAAGTATCATTCCGGCAAATATGTAAAACAGTACCTGCTCCATATTGTCATTCTCTTATTCCCGGCATCAGCTTTGAACCGGGATTGTTTAAAACCTTTGTCAGTTGTGTCCTGTCAAAAACAGCATGCTCAAAATCCTGCGACATCTTAATGGCGTCCGTGGGGCATGCGATTATGCACAGGTTGCAGAATGTGCACATCTGCAAATGATAAACGAACTTGTCTATCGCCTTTGTTGACTTTCCTGTTTCGGGATCAACTTCACGCTTGTTGATTATCTCTATGGTGCCGTTCGGGCATGCGATCTCGCATGCAGAACATCCCGTACACTTATGCTCGTTGTTTTCGTCGTGGATGAGGATAACTTCCCCCCTGAATCTCTCAAACATCTTCAGGGTGTCTCTGTTTTCCGGATACTGCTGAGTCAGGATCTCCTTAGGGTGAAAGAAGTAGTATCCCGTTATCTTCATGCCTGTAAGCAGAGTCTTGAGTGCGTAGATCACATCGCCTATGTATCGCGCAACACTCTTTGCAATTTTCATATCAGAAATGCCATCCTTTCAACGCAATAAAAGACATCAGAAGCAGATTGACCACGCTTATGGGAAGAAGATACTTCCACTCGAGCGTAAGAAGCTGATCAATCCTCAGCCTTGGGAATGTCCACTTGAACCACATTACCAGGAACATGATCACAGCGATCTTCATGAAGAACCACACGATCGGCGGGATAAGGTCCATGGCATTGTTGAAGAATTCAATATTGCCGATGTGAAGCGGCATCCATCCGCCGAAGAAAACGGTGGCGGCAACAGCGGACACTATGAACAGATTCACATACTCGGCAAGAAAGAAAAATGCGAACTTGATCCCGGAGTACTCGGTATGAAAGCCCGCCGTTATTTCCGACTCCGCTTCAGCCATATCAAACGGCCCCCTGTTCGTTTCCGCAGTGCTTGCAATTGTGAAAACTATGAAAGCTACTATTGCAGGAAAGTTTCCTTTGAAGATCCACCAGCCGTCCGCCTGGCTTGCAACTATCTCCGAGAGCTGAAGGCTTCCGGTGAGGACCACAATGGTAAGCAGTGAAAGCGCAACGGAGAGCTCATAGCTGACGATCTGTGCGCCGCTTCTCATCGCGCCGATGAGGGAATATTTGTTATTGCTCGACCATCCAGCCAGAAGTATGCCGGTCACGCCTATTGACGACACCGCAAGTATGAAGAAGAGTCCTATGTTGAGGTCCATCACATGAAGTCCCTTTGCAAACGGGATCGCCGCGAGCACCATGAAGGGCGCTATCATAATAATGAACGGCGCAAGCATGAACAGGAACTTGTCGGACTCCTTTGTCATGGTCGGCTCTTTGAAAAGCAGCTTGATTATGTCAGCCACCGTCTGCGCGGTTCCGTAAGGTCCCACTCTCATTGGACCAAGTCTCTGCTGAAAGAACGCACAGACTTTTCTTTCAATATATACCACCGAAAGCCCGAGCAGGGCCGTGAAAAGTAGGAAGCATGTACCAACAAGCGCGAGTCCGAGAAGATGGCCTATTGTCGGGCCTGCGAGTTCTATGAGCCATTGATGAATGGATTTTATCCACTCCGAAAAATCATACAAGCTGAACTTAAGGAATACAGGTTTCATCTGTCTATGTCAGGGATTACGAGGTCCAGCGTTGACATCATTGCTACGAGGTCGGCTATCTTGCATCCTCTTGCCATTGTATCAAGCGCGGACAAATTTGAGAAGCCCGGTGAGCGGAACTTCACTCTGTAAGGGCTCTTTTTGTTGTCGCTTATCACGTACACTCCGAGTTCACCGCGGGCAGTTTCAATCCTCTGGTAGTATTCGCCTTCCGGAAGCTTTATCACTGCCTTCGTCTTTGCCTTGTGCTCGCCTTCGGGAATGTTGTCTATGAGCTGTTCTATAATGTGCATTGACTCGCGCATCTCATCCATTCTCACCACGTATCTTGCATAAGTGTCTCCGTCTGTATGAATGACCTCTCTGAACTCTACCCGGTCATACGCACTGTACGGATGCTTCTTCCTTATGTCGCACGAAAAGCCGGAAGCTCTTCCCGAGGGCCCCGTCACGCCGTACGAAATTGCATCCTCCTTGGAGAGATAGCCGATGTCTTTTGTGCGCTCTTCAAAGATCACGTTTCCCGTAAGCAGTTCTTCATATTCCGGAAGCTTTTTTTTGAAGTGCGTGATGAACTCTTTGGTTCTTTTCTGAAAGTTCGGATGAATGTCAAACATCACTCCGCCCGGAACATTGTAGTTCATTGTAAGCCTTGCTCCGCAGGTCTCCTCGAAAATATCAGTTATCATTTCCCGGTCGCGGAATCCGTAAAGAAAGGTTGTGATCGCGCCGAGGTCCATACCCATAACACCCCACCACAACTGATGCGATGAAAGCCTTGTAAGTTCGGATACGATCGTTCGGATCACTTTGACCCGTTCGGGCACTTCAAGCTGAAGCCCCGCTTCCACCGCAAGGCATACGGCTTCGTTGTTCATATGGCAGGAGAGATAATCCATCCTGTCCGTAAGGTGAACTATCTGCTGATAGGAATCGTGTTCGCACATCTTCTCAATTGAGCGGTGAATATATCCGATGTGCGGTTCAACTTTCTTAATGATCTCGCCGTCGAGGGTGAGAAGAAGTCTCAGCACACCGTGAGTTGACGGATGCTGAGGTCCCATGTTTATGAAGTACTCCTGAGTTTCCTTTCCAAGTTCAACAGTTTCGGTATTCATAGCTCCACAATGTTAGCTTCATCTTTGTAGTCCTTCCTGAGAGGAAATCCTGTCCAGTCTTCTTCAAGCAGAATTCTTCTGAGGTCCGGATGTCCTCTGAACTTCACACCGAACAGATCGTACACTTCCCTTTCGTGAAACTCCGC
>JAIBBK010000006.1 GCA_019694675.1 Ignavibacteria bacterium
ATCCATTTGAGAACCTCTTCCGCTCAGGCGACAAAGACAACACCCAACACTCATCAAATACGGTTGAAACCAGTCTGAGCAATTATCCAAATCCTTTCAATCCGAAGACAAGGATCACATTCGGTCTAAGCGAAAGGTCAGATGTTTCGATAATGATCTATGACATCAGCGGAAGGCTTGTGAAGGACCTCTACCGCGGCACAAACGAAGCGGGAGAATACGGCGTGGACTTTGACGCGTCTGAATTGCCGTCAGGAATATATTACTCTGTACTCACTGCGGGAAGTATGACGGTGAAGAACCGCATGGCGCTGGTGAAGTGAGTTATTGTTGTTTCCATATTGCAATATTTGTTCTGACCTGATTCTCTTTGCATCAGTACTGAGATCTCCTGCTGATCAGATCATACCGCATTGCGGTATCTTCGACTATGCACTTACACTTTCATTCATATTTCTCTAAATTGACTTGTTAAACAATAGTCAATTGACCAAAACTAAGAAAATCTATGACCTGATTGTCATAGGTTCGGGCCCGGCCGGGGAGAAGGCGGCAGTCAAAGCGGCATATTTCGGAAAGAAAGTCGCACTCATTGAAAAGGCACAGAAATACGGCGGCGCCGGAGTGCAGACAGGCACACTGCCTTCAAAGACCCTCAAAGAAACTGCGCTGTATTTCTCCAGGGTTTACGAGAAGCAGATCTTCGAGGAATCGGACAACACCCTCCGGAAAACCCGGTATCAGAGCTTCACATACCGGAGAGACATCGCCCGGACCGATATGGAACAGGAAGTGAGCAATAATCTTCTTCGCCACAATGTTGACTCATACAAAGGAACCGCATCATTTGCTGACGATCACAGAATTGAGATCAGTAACGAAGATAAGACAGAAACGATCCGGGGAGAAAATATACTCATTGCGACCGGCTCCTATCCTGTCAACCCGAAAGACATTCCGTTCGACGGCAAGAGAGTCCATGATTCAGACACAATACTGAACATCCAGAGATTTCCAAGATCGCTGTGCGTGATTGGCGCAGGAGTGATTGGCTGTGAGTACACCACTATATATGCGGCGATGGGTGTGAAGGTTTACCTCATAAACAACCGCGATAAGATACTTCCGTTCCTTGATAAGGACATTGCCGATTCACTGGTTGCGCGGATGAAGGACATGGGAATAGAGATCCTCTTCAATACTTCTATTGTAAATTACAGCGTTCCAAAGAAATCCGCAGAAGACATCCGGCTTACATTGCGTGACGGCAGTGAACTCTCAACTGACATGGTCCTCTATGCGGCCGGAAGAAGCGGCAACATCAGAGAACTCAAATGCGAGAACGCCGGAGTTGAAACAGGAGACAGAGAAACCGTTATCGTTGATGAAAAGTACAGGACGAACGTACCCCACATATTCGCAGTCGGCGACGTTATCGGCTTCCCCGCGCTTGCAAGCACAAGTATGGATCAGGGCAGAGCTGCAATTGCACACATGTTCGATACTCAGGATATGGACTCCGTTCCCAAGGTGTTTCCTTACGGCATTTACACCGTGCCAGAAGTTTCAATGGTTGGATTGACTGAGCAGGAGGCAATTTCAAAAGGCATATCCTACAATACGGGCATCAGCCGCGTATGCGACATTGCAAGAGGAAAGATCATGGGATCTCCGGATGACGGTTACCTGAAGCTCGTCTTTGACAATGAATCAAAAGTAATACTGGGAGTACACATCATCGGAAGAATCGCAACAGAGCTAATTCACTACGGCATGACGCTTGTGCAGGATTCAAAGACCCTTGACCAGGTAATTGCCACTGTCTTCAATTATCCGACCTTTCACGATCTCTACAAATACGCCGCGTACGACGGACTTGGAAACAGAAGCGGCAAGAACATCAAGAATCCGGGCGGAGTCAGAAACTGAATCATGTTCCGTTTGTACAGGAAACAAGGGCCCGCAATATCCGAATGCCGGTCAGCATGTTCGCACATCACAGAACCTGCCGTGCATGCGTACACATTGCCGTACCGCTGTTTTCAATTCTAACTCAGGCTAATTTTAACTAACTTGCCCCGTCATAATTAACGTACTGAATCAGTCTCATTGAAGAAGATCATATCCGTTGTCGGGGCCAGGCCGAACTTCATGAAAATGGCTCCGATCCACAACCGGCTCCTTAAGTACAAAAGAAAGATCACACACAGGATAGTCCATACCGGCCAGCATTACGACAGCAAGATGTCCGGAATTTTTTTCAAAGAGCTGGGCCTTCCAAAACCGCACATATATCTCGGAATCGGTTCAAGATCGCATGCAGAGCAGAAAGCGCTGGTCATGATAGAACTGGAGAAAGTGATTCGAAGGGAAAGACCCGACATGGTGCTGGTTTACGGCGATGTTAATTCCACATCCGCGGCATCACTTGTTTGCAGCAAGCAGACAGATTCCGACATACCTGCAATTCCGATAGCGCACATTGAAGCCGGACTGAGAAGCTTTGACAGAAACATGCCTGAAGAGATCAACAGGATCGTAACAGATGTATTGTCTGACTTTCTCTTTGTCACAGAGCCGAGCGGAATCAGGAATCTTCAGAGAGAAGGCGTACCGGATAAGAAGATATTCTTCGCAGGCAATACAATGATAGATTCCCTGATCAGACTGATGCCCGTTATCAGGAAGTCAAAGATACTTACGGAACTCTGCATCGCCGAGTCCAATTATGCCGTCATTACGCTTCACAGGCCTTCAAATGTTGACGACAAAAATAATCTGTCCAAGATCATAAGCATAATTGATTCAGTAAGCCGCAATTTCCCGGAGACCGACATAGTTTTTCCGATTCATCCGAGGACTTCAAAAATGCTGGAGAAGTTTCATCTCATGAGTGCTCTCATGCAGACGCGCAATCTTATTCTGAGCGAACCATTGGGATACATCGACTTCATGAGGCTTGTAACAGGCGCCGGGTTCATTCTCACCGATTCCGGCGGCATTCAGGAAGAGACAACTTATCTGCGGATACCCTGCATTACACTGCGCGAAAACACCGAACGCCCCGTAACTTCCGAGCTTGGCACAAACACAGTAACAGGTCTGAACGAAACTGCAGTGAACAGGGCGCTGAAATTAATAAAGCTCGGAAAATATAAATCCGGAAAGATACCTAAGTACTGGGATGGCAAAGCGGCTGAGAGAATTGTAAAAGTGCTTCTTGAGAAGATCTGATCTGATCCGGAGCAAAATAGAGTTTACGGCGGATTTGCTTGCGGGACTCTACGGAACACCGAAGCTCAGGCGGCCTGAACCCTCGAAAATACTTGATGTGCTGATCGCGACGAAGCTTTCTCAGAATACGACCGACAAGTCTTCATACAAGGCATTCACTCAGTTGAGATCGCTGGGCAGCTGGGAGGACATCGCAAAGGCAAGAGAGATCAGCATCAGGCAGTGCATAAAGGTATGCGGGCTTGCCAATACAAAGGCAAAGGACATAAAGATAATGCTTGGCGAGTTGCTTGCAAAGTTCGGTACGCTTGACCTGCGATTTATGAAGGACCTTGACAATGAGACGATCTATAAGGAACTGCTTTCGCTGAGAGGCATTGGCGTAAAGACGGCATCCTGTGTTCTTGTATTTGCTCTTGGCAGAGACATCTTTCCTGTTGATACTCATGTGCACAGAGTGCTTAACAGACTGGGAATTGCAAAGACCTCAACCGCTGAGAAGACTTTCAGTGAAGTCAGTGAGATCATTCCCGAAGGCAGGAGGTACGAACTCCATACCAATCTGATCAAGTTCGGAAGAAATATCTGCAGGGCGGTGAATCCTCATTGTTCAGCATGCGGCCTTTACGAGATCTGTACATTCAAGGAACGGAAGAAAAGAAAGTCCGTGAATTCAGCGTCAGCAAATGAAAACAACTTCCTGATACTCGAAGAGATTTGAGCCTGGATAAGTCAAAAATAAAGAACATACTTGTTGTAAAGTTCGGAGGCATCGGCGACATACTTCTCACTACGCCGGTATTTCCGAACATACGTGCATACTTTCCGGATGCAGTCATCAATGTGCTCACTCTTCGAAACGCCCGTGACATACTGATTGACAATCCTTACATAACAAGGGCATTCACTTACGACCCCAATGAAGACAAGTCATGGTGCCTGATCAGGAACATCCGCAAACAAAAGTATGACCTGATAATTGACCTCTACGGCAATCCACGGACAGCCCTTATCACTTTCATAAGCGGTGCAAAGTACAGGTTCGGATTCAAATTTAGAGGCCGAAACTATGCATACAACAGAAGCGTCATGGGCCGCGGCGGAACTGTCCACAATGTGGAATTCAATCTTGATGCTCTGAATGCACTTGGCATTCCGATAGTATCGAGAGACCTTTATCTTCCGCTCAATATTGTGCACCGTGAGTTTGCAGACTCTTTCATCAGGTCATCGGGGCTTGAGGGAAAGAAGATCATCGGCATCTCAAAGACAGGCGGGTGGGAATCGAAACGTTACAAGTCAAATGACTACATCGAATTAATTGACAAACTTAACGGCATCTATGATGCAAACTTCATTCTCTTCTGGGGCACCAAGAAGGAGAGGGAAGATTGCGAATACATTGCAAAGAGTATCAGGGCGGGAAATGCATTTGTAATACCGGACAGCCCGATCAAATATCTCGGAGCGCTGATCCAGAAGTGTTCGCTTGTTATCGGCAATGATTCGGGGCCGTTGCATATTGCGGTTGCTGTCGGGACACCGACTCTCGGCATTTACGGACCTACTAATCCAAAACTGCAGGGACCTTACGGAGAAAAGAACCTGTCTGTAGTAAAGGAAGAACTGAACTGCCTTTACTGCAATCTACTTGAATGCGATATCGGAAATATCTGCATGACTGAATTGTCAAAGGACAGGATCATTGAGAAGGTCAAAGAGCTGATCAGTCTTAATGATATTGAGCTGAAGGTCAGGAGCTGAGGAAATTGAAACTCGATTCATAACCGTTCATAACCTTAACCACAAACTACTGATATGGCGGCAGAAGTAACAAACAAATATCCAAGAGGCATACCGTATATCATCGGCAATGAACTTGCCGAGAGATTCAGCTATTACGGAATGAGGGGCATTCTCGTCGTGTTCATGACTCAATACCTGATGTCGCAAGGTCAGACTGCTCCCATGACTGAGAACGAAGCCACAAAATGGTATCATGTTTTCTCCATGGCAAACTACTTCTTTCCGATAATCGGCGCGATCATATCAGATGTTCTTTGGGGGAAGTACAAGACCATTATCACATTGTCAATTGTCTATGTGCTCGGGCATGTTGCTCTTGCCATAGACGAATCGAGGATAGGGCTTTCGATCGGGCTTACGCTTATTGCAATTGGCGCCGGAGGAATAAAGCCGTGCGTGTCTGCACACGTCGGAGATCAGTTCGAGGATAAGAACAAGCACCTTATAGAAAAGATGTTCGGTTATTTCTACTTCTCAATAAATCTCGGAGCCGCCGTTTCCACACTGCTTACGCCTGTGCTTCTTGACAAGTACGGTCCTCATGTTGCATTCGGTGTGCCGGGGCTTCTTATGCTCATCGCCACGATTGTATTCTGGATGGGAAGGAAGGTCTTCATTGCAATCCCGCCCGTTGGCTGGGAAGCTTACAAGAAAGACATCTTCAGCGAGAAGGGCAAGAAGGCGATCATCAACCTCAGCATAATGTACATTTTCATTGCCGTGTTCTGGTCGCTGTTCGATCAGACCGGTTCATCATGGGTTCTGCAGGCGGAGAAAATGGACAAGTGGGTTGACCTTGGTTTTGTTAAGTTCGAACTTCTCGCTTCGCAGATACAGGCGATCAATCCCCTGCTCATAATGATATTCATTCCGCTGTTCACAAGCGTGCTCTATCCTGCGGCGGGAAAATTCATGCGCATGACGTCTCTGAAGAAGATCATTATCGGAATGTTCTTTGCCGGACTGTCATTTGCGATACTTGCCGTTGCTGAATCAATCATAGCATCCGGCGGCACGCCCAGCATACTGTGGCAGTTCTGGGCTTATGTGATACTTACGGCAGGAGAAGTGATGGTGTCAATCACAGGCCTCGAGTTCTCATATACGCAGGCGCCGAACAGCATGAAGTCTTTCATAATGGGACTTTGGTTTCTTTCGGTTTCTCTCGGTAACGGATTTACGGCGATAGTCAATCAGCTGATAGTAAATCCCGACGGGACATACAAACTCGATTCGACCGAATACTTCTGGTTCTTTGCGATAGTGATGGCAGTAACAGCAGTGCTGTTCATATTTGTCGCCTCCAGATACAAGGAAGAGAATTACATACAGACGAGGGATGCACTTCCGAATCCCCTTCTGACTGAGAATTGATCAATTCGAAAGTCAGCAAGTGAAATCTGCCAGCAGAGTTTCCTTCATACGATGAAGAGAAGAATCCTCGTAGTGCGAACCGACCGTGTCGGTGATGTTGTAATGATCACTCCCGTCATTAGAGAGCTCAGGAGAAAATATCCGGACAGTTTCATTGCCACCCTTACAAATCCCAACTCCGCCGATGTGCTTATCAATAATCCGCATCTCAATGAAGCGATAACAGACGACATGAGCAGGAAGAGTTTCTACAATGTTGTTTCAAAGCTGAGACAACTGAGATTCACGGACGGCCTGCTTGTGATGCCCACGGAGCGCGCAGCATATCAGATGTTTCTTGGCGGAGTAAAGAACAGGATCGGCGTAGGACGAAAGCTTTTTGAAGTGATCACAATGATGAAAAGCGTGTCGAGAAATAAGTACATTCCACTGAGGCATGAAGCGGATTACTGCATGGATCTTGCACGTGCCGTTGGCGCAGAGCCGGAAAGCCTCATACCGGAGATCTTTGTCACAGAGGATGAAAGAGAAAGAGGCGCATCGCTTCTCCGCGAATCGGGAAGTGATCCCGGCAAGCAGAAGATCTTTGTTCACACCGGCTCGGGCGGATCATCAAGGAACTGGAGCGAGGGTAAGTATATTCAGCTCATTATGGAGATCATCAGACTGCATCCCGACAAGGAGATCATACTCACGGCTAAGGAAATGTCAGATGAATTTATGTCTTCAAGCGTGAAGTCTGGAGGCGGAAGAGTGATCGACGTAAGCGGCCGTTCAAAACGCTTAAGGGATCTGATTCAAATGATATCATGCGCTCAACTCCTCATAGCCGGTTCCACAGGACCCCTGCACATTGCATCGGCATTGGGAAAAAAGACGATTGGCCTCTACTGTCACAGGAATATGAACTGTGCAAAACACTGGGGCGCTTTGGGACCCGCCGCGGTCAATCTGGAAGTAAGCAAGGACTTTTGTGACGCAAATTGCAGTGGTGACAAGGAAATCTGCAATTTTGAGGAAGGAATCAGCATTCAAAGCGTCCTGGATTCAATATAGATCACCAGAAGCGTGGCCCGGGAAGGCGTTTCTGCCGGTCAAATGTTAATCTCCCGCCCGCCTGAAATTGAAGTTATAAATTGAAATAAACTTCCTGATTTCATAACTTGCTTAACCTCAAAACCCGTCATTAACATATCCTGATGTCTGATCTGAAGATCTTTGCAGGGAGATTTTCAAACTATCTGGGCGAAGAAATATCCAGAAAACTCCGCATAAAATTAGGCAATTGCACGATCAAGACCTTTTCGGACGGCGAGATCTGGGTCAAGTACAATGAGAACATCCGCGGCTGTGATGTTTTTATAGTGCAGTCAACCATTCCTCCTTCTGACAATCTCATGGAGCTTCTGATCATGATAGATGCCGCGAAGCGCGCATCTGCCACAAGGGTTACCGCAGTGATCCCGTATTTCGGTTATGCCCGTCAGGACAGGAAAGATCAGCCGAGAGTTTCAATAACAGCAAAGCTAATCGCCAATCTTATTACAAAGGCAGGAGCAGACAGGGTTATCACAATGGATCTTCATGCATCACAGATCCAGGGATTCTTTGACATTCCGGTTGACCATCTTTACGGATCGGCAGTTTTCATGAAGAAGTTCAGAAAGCTGAAGATCCCGAATCTTGCCGTAGCATCACCGGATGTGGGCGGAATCAAAATGGCAAGGGCATATGCCAAACGGCTTCATGCAGAACTTATACTCATAGATAAGCGGCGCCCGAGGCCGAACGTAGCGGAAGTGATGAACATCATCGGAGAGGCGAAAGGAAAGAACATACTTATAATTGACGACCTGATCGACACAGGAGGGACATTTGTGCAGGCCGTAAATGCACTGAAGCAGAAAGGTGCAATGGAGATCTACGGCGCATGCACTCATGCCGTATTCTCCGGTGAGTCTCTTAAGAAGATAAACCAAAGTGACCTGAAGAAACTGTATGTTTCCGACACTCTTCCTCTCACTCATATGTCTCCAAAGATCGAAGTTGTTTCAGTTGCTCCGATATTTGCGGAGTCAATTAACAGGACAAACAAGAACAGGTCAATAAGTTCATTGTTTGATGTGGATAAGGCATGAGATCTGATTGAATTGAAAGCGACACGCTGTATTGATATTTTCAAACTAAATTAACGAACAGGAGTTTTGCTTTAGATGAGCGTTGACATTGTAATGCCCAAGATGGGTGAGTCCATCATGGAAGGGACCATCCTGAAATGGCACAAGAAACCCGGCGACAAAGTGGAGGTTGATGAGACGATCCTCGAGATCTCCACAGACAAAGTTGATACTGAAGTTCCGTCCCCGGAGGCCGGAATTGTGGCCGAGATACTTTTCAAAGAGGGAGATGTTGTTGAAGTAGGCAAAGTAATTGCGAGACTGAGCGGAAACGGAGGAGGAGCTGTTTCATCCGAACCTGCAGCTGAGCCTAAGGCAGCCGAGCCGGTAAGTGAAGTGAAGTCTGCTCCTGCTGTGAAACAGGTTGAAGAGCAGGTTACGTTATCGGAAGTTCCCTCAGCAGGCAACGGAAGATTCTATTCACCCCTTGTGCTGAACATTGCAAAGAAGGAAGGCATCCCGCTTTCTGAACTTGAGAGAATACAGGGAACAGGAATTGAAGGAAGAGTTTCAAAGAAAGACATCCTGAATTATCTGAACAACAGGACATCCGCACATGCTGTTCAGCCTTCTGCAGTTCCGTCAACACCTTCCGCAAAGACCGAACCGCCGAAGACGGCTGTTCAGGAGAAGCCGGTTGAGCTTCCGAAGCAGAAGATTGATTACAACGAAGCGGGATTATCAGTACTCGAGTTTGACAATGTAAGGCAGAAGATGGCCGAACACATGATCGTTTCAAAGAGGGTTTCGCCTCACGTTCAGGCCATAGCCGAGTGCGATCTTACAAATGTTGACAAAGTACGGCTTGCAATGAAAGACGAGTTTGATCAGAAGGAAGGCTTCAAACTGACTTATATGCCTTTCATTTGCGAGGCCGTTGTAAAGGCGCTGAAAGATTTTCCACTTGTGAATTCCGTTATTGACGATTCGTCAGTTCCATATAAGGCAATTACAAGAAATACGATCAACCTCGGTATTGCTGTTGCCATGGACAACGGCGGCCTGATCGTTCCGGTCATACACAATGCAGACGGCATGAACCTGATAGGCATAGCCAGATCGCTGAATGACCTTGCAAAGAGGGCGAGGGTGAAGAAACTTACGCTTAACGAGATACAGGGGGGTACTTTTTCGATCACTAACTTCGGAGTGTTTGGAAATGATATCGGCATACCGATAATAAATCAGCCGCAAGTGGCAATACTCGGGCTCGGTGCAATAAAGAAGAGGCCTGTGGTGATCGAAACCTCTGAAGGCGATTTCATTGTGCCAAGGAAGACCATGTATCTCACGCTTTCGTTTGACCACAGATTGGTTGACGGAGCACTTGGCGGGAACTTCATCATGAGGATCGCGCATTATATCAACAATTATCAGTGAAGCGACGGCTGAAGCCGCGAAGCATCACATGAAGTGGAAGGGGGGAAAAGACAACATTTTGTTCCCCCTTTTCTTTTAACAGCAAAACAGTAATGACAAAAAGTCTTGCAATAGCAGTTGCGTTTTTTCTGATCACTCCGGTAATCTCCTATACGCAGGAGAATGCTGATACAAAGTACTGGATAATTTTCAAAGACAAGGGCAATTACAAGTCTGATGCTGATATGTCCCCGGGCAGTCCCGCGTACAATGCGGCACGCGAGATCATTTCCGAAAGGGCGATCAACAGAAGAAAGAAGGTGCTTGAAGAGGAACAACTCCTTCAATATTCCGATTTGCCGGTCGAAAGATCTTATGTTAACGGAGTTTCCGGCTTAGGCATAAAGATTATTGCCGAATCAAGATGGCTGAACGGAGTAAGCGCCTATCTGACAGCAGAGCAGGCTGACAAGGTAAGATCACTTCCGTATGTAAGCAAAACTGCCGTTGTTCAAAGATTGCAGAAGCAGAAAATCGGCACCGGGAGAACAGCAGACATCACCAAAAGCATTAACGATTACGGAAATTCCAGAAAACAAATGGACTTGGTGAATGTGCCGAAAGCACACGATCTGGGTATAACTGGCAAAGGGGTTTTGATCGCATGCTTTGATGACGGTTTTGACTGGAAGAATCATGAAGCTCTCAGGGACCTGAATGTGATCGGCGAATATGATTTCATCAACGGGGATCCCCGCACCTACTATGAAGTGAATCAATCGTATGAAGACAAAAGAAATCAGGGACAGCACGGCACGGGTGTGGTTTCAACCATGAGCGGTTACAAAGAAGGAAAGCTTGTTGGCCCGGCTTACGAATCCGACCTGCTTCTTGCAAAGACAGAATATGTGCCCACGGAAACTCCTATGGAGGAAGACTTCTGGCTTGAGGCAACCGAATGGGCTGAGGCCGAAGGAGCAGACATTATAACAAGTTCGCTCATCTACAAAGCTTATGATTCTCCGTTCGGATCCAATTCATATGAGTATAAAGACTTCAACGGAAAAGTAGCGGTAACATCTTTCGCCGCATCGAGGGCGGCGTATCTTGGAGTGGTTGTATGCCAGGCAATGGGAAACTACTTTCAGACTCAGACCCCTTCTCTGGGTTCTGCGGCGGACGCTGACTCCATTATCTCGGTTGGAGCAGTTGCACCGAACGGTACACCTGCCGGATTCACTTCCAACGGCCCCACCAGCGACGGAAGAATCAAACCGGATGTATCCGCACCCGGAGTAATGGTTTACGCAGCACTAGTAAAAGAGATCTCGGGCAATGATTCGACTTACGAATATGTGTCAGGCACATCATATTCAACACCGATAACCGCAGGAATATGTGCGATGATCTTATCTGCGCATCCGGAACTTACACCGCTGGAAGTAAGGGATGCATTGAGAAATACGGCAAGCCGGTCAGGCTCGCCTGATAATGTGCTTGGTTGGGGCATTGTGAATGCTTACGATGCTCTGCTTTATCACGGGCCTGTGTGGAGCAATTCGGCACAGTTCACTGAAGAAGGCGGCAATCTCATTGCAGGCATTAAGTCTGCTTCAAGAGGCACACTGGACAAGAATTCAATGCTCATGTGGTATTCGACGGACGGAGGAAACTCATACACAAAAACTGCGATGACATACCGCGGACAATCGGATGCAGATAGCGGAGGAGAATATTTTGCGGAGCTTCAGGGTGTTGATGCGGCTCAGGAACTTACTTACTATTTTACTGTGAATGACGAAAGCGGCAAGGAGCATTCCTCACCTGTGATGAAGAAGTGAATACTTTCAGCCGTAAAGCTCCCTCTCTGTAATTTCGCACAGTATGTGTCCTATGGTGATGTGGCACTCCTGAATGCGCTGTGTGTTAGCTGTGGGCACAATTATGGCTACGTCACATTTTTCTGCCAGCTTGCCGCCCGTGCCCCCAAGAAAGCCGACCACTTTTATGTTCTTAGTACGTGCCCGTTCAACGGCCTTCAGCATGTTGGGCGAGTTACCGCTTGTTGATATGCAAATGAACACATCACCTTCACATCCAATACCTTCAATGCTTCTGGCGATCACGTTCTCAAAGCCGATATCGTTTCCCCCTGCCGTGAGATTTGATGAATCGGTGGTAAGCGCAATTGCTGCAATTGCAGGACGGTCAAGGTCATGAGAGAGTCTTATCATGAACTCGGTGGCAATATGCTGAGAATCTGCAGCGCTCCCCCCGTTGCCTGCGAGCATGATCTTCTTGCCATTCTTAACTGCTTCCACCAGCATATCCGCCGAGGTTGAAATACTTCCGGAGCACTTCTCCAAGACCAAGAGCTTAACCTTTGAACTCTCGGTAAGTGATCCTGCTATGAAATCTCTTCTGTCAAACATTTGAATTAAGTAATGTGATTTACAATTGTTTCCGCTATACCGGCTGAGTTCCTGAACACGTCTTCACATTTCATGCCGATCTCCTTCCTCTTTTCCTCATCAGAAAGCAGTTCCCTGAATTGTTTGTAAAACTGCCTCGTGTTCTTTACAACAATACCGCATCCGCACGATATCAGTATTTCGTCTTCATCCGAGTTCTTGACGGCGTTGGCAAAGAAAATAGGCATGTTAAATATAGCAGGTTCAAGAATGTTATGAAGCCCAGTTTTGAAGCCTCCACCGACATAGCTCAGACATGCCGCAGAGTATAGCTTTGAGAGTATTCCGACACGGTCAATGATGATCAGATTCTCATCCTTGTACCGGCTGATGTCTGACAATCTGACGGACCTTATCTTCTTGTATTGTTCAAGTGACCTCTCTATCGCAGACAGCTTTGTTTCCTTCGGCTCATGAGGCACAAGCATCACGAGAAGGTCTTTGTGGTAGCTGAGCGCCTTGTCAATTGCCGGCAGCAACACCTCTTCATCATCCTTCCAGGAACTTCCCATCACGAACACTTTCTTTTCCGCAAGATCAATCCCGGGAAAAAACTCTGCTGCACTTTGTTCTTTCGAAGTCCGGAGGACCCTTTCAAACTTTGAGTCGCCGGCCCTTACAACTCTGGGACCGAACCCGCTCAGAATTCTCCTGTAATTTTCCTCGTCAAACTCATCAATCACAAACACATCGTCAAGCATTCTGTACATTGTCTTCTTGAATGAGGAGACTACGGGAAGCGACCAGGTCCTGTCATTCTCATCGAATCTCGCATTTGCCACCACGAGTTTGATACCGGTCTTCTTTGCTTTATAGATCAGATTGTACCAGAGGTCATATCTCATGAACACAATCATTTCCGGACTGACCTTTTCAAGAAATTCCGAGACGTTCCCGTACGAATCCATGGGAAGGTATGTCTTTGCCATTTCTGTTCCGGAGACCTTGCAGTGCCTGAAGCCCGAAGGCGAGAAAAACGAATTGACTACGCAGTAACCTTTCCTGATGAACTGCTCTGCAAGAGGAACCGATTGCTGATACTCTCCCAGGGATGAACAGTGTATGAGAACCCTCTTTCTGCCTTTCAAAACGGCAAGAGACCTGTCCAGCTCGCTGAACAGATCTCTTCTCCCATTCAAACCTTCCCTGACCTTTGAATTGAACAGCGCAAAGATCCTGAAGAATATCCAAATAGACGGAACTCCAAGCAGGTTATATACAACAAGCCAGAGTTTCCTCATGGTGCATTATTCTTAGACTTCCATGATCTCTTTCTCCTTCGAAGCAAGGAGATCATCAATGGACTTTATGTGCTTATCGGTTAACTTCTGAACTTCCGTTTCGGCGGTCTTCCTTTCGTCTTCCGAAATGTGCTCTTCCTTTTCTGTCTTCTTAAGATGTTCAATGGATTCCCTTCTCACATTTCTGACCGCTACCTTTCCGTCCTCGGCAAATTTCTTTACCAGCTTCACGATCTCTCTTCTTCTTTCTTCGTTGAGCGGTGGGATCGGCACTCTGATGATGTTGCCGTCGTTAGACGGATTCAGTCCGAGATTGGCCGCCTGAATTGCTTTCTCAATGAGTGACAATGCTGACTTGTCCCACGGCTGAACCGTAAGAGTGTGATAGTCAGGCGTTGAAATGTTTCCGAGCTGGATCAGCGGAGTGGGAGTTCCGAAGTAATCAACCTTTACGCCGTCAAGCAGGTTCGTAGTTGCCTTTCCGGTTCTGATCTTGGTGAATTCAGCTCTTACATGTTCCACGGCCTTGTCCATTTTCTCGGTTGTGGATTTGAGAATATCTTTTATCATGATGATTGAATTTTCCGTTTAGCTGATTAATGTTCCGATGTTCTCGCCTTTGACAAGTTTGAGAAGGTTGTCCTTCCTGTTCATGTTGTAGACTTTGATCGGCAGATTGTTTTCCTGGCAAAGTGTTATCGAGGTCAGGTCCATAACTCTGAGATCCTGTTCAAGGACATCGAGGTAGGTAAGTTCCTTGTACATCTTAGCTTTTGCGTTCTTCTCCGGATCAGAATCATAAACTCCGTCAACCCTCGTACCCTTGATGATCACATCAGCCTTGATCTCGATTGCTCTAAGTGCGGCCGCAGTGTCTGTTGTGAAGTAAGGGCTTCCTGTGCCTGCGGAGAATATCACTATCCTCTTCTTTTCAAGATGCCTTACGGCTCTTCTCAAAATGAATGGCTCCGCGATCTCTTCCATTCTTATCGCTGTCTGCACACGGGTCTGAATTCCCTTCTTCTCCAGAGCATTCTGCACTGCAAGAGAGTTTATTATCGTAGCAAGCATTCCCATCTGATCGCCAGTGACCCTGTCAATTCCCTGCTTCCTCGCGGAGAGGCCTCTGTATATGTTGCCGCCTCCAACCACCAGGCCGATCTCGACTCCAAGCTTTGCAACCTTCTCAACTTCGCCTGCAATCTTCTCAAGTACTTCTGAGTCTATGCCGAAACTGCGTTCGCCCATAAGCGATTCACCGCTTAGCTTTAGCAGTATCCTATTGTATTGCAGATGCGAAGTCTTTTTCATTGACTACTTCTTCTCTCCGCCAAGCTGATACCTAACCATGCTAATGATCTCCAGGCCTGCGTTGGTTGACTTGTTGAATTCCTCTATGAGCGCCTTGATGCTCTTTGAAGATTCATTGATATATTCCTGTTCGAGCAGACAGTTCTCCTGAAAGAACCTCTCTATCTTGTTGTTGACTATTGTCTGAGCGATGTTGTCCGGCTTGTTCTCGTTCTTTGCGAGCGTCATGTATATCTCTTTCTCCTTCTCAATAACTGACGGCTCAATATCTTCCCTCTTGATTGCCATCGGATTCATTGCCACAACCTGCATCGCAATGCTGTTGCCGAGCTTCTCGGCATCCGGCGAGTAAGCACCCTTGAATCCGACTATTGACCCAAGCTTGCTTCCGAAGTGTATGTAACCTGCAATGAAGCCGTCGGGTGAGTTCAAGAAGTCGGCTCGCCTGAATTCAGTCTTCTCGCCCACTTTGCCCATGAACCCGTCGATCTTTTCCTTTACCGTGAGTCCGTCGGCGGTCTTTGCTTCGAGGATCTTCTCAACATCATTTGTCTTTGCGCTGAAGGCGGCTTCAGCTATCATGTCGGAGAGATTCTGAAACTCATCTCCCTTGGAAACAAAATCCGTCTCGCAGTTAAGCTCTATTATTGAGGCCGTTTTCTTGTCTCCGGCTATCTTCATTTTCACAGCGCCTTCGTTTGCAGCTTTATCGGCTCTCTTTACGGCCATTGCGGCGCCTTTTTTTCTGAGGTGTTCAACGGCCTTTTCAATGTCGCCTTCAACTTCCTGAAGAGCTTTCTTGCAGTCATTGATTCCTGCACCGGTCTTATTCCTCAGTTCCTTTATGAGATCGAGTGTAATTTCCATTTTATCGTATGAGATTAATTGATTTTTACTGTTCGAGCTTCTCTTTCATTTCTTCAGATTCATCCTCTTCCTTTATCCTTGCTTCATTGACGCCCTGAAGAACCGCATCTGCCATTGCCCTGGTAATTATCTCAATTGACTTCACTGCGTCATCATTAGCAGGTACCGGATAGTCAACCAGATCGGGGTCACAATTCGTGTCAACTATTGCATAGACGGGGATGTTGAGCTTCCTTGCTTCACTGATCGCAATGTGTTCCTTCCTGATGTCAACCACGAAGATCGCACCCGGAAGCCTCGTCATGTTCACAATTCCGTTAAGCACCTTCTCAAGCTTTTCCCTTTCTCTTGAAAGAATCAGTCTTTCCTTTTTCACCAGCTTTTCAAACGTGCCGTCAGCTTCCATTCTCTGAATGTTCGTGAGCTTCTTGATGCTCTTTCTTACCGTGTTGAAATTGGTAAGCATGCCGCCAAGCCATCTCTCGGAGACGTAGAACGCGCCGCACCTTTCGGCCTGATCCTTGATTATCTGCTTCGCCTGCTTCTTTGTTCCGACAAAAAGCACCTTCTTGCCTTCGCCTGATATTCTTGCAAGAGCATTAGACGCCTCTTCAATCAGGGACAGCGTTTTCTTAAGGTCAATGATGTGAATGCCGTTTCTTTCCATGAAGATGTACTTCTTCATTTTCGGATCCCATCTTCTTGTCAGATGCCCGAAGTGCGAGCCTGCCAAAAGCAGGTCTTCAACTTGTACTTTGCTCATTGATTTGGTTTTCTCCTGTTCTTTTGTAAGCCAGAACAGCTTCATGAATGCAGATTTGCGTTGCGGACTGCAAGAAACCCGGCAGTGCTGATGTATGCCGGATTGTAGAAGTGTTTGACTTTTGTTATTCGTCTATCCTTCTCACTTCATGCCCAACATTTTGCATACGCAAAACACGGGTCGGACACGATCAAAGGATATGTGTTGTTTAAAAAAATCTTATCTTTTAGAGAACTGGAATTTCTTCCTTGCCTTAGGCCTGCCGTATTTCTTTCTTTCAACAGCCCTCGGGTCACGTGTCATTAGTCCCTCTTTTCTGAGCGGACTCTTCAGTTCCTCGTTATTGTGAACAAGCGCCCTTGCAATTCCAAGCTTAATGGCACCAGCTTGTCCGGTAAATCCGCCGCCTGAAACATTCACCTCAACATCGTATGATCCGAGCAAATTGGTCACTCTGAGCGGATGCAGAACTTCCTGGTAAAGATTTTCGGTCTTGAAGTAAGTATTGGCTTCCTTCCCGTTTATGAGGATCTTTCCCTGACCCTGCTTTATGTGTACCCTTGCGGTGGCTGTCTTTCTTCTGCCGACCTTTAAAGTTGAATTTGTGCTCATGTATTAATTTCTGTGTGAATTATTACTTTAACTCAAGTGCGGCCGGCTTCTGAGCAGAATGCGGATGCTCCGGGCCTTTATAAACTTTCAGCTTCTTTATGAGAGTGGTTCCCAATCTTGTCTTCGGAAGCATTCTCTTCACGGCAAGCTTAATGACTCTGTCAGGATGCTTTTCTATCATCTCCCTGTAAGACCTGCTCTTCTGGCCTCCGGGATAAAGCGAGTGTGTCAGATACTCTTTCTGCGACTCTCTCTTTCCGGTCATTCTCACTTTCTCGGCATTTACCACCACTACCCAGTCGCCAATATCCGCATTGGGAGTGTACATAGGATTATGCTTTCCCCTTATCCTCTTAGCCACTTCGCTTGCAAGCCTGCCGAGAATCTTGCCTTCGGCGTCAACCACATGCCATTTTTCGCCGTTTTCTGATCTTGTGGCGAACTTTGTTACCCTGTTTGTCTTCTTTATTCCGGCTTTCATAAATCGATTTTGTGAACAACCAAAATAACCGAATTACTCTTGAGATGCAATCCTAAGATTTCTCTTTATCGGCAATACGTACCACATCTGTCCAAAACGTTTTACTTGGAAAGAAGATGGGTCGAATTAACCTCATAGAATAAAATTATTTCCGCTTTCTTTTGAACCCTTCGGCAAGCTCAGGGCAGGCTAAAGAAAGCTCCAAAGAAAAATCGTCCGCCCGCCTGCGAAGAGTGTTCAAGTTTAGTATTCTTCCGGCAGGCTCACGCCTTCGCTCACAATTTCTTAACGGCAATTATGCTGATGTCTGTCCGCCGTCTCTTGCTTCAAGTGTACCGTTACTTGACAGGCGGACGGGTCATTCCTGCGACATTCGGAAAAGTGTTTGATATCGATCTGTTTTCATAGCTCTCTCTTCTTTATGAAGATGTTTTGGACGGCATTGCAATACGTAAGGTCCATCGATTTCAAAACAGACTCCGGAAGAGTGAATTCTAAAAGTGACAAGCGCTGAGTTGCTGAGACCTCTTTAACTCACTTCGAGCGGCCTCAGATTATCTGCAGGCTTATCTCTTCTTATCAAATCCGGTGATGGCGACAACTGCAGGTCTGGGAATGTCATCTCCGAAATTCGGCCACCTGCTCGTAGGCTCGTCCCGGGAAAGCGAATCTTCTCCCGGATGCTGGATCGAAAGAAACAAAGTAGATCCATCGGGAGTGAAATTTGCTCCGCACATTTCACAGCCCAAAGGTCCGGCAGCAAACCTGAAGGCCTTTCCTCTGTGTTCCCCGGAAGTGGGAAACATGAACAGCGAGTTGTTCTTGAACGGCCGCTGTTCCTCCTTGTTCAGTCTCTTCTCCGAAACGTCGCAGAGAACCCAAAGATTGCCATCCTTGTCAAAGTTCAGATTGTCAGGACATGAGAAACCTGCCGCCGCGCCGCCTGTTGCAAACACTTCCCATGTGAATCCGGTGCTCTCGGGATTTCCACCCTCCTCAACCATTCTGACAATGCTTCCAAAGTAATCGTCCTTTGTCGAGTTGTTTGTGAAGGTTACAAACAGTGATCCGTCAACCGGACTGATCTCAATGTCTTCCGGGCGGTTGCACTCTGTGCCGCCCGCAAGCCTTGCGGCCTTGTCGCAGTTAATGAGCACTTCCGCCTGCGATGAGAACTCTTTCCCAAGCGTATCATTTGCGGAATGATCGAGCAATATCCACTTTCCGTTTTCAAAATCTGCAACATACAGATCACCCTCATCCAGGATACCAAAGTTGTTCTTCCTTTCATTCCGGTCGTAAGGATCTTTTGATATGAATTTATAAACGCATTCATTCACTTTGTCATCGCCCATGTAAGCAACAACCTTGCCTGAAGGTCCGATCGCAATTGCCACATTCTCATGCCTGAATCTTCCGAGAGATGTCCGCTTAACCGGAACGCTTGCCTTATCGAACGGATCAACTTCCACCACCCAGCCGTAATGATTGATGTTATATTCCTTCTCGAAATCATTCCATCTGTAAAAATCCGGATACTCTGAAGAATAATAATCCTGAAAATTCTCCTCGGCACTGAGCACAGTTCCCCAGGGAGTGAGGCCGCCGCTGCAATTTGCAAGAGTGCCGCGCGCAAATCCGGAAGCTCCCATGAGCTGACTCTCAGCCGCCTTGCCCGAGATGCGGACAGGCGTATCTGCATCAACGCGCCTGTTGTAAAAGGCGTCGTCAACAAACCTCCAGTCTCCGTTCATTCTCTTCACCCTGAAAATGCTGAACCCTACCGATCTCTTCTCTCTGCTAACTTCTTCGGGAGTCTTCACTCTGTTTCTTTTGAAATCGTCAATCGTGTAATTGTTTATGAAAAGCGGTGACGGATATTCGTGATTGACAAACAGAAGTCCGTCTTCGGAATTGTTTCCGCCTTCGGGCAGGTCAATAGGCAGGTACTGAGTGAAGTCGTTGTTGAATCCGTAATCCTCCTCCTTTGATATACTGTCTCCCCACTTCCTTATTATCGTGTAGCGAAATCCTTCCGGCAGTATGAGTTCATCCTTGTCAGACGGGTCAATCGGAGTGAAGAAGACCTGCCCCGTCTCTCCTTTTGACCCGGCAGCACCAAGCCGTTCGTAAAACTCACCCGGTATGACTGATGCCGCGGCAATGAATGCAGATGCTTTTCCGGCGCGCTTCAGGAGCTCGCGTCTTGATATCCTTTCCGATATTAGTGTTTCCAGCTTTTTCATACACAAATTTACGAAACGAGCCGGAAACTATCTTCATCCGAATATCAACATTTGATTAAGCCGAAGGATGATGGAAAGGGCATATCAGAAAGCCGGTTCTGACATGCCCTTTGAATTTACTGCAGATCTTCCTCACATTCTTCTCGCGATCCCACGTGCAAAAGGACCGATCTCAGGAAAAGAAGATCCTGCATCACATGGTTGTTTCTTACGGCCTGATCAATGAGATAAAGTTGTATGCGTTGTTTTCAACAATGAGCTGGTCTGATCCGTCAACAAAGTCATCTCCGTTAAGGTCTGTGGACAGATAGCCCGAACTTACTTTGTAAGCATCATTGTCTACGAGCTGTGCATCGGATGCGTCAATTGTTCCGTCTCTGTTCACATCTCCGCCGAAAATTCCGTATTCAGCAGGCGAACGGTCAAGCTCTTTCAGGTTGTTTCCGTAAGCCTGGCTGTCATCCGTAGTGAAGTCATAGGAAGCAGAGAAATTGCTGAATGAAATTGTATTCGCACTCCACGTCTCCAGGCCGTTTCTGTGGATCAACTGAACATAGTAGTTTGTGGATGATTGTGCATAGAAGAAACTCAGATCAACAGAACCGTTGGAAGAGATCACACCAGCAGCAGAGTCCACAACATTGTAAGGCGAAACTGCACTTCGCAGGTACACTCTTATTGTATCTTCAGCGGTTTGGTTAATTGCCGGATTATAGAATCCCTGAACCAGGCAATTAAGTGAAAGCGTGTTTACCGGATCATCGCCTGCAATGTCGCGCAGATAGAATGATCTTCCGTAAGTTCCTGCAACAACATAGAACTTACCGTTCTCGAAAGTGCTGTCTATCCATTTCATCTCGGTCACAATCGCAGCTTCAGGCATTCCGTTGTTCCACCTGATCCACTGCTGTCCGCCGTTTGTTGTCTTGTAGCAACCCATTTCCGTTCCGAGATAAAGAAGATTATCATTGGAAGGATGAGGGATCAGATCTCCCACGGGAACATTCGGTAGGTTGCCTGAAATATTGGTCCAGTTTACACCCCTGTTAGTTGTCTTGAAAACCTTGTTGCCGGCGGAAGTGCCGGTCATAAGCGCATAGGCCTTTGTTGTACTGGAGATATGGGCTGCGACTGTATTTACTTTCAGCCCGGAAGGCAAACCGGTTGATCTTTCATACCAGGTTCCGTTGTCATACACCCTTAACCTCTGTCCTGCTGATGAAGATGCAAGGCTTGCATAAACAACAGCATCAGAAAACAGCGACTCCTTTGTTACGGTCAGATTTTCAACCTCCACAGGGAACGCGGTTGGGTTGAGCTTAGTCCAGCTTCCCGCCTGATTCGCAGAATAGTAAACGTAGTTTCCTGAATTTGTATAAAGCGTTATAGGCGATGTCCTGTCGCTCCTCATCTTTGTGTACCATGTATCCGCCGGATCAACCCCGTTGTGCGTTGTATCCCAGCTAAGCCCTCTGTCAGTTGATTTGTATCTTCTGAATTTCCAGTTACCGTTGTAAGCTCCGGCAGTTCCGTAAATGTAAAGAGAGTTGAAGGGGTCAATTGCCACGCCGCCGCCGTCTCCTCCATATGTAAATATCCACGAATTGCCGCCGTCCGTAGAGCCGGTGAATCCGTTATCCTGAGAGCCGCCGTAAATAACTCCCCTGTTGCTGACGCCCACATCGAAGTTTACATACTGAGTGATTGGAAAGACGTTAAGTGAATTTGAAAAAGTTACACCCTGATCCGCTGAAACTGCAATCCCTCCATCATTACCAATGTAAACTGACTGGCCGTCATCAGTCCACTCAACCACATGCTGGTCTGCATGAATGTTGTCGCTCACCAGTTTGGTCCATGAAGTACCGCTGTTCGTTGTCCTCCACATTCTGACCCCGCCAAGCAGTGCAATGTTTGAATTAGCAGGGCATACTCCCACTACATTGTTATACCAGCCCTGGGCGCCGTAAATGTTCTCAGGCGGTGAAACATCTGTCCATGATGAGCCGTCATTTGTGGAGACGTAAACACCCAGCATTGTATTGTCGCTGTTCTTTGATATTGCGGCATAGACTTTGTTAGTGTTGCTTGTTCCGATAGCAAGCGAGATCCTTCCGATGTCGCTTGCAGGCAGGCCGGGTGAAGTCTGCTTCGTCCAGTTGACACCGTTGTTGGTTGATTTGTAAATACCGTCTGACCATTTGCCGGCATAAATGATGTTGGTGTTGACAGAGTTGACTGCAATGTCGGAGATCTCTCCCGTGAGAGTTCTTGACCAGTTGTAGCCGTTATCGGTTGACCTGTAATAACCAGCGGTAGTTGCCGCGTGAACTCTGTTACTGACATTGTCATCATATCTGACCCTGTAAAACGCTGACGGTTCGGGGCTGAGGGTGATCTTCGTCCAGTTACTGCCCGAATTGGAAGACCTGTACAACCCTGTACCAGTTCTTCTTCTCGGCTCTCCTGTTCCCAGAATAATTGTGCTTGCGTTGCCGGGCATTGTGGAAAAAGATCCGCATGCAAGACTGCTCATATCTTCGTTAAGGCAATAAGGAATGACCCAGAAATAACTCCACAGTCCTCCGGATGCAGCTGCAACGATCGGATTTGCGGAATTACCTACTTCAATATCGCGCACCCTGCCGGTGAATCGTCCGGTTGTTGTCGGAACATCGCTTCCATACGGTCCCCAGAGTCTCCAGGCATTTACATCGTCTTCAGTTGTCTTCGGTTCAGACGGCATTGCTTCAATCTCGTTCCAGATGCTTTCAAGCTGATCTTGCTCAAGCAGGGCTCCGCCCGGATAATGCCATCTCTCAAAGTAGTATTTCTCCATCTCCGGCCCCGAACGCTTCTCCGCTATGACAGGGAGGTCGTAACGGCCTTCATCGAATTTCATATGCCCGTATATGTCCGCAGGTGCACCATCTCCGTGATCTGCCTGAATTTCATTTTCATTTGTGCTTCCGCTCCCCGATATGAAAATGTACAGAAGCAGAATTGAAATTACTGACACTGTCTTCATTATCATGCTGTTTGATTTTTTTGCAAATCTACTCAGCTTTTTCAAAGTGCAAAAGCAAATCTTTGGTAAAGAGTAATCACAAAAATCAGTGTCAATTCTTTGCATTACCTGCTATTTTGTTTAATAACGGGAAAAATCAGAAGGAATGCCAAACTCGAAAAGTAATCACGGATCTGCTCCTAAAAAGGGCAAGCTCTATGCAATACTGCGTGCACTTGAAAGGGACGAGATGAGGAGATTTGTTGATTTTGTGAACTCGCCGTATTTCAACAAGAACAGGTCTGTTGCCAGACTGCTTAAGGAGATCCTTCGTCAGGCGCCGGATTATCCTGAGAGATCATTAAGCAATGAATCACTTTATGCAAAGATCTTCGGCAATGAGAAGTTCAATAATCAGGTCATGAAAAATATGATCTCAAAGCTTACAAGACTTGCTATGGAATTCATGTATCACCTTCCGCGAAGCAACAAAGAATTCTACTTGAAGATCAGCACACTTCGTGAATTCAATAACAGGAAACTCGGAAAGATATTCAGCGAAGAGGAGGCGAAGCTGAGCCGCGAGCTTGGCGTATTCAATGAGCACCCCCAGCTGCAGCTTCAATTACAGCTCCTTCTGAAGAACGAGATCATGGAGAATCTGATCAGCTCAGGGAAACAGCTACACACTGCCGGGCATTTTCTGGATGCGGGAAACTATCTTACCACTTACTTTGTGATAGCAATGAGAGACATTCTCCTGAACACCGAAGTGAACAGGTTTTCATTCAACATCAGGCCGCCAAGGAACATCGCGGAATCATTCTTTGACAGCATTGATTTTGAAGGATTCTTTGAGAGGACAAGAACGATAGAAGACGAGTTTGTCAAAAAGATCATGACTTATTATTACACTCTTAAGATCAACACCGAACCTGATGATGAAGATACCTACAGGAAATTCAAGAAGATCCTGTACAACAATCCCGGGATTTACAGCAAGCCCGAACTTCACTCCCTCTTCAGGTCGATCGAATCATACTGCGCCCGGAAGGTCAATGCCGGAAGAAGAGATTACTATAAGGAAATGTTTGACTGTTACAATTTTCAGATGAAGAACGGCTTCTACAAAATTGACAGATCCGTCCCTTTGACCGGCATCAGATTCAGGAACACATATCTGACGGCGCTTAGATCGGGGAAAACAAAGTGGGCACTGGATTTCATTTCTGAGTTCGAAAACGAGATCATAAGGCAGGGCGGAAGAAATGTCGTTGACATGGCTTATTCACATTGCCTTTTTGAAGAAGGAGAATACGAAAAGGCATTGCAAAAACTCAGCAAGATCAGGACAAGCGAGCTATACCTTAAATTTGACGTTAGAAACATTGCGCTGATGTGTCATTACGAACTTGGAAATACAGAGACTGTATTGTCACAGTCGAAATCATATCTGCAATTCATAAGAAACAACAAGGACCTGCCCGCTGACTATGCAGAGAAGTCTCTCAGGTTTGCGGCGTGTCTTCAGAGTCTTGTATTTCAAAAAGAGAAGAATGACCTCAGCGGACTGGAAGGTCTTTTGAATGAGGCTTGCGGATATGCAATAGACAGGAAGATGGACTGGATCGTAGAAAAGATTCGGGGGACGCTGGAAGCACGGTAAGTCAGCGTGCGGAACGGGACACGCAGTATCCCGTTCCGAACTGACTTTTGAAGAACTTACGGCCGGATCACAGAAATGAAATTAGCCGCATTATTGTCGGCTATCAGTGCGTCTGTTGCATCCACAAACCTGTCGCCGTTCAGGTCTGCCAATACATACCCGGTCACAAATGCAGCCGCATCGTTATCAATTCCGGCAACGTCTGTTGCATCTATGGTTCCGTCTTTGTTGATCTCGCCGCTGTAAACTGCATACCTGACAGGCGACGCATCCACCTGGATAATATTACTTCCGAATGCCTGTGTTGCCGCGGTTGTAAAATTGTAACTGAATGCAACACCTCTTGTGTAAGATTCACCTCCGGATCTGCTCCACGTTTCAAGGCAGTTCCTGTGCTTTACCTGCACGTAGTAAGTTCCCGTTACAGCATTTGCGAAAGTTACGGAAACAGCGAGCGATACAGAATCAAGAATGCCTTTGGCCGAATCTACAACAGCATACGGCGAAGAAGTGCTTCGCAGATATATACTTACGGTATCCTTTGCTGAAAGCTGATTCGTCGAGGAGTTGTAGAATCCCTGCGGAGCAAGCGTAATAGTTGCAGGTACGGGAGATGATGCATTGACAACGCAGACCGAATCAACATAGAGATTGTTCCCGTAGCCGCTTCTTGCCCTGAACCTGATTTTGTTAGTACCGGCAGGCAGGGCATATTTCTTTGTTGCCCACTGTGCACTGGTAGGAGTGAATGCCGACCCGAGAGCTGTTCTTGTGTTAAGAGTTCCGTTGACATTGTTTCCCCATAATCTTACAAGTGTTGTATAAGTCGTTCCGCCGTTTGTGGAAGAAAGGATCTCGAGAGAGTCCGTACTGCCGTCTGTGTAAGGTGCATAAGCATGGTCGAATTTCAGCGAATCGCCTGCGACGGATGCTTCAAATATTTTTGTTGCAAGAATTTCCGTAGTGCCTGCCGCGGCATTCCAGTAATCAAACTTGGCAGAGCCGGAACCTATCCCGTAACTGCTTACCGCGTTTCTTGTCCAGTACGTTGACGAAGGCTCGAACGCCCAGCCCGACGGCGGGAATGTAGTTGAGGTAAATCCCTCGCAAAGCTTATTGTCTATTATTGCAAAGTTGTACTGAACTGTAGAGTCTTTTTCATGTCCGGCTGAATTGTTCTGAGCAAAGATCTTATAATAGATCCTGTCTCCTACGACCACATCAGAATTAAGCGAATTGAATGCCGCGGAGTAATTGTTACCTGATGTATTTATCAGTTTGAACTGCTTTGTGTTTGCAGTAGAGTTCCTGTACCAAACAACCCACACCGAATCAAGCGGATAGATTGATGACACAGCCGCATTCACACTCACTGGCCATGCCGACTTCAGCTGATCAGATATCGGAGTGTGCGAGATCGCCGGCAGGCTTGTGTTTGAGATCGTGAAGTTAACGTTTGATATGTCGAAGAATATGTTGCCCGCTGCTTCAACTCTGATCCTTGCTGTTGAAGTGTTGACTCCGGGCAAAGTCACAAGCTGTGATCCGTCATTTGGAGTATTTGAGGCAAGTGTATAGGCATAGGTATTCCCTCCGTCTACGGACAGTTTTATGTTAACGTTTGCACAGCTTACGGGAGATGCAGTTGTATTGGCAACATTCCATGTTACAGTCTGCTGAATTGAGCTGTTCCAGTTCACCGCCGTGTTTGGCGAGGTTACGGTGAACGGGCCGGCCGCAGAACTGACGCTGAATGCAACGGTTCCGACACCGATTCCGCCACCCCCGGGGTTATTGTCTCTGACTGTCATCTTGAATGTAAGCGACCTTGTATAAGTCGGAAGTATCTCGCCGATAGTCTGTGTATTGTTCAGTAGATCCGACAACTTCGGAAATGTCCTTGTCGGAGTGGTTACCGGTTCAAACGACCGAAATATCGGTGCATTTCCGGAAGGGCTGTTGGGAGAACCGGACGGCCCGAGATCAAACTCTTCCCAGATATATGTAAGAGTGCCCGGATTGTTCACGTCAGTTGCCGAACCGGTAAGCTGAAACGGCGTGCTTACGGGAATCGTGAATCCTCCTGACGGCACGGTAACCGAAGGCGGCGTATTGCCTGTTGAAGTTGTAACCGGACAACTGTTACCCGAGCCGCTTTGAGTGTAGTTTGCAATTTCCGTTATACTGCCGGTATGAAAGAGGTCATCGCTGTGCGGCTGAAGGTCGTCCGAGCCGCAGATCCCCGCGTAACCCATGATCGTACTTGCACTGCCGGGTTCCCAGGCAGTGGAGGCGTTCCTGTTGCCACCGCCGCAACTGCTCGTAACGCTGTTAAATGTGTGATTTGCGCCGAACTGATGGCCCATTTCATGAGCAACATAGTCAATATCGTACGGATCGCCGATCGGAGCCGGAGAGCCCGTCACGCCTCTGGCTTTGTTGCCTCCGACACACACAACGCCAAGTCCGGCAACTCCACCGCCGCCTGTGCTGAATACATGCCCGATGTCATAATTTCCAGAACCTATCACTGCATCAAGATTGGTCTGATTCTGCGAAAGCATTGTAACACCGTTATTGTTTGTGTACGGATCTGTTGAAGAATTTGTGTAAACAATGCTGGTGTTATTTGCTACAAGCGTCATTCTGACGGACACATCCTTTTCATATACGCCGTTCACGCGGTTAATTGAAGTCACGATAGCAGCCTGCCCGAGAGCGACCGTTCCTCCGTGAAACGCAGTGTATTCGCCTGTCGCCGCGCAGGCAAGCCTGTAAGTCCTAAGCTGTTCGCCGGTCGCGTCAAGTTCGCGAATGAGTTCGCGCTGTGAGGATGATTCATTGACAAGGCATTCCCAGCTGTCGCCTGCCTTAAGTTGTGACTTGTAGTATGTGATGTAAACAATCTTCTCCTGCGAGCTGTACGGATCAATGAAGAATGTTCCGTTCGGTGTAAGCACCATAGCATGGAATCCTTGTTCAGTAACATCAATCTTACCAACTGCATAAGGATCGCTGATGCCCCTGACAGTCGCAGTGATAATATCAGGAAACTGTTTTGCGAGGCCTTCTTCCATCATTGAGTATCTCTCAACCTGAAATAATGCCATACTCCCGTCGGGAACGGGAAGCTCGATCACCAGCGGATTGGTGACTGCTCTTTCGGTCCTTTCGGCAGGTGCATTCTTCAGCGCCGCTGTCATAGCCTGAAGGTCAAGCACTGTTGTTTTATATTCCACCGGCGTTATCCTTCTTTCGCCTTTCACAACGAAATCGCCTTCCGATATCCCTGTCCAGAACCTTGCGGCATTCTGCGCAAAGGAAACTTTCGGCAAGCATGAAACAATGCAAACTATTGCCAGCACAAGCGCAAGAATCCTGTAAATGTTTTTCGACATTTTGAAAATGGTTTTATTTACTTATGAATATGAGTTGATTTGGCGTGACGGTCGCATGACGCATCAATCACCACAGCGTTACGGTTTGATCATCTTCCGTGAGTAAGTGCCGTCTTTGTTTTCAAGTACCGGCCCTTCAGACTGCCAACCGTGTTCAACAAGATCCGACTCTTTCTTTTTTAGTTCGTCAAGATCGTTGCCTGTTGCAAATGTTACTTCAGAAGGAGCTTTATCTTCCATGATCAGGAGTTAAGGTTACAGAATCACGATCACATTGATCGCGGTTTACAATAATCGGTTGGCTTAATCAAATTCCGTTCTTTCCGGAACCTGCAAGGTCACTTTACAAGAACCATTTTCAGAGTTTCGCCAATCTCTCCTCTCGAGCCGGCAGAAAGTTTGCAGTAATAAACACCCGAAGGGAGATTGCCCGCGTCCCACTGCACTTCATACTTTCCGGGCTGCAGTATGCTGTCCACCAGAACTGCAACCTGCCTGCCGCTAAGGTCCATCACTTTGACGGTTACTTCGGACTTGTCAAAGCCGGCAGGTATTCCGAACCTTACTTTAGTAGAACTGTTGAACGGATTGGGATAATTTTCAAACAGTCTGTAATTATCCGGTACGTCGCCGGAGATCTTTATCACGCCGGTCGGAAAATCTACGATGGCGGTATAAATGCTCATGCTTCCGCTCAGTCTTGCCCATATCGGTCTTACCTTTCCGGCATGCGCCGTCACGTTTGTATAATCCCCGAAGAATGTACCTGAGGTTGGAGTGAAGGGAGATTCACTGACCTTGAAATTTGTAAATGTCTCGCCGCCGTCCGTTGACTTTGCCATATAGACATCCGTCTGATTGCCGGTATAATTTCTCCTGTCATAGAATACAAAGTACAGATGCCCGGTAACCTGATCTATAGTCATCCATGTGAAGAACTGTTGTTTGCCGGGCGGATCATCATTCACTCTCCTGACGGTACTCCATGTGTTGCCCCCGTCTGTTGACTTTATGAGCCATACATCTGTGTCGAGCGTTCCGTTTCGCTGATCTGTCCAGTTAATGTAGATCGTACCCCTGTGCGGGCCGTTAGAAACGTCACATGCAGTTACAGGCAAACCGTTTGCCCTGTAGATTCCCGGAATTGAATAGTCCCAGCCGCCGGGTTGTGTTGTTACAAACTTGTCGTCAGGCAGCCATGTAATTCCACCGTCAGTTGATTTGTCGAAAATCAGTCCGAGAGGACCCGACCATGATGTGTAAATATCGCCGTTCGGACCTGTGCACGGGACCGCACCTTCCACTGTCTTATCTTCGTCAACACAGTCGCCTGCGATCTTATTGATCCTCAGCGCCTGGCTCCATGAAGCACCCGCATCTGTTGATCTTGAAAAAAGAATGACCGAGCTGTCAGTGGGAGATGAACTTCCGTAGCGGTCAAACTGCGTCCACGTCATGTAGATGTTGTTGTTTCTTCTGTCAACGCATAGCCATTCTTTGTCCTGCTGTTTGGGCGGAATGTATCCTGCAAAAGCTCCGTCGTTCCATGTTGCTCCGCCTTTTGTTGACTTCTGCACGACGATCCTGTCTATGAAATAACTTCCTGACGGATTAGTGAGATGGCCGTAGTAGAAATGCCCGTTCGTATCAACTGTGATCGAGGGATCTCCCCAGACACTGTATGAAGAAGTCAGCGTGGCTTTTGTCCAGTTATATCCGCCGTTGGTTGAATAGTAATAGAAGTTCAGATTCGATCCGGCGACTATTATGTTAGGATTTTTCGGATCCATGCAAATAGCCGGTTCGTTCGGAGATCCGGTGGACGTTACAAGAATGTTCTGGTATTGAGAAAGCGCAACTGAAGAGAAGAGGATAGTTGCCGCAAAGATCGAAAGAAGTGTTTTCATTTTTAGTCAGATTGAAATGCTCAGCCCCGGAGCCACTTGTCAAGCAGTTTGCTTTCTTTGGGAGAAAGCGCAGGTTTCAGTGACAAACTGAATTTCGGCAACGGAGCTTTCAGAATTACTTTGATTAATTTAGTCATCCCCTTCCTCGCAGTCAGTACATTAATTTCATCACCTTTCTTTTTCCCTGACAGGATCTTTTTCATCAACTCTTCATCCACCCTGTAACCGTCTATTGCAATGATCTCATCTCCTGAAGACAATCCCGCCGAATATCCCGACCCTCCTTCAAAGAGCTTTGTGATCAACAGTCTTCCGTTCTCTGACTTTGTTTCGGCATCGAGGGAGCATGATGCATGTTCATTTACATCTTTGACGGCTATGCCGCATTTTGAAAGATATTGCCGGATCGGAATTTCATCCGTTCCGTCAAGGTACTTTTTCCAGAATGCGTTAAGGTTCTTCCCGCAAACCGACTCTGCTATCTCCTTCACCCTGTCTTCCGTATAACCAACTGCCGGGTTTTCAAGATAGTCCTTATACAACTGCTTCATAACATCATCCAGAGACTTCCTGCAATCTGTAGAGGTCATGATCTCGATGTTCAGCAGTGCGGCCACCAGCGCGCCCTTTGTATAGTAGGATATTTGTGTGTTGTTTGAGTTCTCGTCCTTTTTATAGAACTTGATCCATGTATCGAAGCTCGACTCTCTCAATGCCTGCCGGAACCTGCCTGTGAATCTCATGATGTCATTGTATTCATGCCCGAGCATCTCAAGGTACTCTTCAGGGGATATCAGTCCGGCCCGGACAAGGAACACATTGTCGTAGTAGCTTGTCCAGCCCTCAGCTATCCAGAGACTTTGAGTGTAATTCTCCTTGTCATAATCAAACGGCCCGAGAGCAACAGGCCTGATCCTCTTCACATTCCACAAATGAAAATACTCATGACTTACCAGCCCGAGAAATTTTCTGTATGCTTTGGCATCAGTAAAATTCAGTCTTGGAAACTGCACTACAAAAGAATTGAGATGCTCGAGTCCGCCGCCGCCCTTTTCAACAAGGTGAACAATGTATGTGTAGTGCTTGTAAGGGATAGTGTTTCCGAAGAACCTGATCTGAGTTTCCGCGATCTTCCTGAAATCGCTTACAAGCTGTCCGGAGTCATAGTTGCCGGTACCCGTGATGCATATCCTGTGCGGAATGTTCCTGATATTGAATTCCAGGACATTGTGATTGCCTATCTCAAGAGGACAATCAATGAACTCGTCATAGTTTGCTGCGCTGAATCTGTTCGAGCCGGCCTTCTCAAGTCCCGTGGAAATCTTGTGCCAGCTTTTCGGAAGTTCAACCGAAAGCGCACAGGGGAGATGCTGACGGCCTCTTACAAACATGAATACTCCTGATGAGTTCAGGAATGCATGCGATTCATTCACTTCGCTTGTGCGCACAGTAAGCTCATTGCAGTAAACTCTGTAAGCGAAGGTTATGCTGTCCGAATTGCCCGGCTCAACTCTCCAGGTATTCTTGGAAATCTTCTCTATGCGTTTTGAAACACCTGACGAGCTTGCAGAGACATTGTGTATTTTGCCGGCATAGTCTCTGACAAGATACGAACCCGGAGTCCATACCGGCATTGAAAAGAAGACAGGTTCATCTGGAACGCAGTTCACTTCGATAATTACATCGCAGTAATGGTCAATTGCATCGCTGAAGGAGATCCGGTAGTTTATCAGGTTCTTCATAAGTGAATTTTCAGAGATTTGGTTGCCAAACTTTCGTGAGGTGCCCGTTAGCATAGATGAGAAAGAGAGCTTGAAGTGCTGTTACGATTCTGATGCCGCCTGTTCTTCCTGCCTGAACATATTAAGAACTTCGGACGGGCTCTTCGCTTCATCGAGCTGTTCACGAAATTCCTCTTTGTTCATCATTCTGGAGATCTTGCTCAGGAGTTTGATATGCGCATTCAGAAGACTTTCCTTTCCAACCACAAGAAAAACATATTTGACCGGCTCAAGGTCAATAGAATCAAAATCAACCGGTGTCTTAAGTATTGCAAAGGCGGCAACAATGTCCTTGATTTCATCGGTCTTTCCGTGCGGAATGGCAAATCCTTTTCCAACCCCTGTTGACACAAGCTTTTCCCTTTCCAAAACACATTCCTTGACCTTCACCTTGTTTGTCATATTGCCCGAAGACGAGGCAAGCTCGATCATCTTTTCAATCACTTCATACTTATCGGCGGCTTCGAGACCGGTTGCGATAAGCTTTTCATTCAGTATTTCACTTACTTTCATATATAAAGCAATAGTTGTTTTTTCACTGATTAAAAAAGAGGTTCAATCTTCACTCAGGTATCCTTTGACCATCATCTTGAATTCCTTCATTACCTTTGCCGTCCGTGCCTTTGTGCGCGACTCAACATTCAGATGGACAAGGTTTCTGTCCTTGTCCGGAAAACAAAGCACTGTCGTATCCTTATCAAGGAAGATCTTGACGCCGTCTATGAGCTCCTGCGGATATTCCATTGTGCTCTCCATGAACCTCCTCATCACGGTTCCCTTCTCCTCCCTTGTGCAGGCAATGTTCTCCTTAAGCAAATGAAGTTTAGGAGTGTTGCTGTCAAGCTCGTCTATGGAATAGCCTGATTTTGCGACAAGCTCAAGGATCTTTGCGACTGTGAACATTCCGTCTGTTGCATATAGAAATTCCGGGAACAGAAATCCTCCGAACACACCGCCTACAAATCCCACATCCTTGTCGTCGCAGGCCATCATCATTGCGTAGTGAGTATCCTTGACCCGCATAACCTCGGTGCCGAACTCCCTTGCGACAAGGTCAACTTCTCCCGTAGCCCTCACCGGAACGGCTATCTTCTTTACATGCCGGTTAACAATGAGAAACATCTTAAGCACGAGCGTAAGAAATCTTTCGCCGCTGAACACATTTCTGTGAGGAGTAACAAGCCATATCTTCTCACCGCCGGCATCTATCATGAATCCGATCTCGTACTGAAGAGACTTTACAACATCATAAAAATTCTTCTGTGATTTGTGAAACTCCTCTTCTGTCCTTGTGATCTTCTCCTTGTCAAGATGAGCAGACAGTGAGACAATGTCCATATTGAACTCACCGAGAATTGACGGGAAGATCGTTGACGCAATGCCGTAGGAATAATCTATGACAATCTTGAACTTCTTCTTGCGTATCGCCTGAACATCAAGGCAGGCAAGAAAATGCTTTGTGTATTTTTCATTGGCGCGCTCCAGGTATCTGAATGAACCAACCTTGTCAAAGTCTGCGCGCTTGTATTCCTCGCTGAAAAAGAGCCTTTCGACTGATTTGGTCTTATTTCCCGAGAGGTCCCTTCCGTCCTTATCAAAGAAGATTATGTCAGTTGATCTCTTGTCGAATGGAGACTTGCGCACAAAAACGCCGCCGTCACCTTCACCGCTCTTAAGCTCCTGCCGGAGGATCGGAATCGGCGTCACCTGCGAGTCAATGATGTTTGCACCTGCAGACATTATCCCGGAGGAGATGGAGCGCTTGATCATGTTGGAAATGTAGTCGCTGTCCCTCGCAATTATAATGTTCTTTCCCTGCCCGACAAAAGCACCGTAAACAGATCCGAGTTTGGCGCCAAACTCCGGATTTATCTGAAGATTTGAAAGTCCCGTTATCCTTGCATCAGTGAAAAGGTCACTGAAGAAGAGGTCATCATAAATCACACTGCGTGTGATCTTCTCATTACTGTCTATTTTCTTATTGTCCCAGATCTTGATGCTGGAACTAACGAAGACATTGTTTTTGATATTACAATTGTCACCAATGAACACATAATCATTAATGCGTGTGTTTCTCCCGATACTGCAGTTTCGTCCGACAACATCCAGAATCAGCCTTGAATCCTTTCCCACAGATACATTGTCCCAGAGCACGCAGTTCTTCACAACAGCACCGGCTTCCAACTTCACACCGTTTCCAATGACACTGCCTTCGATTACGGCATCCTTGTCAATATTTGCTTTCGGGCTTACACAGCTGCCAGTTTTACCGTAAGATTCAAAATGTTCAAGCTTTCCTCTCAGCGCATCCATATTTGCATCAATATACTCTTCGAGGTTGCCGACATCTCTCCAGTAACCGGGAGTCTTGAATCCGTAGATCGGGATCTTCTGTTTCAGGAGGGACGGAAAAAGGTCCTTTGAAAAATCAAAGCTTTCACCTGCCGGAATATATTTGAAAATGTCTTTTCGGAAGAAGTATATCCCAGTATTGATCGTATCCGAGAAGACTTCGGATGCAGAAGGTTTTTCAAGAAACCTGACAATTCGTTGTTTAGCATCTGTAAGCACTATGCCGAACTGCAGCGGATTCTTTGAGCTGTACAGGGAGATAGTTGCGACAGTATCCTTCATCTTATGAAAAGATGCGATTGAAGAAAGGTTGAAATCGGTCAGCACGTCTCCGCTGATGACGATGAAGTTGTCATCTATGAACTTTTCTGAAAGCTTGACAGCACCGGCCGTTCCGTAATCTTCATCCGGAACCACATACCTTATCTTCACGCCGAATTTTCTTCCGTCCCCGAAATAGTCCCTTATCTTATCCGGCATAAAAAAAAGAAGCACGACATAATCCTTTATGCCATGCATCTTAAGTAAACCAATTATGTGCTCAAGAATAGGCTTATTCAGAATCGGTACCATCGGTTTCGGTATATTGTTCGTCAAAGGCCTGAGCCTTGTACCGAAACCACCAGCCATTATTACAGCCTGCATGAAGTATCAGCTATGGCAGAAGAATCTTACTTCTTCTCAAATTTGAAGTTCACGTCCGGAGCTTTTTCTGATCCCGGTGTGGACTTGAAGTACTCTTTCTCCTTGAATCCGAATATCTTAGCCATTATCAGCGACGGGAAGCTTCTGACTTCAGTATTATATGCCTGAACAGCTTCATTGAATCTTCTTCTTTCGGTTGATATCCTGTTTTCTGTTCCTTCCAGCTGTGACTGCAGATTCAGAAAATTTTCGTTAGACCTTAGCTGAGGATAGTTTTCAGATACAACAAGCAATCTTGAAAGTGCGCTTGAAAGCTGATCCTGAGCCTGCTGATATGCCTGGAACTTCTGCGGATCGCTGAGGTCTTCAGCTGAAAGCTTCACCTGACCAACACGGCTTCTGGCTTCCGTAACTTCAGTAAGGACAGACTTCTCAAAATCCGCCGCACCCTGAACAGTGCTGACAAGATTCGGTATAAGATCTGATCTTCTTTGATACTGGTTTTCTACCTGAGACCAGGCCGAATTCACAGTTTCCTGCAGGGATACGAGTGTGTTGTAACCGCAACCGTAGAAGACTGAAGAGAACAGGATCAGCGCGGACAGAACGGAGAACCTTCTGAAAAAAGTATTCATAAGAGTGTTAGTGATTTGTAGAATAGCTTATTGCAAAATAAACGAAGAGCCCTATAATTACAATTCTTAAATCGGCTTAAGTTCATTCACTTTTTCAAAATACCATCTGCTGTAGCGGCTTTCTGACTGCCGTATCATATCGGACAGATCATCAAGATCCTCCGGCCTGCACTCTGCCCGGTTGAATCTGAGCCTGAAGAGATTTCTCATGATCTTAAGATTTGTCTCAAGGTTTGACCTTCTGCTTTCGCCGATATCTTTGGCCGAAGCAAGATAATGCCTGAATGATTCAATCGCCGAGATCCCCGATTCCGATTCATCCAATTCATAGAACAATCTGATCAGCAGTACTTTGCAGTTCACTTTCATAAGAGTATTGAAAGGGCTTACAGAGGAGAGCAGTTTGAGCGACTGATCGAACAGTCCCTTCTCGAAGCAGATCATTGCCTCTGCAAGCCCGGCAACACTCTTTCTCCGGGATTCTTCCAGAGATGACGAATGCGATCTTAAAACGGATTCCGCGTAAGCAACATCTTTTTCATACAAAGCAAACTGGATCAATTCAAGATATATGGAAATATGAAGAGGGCCTACACCGTCTTCATTGAATTTTATGACCTCAAGTTCCTTCCTGCCCAAAGTAAATTTCTCATCATAGAATTTTCTTTCTCCTCCGTAGATTCTGAATCCGCAGTAATTCTTCAGCTTAATAAACAGATTTGCTGCCTCTGAGTTTGTGTATAAACCTGTTCTTGACAGAAGCAATTTCTTCAGCCTGAAGTAATTCTTATCATCTTCAAATCCGTTACCCAGTCTGATGAGCCTGAGATGAATTTCAATTTCTTCCTTAGCGGAGCTTTCATAATCTGCAAGCGTGTCAAGCATCTTATCCGTATCTATGAATCTTGACAAAGCCGGAAAGATCTCTTTATCAGTATCCAGGTTGAATGCTGTCTTGTTGACTGAAATGTCCATAAGGTCATGCTCAAACAACTGGAGAAAATGGATGAAGTTATACTCGGCACGTTTGAAAAGATGCGGAGGAACTTTGTGCATGGATGACCTGAAGAGGTGATAAGCGATGTTCACTGATTCGAGTTTAGCGAGGGCTTCGAAATGCTCATCGTCCATTTTCTTCTTTTCAAACTTCTTTCTCTGACTCTTCATTTCAATTCCGAATAAATTGTCCAAATGCCTTCTGTTCAGTTCATCAAGCAGAATAAATGAAGAATGGTTGTCTTCAAAATTCTCTTTCTTAAGCCGATTTACAACGAGGAACTCCCTGCACTTTGCAAGTAACTCCGACATCAGATTCCTTACGAAACTTGCGCTGTATTTTCCGCCTGAGAACAATTCGCCAAATACTTGTTCCTCTGCAGGCCCGTTGTCGCCAAGTTCATTGGAACGTAGGCGGATTATGTCGAACATATTCAATATCTTCTTCTTCCTGTTGAAGTAAGGAGAGTCGAGGAATAGCCTGAATTCATCAAGTTCTTCTTTGGTCAGGCCGTTTATTATTTCAATTGCTTTGGATTTGATCATTGTCTAAGTGATTTTTTGCAGGATCTCTAAGCCGGATTATTGGGAAATCCATTCAGAATTGCAACATCTCTTCCTTTGCCATTAAAGAACAGCGGTGATTTTTCTCTCAAATTTCTTTTTCCGGATGCAAATTATTGATTTAATTTTGCGGCAAACAAAATTCAACCAACGAAAATGGCAAGCAAAATAAGACTTACAATGGCGGCCTTCCTGATCTGCACATGTGCTTTTGCGCAGAACCGGAATTCAGACGGCAGTCTGGGATTTTATTCCGAAACTCCTCCTGCGCACAACTGCGGCGTGGAGATCAAATTTGATCCGTCAATTCATGAAAACATTTCAGTGATGTTTGAAGGATCCGGTGCATCACTTGACTGGCCGCTCGGGCTTGAACTCAATTCAGGTACGGTTCTTGTGAATTACGTTGACAACCAAAGCGGTGGCAACATTACGGATTATGAAGGTGAAGAATGGGCATACAACGGCCATAACGGAACAGACATAAGCCTGCATGATTTCAGATCTATGGACAGGTGCATACCCGTAAAGGCGGCCGAGTCAGGACGAGTGGTGCAGATTGCATTTGACAGTTACGACAGGAATACCACATGGGACGGCCAGCCGGCGAACATTATCTGCATAAGGCATGATGACGGGACATATGCTTACTATTACCATCTTATGAAAAGGTCGGTGATACCGAAGCTTGGAGAATATGTTCCGAAAGGAAGGACTATTGCCTTTGTCGGAAGTTCCGGTAACTCAAGCGATGCTCATCTTCACATAGAAACGGGATATTTTGTAAACAACAACTGGGTCAAACGGGACCCGTGGAACGGGTCATACAATACTCTGCCTTCGTTGTGGAGCAATCAGTTGCCGTATGAAGGTGATACGGATTTCAGGATGCATGACAACGGGGTTTATGTTTCCGCTTCTGTCGGAGGCGATGTATCAACCAATACAGATTTTGCAAAACTCAAGGAGAGAATAATAGCCCCGCTGACAGTAAGCTGTTATGAGCCCAAGCTCGGATTCTGGATGTTGTTACAGGGCAGATTCACAGGCAGGCAGATCAGATATGAGTTGAGAAAACCCGACGGATCATTGTTTGACGATGTTTACTTCTACCTTTCTGATGACGCAAGATATACATGGAGCTGGTGGACGCCGAATTTCAATCCCGGGATCTCCGCAACAGGCAACTGGTACGTGCGGGTCTTGTATGACAACGTTGAACAGGGCAGGACCTTTTTCAATGTTCAGCTGCTTACCAGCACTCGTCCGAGGCTGAGTCCCGTTGCTGCAAAGTGCTTCCGGAGATCAGTGTTTGTCCAAAGAGACACACTAAGGGTGCGGCCGGTACGCGAGAACATGCAGTATGACCTGCTCAACGCTCCTTCAAATGTTACATTGACAAACGACTCGATACTGAACATTTCAAGTTTTACGCAGACAAGCAGGATAAGGGAGTTCAAAGTGATTGCAAGCATGGGAGGAAGTTCGACATTCAGGGATACTATGATCTACAAGCTGATAGACACGACCAAGGAGAATTTGACGGGAAACGGAATTGTATCCCTTGAACTTACTTCTCTGATCGAAGGAAGGTTTGACGGATCAGAGATGGAAGGCGACACTGTGACGGTGCAGTTGAGAGGCTCCTTGTTTCCGTACGGTCTGGTGGATGAGGACAAGATCTACATAGACGAAGACGGATACGGGATTGCGAACTTCCCTGATGCATCACCCGGTGTTTACTATTACATTGCCGTGAAGCACAGGAATTCTATTGAGACGTGGAGCAAGACGGCGGCTCAGTTTCCGAACGGACAGCCTTATTACTACGACTTCACAACATCACGTACAAAGGCATACGGTGACAATCTCAAATTCAAGAATTTCAAATACTGCATATACAGCGGTGACGTGGATCAGGACGGTATCGTTGACGGAACTGACATCGGCATGGTTGACAACGATGTGTCGTTCTTTCTGGCGGGTTATGTGGTGACAGATATAGACGGTGACTTGTTTGTGGATGCGGCTGACATGGCTATTGTGGATAACAATGCGTACAGCTTTGTGAGCAGGGTAAGGCCGTGAGAGCGGGGCGGCGGGAATATATATTCCCGCCGCCGTCCTACTTTCCGCCCAGCAGAAATTCCTTCACAAACGCCACAGTCACATACCTCAGGTAGTCCGCGTTGGATTTTTTTGCAAAGCCGTGTCCCTCGTCCTTAGCCTCAAGATACCAGACCTTTCCGCCGCTTTGCATTATCCTGTCCTTCATCTGTTCAGCTTCGGTTCGCGGCACGCGCGGATCGTTACTGCCCTGCACTATCAGTATCGGATTGCGGATCTTGCCTGCATTGTTAAGCGGTGAGATCTTCTCAAGAAACTCATACATCTCCGGGTCCCTTTCGTCACCGTATTCCACCCTCCTCAGATCCCGGCGGTATGATTCCGTGTTCTTCAGGAAAGTGTTGAAATTCGAGATTCCAACAACATCAACAGCGCATCTGATCCTGTCCGTGTAATGAACCGAAACGGCAAGCGCCATATATCCTCCGTAGCTTCCGCCTGTCACCATGACCCTTTCAGGGTCAAGATCCGGTTGCTGAGATATCCAGTCAAGCAGAGCGCCAATGTCTCTGACGGAATTTTCGCGGTTCATTCCATTGTCAAGGTCAAGAAATTTCTTGCCGTAACCGGATGATCCCCTCACATTCGGATAGATCACCGCTATGCCAAGTTCGTTGATGTAGTAGTTCTGAAATCCCAGATACACCGGCCTGGACTGGCCCTCCGGGCCGCCGTGCACATCAATGATCACGGGCCTTCGGCCCGTAAACCTCCCCGCATCCGGCCTGTAAATGAATCCGCTTATCTCCAATCCGTCAAAACTTATCCACTTCACAAGCTCCGGTACGCTCAGCTCCTCCGGATTCATTCCGCCCATAGGACTTTCGGTCCATTGCGTCAGCAATCCGGTTGAAAGATCATATACATATACATCCGTCGGCGACCTTGCTGAATTTATTGACAGTGCGAGTTCAGTTCCGTTGTTGTGGAACTTCATTCCGCCGCTCACTCCTGTCGGGAGAATGTCCAGCTTCTGCGGCGTTCCGCCGGGAAGTTCTATCATATACAGATTTGACACGCCCGCCTCATTGGTCATGAAAGCAAGTTTGTCGCACTCTTTGCTGATCTCAATTTCGCTTACGTTCCACGGAATTTCCTGCGAAAGATACTGCACTTTTCCTGATGCAAGATCCATATATGCCACGCGCTCGAAATCGCTGTTGACATCGGTTATGAGATAGATGCCTTTTCCTTCTGCGTCAAATTCTCCCTGGCTGAAGTAGGCATCACCTTCATATTCGGGTGTAATCTTTGTAAGGACACCCGATCCGACCTCAAGCAGGTAGTAATGTGATTCCGTCCTTGAAACAAATTCACTGATAAGAAGGAACCTGTCGTCCGGTGACCAGTCGCGCACACCCCAGCCGCCACCGTTTCTTTCAAGCAGGAGCTTGTTTGTGGATGAATCCATGGGATCCATAATATAGATGTCGCGGTCGGCGCCGTTCCGCTTTGTGGAAGTGTATGCGATTAGATTCCCTTTGTTGTTCCACACCGGGAACGAGTTCTGCACTTTGTTTCCGTTTGTGAGCCTTGTTATCTTTCCGCCCGGCACATCATATCTGAATATCTGATCAAATTCATTTCCGCCTGTATCCTGAAGAAACAGAAAATAATCTCCGTTAACAGGTTCATACAGTGCATTCCTTACCGGCTCTTCGAGATCAGTGATCTCAATCAGTTTTGCGCCGGGTGAATTTACTCCGAAAAGCTGCGCCGTGTTTACGCCTCTGGTGGAGACTATCATGCTGACATCTTTCGGATGCCACGCACAGAACCGTGTGCTTCTTGACTCTGTATACTTTTCGAGTTCGGAAACTATTGAGAGCGGTACCGGCGGAATACCCTCCGCAATCAGATTATCGCCTTTCGGCACAAACTCAGTCTGCGAACGGAGTGCGAGTGAATACAGCAGCAGTATGAGTGTCAGAAGTTGCCTCATCAGATAGAAATTGGTTGTTTGAATTTATTCATACTTACGCGTATTGACAATTGATTTCGCGTGAGCCGAGCCATTGATCAAGCTGGCACGGTCAATTGCCGTACAACAATTCTCATTTCATCAGCAAATGATCGTTGCAACAAGCCGCCTTCTTCCGCCGTGATTCCTGTGCTCGCAAAGATAGATCCCCTGCCATGTGCCGAGATTCATGCGGCCGTCTTTTACCGGAACGGTTACGCTTTGTCCGAGCAGTGACGATTTTATATGCGAGGTCATATCATCAGGGCCTTCGGAAGTATGAAGAAAGTGCCGGCCTTCTTCAGGCACCATGAGATTGAAATGAGTTTCAAAGTCTGTCCTCACGTCAGGATCGGCATTCTCGTTTACTGCAAGTGATGCTGAAGTATGCTTTATGAACAAATGCAGCAATCCGGCTTTCACATCTTTCAGATCCGGAATGTTCTCTGCAACTTCGCGCGTAATTATGTGGAAACCTCTTCCGAATTCCCTGAGTGAGAATTCTTTCTGTATCACCATGACTGCTCCTTTGTAAATATGAAAAGCAAATGAAATGCGGAACAAATTCCGGTTTCATGATCCGCATCTTTACGATTACATAACAGTGGCATTACACAATGAAGGATTAGTTAAGAATGCCTTTAATCTATATGTATAGTTTTGAAATACAATATTCAATTAAAACCATTAACAATGAACAATCCCAACAGATTTGCAAGGTTCGTGCTTTCTTCTCTCATCATCCTTGTAATTTCAGCACAATCATTTGCACAGTTCAAGCTGACAGTACTTCACAACAATGACGGAGAATCAAAGCTCCTGAATGCAGGCACAGGAAATCTTGTGAACTTTGGCGGAGTATCGAGATTCAAGACTCTTCTTGATTCGCTCAGGGCACAGTCAGGCTCTGCAAACATTCCCTCAATTATGCTCGCCGCCGGAGATAATACGCTTGCAGGACCTGAGTTTTACGTAAGCCAGCAACTGCCTTACGGCACACCTTTCTACGACGTGGTTGCCATGAACTCATTCGACTATGACGCAATCTGTATAGGTAATCATGATTTCGATTTCGGCCCTGATCTTCTTGCGCGAATCATAAGGGACTTTCAGCCGCTTCCGCAGGCGCCGTGGCTCTGTGCAAATGCCGATTTCAGCGGTGAAGACAGCCTTCAGGCATTGGTCAATTCAGGAAGGATCGCCCCGACAAAAGTGCTGAACATTAACGGAGTACAGGTCGGGATCATCGGCGCAATTACTCCGAGACTTCCTTTCATCTCAAGCCCTGGAAATGTTGTTATAGACACAAATGTGGCTAACATAGTGCAGTCACAGGTGAACACCCTTACGAATAACGGCGTCGGAATCATAATTCTCATCAGCCATCTTCAAACAATTAAGGAAGACTCAGCACTCTGCAGAAGAATCTCAGGCGTTGACATTATGGTCGGCGGTGGTGGCAGTGAAGTTCTTGCTAACCAGGGTGACCTGCTTGTGCCGGGAGATTTGGTTTACGGAAGCTATCCGTACTATGTTCCCAACCTTAACAATGTGAACGTCCCTCTCATTACAACAGAAGGAGCGTATAAGTATATTGGAAAGTTCACAGGAGAGTTTGACAATCTCGGCAACCTGATCTCTGTTGATACTTCAAGCGGTCCGGTGAGAGTTGCCGGAGGAAGCAATCCTGATTCTGTAACAAGAAATGCACAATTGGTAAGTGATGTTGATGTTCCTATCACCGCAGGACTTGCAGGTCTTGCTTCAAACGTTTTGGCGCAGACAAATACAGCTCTTGACGGCAGAAGGACAGCAGTCAGGACAAAAGAGACGAATCTCGGAAACCTGATCGCAGATGCATTTCTTTGGAGCGCTTCACAATCTGCGAGCAACGGATCCGGATTGCCGGTTCCGGACATTGCACTTCAGAACGGAGGAGGGATCAGAAACAACAGCATAATTCCTGCCGGTAACTTCAGCGAGCTCAATGCATTCGCAGTGCTTCCCTTTGCAAACTTCCTTAGTATTGTACCTAATGTTCCGAGATCACAGGTAAAGGAGATTCTCGAGAATGCAATCTCCAACATTGCACAGACGGACGGCAGATTTGCCCAGGTTGGAGGTCTGAGAGTTGAGTACAATCTTCAGGGTCAAAGGCAGATCGTTGACAATGACGGAAATGTTCTGACACCGGGCACAAGAGTAAGAAATGCTGAAGTAGTCAATCAGACTAATGGAATCTCATATCCGATTGTTCAAAATGGAGAGGTTGTTCCCGGACCGGGAATTAACATTGCAACAATAGATTTTCTCGCAAGAGGAGGTGATCAGTATCCATTCAGGGGTGCTCCTTTTACCAATCTCGCAATCAGCTATACGGGGGCTCTGATTGATTACTTGCAGAACGGGCTCGGTGGTGTTGTTGATTCTGCCCAGTATCCTCTGACAGGTTCAGGTAGAATTACAATTCTTGATGTTCCGTTGCCGGTTGAGCTTGCGTCATTTACCTCATCAGTGAGCGGAAGGAACGTCACACTCAACTGGTCAACATCTTCAGAGCTGAACAGCATGGCCTTTGATGTAGAAAGATCCGCAGAAAGCGGAAGCTGGATTAAGGTGGGCAGTGTTTCCGGATCGGGCACAACCAATGAGATCAGAAATTACACTTTCGAAGACAGAAATCTGAATACAGGCCGATACACCTACAGACTCAAGCAGATTGACTTCAATGGAGAGTTCGAGTATCACAATATGACGGGCGAAGTTGTAATTGGTATTCCGGCCGTCTTCAGCTTGTCTCAGAATTATCCTAACCCGTTCAATCCGACAACGAAGATCAACTATGATGTACCTGCAGAAACTTTTGTCACTCTTAAGATCTTCGATATAGCCGGAAACGAAATAATGACACTTGTAAATGAGAAAGTCAGCGCCGGAAGCTATTCCGTCACGTTCTCAGGTGCAAACCTTTCGAGCGGAATGTACATATACAGGCTTCTCGCCGGAGACTTCTCCGCGACAAGAAAGATGACTTTGATCAAATAGTTTTCTGTTCCGAATATCCTGTTAAGCAAGAGCCCCGGAGATTTCCGGGGCTCTTGAATTTTATCCGGCACTGTTCTGCAGGCTTCTTCATTAAGTCCTTCTGAGATCGTTTTCCCCGATCATCCGATCCATAATTGCAGACAATGACTAACTGTCCTCTTCTTCATATTCACCTGCTCATAAACACCGCCGCCTTCAGCGTCTTTGCGCCTGCGCTTCCGCAGTCAACGTAAACAATGTACATCCCGCTTGCAACGTAGCTCCCGTCGCTGTTCTTCAGATCCCACTTCTGCAGTGAACTGTTAGGGTCACTGCTGTCCCTGATGATCTTCTTTACAAGCACTCCGTCAAGAGTGTAGATGTAGATCGTGCTCCTGAGAGGAAGATTCGAGAAGTATATGAACTTCTCTCCTCCGGAATCATACTCAAGCTCGGAAGTTGCAAAGTACGGATTCGGAAACACATTGATTGAGGCGATCTCGGCTGAAGTTATGTTTGAACTGCTTATGCTTATGCCCTTCACTTCCCATGTGTACCTGAGTGGATAGCCCGGAACAAACTCCGGCTTCGTGATCCTGTACGGCCAAACTGTAAGCACATCACCTTCAGTGAATTTCATTGGACTTCCGCCGGATGTCTTCTTTGCGCGGGGATGCCACGCATACATCACATCCATCGCAGGAAATCCAATCGTGGGATTTCCAATGCCGGGATTCTTACCTGTGTATGCCTGATTCGGAACTGGGTCATAATCGGAAGCCAGTATGTATGTGAAATGATAATTGCCAAGCAAAGACGTATCCGGATCCCATAACGAATTGTTGTCCTTGTCAAGGAATGCAGTGTTCAACTGCCTTGGGGTGCCTCCGGTCGAATCAAGTTCGTCAACGGCGAACACACTGAACGGTACATCAACCATGTCTGCATAAGGAGTGTTCGTCAGATTTGTATCCGCAGGAACATATCTGTATGATTTTGACGGTTGTCCGAATACGATCTTTATCTTCCTAAGAGGCCCGCCTGTGAGGATTGCATTTTGCCCGGAAACGGGAGTGAAGTGCTTCCCGTTCGCCTTGACCCTGGAAACGCTGTTGCGGAACGTGCCGTTTGTCGGAAAACTCATACCAATACTGCGGCTTTGATATTGCCGGTTGGTGATCATCTTAGCAGTCTTAACTGCCGTCGTATCGGGGCCTTCAAACCAAAGATTCTGAGCTGGTTCGTAATCCCAGCCGTTCCTGTATGATGACTTACCTGGCTGTATGACAGACCCCTTGTCGGGGATCATTCCCGAATCTCTGTAGTCAAAGTGATGAAGTATCATTCCGTCAACAATCCGGGCAGTGTCATGCCCGTATGAGAAGTTTGGCACGTTCTTCAATAAGGTATCAATTATGCCAAAGGACTCTCTAAGCAAAGTCCAGGTAGGAATGTCAATTGTGCCTCCGATTTCTGAAGTGTAAGATGACTTCAGCAATCTTAGCGGATCTGCTATTACAGGCAATACCGTCATGGTTCGCTGATCAGTAAAAAGGGTATCTCCCATTTTGTATTCAGTACTTAATTCAGGGGAGTTGTTTTGCACAACTATCTTAATGATATTGTCGGGCAAAGACGAACGAAGAACTTTAGGAAGAGAGTAAAAGCCGCCTGTGGGATCGAAGTAATAAGCTGTCACGGAGAATTTGTACTCGCTCCCGTTTATAAAAGCGCCCCGGCTCACAGTATCCATTTCCAATTCAAGCACTCTTGCTATCCCATTGTCAGAGCCCGGTTGCACTATGCCATATATTATGCCTTGGTAGTTTTCAAGATATACGCTGTCCCTGATATCCCTGATTCCGTCAGCAATATCAAATGTCTTTAGAAGTATAGTATCGGCGGATGACGGATTCGAATAATTGGGAAGTATTCTGTAAACATTGTATCCCTGAAACTTATAGGTTCCTCCCGAAAGCTTGTTGGGATATGATATCTTCTCACAGGTATCGTTCCAGTACAGTACAATTTTCCCATTTCCCGATGTGCCATAAGTGACCCGGGGTTTGTCAACGTTTATCTCCGTGCTGAAATTGTTGTTTAAATATTGTCTTACAGACTTTGAAATTAGTTTGAGAATGCTGACACTGTTCCTGTTGTTATTGCCACGGGCAATGATCTGGGCAGTAATTATTGACTGGGTATCACCCGGATTCATTGTAACCGGTCCGCAGGAATGAATGGTCCTGCGGTCACCGCCTGCTTGTTCAGTCCACCCTGTGCTTGATTCAGGATCACCATTATAAGGAAATTTAGTTGGATGTCCTGTGATGGGATTTATCCATGGAGTGTTGTTCAATCTCAAACCCTGAAGGCTATTGTAAGTTTGACGGAAATTGTATGGATCACCTACAACAGGGTCACTGCTATAATAGGAATTGAATGAAGACATTTCGGAAATCCTGCAACCCGGCTTCACTACGAGTCTGTCGCTTCCGGGAGGATCAAAATACTTTGCGGTATCTCCAGGAGACATTTGCAGCGGACCCCTTATGATCTGAAATCCAACAGCAGGGCAAGCAGCACCGTAAATATCGTCAATACCTGAAAAATTATATGTATAGCCTAAGCTTAAAACAGAATCACTGCCTACAGCATCATCAGGAGCGCTTCCAAGGTCATCATCTGTCCAGATCGAAAAATAACAATTCTCCCATGCAACACTGCTGCGGTTTATGATCTTCATTTCCGTATAGATGACCCCGGAAAGTGATCCGTAAGATCTTTCATAGCACCAGTTCGTCTGCAGTATCTGTGCCTTCAGCGGCGCCGTGCTTCCTGCATTGTTGCCGTGGGCTTCCGGATAGCCGTCCGTATATGAGTAAAACATTGTCTGGTCTCCCATGAGGAACGGCTTGCCGTCTGAACCTCTGTATGCTCCCTGTTCATAAGGCCAGTGAATGTAGTCGTAAGTATTTGTTTCATTCTTGTTTATGACATAGATCCTGTACAGCGAGTCATCCTTTCCCTGCGGATTGCCGCCTGCGTCAATGTATCCCGGCAGATACTCATAATCATATTCTGCAATGGCAATCAGTGTGTCATCACCCACCTTTGCGCCTATCCAAAGTCCGGATGCATAACGCGCAAACTTTCCGCTTCCTTTCGGCCATTCGAATCCTGAATTGCCTGTTGTCGGATTCCTGTTGACGCTCCCGTTATTCCTGTACCATGTCCTTATGTTGTTTGCGTCCATCTGCTTACTGCTGATGATCACTGCAGAAGGCTGGTCTTTGCGAAGTCCGGTAGATTCATTGACGGCTGTGATCAGGAGTATTGCCGTTATGATCAGCGCATAGAAAAAGAAAAAAGAAACTGACTTCATGATATCTTTCATCAGTTCAATCTACCCGAATCCGCACTCCCGGTCAAAGACATTTTTGGGGAATTTACAGGCCTGTTTGAAATGTCAGAATAATGAAATGCTTTGCAAAAGCCCATACACTGCTTCTTTTGCGGGTTTTTGGGAGGAATTTCTTCGGACAAAAATCCGAATTTGACAGGCACGATCCTTCAGCAATGTGCAGTTACAATGCAACTTCTTAACAGAGGTTCTCTGCCCGGCACCGAATCTGCGCACAATGCCGAATTCCGGCATCGGTATGAATCGCAGTAAGTCAATGCCCGTCTCAATCTGAACACACGGCGGCCGGAACGCTGACAGCCGCAACTCCTTCGCAGGATTATCTGCCGTATCTCGGGATCAGATGAATGTGCGCATGCATGATGATCTGGCCTGCGGCTTCGCCGGCATTGATGCTGACATTGTAACCGTTGGGGAAATGATATTCGTCGGTGTGGATCTTCGCAAGGTCAAGCAATACAAGCATGGCGGCTTTCTCGTCAGAGCTAAGCTCGAAATATGTCTTCACATGCTTCTTTGAGATCACGAGCAGATGTCCCTTTGACTGCGGGAATTTGTCTGGTATAACAAAGGCATGTTCGTTCTGGAAAAGAATGTTCTCGTTGTTGATGTTGCAGAATACACATGAATTTTCCATACGTCTGATAAGTTTTTGGTTTATGGAATTATTCTTGATATGAATGAAGAAGCATTGTTGTCTGCTATGGCTATATCCGTCGCGTCCACGGTATTGTTTCCGTTAAGAACTTCGGGAAAATTTCCGGACAGATAAATGAATGCGGCGGCGTTTGCTTTCATGAAGAACTCAAGTGTGAAACTGCCGGATACGTCAACCGGCTTTGCAGGAGCATCAAGCCTGATCTTCACCCTGTCAATGTCGTTTGCACCGTTGCCGAAGGATCTCAGAGAATTGTTTTGAGCTCTGAGCTCGGGTGTGAATGCCAGCAGGATCGCGGGAATCACAATGAATAGTGTCAGCTTGATAAGTGATGTTCTCATACCGGATTGTCTGTAAATTTACGGATGTACAACGGGAAATGAAATGCAGATAAGCTTATATGGGATTGCCCGGATCAGGCAATGAGAATAGGCTCTGGGGCGATGATTGCATTCTGTGAATTACACGGCCGGACATATTGGCATAAATCAAAGCAAGTAAGGCCGTTGTAAGTGCTGATCACACTTGCGGGTAAGATGATCGGCCCTCCGAAGGAACATTTCATTAACAGATCTGACATTGAATCATCCGTTCAAACATTCGGCTTTTCTTTTGGACTGAATAAAGTCCTGACCTTGCGTAAATTTTAAGAACATAATTTACAGGATGCTCAAGAATGACCTGCTGACATTGCTTTCAGCGTTCAGCGATAATGATCTGAAGAAGTTCGGCAAGTTTGTCAATTCACCGTACCACAACACAAATGCAAAGGCATCAGAACTTCTTGATGCACTCCGGCCGTTTCATCCCGGCTTTGGATCCGATACACTCACAAAGAAATTCCTGCACGGAAAACTCTACGGTAAAGGGAAATATGTTGAAGGAACGGTCAACTACCTCTTGTCTGAGCTTCAGAGACTTGCGGAGAAGTTCATTTCCCTTGAAAACGCAGATCCGGAGATGTTCGGAATTTCATTGCTCAGATTTGCTAACAGAAATCTTGATGACAAGCTCTTTGACAAGTATCTTGCTTCAGCAAGGAAGTCAGTGAAGAGTTCAGAGTCTAATCTTTATCAGTTTCTCCTGTCCGACATTCTTTCGGCGAGAATTCAGTCCGAACTGAATATTGTAACCAAGAAAGATGCATACAGAAAAGAATGGCTCGAGCCGTCAAAGTGGCTGATCAGGTTCTACCTTGAGCACATATTAAAGAACCTAATCACTCTTACAAATTACAGGCACACCAAAAATCCGGATCTTAACATACCTATGCTTCAGGAAACTATCAGCTTCCTCGGAAATAACCCATCTTATCTCGATGATCCCGGAATGAAGTTCTCATACCGGCTGGTGAGGGTGATCGCATTCAGCGACGATTCGGACTATGCAGAAGTGAAGCGGGCGCTTTCGGGAAATCACAAGTTTCTGACCGACGCAAAGAGGTCTTCTGCTCTTGCGGCAATGCAGGTTTACTGCACAAATAAACTGCTTCAGGGCGACGACATGAGAATGGAAGAGTTTGAGATTGCGAAGCTTCGGCTGAAGGTCTTCCGTTTCTCAAAGAAGAACAGGATTCCCGTTGATATTTTTTACAAGACCTTCATGCTTGCTATATCAGTCAGGGACTTCTCATGGGCGAAGAAGTTTACGGAGGAATACGCCTGCCTTCTGAATGAAACATTTCAAAACAACGCTTTGCATTACTGCAAAGCTCGTTTGCTCTATCAGGATGGGAAGCTCAGCGATGCCCTTGAAGAGCTCAGCAGGATCAGATCGTTCTCCTTCATTCACTTCAAGCCTGCAGTGAAGATCCTTCAGCTTATGATATTCTTTGACCTGAATATGCTGAAAGAGGCGGAAGATTCTGCGCTTGCATTTTCGCAGTTCCTCCGCGGCGACAAACTTATCCCCGAAGAACACAAGAAAGCATACCGCTCATTTACACGCTATTATCATATGCTTGTAAATGCATTCTTATCCGGCAAGAAGAACAAAATAGATGACGTTACGGTCAGGATCGGTTCAGAAAAAGGATTCCTGATCGGGAAGAAATGGTTCCTGGAAAAACTCGGAAGCACAAAGAAAAAGAGCGCCTGACCAAATCAACAAGCCGGGCGCTCCTAAAAATGACTGCCGATTATTTTTACGGCCTGATAACGCTTACAAAATTGTTTGCATTGTTCCCTGCAATCGAAGCGTCAGTTCCGTCAACAAAGTCATCACCGTTCACATCTGTAGGCACATATCCGGATACGAAAGCGTAAGAGTCATTGTCTATCAACTGCAGATCAGTTCCATCAACAGTTCCGTCCTGATTTACATCACCGCTGTAAATGCAGAATGACGGATAGACAAATGTGAGATTGTTTCCGTATGCCAGTGATGCGGATGAAGTGAAATCATAATAATTGAAGAACGGATCCGACAGTGCAACCGGGGCCGCACTCCATGTCTCGATCGAATTTCGGTGCTTTACTACAACATAATAGTTTCCTGTGTCAGCATTCGGAAAACATACAAGTGCGTTTCCGTAAGCATCGGCAAGCGTTTGAGCAGAGTCAACCACTGCGTAAGGAGAAACGGGAGATCTCAGCAGTACCTTAACAGTGTCAGGAACCTGTGTGGAACCGTTGAAGAATCCTTCTATTAATACACCAACATTCAGCGGGAGGGAATTGAGTGTGTACGTAACTGAGATCAGCGGCCTGTAGCTTGTGTCAGGATTCTCACGCGTATCAAATCTTTTGGCAGTTGTGCCGGCAGATTCATCGCCTATCAGTATCCATCCGTAATTGGACTGAGTCCTTATCCAGTCCTGCACATCCTGAGCCATCCTTGGGGAACTCCAGTAGTAATATCCATTCTGATCAACAGATGTTGTTGCACTCGCACTGTCTTCAAAATATCCTCCCGGCCTTACCCAGTTATCATCGGGATAATAGTTATTGACCCAGGTAGCATCTCCGGGGTCTGCCTGTGTTCCGAATCCTTCTTCACCCGGAGCATCGGAGCCGGACTCTCCCCATTCCTGAAGCAGTCTGTGAAGTTTTACATTCTTCGGTCCGCTTATGGTCCTTGACATGTGCAGTCTGAGAGTGACGTTCTGGATCGTCGCACAAGGCGGTATAAACTTGGAAAGTATGAAGAAGTTGATCAGCCCTCTGCGCTTGTTTGCCGTTACAGTTGTACCTGCAAAGAAGTAATCGCCGCTGCCGTTGCTGTAAGAAGAGGATTCTTCATAGATTGTATTATCGGAACATTGCCGCAGAGTGATGGTAGTCTGAGCATCCGCTTCGCCGAAAAGTATGGCAAACGCAATGATCACAAAAAGTCCGGACATAAAGATCCGCTTGCTGTTTGATTTATTCATTTTGATGGCCTTTAAATTGAGATTTGAAACAATTTGCCCAATGCCTTCAAAACTTGCAAGGCAACACTTGCAACAGATTCTGAAATGACATTCAATATGATGATGGACTGACAGCAACCATCACCTCTTTTTGTACATCCTCGCCCGCACAACGAAATTTTACAAAGAAATTTGTCGCGATATCTTCCATTAAAGAACCGTTCCGTTAGAGCTTATTGCTTTGCAATTCTTCAGCCGTAAAAATATATTGCATAATGATTATCCGCACAGCTTCACCTTCCGTCAGAATTGCATTTTCAGTTACGGCTCTCTGCATATTTTTACTTGGCCTCACACCGCTCAATGCCAGTTCACAGGTTAAGGTGAGTGCATTCGGAGGTTTGAATCTTGCTACACTTTCCGGAGATTCCCCCGAGAATACAGCCTACTCTGGCGGCGCAGGTTACATTGCAGGACTCAAGATCGATTATCCGCTGACAAAGGACATATATCTTTCACTGCAGCCAAACTACTCAGTATACGGCGCAACACTCGGATTTGACGTAAACGAAGAAGACTACCGCGACAGCATCTCAATTGACTTCTCATATTTCAGAGTGCCGCTGGTCGTTACCTTCGAAGCTATGAACGGCATTACGTATTTTTCCAGCGGCTTTGACCTGGGTATATTCAATGAAGCCGGCAGTGAATTTGTGAACGGTTCCGGAAGCAGAAATGATATTTCGGACTATTTTGAATCGCTTGACCTGTCGGTATTGTTCGGAGCTGGGGCAAACCTTCCTGTCGGTCCGCTTAAGATCGGAGCAGAGCTCAGATATGTGCAAAGCCTCACCAACGCAAGCTCAGGCAAAGCACTTAATGAAGGCGGTTACCTACCGCCGCGATTCAGAATGTCAGGTTTACAAATACTCGGAGGAGTGACTTACAAATTTTGACCATAAGATACTTGAATACAGGAATCCTGAAAAGCAGCTTAGCCTCAGTGAGTCATTTTCTTATCATGATGTCGCTTATGTTTCTCTCCGCCGTTGTCTACGGCAGTGAACCGGGCGATTCAACTGAGCAGACAAATGAGAGGTACTCCATACTCAACGGACATAAATTTGTTGTGAATTCCAACATCAGCACCCCGTTCATAAACACATATATTCAGAACCGGATCGGTGTAGGACAAACAATGAATCTGAGCATACCGGAGACCGTCATTGAAGGACAGCCGGTGCAGGTTAAGGGGGAACTGCTTTTCACATTCCTGAATCTTGAGTACCAGCAGAAGATCAGAGACTGGCTTGCATTCAACGCGTCAATTGATCTTCGGGGAAGACTCGGCAACAAACCGGGTTCGCTCATTGCTGAAGGTGTTGATGTTGCCACCGGCTATGAGTTAAGCTGGCTATTCAGGCTCTACCAGAATAAGGAGTTTATGCTTTCCGGTTCAGCGGATGTAAGCAACAGGAGTTTTACGATAATTGATCTTAAAGATTTCATACAGGGAATCATAGACAGCGGAAAGATCACCGAAGACAGCAAGCTTGTGAAAGATGTGCCAGCGCTCAGGGCAGGTGTCGGCGTTAAAGCTGCATATGCGTTCAACCGCGTTTTCGGATTGACCGCCTTCGCAAATGTTAAATACGGTGAGACTGTAAACTACGGTGCAGACAATGACTGGTTCATTTCTTACGGCCTTGCCGTGGATGCTGATCTTCTTCCCAAACAGAAAGTGCCGGTCGGATTTCTACTGGGCTTCTTCGCATCCAACGTTCCCGGTGCGGATGGTACTTTAGAATCCTATCCAAAGAATTTCATTTTGCAGGTGAACTACACAGGCAATGAAGATATTGTTATCGGACTTGAAAGTAATTTACAGTACTACAGGCCGATTGATTACGATGACAACATAAAGTTTGTCAATTTCTCGTTCAACATGAGATACTTCTTCTGATACAGACGACAGTTAACCGCCTGTCCCTGATCCCCGAATCACCGCTCTGAACCTGTTATTTGATAATGGTCATTTTTCTGACACCCTGCACGGCACCTCCCGCGCTCAGTGAATACAGGTAAACCCCGCTCGGCAATCCGCCCGCAGAGAAATCAACTTCATAACTTCCCGGGCTCTGAGTGCTGTTTACCAGTGTCCTCACTTGCCTGCCTGAAATGTCATATACATTCAAAACAACTCTTTCCGTTCTCATCACATCATACTTTATCTTCGTAGTTGGATTGAATGGATTGGGATAGTTCTGTCCGAGCAAATATCTGCTGGGAACCTCCGACGACACCTGCTCTATGCCGACCACCTGCGCCAGATCAATTTTGTACATTGACCTGCCGTGAGTGCCGGCAACAAGATAATTTGCCGTGGGATGGATCTTGAAATCATAAACCGAAACCATCGGAAGGCCGTTGCCGAGAAATTGCCATGTTCCTCCGGAATTGAAGCTGACATAAGCTCCTACATCCGAACCGGCAAAGAGCACGTTCGGCCTTGCGGGATCGATGTCAAACGCATTGACGGGAGCATCAGGCAGGTTTGAACTGATGTCTGTCCAGTTGGCACCGCGGTTGGTTGTTCTGAATATGTGCGGCTGTGGATCTATCCACTTCAGCCCGTTGAATGTGACATAAGCAATGTTGTCGTTTGTCGGATCAAATGCCACTCTGGTGATCCACCTGTACGGCAATCCGTTCGAGACCTTTGTCCAGTTCGTTCCGTTGTTTGTCGTTATCCAAACGTTGGCATCGTCAGTGCCGGCCATTATGATGTTTGAATTCGTCTTCGCAACAGCGATTGTGGAAACGGTTCCTAGTCTTGCCTGGTTTCCGTTTGTCAGATCGGGACTTACCGCCGTCCATGATGAAGCCGCGTTGGTTGTTCTGTAAACCCTGTTTGTTCCGTAATAGAGCACGTTGTTATTGTTCGGATCCATTATCACCGGAGTTGACCAGTTCTTCTTATCCGTTGAACTTATGCCTGATGTTGCGCCTGAAAAAGATGACCCGCCGTTTGTTGATTTTCCAAGGGCGCCGTTCTGTGATTCCGCATAGATGATGTTAGGGTTGGTGGGATCAACGATCACGTAGAATCCGTCGCCGCCGTAGATCGTCGTCCAGTCGCTGAGCGATCCCGTCAGTGTCCTGTTAGTGCCGTTGTCCTGCGTTCCTCCGTAAAGTCTCTGAGGATTTGTCCTGTCAATTCCGATCTCGTAAAACTGAGTCACGGGGAGGTTCTGCACTTTGGCAAATGTGCTTCCGGAGTTCGACGATCTGTAAATGCCACCGTCGTTGCCGAGTATGATCGTGTTCGGATCTCCCGGCTTGAATGCAAGTGCATGCTGATCAACATGAACGGATCCGGAAATTTCAGTCCATGACGTGCCGGAGTTGGTTGTCTTCATCACTTCAAGGTCAAGCACATAGACTGTGTTCGGATCTGTTGGATGAACACGCACTTGTCCGAAATACCAGCTGAAAGTTGAGAAGCCGCTCTGCAGTCCGCCGCCGTTGGCATTTGTCCAGTTAAGCCCTGCATTTGTTGTCTTGAAGAATCCGGAATATGTGGTTCCGTTCGTGTACAGAGCGTATGAAATGTTCGGGTTTGAATTGCTGATGCTTAGCCCAATCCTGCCTACGTTCGTTGTTGATGAATTGGGAAGGCCGTTTGCCGGACCGAGTGCAGTCCAGTTGTCGCCGCCGTTTGTGGTCTTGTAGATCCCGCTGCCGCTGCCGTAAAGCTGTCCGCCGTTTGGATAGCGCGTTCTCTGCCACATAGCAGCCATCATATTTGCTGGATTAACGGGATCCATTGTGATGTCAATGGCACCGCATGAATCAGTGACGAAGAGTACTCTGCTCCATGTTGCGCCGCCGTTGTCGCTTCTGTACACGCCCCGTTCAGGGTTCGGGCCGAAGTATGATCCGACAGCCGCTACATAAACGCGCAGGGGATTCTGCGGATTCACAAGCACGCGCCCTATTGTAACAGTGTTCTCCAGTCCGATCCTTTGCCATGAGGCTCCGCCGTTCGTTGACTTGTACATTCCGCCGCCGGAAAAATTGTTTTGGCCTCCGTTCGGTTCGCCCGTTCCAACATACACAATGTTTGAGTTGACAGGGTCGACCGCAATGTCGCCTGCAGGAAGAACCGACTGATCGTCGAAAATGGAAGTCCATGTAAGTCCTGCATCCGTTGACTTGAATACTCCTCCTGTTGCTGCGCCTGCATATACAATGTTAGCGTTGTTGGGATCATATTCGATATCCGAGATCCTGCCGCCTATGTTCGTGGGGCCTGCAAACTCCCAAGTGGCCGCAGAGTTGTCGGTCATTGCCGCACTTCTCATATCCTGAGCTTTCTCCAGCGCCTCGATGTGAGCTCCGGGATCGGCTTTGTAGAAAGGAAATGTGCGCTTTATGAATTCATGATCGGAAGGATATTTTCCCGGTTCGCCTTCTTTGGGCCTGGGCGAATCGTTACCGGTATTCGGATCCGCATCCCGGTCGTTTCCTGCTGTGAAGTATATCACAAATGCGGCCAGCAGTAAGGCCGCTGTTATTATTGAAACGGGCTTCATTGTCCTGACTTGAATTTTGATTGCAGCAAAGATATGAATTAGTGCCTGTAGTTGAAACTACTTCCACCGGCCTTTGAGCCGTTGAGGACTATTGCACAGAATATGTTTTCGGATCATAAAACTCAGCATCTGCCCGCAAAACCTCATCCGGCAAGTCTTTCATAGATCTTCATCACCTTCTCCGTCATAGATGCTGAAGTGAAGTTCTGCGCGGTTGATCTTGCCTCTGCTGCCAGTCTGTTTCTAAGGCCAGCATCATTGAACAGCAATTCCAGATGCTTCAAATATCCTTCCGGGTCACCGGTATCAAACAACATTCCGTTGACTCCGTCCGTGATCAGCTCCCTGTTAGGTGCAATGCCGCTTGCAAGTATGCACCTTCCGGATGCGGCTGCCTCAAGCAGGGCTATGGAGAAGCCTTCCCACAGCGTCGGAAAGACGAACAGGTCTATCAGCGGATAATACTTCTCGGTATCAGCAACCTCGCCTGCAAATATGACCTTGTCTTCAATCCCTTCTTCAAGAGCCGCCTTCCTGCATGCTTCAAGCAACCGGCCGCTACCGGCAAAAAGCATCTTTGCGCTTTCATTACTCCTGAGGAAACCTGATGTGTGCCTGAGCATGAATATCTGATTCTTCTGTTCGTCAAAACGAGATACAAGTCCTATGACGAAATTCTCTTGGCCAAGTCCGAGACTATTCATGAGTCCGGCATCCTTGCGGCTCGCGGAAAATCTTTGCGTTTCAATGCCGTTGTGAATTGTAACTGTAACGGATGGGTCAGCGATCTTAAGTTCAACAGCAGTTCTTCTGTCATTCTCCGAGGGACAGATCACAGCATCACGGTACTTCGAAAGATGCTGTTCAATTGCGAGCGTACCGAATCGGCGCAACGGATTCGGTGAATTTATGTAGTGAATCCCGTGTATTGTGTGCACCACCGGAATCTTGCCTGACTTCTTTTTGTAAAAGCCGGAATACATTCCCGCAACACCGCCGTGGGAGTGCAGAACATCAATGTCTTCTTCCTCAATGATCTTTCTGAGTTCATTCAGGTGTTTCAGTCTGTAGAGTTTGGGAAGTTCGATCGGTAAGAATCTGCTCCCGGTCATTTCAACCTCATTCATGAATGCACCGGCTCCGGATGCCGAAACAACTGCATCCACTTTGCCTTTGTCAAAGTTCCTGAGCAGAGATAGAATGTGCGTCTGTCCGCCTCCGAGAAATCCGCCGTCTATCAGTTCAAGTACTCTCATCACTTCTCCTCATGCCTAACACCAGCTTAAGAATGTCTTTGTCGATCTTCCGGAATCCTCCGAGGTATCTTGCAGAGAACTTCAGAAAGAGATAGATGCGAAGCAATGATCTGCCGGCAATTCCGTTATGCTTTCTGTAATAGTAAAGTTGAGATTCTTTTGCAAAGTAATATGTGTCACTGCTGAACTTCTCGTTCACGTTCTCACCTTTGTAATGTATGATCTTTCCAACGGGCAGATAGTATATCTTCCTGCCGGAATCATGTACTCTCTTGCAGATGTCCGCATCCTCATAGAAAAGGAAGAATCTTTCATCGAACCCGCCGATCTTCATGAAATACTCCCTTTCGATCAGCATCGATGCTCCGCTTACCCAGTCAACTTCTGCGATTCCCGTGACCGGCATTTCATGTTCTCCGTTTACTTTGCGGCTCTTCTGTTGCTTCTCGTCAGACTTGTTCCTGATCTCATTCATGAAAGTGTTTTCCTTCCAGTATGACAATTGCACACTCCCGTCAGGATTGAAGAGTCTCAGTCCTCCAATGCCGAAGTCCTGCGGAAGCTTGAGTCTGAGGAACCCTTCTATGAAGTCTTCCACAACAAGTGTGTCAGGATTCAGGAACAGCAGATATTTTCCCGATGCATTCTTTGCCGCGAGGTTGTTGGCGTGCGGAAAACCCTTGTTTGTGTTCTCGATGACCGCAATATCGGGCGCAATATCTTTCAGAATGCTGAGATCTTCATAGGGAGAATTATTGACCGCGATCATCTCATAATCATCGGCACTGAGTTTGTCCACAATTGAACTGACGCATTCGGCAATAAACTTTCTTTGAAAGTAATTGACTATGATGACGGAGAACAGCTTGCCTTCCATTCGATCACCGCTCACCTAAGTATGCTCCTTACATAGTCTTTCGAAACTCTTACTTTCTTCGTAATGATTCTTCGCTTTCTAAGCGAGTTTCCGATCTCGCCGAGTCCCTGCACATAGCCCTTGACCGCAGATGCAAAGAGTGACGGCGAATGCCTGAAAAGAAAGATCAGATAGCGCTTCACCCTTACCGCAGCAAAGAACGGAAACGAATAAAGATAAAGCTTTGCGGGATAATTTTTGATCCTCAGAGCGATGAGGTTCTTTTCGCAGAGCATGGTCTGAAATCCCGACATACCAGAAGTGGTTGCTCCGCGCTTGTGGTAACAGACCGCTTTCGGATTGTAATAACATTTGAAACCAAGAAGCTGAAGCCTGAAGCTGAAATCAACATCCTCGTAGTAGGCAAAGAAATCCTCATCAAAGAATCCTGCTTCGTCAAATACTTCCCTTTTGTATATCGCCGCGCCTGCGCATGCTCCAAAGATGTACTCCTCTTTATCATACTGCCCTTCGTCCTTCTCCCCGAAGCCTCTTGCATAAGGTGAACCGAGCGGCTTGATGAAATCCCCCGCATCATCGATCATTCTCCTGTCGCTGAAGTTAAGCATCTTGCATGCCCCGCTACCGGCATCCTTCATGTTCACTGCGCGGAGCATCTCTTCCACAAAATCCTCCGCGCATTCGGTGTCGTTGTTAAGCAGAAGTATGTATTTGCAGTTATCATCCCCGAGCGCGTCCTTTATGCCTTCATTCACAGCCCTTGCAAATCCTGTGTTCTCTGACATCTGCAGTATTCTTACTCCGGGATAATTGCTCCGGGTGAATGCAACGGATTCATCTGACGAGTTATTGTCAACAAGAATAACGCCGAAGTCTTTGAATGACTGCCTCTGCAGTGAGTCAAAACAATCCCTGAGATGCTTTAAGCCGTTGAAGTTTGGTATGATTATGAATACTGATCTGCCTGTCAAACCCTGGGTGGAAAGTTTATTTGACGTTCATATCCGACTGCAGGACATTTCCCTGCTGCAGTTGTGCGTTACGCTGATTCCGTGTGCATCAAGTTATCAAAGCGGTTGTGTTGAAGCAATGTAATTAACCCGAAGCAGATATGCGGATCTTACAATTAATGACTTCCAATAATTACTTGTTATCGGGATATTGATGAATGAAAGGTATGATACTCGCCGCAGGATTCGGCACAAGGCTCAGGCCGCTAACAGACACTAAACCCAAGGCGCTCGTAAGCTACAAAGGCAAACCGCTTGTGGTTCATCAGATCCGGAGACTTATGTCTGCGGGAATAACAGAGATAGTGATCAACGCGCATCATTTTTCTGAGCAGGTGGTTGAGTTCTTCATGCAGAACAGATTCGATGCAGATATTTCAGTCATAGTGGAAAATGAGATCCTTGGAACAGGCGGCGGAATACTCAATGCATCAGATCATCTGCGCGGTTCAGACTTTGCTGTTGTTAATGTTGATGTTGAGACCGACATGAACCTGAGCGATATGATCATTGAGCACAGGTCACGCAAACCCCTGGCCACACTGGCAGTGCAGAAGAGAAGATCGGGAAGGTATCTTGAGTTCTCACCGGAGATGAAACTCATGCGCAGGGCGGCAGACGATTCTGCCAAAGACAGATTGTTCGCATTCAACGGTATTCATGTGGTCTCCGATGAATTTCTCAGTCTCGGATTTGGATCCGGCTTTTCGGATATTCTTGATCTTTACTTCAGAGCTATTGAATCCGGTAAGACAATAACAGGGTATGACGCAGGAGAATGTTCGTTCAGGGATCTTGGAAAGACGGAGAATCTTCTAAGCTGATTCTCATTGTCAGGTTGGCAAGCATTTGAAAAGAAAGGACAACTATCTCCGGCAACAGCCGTCACTGCACAGCTTCTATTCTCTTGACAGAAGGGATCTCATTCATCAAAGCTCTTTCTATACCTGCGCGAAGCGTCATCATTCCTAGCGGACAGCTCTTGCAGTTTCCAAGCAGTCTCACTTTAACTATTCCGTCTTCACATGTTTCATAGAGCTCAACGTCGCCGCCGTCCTGCTGAAGAAATGGCCTTACCATCTCAAGCACTCTTTCAACGTTCTCTCTGTTCAGTTCTGTCTCAGGCATTTCTGTAACTTAGTCCAGTTTTTTCATGCTCTCGCGGATGCTCCGCGCATAGTCAAGCTTCCACACTCCGCTTTCCTTCACTGCGTACATGTCAGACTTTTTCTCGTCCTTGGTCATGATCACCACAACTGCAGAGTCGCCGTTCTTCTTTTCATCAACAACATCAAAGTCAATTCCCGCCATGCCAAGCGGGCTCACGTCAGACACATTCTTTTCAAAGTATTCCTTGCCGCTCTGATTCCTGCTCTTTGCAATGTCGTCAAACATTGACTGTGAATTCCTGGAAAGGTAGTTCCACGCCCTTCCCGAATTCTGCTCTTTGAGCGCCTTCACAAAGTCCTTAACGGCATTGGCCGGAGAATCCGATCCTCCCGTACCCCCGCATCCGCCTGCAATCAGCAAAGCGCCGAGTATGATTGCCGGCATCATTGATTTCAGTTTCCTGATCATATTCTTAGATCTAAATTTCGATCACGGTTTCGGGTTTGTCTTTCCTTTGAGAATTGAACCGCGTGATCTCCTTTGCAAGTTCGCTGGCGATCTTCTCAAACACTGCCGCAGTTTTCTCCGCACCCTTCTTATCGGGCAGTGGCACACCTTCATCACCGGCGGCTCTTATCTCCGAGTTCACGGGGATCTCTCCAAGCAGCTTTATGCCGAACTCACTGCACATCTTCTCACCGCCGCCCTTCCCGAAAATGTAATCCCTTGTACCGTTTGCGCCTTCGTAATAACTCATATTCTCAATCACACCAATTGTAGGCACGCTCACCTTCTCAAACATTATGTATCCCTTTCTTGCGTCTGCAAGCGAGATCTCTTGCGGAGTGGTGACAATAACTGCACCTGTAAGCGGAATTGTCTGGCTCAATGTCAGCTGAATGTCGCCTGTCCCGGGAGGCATGTCAAACAGAAGAAAATCAAGGTCACCCCACAGCACATCGCCCATGAACTGCTTCAGCGCGCTCGAGGCCATCGGGCCTCTCCATACCACGGCAGTGTTCTCTTCCATCAGAAATCCTATAGACATAAGCTTCACGCCGAACTTCTCCACAGGCACAAGCTTGTTCTTTCCTTCCGACTGCGTAACGAACGGCTTTTGTTTCACTCCGAACATCAGCGGTATGGATGGACCGTAGATATCCGCGTCAATCAGTCCCGTCCTGTAGCCCGCCTTTGCAAGCGACGCGGCAAGGTTTACGGCAACAGTTGACTTGCCCACGCCGCCCTTGCCTGAAGCCACTGCAATCGTGTTCAGCACACCCGGAAGTACTTCCGACTTCTTCTTATTAACATGCTCGGTAACACCTCTTACAAAACTGATGTTCGTTTCGGAGATTTCCGGAATGTCTCTTTCGAAAGCTTTCCTTGCTTCATCAATGATCTTCGAAACAACGCCCTCATCCGTTTCGGGAGTTGCGAGAGTGAGGCTGAGTTTCTTTCCGTTGAGAGAAATGTTTCTCACCAGCCCGGCGGCTTCAAAGCTCTTGCCCGAAACCGGTTCTGTGATCTTAGAGAGAGTCTCTCTTATTCTTTGTTCAGTCATAATCAAATTGGCATCAAGGTAACAAATCTAACATATGTGTAAAATGCACTTTGCGTGCACCAAACTGTTCAGCCGCAACTTGTGAAATAGATAGGGCATAATTCCTATCATAATTGAATCAGTTGGGCAAAAACAATAATTTGCAGCAACCGAATTAACAGAGATGAAAGACAAGATCATAGAGACCATAAAGGAAACTGCGGAATCCATTTCCGACACCGTTGATGTGGTTAAGGAGTCCGGTGCAGACAAGCTGAAGGAGATCATGGATGAAGTGTTTGCATCGGCCGCTGTAATTAACAGGTCCGGCTTTACGACAGAAGGCGTTTCAGTAAACCTCGGGCTTCCGCCGGAGATAGTCGGCGTTTTCAGATTTGACAGGGATGTGCCGAACGAAGAATGGGAGAAGCTGTTTGCCGAGACGGAAGACAAACAGAGCCTTAACGCCCTGCTCAGAGCTTTGTTCAAGGCTCAGGACATTACGGAAAAACTGAAGATAGGCGAGTTTATGCTTGACAAGGTCAGCGTTGTGTTCACATTTCCTCCGGGCATCGGGCTTTCATTCAAGCCGAAAGCCAGGTGACAACTCTTGAGAACTTTGTGCCAGTGTCTTCATACACAGGTATGCATTTAAGTAATTGAATCTCAGATGATCAGACTGAACAAGACCGCAAAGACTTCGCTGTTCATACTTGTCGCCGCCTCTTTCTTCTGGCTTGGCGGCATAAACGTCCGGTTCTTCATCGGGAATCAGTTGCTTAATTACGACGAGTTCAACTTCCGCACAAGCATTCCGCCCGACGAGGAGAATCAGATATTCAAGATGATCTCCGACGCTTCGATCATGATCATGTGCGCTTATGTTGTTGTGCTTGTTGCGGCGATAGTTTTCGCGCGCTCAAGCAGGATAAGCCTGCGCGAGCACCCGTGGCTCCTCATGTGCTATCTTCTCTTTTTCGTGTTTGTGCCTGTTGAGCTTTACACTTCATATATAGACCTCAAGTTCATACTTCTGTTCAATGAGCGCCCTGCAAATCACGACAGGCTTCTTGAACTTTTCGGCGCGCGCATAGGATTTCTGCGCGGCGTGCCCTGGATAGCCGTAATGAGCTATTACACAATAATCTGGCTTTCGATATTCAGGCCTCTGCAAAAGACAAAGGAACAGCTTGAAAAGCTTGATGAGGTTTCAAAGGAAACGCACGGGTACAAGTACATCTTCCATGAAGAGGATGACCTTGTACTGAAGGAACATTGACATGAATCAATAAGGACGCTGATGTCGAGAGTAATAAGGAAAAACGCAAAGGCCAAACCTGACGAGAAGAAGGAAACTCTGATCGAAGACCTTACTGAAGTGCTCAGCAAACTCGGATACGAAGTGAGAGTGGAGAAGGGTACGTTCAAAGGCGGGTTCTGCCTGCTCAGGGATCAGAAGATCTTTCTGCTCAACAAAAACCTTGAACAGGACAGGAAGATCGGAATACTTGCAAAGAACATTTCGGAGATCGGAGTGGAAGGAATCTACCTTAAGCCAAACGTGAGAGAGCTTGTAGAGAAAGAGGGGTTGGAATTCTGACCCGGATCAAGAATACTTTTCCATCCTGCCGATGAAAGTGATCCTGCTTGGCACGGGTACTTCTCAGGGTGTGCCCGTGATCGGATGCACCTGCGAGACTTGCACTTCAAAGAATCCGAAGGACAAGCGACTGCGCACATCCGCATACATCGAGACCGGAGGCAGGAAGATCCTCATTGACACATCGGTTGATTTCCGTCAGCAGATGCTTACGAACAGGATAGACGACATTGACGCCGTGCTTTACACTCACCACCATGTGGATCACATCTTCGGAATGGATGACCTGCGGCAGTACACTCAGCGGCACAACAAGTTCATTGACCTTTATGCGGGAAAGTCAACGATGAAGGAGCTCAAGATCACATTCCGCTATGTGATGGATGAAGAACTTATCAGGCACAAGTCCGTCCCGCTTGTAAGGTTCAACGAGATACAGAACAAGCCGTTCACGGTCGGCAATGTGGAGGTGATTCCTGTCAAAGTAAGCCACGGCAACATCAAGATCTTCGGATTCCGCATAAATGATTTCGCATACATTACCGACAGCAGTGCCATTGCTCCTGAAGAGCTGAAGAAGTTGACGGGACTGAAAGTGCTGGTTCTGAACGCTTTAAGGATCCGTCCGCATCCGACGCATTTCAGCCTGCAGGAGGCGGTGGAAGTGGCAATGTCTTTGAAGCCCAAAAGGACCTATCTTACTCATGTCACTCACGATCTCTTGCATGACCGTATAAACGCCGCACTGCCCAAAGGCATTGAGCTTGCGTATGATAACCTGAAACTGAGGCTTTGAAAGAATCCGCCCACATCAAAAGCATTCTCAATCAGGCCGCACTTGAGTCAGGGAAGATCCTGCTGAAGTACTTCGGAAAGAAATACGGCATTTCAAGCAAGGGCGTCGTTTCGAACCTCGTGACTGAAGTTGACCACAGGTCTGACAGGAAAATAATATCCCTCATCAGAAAGAACTTTCCGGAGCACTCAATACTGACGGAAGAATCCGGAGGGCTCGGCGGACAATGCGAGTATAAGTGGATCATTGATCCGATAGACGGCACGGTAAATTATGCTCACGGAATTCCTCTGAGCTGTGTTTCGATAGCTGTTGAAAGATCCGGAGAGCTGATGATGGGAGTGGTTTACAATCCTATGTCGGGCGAATATTTTTATGCCGAGAAAGGCCGCGGCGCATTTCTTAACGGAAGGAAGATCCGGGTTTCAAGTTGCAGGGAGATTTCAAGATCCCTGCTTGTTACCGGATTTCCCTACAACTCAGGAAAGTTCAGGCCTGATCCCGTTAGAGTTTTCAGGAAGTTCATCAAGAGGGACTTACCGGTAAGAAGACTCGGTTCTGCGGCGCTTGATCTTTGCTGGACCGCCTGCGGCAGATTTGAAGGATTCTGGGAATACAATCTTAAAGCATGGGATGTTGCAGCAGGAGCACTGATACTCAGAGAAGCGGGCGGGAAGCTAAGCAATTTCAGGGGTGAAGAATACTCCGTTTATATGAAGGAGATCCTCGCGACAAACGGCAGGATACACAGAAGCATGCTTGATATCATAAATTCCTGAACCGGCTGATCAGTACTCTTTCTTTCCGTCAAACAACTTCCACTCTTCAAAGGCTTTTCTGGCTTCATCAGCCAGCATATTGACCGCAGTCAGTTTCCTTTTATCGATCTCCGCAGAGATCTCTTCATAAATGAAATCGTCCCTGAATCCGGCTTCGGCGGCATCATGCTTTGTGGCCGCAAAATATAGTCTGTCGAGCCGCGCCCAGTAAATTGCCGCAAGGCACATCGGACAAGGTTCACAGCTTGAATAGATCACGCATCCGGACAGGTCATGCGTACCGAGCTTTTCGCAAGCTTCGCGTATCGCCTCTATTTCGGCATGTGCCGAGGGGTCCTTCTTTTTTGTAACTCTGTTTGCACCGCGGGAAATTACTTTCCCGTCCTTCACTATCACTGCCCCGAACGGGCCGCCTCCCTCCCTGATATTGCTGACCGACAGCTCAATTGCCTGCAGCATATGTGACCTGTGATCGATGCCGTCTGCTTTCTTCATGCACCCAAATTATTCCAACCGCATTCCAAGTTCAAGATATTCAGCAGGACTTAAAATTCCTCCCGGCTTACGGCAATGGATCGCGGGAAAAAATTGACATGCATTTTTTTCTTCGCTTCCTAATATCAAGGCAACGCGAGAATTCAATTTCATCAGGAACATCCATTAAGTAACTTGCATAAAATTCATTCAATGAAAGACGACACAATCATCACATCGTCCAAAGCTCCCGAGCCCGTCGGGCTCTATCCTCATGCAAGAAGGTCCGGAAACCTGCTGTTCCTTTCCGGAGTGGGACCGCGAGAAAGAGGCACGAAAAAGATCCCGGGCGTTGAACTTGACGGCAACGGGAATATTGTCTCGTATGATATCGAGACGCAGTGTCACTCCGTTTTCCGCAACGTCAGGTATATTCTTGAGGACGCGGGATCATCATGGGAGAAACTGATCGATGTAACTGTATTCCTCACAAACATGAAGGACGACTTCCCGGCCTATAACAGGATCTATGCAGAATATTTCAGGGACAACCAGCCATGCAGAACGACGGTGGAAATAAGTTCACTTCCGACTCCGATCGCAATTGAACTTAAGTGCATCGCAGAGGTGTGAGTCTTTTCAGCAATGGAGTTCCGTGTTGCAGAAGATCAGCCTGAGTCCGTAGCCGGTATTTTCCGGAGAGTGTTTTCTCCAGTTCAGAGTGAAAGGCATTCAAGTTACAGTATTCCGTACATCAACATTTTCAGATATCTCAGAAATAATTTTGTTAATTTGCACTGAAAACATTCACAAACTTAATTTGATAATGCTATGATCGAAGCCATACAAAAACACTGGTGGTACCTGCTTTTAAGAGGCATACTACTGGTTCTGCTGGGATTGTTTGCCCTCTTCAGTCCCGGAATTGTGCTTGTGTCACTTCTTCTTTATCTTGGAATTGTCGCCGTACTTGGAGGGATATTCACGATCATCGGTTCGATCTTCTCAAAGGACGAAGGAAAATTCGGAGGAGTTCTCGAAGGGCTGATCTATGCAGCAATAGGTTTGCTTTTCATCTTTGCTCCGGGATTTGTACTGTCCTCAGTGGTCTATTTCATTGCTTTCTGGGCTCTGATCTCGGGGATTCTTCAGATCATCTACGCTATCAAACTCAGGAAGATAGTTCAGAACGAGTGGATCGCAATCGTGAGCGGTGTGTTGTCAATAGTCTTTGCGCTCGTGCTCTTCTTTAACGTTTTAAGCTCCGCAAATGCGATCATCATGGTGCTCGGTTCCTTTGCGGTAATTTCAGGAATACTGTATATGATGCTTGCATTCAAGGTCAAAGGCCTTAAGAATCTCGTCTGATTATCCGAAGCATTATAGCTTGAGAGGTTTCCGGGATCATTTCCGGGAACCTCTTTCTTTTTTCAGCGCAGGTCAGATGCACTTTTCATGTTTGCCGCAGAGCTGTGAGAGACAACAGCTCAGGCATAAAGCGCTATGCGCCGCATTAACAATGTGAATAGGCAAATGCACATACGACAGATGGCTTATTGACAAACAAAGTTATAATGTTATATTTGCACAAATTCAAAGAGGCGAAGAGCTTCAACACTTGCGGATAGGGATCACTTACAACATTAAGAAGGAAGCTGAAGAGAACGGAAGCGCACCGAAAGATGCACTTGCCGTGAACAGTTCTCCTGTTGCCAGATACATTGACGAAAATCTTGTAAGGAATTATCCGGAAAGAATTGACGACACTTTCGCCGAATGGGATTCATCCGAAACAATAGATGCCATCCGCAGTGCGCTGGAAAGCGGAGGCCATGAAGTTGACCTCATCGAAGCGGACAAGGACGCATACAGCAGGCTTTCTGAACCCGGCTGCGATTTCGTCTTCAATGTTGCCGAAGGATTCGGCGGAGCTTCAAGAGAATCCCAGATACCTTCAATGCTTGAACTCCTCGGCATTCCTTTCACAGGAAGCGATTCAATCACCATCGGCATCTGCCACGACAAATCCAGATGCAAAGAGATCCTTTCCTATTACGGAATTCCCAATGCTAAATTTTTCATTACCGGCGGTGATCAGAATGCGGACGGCCGTTATCCAAAGTTTGTGAAACCTCTTCATGAAGGTTCTTCCAAGGGCATTTATAACTCGTGCGTAGTGAACAGTCCCGCGGAACTGAAGAATGAAGTTGAAAGGATATGGGAATGTTACGGACAGCAGTCCATCGTCGAAGACTATCTTCCGGGAAAGGAGTTCACGGTGGCAATGCTCGGCAACGGTGCATCGGCAAGGGCATTGCCGATAGTGGAGATCAATCTTGAATCGGTGCCGGAAGGTTTCAATAAGATATATTCATACGAGGTCAAATGGTTCTTCGACACACGGGAAAACAAGCTCGACATTTTCAGTTGTCCCGCGCAGATCTCCTCCTCGCTTTATTCCGCGATCGAAAAAGTCTGCCTTGACGCATACAGGGCATTGAGGATGCGGGACTGGGCAAGAATTGACGTAAGACTTGATGCAGACAATGTTCCTAATATTGTTGAAGTAAATCCTCTTCCGGGGATTCTGCCTGATCCCGCCGACAACTCCTGCTATCCGAAGGCGGCACGCCATGCGGGAATGGATTACGACGCTATGATCAATGCGGTCCTGAATGAAGCCGTAAAAAGAAACGAACTCGCCCGCCGCTGAATGAAGATACATATAATTTATAATGACCCTCTTCAGTATGCGACAGGAAAGATCTATGATGACGGAGTAACCGACATTGATAAAGTGGAAGAGCCGATAGACATGAGCGAGTACGGAGTTCTTGACGAGCTTAAATCTGTTCAGAGGGCGCTTGAGCCCACAGGCCACGAAACGCGCATCATTCCGGTCGCGCTTGACGTTTACAAACTCATTGATGAACTCAGGAACGACACTCCCGACCTGATTTTCAATCTTTGCGAATCTCTTGACGGCGACCCTACACAGGAGATGAACATTGCATCGCTGTTTGAGCTTCTTAAGATCCCCTACACCGGATCCAGGGCGCTTACGCTTGGCATTGCCCTGAACAAGTGGCGCGTCAAGGAAATACTCAACTTTTACGGCATACCCACTGCCGCACACTATGTGTGTTCGAATTCAAGCGAATATATGTCAGACGGCTACTCAAGACTAAGGGACAAATTTCCCTTGATAGTCAAACCGAGCCGCGAGGATGCAAGCATCGGGATAGAGAACAAGTCGGTCGTTTACAGCAACGCTGAACTTAAACAGAGGATCGAGTATGTGCTTGACGAACACAAACAACCCGCGCTGATCGAAGAGTACATTGACGGCAGGGAAATAAACGTAAGCGTTGTCGGCAATCCCGTTAATTCATTTGAAGATCTGACCGTATTCCCAATCTCCGAGATAGACTTTACGGAACTGCCTTCAGATTATCCGAAGATCGTCAGCTACAACAGCAAGTGGATGTACAAGACTGTTGAGTTCGCCGGTACAAAAGCGGTCTGCCCTGCGAAGAACATCTCCCCGGAACTTGAAGAAACAATAAAAAATACTGCCAGAAGAGTTTACTCCATCATCGGAGCATCCGATTACGCGCGAGTTGATTTCCGTGTGAGGGACAATGTTCCTTACGTGCTTGAACTCAACCCGAATCCCGACATCGCATCGGATGTTGATGAGGACACAGGATTTACAAGAAGCGGCAAGGCATACGGCTGGACTTATGAACAGCTCATTCAGAACATAATCGGATTTGCATCCCGAAGGTGGGGGATCTCCGCCGGATGATCCGCAGAATGAGAGCGGACGACAGGGAGAAGATCGGATCCATACTGGAAAGGAGCGGAAACTTTACAGCCGGAGAGATCGCCGTTGCTATGGAGCTTGTTGATATTTACATCAGCGATGCATCTCAGAATGACTATGAGTTCTTCGTTGACGAGGAAGAAGAAATTGTGCGCGGATATGTATGCATAGGGCCGCGCCCTTTGACCGAAGGCACATATGACCTTTACTGGATCGCAGTTGATCCTGAAATACAGTCAAAGGGAATAGGAAGCTCCCTGATGCGCCATTCCGAAGACCACATCATAGGCAAAGGCGGAAGGCTTGTGCTGATCGAAACCAGTTCAAAGCCCTCGTACGAAAAAGAGCGCAGGTTCTATGAAAAGAATCATTACAGTAAACTTGTTGTGATCAGAGATTTTTACAGGCCCGGCGACTCGCTTGTGATCTACGGAAAGTATCTGTAAGATGCACAATGCATTATTAACAAAATCCAAGGAGTAATTATGGAACTCTGGCAGGAAATGATCCGCAGCAGTGTTCACACTGTTGATGACCTCGTGGAGAAGTTCAGCATAGACCGTGAAGTGGCGGAACGTCTTGATGAGTTTTTCCAGGCAAGGATCAATCCGTATTATCTTTCGCTGATCAGATATCCCGGCGACCCGATCTGGCTTCAGTGCGTTCCGGATATTGCGGAGCTTGAAGATATTGATGCTCCCGAAGATCCGCTCAATGAAGATGATATGAGCCCGGTTCCGAACATTACACACAGATATCCCGACAGGGCGCTGTTCCTGGTGACTTCGCAGTGCGGACTGTATTGCCGCTTCTGCACACGCAAGCGCAAGGTCGGCGACCAAAGCAAGATCTCCATGCGGACCCTTGATTCCGCATTCAGATATCTCGAACAGCATACGGAGATAAGCGATGTGATACTTTCGGGCGGCGACCCTCTGATGCTGACCGACAGCATGCTCGAGAAGATCCTTGCAAGGCTGAGACAGATAAAGCACATACAGGTCATCCGGCTCGGGACCAAAATGCCGTGCGTCCTGCCGCACCGGATCACGCCGCAGTTGTGCGAGATGCTTAAGAAGTATCATCCCATTTATGTTAACACCCATTTCAATCATCCGTGGGAAATAACCGATGTCAGCCGCAAGGCCTGCGGAATGCTCGTTGACTCCGGAATTCCCGTGGGCAATCAGTGCGTGCTGATGAAGGGTGTGAATGACAACGCTGAGACGATGAAAGAACTGATGAAGGGACTGCTTGCAATGCGCGTGAGACCGTACTACATTTACCAGGCAGATCTTACGAAAGGCGCAAATCATTTCAGGACTCCAATCAGGGTGGGACTTGAGATAATGGACAAACTTCGCGGACACATATCAGGGCTTGCTGTACCGCAGTTTGTGATAGATGCACCGGGCGGAGGAGGGAAGATACCGCTTCTGCCTAATTATGTAATTTCGCAGGATGAAGAGAAGATCGTACTTCGGAATTTCAAGTATAACATCTACGAATATCCGGACGTGAGGGAAGAGACCGTTTCAACCGATGCGAGCATGTTCATGCGCAAGACTCCGAGAAGAAGAACCCTTCAGAAGAAAGACAAGATAAAGAAGATAAAGATCCCTGTGATACAGAACGGAGCCTGAGCCCGGTTCACATTCTGTGAATTCCGTGTGATGCTCAAGTTTCAGTTATGACACACTTCTCTTTTTAGAAGAAATTGAACAACACGTTCGCACGGAACATCCCTGTTATTTCAACAGCACCATACGTTTCACATCAATCCTCTCTCCGCCGGCTATCAGATAATAGAAGTAAACTCCCCCCGGCATCTGCGTCCCGTCAAATATTACACTGTGATTTCCGGCAGTCATAGATTCATCCTTCACGGGAGAGGAGACCATTCTGCCGAGACAGTCGTGGACAGCAAGGCTCACTGAGCTCCGATCGGCTTTCCTTCAGAGTAGTAAGTTCACTTATGCATTCCATGTAGCACGCACACATCCGGGCATTTTGCATCCTTTTTCCGGAAGTATTTCCACGCAGGATAAGTCAGAGGATGTGAATGAGATCTTCACAGAGGACCTCAGCCAGGGACAAGTGAATTCTTTTGCTGAAACCACTTTTGTTTGTCAAATTTGAGATTTGCGTCCGAAGAAAACTCAGAAGAAAATTGCGATTTCAGCTCGGGATCATTGATCTTAATTGTGTAAGGATCATCAAATCATCAGAATCACCCGTGTAAAATCCGGAAAGAAGTCTTTGACTGTACAGATCATTCGGATTAGTTTTGATTTAAATTAAGAATGATGAACATTTTTATCAGATCAATCTCGGGTCTGACAGTTTCCGTGCTTCTTGTTTCATTTATATTGAATGACGGTAAGCCTCAAATGAGCAACGGCAATTCAGACCATCCTGTCAGCATCATAAGCAGTAAGCAGATGGATGCAAACAGTATAAGGACATGGTACAGAAACAACGGAAGCTTTAACCGGGATCCTGTCACGGGCAACCCGGGATTTGAATGTCCGAAAGGTTCCAACAGGTTTTCGAGATATGCATCAGGACTTTGGATTGCGGCAATTGCAGGAGCGGACACGCTTATTGCAATTGCCGAATATGACTACGAATATCTTCCCGGTTATATCGACAATAACGGAATTGCGAAGGGAAAGGATGACTCGCTCTATCGCATTTACAACTTTTACAGGAATGATCTTTCGGTGTATGACTATCTCCATTGGCCGTTAAGCCAGGGAGCATATTCTGATTCTGAAGGTAATCCATTTGCAATGGGTGACCAGACGATGTTCTTTTCTTACACAGACGGATATCCCGAAGCACACAATAACAATGCCGGGAGCACTGCCCCGCTGAAGGCACAGATAATTCAGACCAACTGGAGCTATGTAAAGAACACGGGAGCTCTCGGCGCAGTTATTTTCACGGAGCAACGGATCATCAACAGAAGTAGCATGCCGTGGAACAATTGCTACATGGCCATCTGGACAGACGATGACCTTGGGGACGGCAACGATGATGCCGTGGGCTGTGACACTAATCTCAGCCTTGGTTACACATATAATTTTGATAACAATGATCCGGTCTATGGTCCGGGACCTCCTGCTGTGGGATTCAAGATCATAAGGGGCCCTCTTATACCAAGTGCAAATGACACTGCGAGGTATTACAGTCCGCCCGGCAGCAAGAACCTGAGAGTGAAACCGGGATACCGGATCGCCGGGATGTCAGCGTTTACAATGTATCTCGGAGGTAATCCTTCTTTGGGAGATCCTGCTAACTACAGAGAAGCTTATCGTAATTTTCAGGGGATAAGAAGAGACGGTACGGTTTGGATAAATCCTGTGACGGGACAAGTCACTCCGTTTGCATATTCCGGCGATCCGGGCAGTGGGACAGGATGGATTGAAACATCGGCAGGCGACCGGCGATTCCTTCAGTCAATGGGTCCGCTTACAGTGAATCCGGGTGATACACAATCAATAGTTACGGCACAAATCTGTTCCAGAGGATCCACGAATCTTTCCAGTGTATCGGTGCTGAAGGCTTCTGCAAAGTTTGTCCAGAATTACTTCGACAGTAATTACGATGCGGGCGTGTCTATTGTCCATCCGGCTGTCGCATCCTTCGCACCCGGAGACGGGAAGATCTACCTTTCGTGGAATGATACATGTGAAAGGGCTACTTTCCCCAACAAGTTTTCGGGAGGATCTTACAGGTTTCAGGGGTACAATATCTTTCGTATTCGTCCGAACACTGTGTATCCGAATAAGAACGATACGATTCTTATCCGGACCTTCGATATTAAAGACGGTATCACAGACATAAGGGACAGTGTTTACGATGAGGAGTATCAGAGTATCGTGTACGGAGTTGTTCAGAAAGGAAGCGACAACGGCATTGCAAGAACAATTGAACTGACAAAGGACACCGTAAGCGGTGCCGGATTCGTTAACGGGACTGAGTACAAATTCTCCGTCATTGCATACTACTTCGATCCCACCGGCGGCATAAACACACTGCCAAAACTTCTGACTGCGCCTGCAGGAGCGAATATCGCTAAAATTGTTCCGCAAAGGCTTGCTCCTGAAACTCATATCGGACACGCGTTCGGAGATACGATCAGCACTGATCAGGGAGACAGGGGCTATATGCCTGTTGTTTCGGATCCTCTCAGACTCTCCGGAGCCAGGTACATTGCCCGTATCGGCTCCGCCTCAGGTATTTTCAACTGGACATTGCACGAAGTTCAAAGCGGAGACACGTCTGTCATTTTCGGAGATCCGGTCAGCTTCTCATCAGGACCTGATTCAGCAATTACATTCGGCGGCATGACTTTTTATCAGAATGTGATCAGAGATTCAGGAGTCGTGAAAGATCCTTTCGAATTAAACGGGATCAGGCATGCACAGGGAAGAGGATATGATTACTTTCCTCCGGAAAATATCTGGTTCGAAGGGCCGGACACAAATGCGGTCAAGACTGCAAAGGTCATTACAAACAGACAGTTTGAGAACAGGAGTATCGGAATGACATTCCCGAACTTACTGACCTTCAAAGGCATGCCTTCAAGAATAGTTGCAAACCGGAGTTCACTTGTTCCAGTAAGCGGACAGAATTCAATTTTGACAGGAGGGCCTCTGAGAAAGATCTCAATAGTATTCGGAGAGGTCTCGAAGTCTTACAGATATGTCCCGGCAGATTCCAACCTAACGAACACTCCCTATTCGGATTATGCTGATGTTCCGTTCAGTGTATATGCAATTGATGAGCTTGATTCAAGCGATGGTGTTCCCAGACAATTGAACACAGCGTTCGTTGATTATGACAATGACGGCAAATGGAATCCCGATACATCTGTGCTTGGCAACTATCACTTCACGCTGATATTTGCATCTGAGCATAATCCTGTTCCGCAACCAGATTACACATCCAAGAATGCCCTGAGCAGCGCTTTTTCATTCGGCTTCCGCGCGCTGGATGTCATGTATGCGTGGCTTCCCAGAGCTAAGAAAGATCCGGACGGGACTCCGATGACATTCACAAGCGGAGACAGGATGACAGTCTATCCGTACAGGATCACAAAGTCTGATTTCGTGCCGGGTTATCCTATCCGATATTCATGGGAAGTCAAAGGAACTGTCGTGAGCAGTTCATCAATCACCTCAGAGGAGATTGCAAAGATCAACGTGTTTCCGAATCCCTACTTCGCAACATCGGAGCTTGAATATGATTCGGGCGGAGAGAAGTTCATTTACTTCTCAAATCTTCCAATGCAAAGCAGGATCTACATCTACACGCTTGACGGAATTCCGGTAAGAAGAATTGACCGGGTCAACGGTGATCCCAACAATTCACTGCAGAAGTGGGACCTTAAGAACGGTGACGGAAACTTTGTGGCAAGCGGAATATACATAGTATATGTTGACTGCGGCAGTGCGGGTGCCAGGACACTCAAGGCGGCGGTGTTCATGAGCAAGTGACAGTTGGTCAGATCTAAGCTTGAAGAATTTGGAATCTGGTGATTGTCTTTACATACGGATAGATTGTGCATGTGTTGTGACAATGTTTTTCAAAGGGGGATCTGTTAACCCAAAGATCGATCCGGCCATTGCATAGGTCAATTCTCCCGCACAAAAAAATCCCCGCTGTTCTGCGGGGATTTCAGAACTCTGAACACAATGCAGTCACTTGATCATCAGCATCTTCTTTGTATCGCTGAATCCTTCTGACATGAGCCTGTAGTAATACACACCGCTTGGAAGGCCGGCGCCGTTGAACTTCGCTTCATAAGATCCGATATTCAGTCTTTCATTTACGATCTCCTTCACTTCCCTTCCCATTGCATCAAAGACCGATATCCTGACATGCCCTGCTCTCGGTATTTCAAAGGCGATTGAAGTGGAAGGATTGAAAGGATTCGGAAAATTCTGGTACAACCGGTAATCCCCTGCAACAGCGCTTTCCTTTATCACAGAAGTGATTGTTCCGTTACCGCCGTAAAAGCAGATCACTTTGCCTTCCCTGTTTCCGCCGAGAAATTCATTCACACCGTTTGTGTCAATGTCCTTTAGGACCGCGGCCCTGTCACCGCGCTGATTGAGAGTTGTGCCGAACAAATGTTCAAAAAGTATGTTCCCGTTTGCACCGTTCAGTACCAGCAGTCTTGCGGGCACCTGAGTGGCAATCACAATGTCGTGTGTGCTGTCGCCGGTTACATCTCCGATGTCGTCAACACCTCTGATGTAGGAAGACCCGAGCGCATTCGACCAGAGAGTGTTTCCGGTTCTTGTATCAACTCTGTAAGCGACCTGCGGAGCGGAAGGCAGGAAGTCCGCATAGCCGTTGCCGTCAGCGTCGTCAAGAAGCTGTATCTTTCCGTTGTTGCTTGAGCTGAGACTCCTTGCCCAGATCTGCGCGCCGGTTGCTCCGCTGAGCGCAAACACATACCCGGTAAATCCTCCGAGCCCGATGATGTCTTTCCTGCCGTCAGTGTCAACGTCGGGCATCTCCTTCAGGCTCCATGTGTTTCCTGCCGATGTGTAATTCCAGGCGGTATTGCCCAGTGTGTCAAGCCCGCGCACAATGTACGGCGCGCCGTTGTTGTTCACGCCTATCGCCGCGCCCTTCTCAGTACCGATCGCATCATCTGTGAACGGCTCCGGCTGCTGCCTGTACCAAAGCTCCTGCCCGTTGACCGCATTCAGGCAGATTGCCGCATGCCTTCCGCCGTTGGTAACACCGCTTGCAGATACAATTATGTCCTTTATGCCGTCTCTGTTGAAATCGTAATTTGCATTCACTGACTCAATATCGCCGTCGCTTGTCGTGATTGTATTGCCGTACTCCCAGATCATTGTTCCGTTGTTTCCTCTGAGCGCATACACCATTTCATTTCCTCCGCCGCACCCGATCACAACATCCGGCATTCCGTCGTTATTGACATCGGTGATCGTAACCGCATCTTCCCATTCCACAGAGCCGGTGTTTATGCTCCCGAAGTGAGTGCTGTATCTCCACAACTCGGCTCCGTTAGCTCCGCTGTAGCACAAAGTATAGTAGTTTCCCGTTGCCACTATCACATCGTTTATCCCGTCAGCGTTAACGTCCGGAATCTGTTTCAGGCTTCTCACCTGTTTGTCCTGAAGCGTCGTGCCGGGATTGTCGGGGATCTGTATCTGCCAGATTATTTCTCCGAACTGTCTCAAGGAGTTTTGCGAATATGCCCGGCAGGCCAATGCGGCTGTGACGATCAGCGCCGGGACCAGTATTAAGTTTCTCATCTCTGTGTTTTTGTCAAGATAGTTATTGGCTTTTTGATTAGAAAGAATGGAATTTCAAATCGGCACGGCCAATAAAAAAAGGAGCCGCTTGGCTCCTTCCTCTTCAGCTTTCCCGGTTATCGCGGCTCTTACTTGATCAGTACCATCCTCCTCGTCCCTGCAATCTTTCCGGCTTCCATTCTGCAGAAATACACTCCGCTCGCAAGGGATGCACCGCTGAATTCCACTGCATATTGCCCTGCGGCTCTGAACTCGTTATCCACAAGCCTTGCAAATTGGCTTCCGGGTATGCCGCAGCCTGTCAGTTCCTCTGCATAAGTACTGTCAACAGGATACGGAGATATGTTTTCAAAGACAGTTTTGCGCAAGAGAGCATCTTCGCAGTTGCTGAGTTTCAACCCCTTCCAGTTGCTTCCGGCTTTTGCTTTAAGATAAAGGGAATAACTTTCCGAACTGCTTCCTGAATGGAACGAACCGCCGTTCATTACTATTCTTGCATTTGTGTTTGAAAACAGGATAGTCGTATTCGGCACAATCGTAATGTCATGTCCGTTGTTATTCACTTCGCCCCTGCACTCAAATTCAAATCCTCCGCAGTCTTCATCGGCAACGAGTGTGCCTCCTTCCTGCATTACGGGAGCGAGTTTGTAGAGCTTGCCTTCGCCGGGGAGGAAGTATCCAAGCGTACCCTGTGTTGAGCCCATATCTAAAAAGCCGCCTGTTCCCTGATTGCGCTTATCAAAGACTTTTGAAATTCCAGTGTTCATATCAGAAAGAATCCAGTTGTTGTATCCGCTCAGGTCTGTTGAATCAAATTTTATCTTAAGTTGTCTTACATCGCCTTCTTTGTCTATCATGTCAGGAACACATCTCTTGTTCACCATCATAAAATACTTGCTCTTGTCATTCGTACTCAGGTAATCCGGATAGAAAAATCCCATTTCCCAGTATTTAGTGACATCGTTATTTGATGGCGAAAAACCATAAGGAGACTGAGGATCTCTGAAGATGCTCATAATATCTGAAATGAAGTTTTGATCAGGCCCATCCCTGTTTACTGAAAATCCCTGGGTGTTATTTGAGTTAGCAATTAGTGGTCCCCATATATGTATCTTTTCATTAAGATGTTTCACTCCTTCCCACTTATTCTCTCCATAAAAATTCATTATTCTTTTTTCTTTCGCCTCCCAGAGTTGTCCTGGTGTTGTTAAGTTTATTATTGAATCCAGCATGCCAATTGATAAATTGAAAGTTGTCTCATTATTCTCATTTGTCATGGAATATACCGTGTTAAAGGCGTAAGGCATAAGCCCTTTTATTCCATAGCATAGCCCAATACAATTCATCGCACCGATTTCGGAATTCATTGGTTCTCTGTTTGCTGCCGGGTAAGGACCTTCTTTAAAAGCATGAGCCTGAGACACAAAATAAAGGTCTCGATTTTTTAAAAAAGCAATACTTACCATTCTCTTTAATGTGTCGGCCATTACGTTCCATATTCTTTGAAGTGAATCGTTGTAAGCGTTTAAAGGTTTTTTTATCGAGTTATAATAACCGGTTACGGTATCTTGTATGAATTGTGGTGTGTATGAGTTGATGAATTGTATAGTAACATTGTTTGGAATGACCGGTTTGAAATCACCCCATGGTCCCTGAAATGGATACCACCCAAAAATCAATGCATCGGGATTCACTACATCTATGTAAGTATTTACATCATAATCCTGTCCTCTTTCCCTCATATTTGCCTCGAAACTCCATGGGTTGAACATAGATATCATTTTCGCACGCGGGTCATTGGAATATCCGGGAATTGAGTCCCTTAGAAAATCCTGAAGATAATTCAGGCAGGTGAGTCTTGCGTAATCTGTTTCTTCCGTATAAAATCCTTTTACATTGTGAATTGGACCGTCATGATTTAACAATGAATCTACTTTGACCTTGATTGTGTTTCTCAGCTTCTGGTCTTTGCCGAATAATTTTTCCGCTGGCTCGTCCATTATCTTCACATAGTCTATCCACACACTCACTTCCTGAAACCAGAAAATTTGATAATCTACTTGACAAAGGTCAATATTATGCCACTCTAGGAAACCACCGACCCGACCTTCGTTTAGAAAATCTCCCGCAACATTAAAATTTGTACCAACATAATCCTCCAAATATCTTCCATCATAATTGTTTGTTCCATCTAGTCTAAAATCAGAAGTAGTAACGGTTATAGAGTCAATTGGAGAACCGTTAAAAGCAATAGCAATTAACTTTATTACAGGTTTTTCTTCACCAAAAGCATCTGTCGTGCTAATCCTCATTCTCGGCTTAACATAATACTTATTTACAAAGCGAACCCCGTTATCATTTAACACCGGCTGGTATATCGGGTCAAGAACAACCCCGGAATATGAGTTCTCTGCATTCTCGTTCAGCTCTGTCAGTATTGGAACTGGTGTGTACGGACCGGACGGGATGGCTTCATAAAACCTTACGCGTTGTGTTTGTCCCTGCCAGTTATCAAATGTATCTATTCCCCTGCTGTGGTGATTATTATATCTGTATCTGTCATTAACCGAATCTGCCTGGTGAATACTTACTTTACCAAATGCCGCATACATCAGACTATCCGGTTCATAATATCCTCCCATTTCATAAAGCTCTAAGGAATCAAGCGAAGTCAGATGATACTGAAGATTGCTTCCTGCAAAAAAGCCTTGCCACAAGTTAAGCTTTAATTCTGAAAACCAATTGTAATGTTGCCAATAAGAACAATGAAGGGTAGTATTAATTTTATAGCACGTCTGATGAGGAGTAAATGTAAATCCAAGTTGAAACTCCTTTTGCTGTGAGAATAAATATTCTGTTGTAAGAGATTGAATGAAAAATACAATTAGAATAAGCTTCAGCCCAACATTACATTTAATAGCAAATCCAAATTTATTTTTTGAAGTAGAATTACATTTCATAATTCCTCCTTTGTGTAATTAGTTTAACAAATGTGGATGTTTCAATATTACTTTGACAGTATCATTTTCTTACTTTTACTAAAATCAACAACACCGTCTTGTGTACTTGCCTCCAGTTTATAAAAATAAACACCGCTCGATATTCCTTTTGCATCAAATAAAAATTCATGTCGGCCGGACAATAGAATTCCGTTACTTTGCCATATGTTGATCTCTCTGCCTGCAATGTCATATATGATCAGCTTTACAAAAGAATTTGATCTTAATTCAAAGCTAATTTTCGTCTGGCTGTTGAATGGATTAGGATAGTTTTGATACAATATGTAATCTTCAGGGACAAAGTTAGTGAATGAATTGATATGAGTAATTGTTCCTCCGCCGTTTGTTGTGTTTGCTATACCAAAATCCCCTGTCCATCCCTTCAAACTATCAACAATTGAAATATTTTTCGATGTGCTTGAATCGATTTGATAACCCCATGTGTTTCCACTATTTGTTGTTTTGAATATTTTAAACCTTGCTCCAGTACCAGCCCAACCCACTGCTAAACTATTTGCAAACTTAATGTCTTCAATATTGTTAAAGAAATTAAAAATACCCTGATAATTCCAAGTACTTCCACTGTTTGTTGTATTCATAATCCTCCCACCAGATAATCCCAACCATCCTACAATTTCATTTGCAAAAAATACAGAATAAATAGACCCTGTGAATGAACTTAAAACAAACCAATTTTCTCCTGCATTAGTTGTTTTTAATAAATTATGTGATGCACCGCAATATCCCGTTGAGTAATTTATAAAAAATAGTTTATATGGAAATTGATTTATACCATTAACTTTTCTCTCCCAATTTACTCCTCCGTTTGTCGTTCTATAAAGATCAACAAAAGTATTTTCGCACATGTATCCGCTATCTCTATTTACAAAAAACATATCATCGAATCCATTACTAACTGTCATATTCATATCAACCCAGTTAGTTCCTCCATTTGTAGATTTGAGTAAAAGTGTCCATGGAGGTCCTGAATATCTGTAACCACCTAAATAAATAACGGAACTATCTACAGCATCTAACACTTCAAATTCTATTCCGTAATCTTCAACTGTATATTCCAATTGTTTCCTCCATTTGTTGTATATAAAATATAGCTTGTATCCTGATATGAACTAGTTGCAGCCCAGCCTCTAAGCGAATCAACAAACTCTAAACCGACTATCGGGTTACTTACAGGAATACTCTGCTGATACCATTGCGAGTACACTGAACCTGCATTGAACGCATTGATGAACATGAAGACGCTGAAGAAATAAAACAGGCTAGAAAGAAACCTGACTGCGCGGGTATGTGAGGTGTGTTTCATAATAACTTTCTTTATACAAAACTACAGAGGATAGATTTCAGAAACTATGACTTTGGTCATGTTTTGAAAATATGAATCGGCAGCTCAAAGTTGTCTTGTCGGGAGGGAAGATATGCAAACCAGAGATCTTCTTTCCTTCAGTCAATGCCGGGAAATGTCAACCGTTACCGGAACTGTGCTGCCCAAAGAAGGTCCTTTATATCGTCAACCTCCCATAACTGCAAATTCACTGCAACAGCATTGGAATTTCTGATTTAAGCAAATCATGCATTCACGGCAATAAACAGCCGCGAATGCATGAATGAAATTGAACTGAGAATAATGCTTATTTTATCAGAAGCATCTTCTTCACGTCGTTGAAGTCCGCCGTGATGATCTTGTAATAGTAAATTCCGCTTGGAAGGTCTGATGCATTGAAATCTGCCAGATAGCTTCCCGGGGAGAGGTTTTCGTTTACAAGCAGTTTCGTTTCTCTTCCAAGTGCATCATAAACGATGACCTTCACAAATCCCTGCCTTACAATGTCAAACCTTATGCTGGTTGAAGGATTGAACGGGTTCGGGAAATTCTGATGAAGTGCATACTTGTCAGGCACAGCGGAACCTGTCTGACTGATCCCCACAGTGGTTGACCATCTTGCAGTCTGAGTAATGGGATTTCTCATGTTGGTCAGTGTGACCGCGGTGTCGTTGCCTGAGCTGTCCGGACTTGTATATGATCCGTTGCCCGCACCGTTCCATCCTCTGAAGTAATACAGAGTTCCGCCGCTCTCAATTCTTCTCGAGAGCACGCCGAATGTCGGGTTTGAAGCAGAGTCGTAAAATACTCCGCCGCCGAATGTGTTTCCTACGGAAGAAACGGTGAACAGTCTGTACTGGATCTTATAGGTTGCAACAAGGTCAACATTCGCCGTAACGTTGAAAGTCTGTGAAGTGTCGCCGCCGTTGTTCCAGTTTACGAATGTGTACTGATTTGCGCCAACAACCCTCGGGCTTATTGCCCTTACCGTTACGCTCGTGCCGTTTGTAAATACAAGCTGCTGGGGCTGATTGTAAGTGACGCCGTTCACCTGAAACTCAGCAACACCGGGCCTGTTTGTCCTTACATTCACAAATGAGGAATTCACAAGCACGTCAACAACTCTTCTGTGAGCAGGCGTGCCGTTAGGTCCTCTTCCTTCCACCTTCACCCTGTATCTTCCGGGAGTGACGTTACCGACAGCCTCAACTCTGATCTGCACGGAATCGGGATATGATGTGATCGAATCCTTTCCGACAAAAGAAAGGTTGAGAGATCCGCTTGCCGGTAGCGTATCAATGCTTGCAGTGAATTTGACTTTGTCCGTATAGCTTTTTACGCCGGGTACGATCGCCCTGAATGTCGCGTTCTGTCCGTTGTTAACGCTGATGGTTGAAGTGCTGACCTTCATTGCAAAGTCAGGGAAGTAAGCTACATAACTTCCGAACGTGTTGTTCCTGAAATCCGTCCATGCCACCATGGATGTTACGGAATTGGAGATAAGTGAATTGTAATCGCCGAGATAAGCAGGAGTACCGCCGCCGCCGCATGTTGTGCAGTTGATCCTGAACTTCTTGTTTGAGATCATCTTGTTTGGCACAAACGACTGTCCGCCGTTGGTTGAATATGTGGCATAGATGAGCGCGCTGTCGCTCGTCGGACAATCCCTTGTATCCATCCACTGCACATAAAGTTTTCCGGTTTCCTTGTCACACCATGTGGCAGGATGCCATTGGTTGTTTGCCGTTGTGTTTGCATCATCATTCACCCGGACTTCCGAAGACCAGCTAACTCCGTGGTCAGTCGAATATCTGCACCATATGTCGGGCTTGTTGCCGTCACCGGGCGGATTGTTTGAAGAGTATATGAGATAGAGCCTTCCTCTGTTCGGGCCGTAGCTGTTATCTGCCGTGATGAAAGGATACGGGCGCGTCCTCATATTCTGAACGGAGTTTCTTCCGCCTACATTTGTGCCGACGAAATTTGCGAAGTTCTGAGCGGACATGAAATCAAAGGTCTGTCCGCCGTTGGTTGACCGGTAGAAAGTGTATGTGGCGGAGAAGGAACTTCCCGTGTTGGTTACAACGTAAACACATCCTCCCTGTACATTATTTCCGTTAAGCACATTCGGGCCTACGCATACCATCATTCCGGGGAGAGTGTTTGATGCTCCGAAAGTATTGGTGAAACTTGCGCCGTTGTCAATGCTTCTTACAAAATTACCCGGAGTCATTACCCCGTAAACATAATTTGCATACGGGCCGCCTGTCTGATCCGCTGCGATCCAGTTCTTGTCATTTCCGATATTTGCAGAAACGGGAGTAAGCCATGTCTGTCCGTTGTTCGTTGACCTTACATTCCAGGTGCCGGTGATCGGGCTCTTCATATTGTCATAATACAGGTTGCCAAGACTGTCGTAAGCAGTGACCGGGTCGCCTGCCGCATTCGGAAATACGGGATTGTTCCTGAGCCAGTCAATTCCGTTAAGAGTGTAGTAAGTTGCATTCGTGTTGTATGCCAGGAAGTACTGCGTCGGTTGTCTCGGATTCTCTGAAATATGGCATTCCGCAAAATCAACTCCGAGATCGAAGTTGTCGTAACCTTCATTGTCTGTGATCACTGCAACGGGATGCGGCTGTGTGTAAAGCACATTGTCCCAGTATTGCCTCGGCGGCTGGTCAAGCAGAGGATCATCATCCTGCGCGGCAATTCTTGCAATGCTCACTGCCACAATGCCGACAGCAAGGATGTAGGTTAATAGTTTAGATTTCATAGGTTGTTCCTTTCTGAGTGTTGGGGTTATTGAATGAAAATAATTTCGGTTAAGTTACGAATACGAAACTTTTCTAACAATGTTCAATCTACTTTTGCAGTACCATCTTTTTAGTTGCCGATCGCCAGCCGCCGATTTCAACATGGTAAAAATAGACCCCGGAAGGAAAGGAGCCTGCCTGAAATTCAAACTCTCCTGAGTAACCGTTCTGAATCCTCTTTTCAAATTCAAACACGGTCTTACCGTGAATATCAGAAACAAGGAGTCTTGCAGATCCGCTGATTCTACCCGTACCTGCGGTTGTGCTGAACTTTATCTTCGTAGAAGGATTGAACGGATTCGGGTAATTCTGATAAAGCTCAAATCCGGCTGACTCGAGCGTCTCTTCATGAATTGAATTCGGATACGCCGGGCCTGTGTATATCATGATGTAATCTTCTGCAGACAATCTGATCACGGCGGGGTCACCTCCCTGAACATTGACCGGTGTGAATGAAGACCAAACTCCGCCGTTAGGACTTGACGAGAACCAGATGCCGCTTCCGCTTCCGTAGAAGCGGAGTTCGTTCGTATCTGCGATCATGTAGTTTCCTATCCATGAGTGCGTCTGGTCAGAGGGAATGTCCTGCACTCGCGTAAAATTCACTCCGTCCTGCGAGATGTTATGATAAGCCCCGGTACCTGCAGTGATCGGATTTGCGAGGTGCCACAAACCCCTGAATCTTATCACCGCCGGATCAATGACGGGCTTGTCGGGCATACCGAACCTTACACCTTCATCCATTGTGTAATTGACGCCGTCGTAAGATACGGCTGAGTATGTATTCACTGATGTGTCGGCAAACATGGTGAGGCCCGATGAAAAGTAAAGTCTTATCCTGCCGTCATCAGTGTTAGCAAGTGTCGGGTCAAACGGCCGCTGAAAATTCTGCGGAAGGCCGTTCACGGTCACGGGCTGAGGAGATGTCCATGTCAATCCGTTATCGGAGGAGAACTTTACAGCCACGCGGTCCCATGTGATCGAGCCAACCGGCTGTCTGAACCACTGAAATGCGCTGACGAGAACGCCGGACGGAAGCTTGAGCAGGCACGGCACTCCCGACGAATCCTGAAATGTCTGAATGTTGCCAAAGCTCGTGCCGTCTGCACTGCGGCATATTTTCAGAGGCCTTCTCCACGGCGGTTCGCCCTGAGCATGGAGACTTCCGCGGCATATCAGGAATATTACAAGAGCCGCAATGCATCGGAAGGATAAGAATACCATAAGAGTTAATGATCTGATCGTGATGCAAATTAAGGAATCAGGATCATAACGGCAATTGCCCGCATTTATCTTATGAGAACAATTTTCAGCGACTTTGACACATCCCCTGCGTTCAATATCAAAAAATATACTCCGCTTGAGTAACTGCTTCCGTCAAGTTCAATGCTGTGAATTCCCGCGTCCTTTGTTGTTCCGTTCAATATCCCGCATACTCTTCTCCCCGATGCATCGAACAGATCCAGCGAAACATCTGTCTTCCGTGAAACAGAGAATTTGATTGTGGTTGAAGGATTGAAAGGATTGGGATAGTTCTGAAGAAGCTCGACTGAAACAGGAATGGCGCTTGAATTCCCGTACACACTTACGACCTCATCTATGCTTCTTCTGAAGATCCCCGCGCCCGGAATTCCAATGTAAACATGAGGATAGTGGTACTCGATACATGACAATGCCCGATTGCTCAGCTGTTCAATGCCGTCATTCTTCTGCACCCAGGTGTTTCCAAAATCTAAAGACATCCAGAACCCTGCGTAGTTCTGAAAGCCAGGGTAATAATGGTTTCCGATACCTGCATGAATATTCCCGCCTCTGTAGAGTCCGAGCGCTGAAACAGGAACACTGTCAAGGGACGTCCTCTGCCATGTTGCGCCGAAGTTCTGAGACACATACACGCCTCCCGTCCTGCCTGTATCGTCAAGGGCGCCTGCAACCACAATGCTCTCTGAAGAGACGGGCCGGCAGGATACCACTCTTATTTCCTTTCCCGGCAGAGCAATACTCCAGTTCAGGCCGCCGTCTGAAGTGTAATGCACACCTCCGTTTCCGCCCAAAGTGTAGTTCTGAAATCCGGCAAACACATATTTCCCGTTTGCGGCAACCGACTTCACATTACCTGACGGCGAGAAGGGGCTCCATACGGTGCCGGAAGCTGAGGACCTGAAGACCTTATCCCCCGCAATGACCGCATAAACGAAATCTCCGCTGCAATCCATTGACGGAACAGAAGACTGAACGAATGTATTGGACCAATTTATGCCGCCGTTGGCAGAGAAGTAAATGCCCTGGCTTCCCGTACCTGCGAATAGGACCTGGCCGCAGGTTGTCATTCCGGTCACAGTTCCGGATCCGGCGAGAATCTGATTCCACGAATTTCCATAATCGGTTGAAACATATACTCCCTCTCCCGTGCCTGCAAAGAGGCTTGTTCCCGATGAGTGAAGCGACATGACAACTGCTCCGGAAGGTATCCCCGAAGAAGAAGCTGTCCACTGAGAAAATGAATCTGACACAAACATCACTATAGACATCAGCATAATGATCCGCTTCATGACTGTTTACTCCTTATTATTGATTATGTTGATTACAAAGAACGTTCACATTAAGGAATTGAATCTACTGCAAAACTAATCCGAAAAGCTCCCAATTGTGATTCATAAATTGTGCTCCCGGACACGCGCAAACGGCATGTTCATTAAGGAAAAGGCACTGCCGCTTTGAATTCTTGGCTTTCTATTCAGGGCTGATTTAGGTAATATTGCCGATTATTCAAGAAAGAAAACCCTAAATAATGTTTGTGAACAAAGGCAGTTTTGTAAAGATATTCTCGCTTCTTGCGTTTCTCGGACTTGTAACATTTGTAGCATGCTCATCAAAGAAGAAGCAGGTCGTGGCTGAGATCGGCGACGAGAAGATCTATCTCGAAGACTATGAGAAACAGTATCTGAAAACTCAGAACAATCTCGACTCGGCAAGAAACATGAGCCCGGAGAAGAGGAAGGAGTTTCTCGATTTGTATATCAAATACCGGCTGAAGGTGAAAGATGCTCGCGACAGGGGAATGCTCAAATCTGAAGACATTCAGAACGATCTCAATCAGTACAAAAGCAATTTCATAACATCATTCCTTATAGATAAGGAAGTTGTGGAACCCCAGATAAAGGAGCTGTATGACAGAAAAGAATACGAGGTAAGGGCATCGCACATACTCGTAAACCTCTCACAGCAGAATAAGAACCCTGAAGATTCGGTGAAAGCATATCAGAAGGCAAACGAGATCCTGAAGAAACTTAAGGACGGTGAATCATTTGAACAGGTTGCATTCGAAATGTCGGATGACAACTCTGCTAAACAGAACTACGGCGATCTTTACTATTTCACTGCGGGAATGACGGTGCCGGAATTTGAAGATGCCATCTATAAAATGAAGGTTGGTGATTACACGAAAGAGATTGTAAGAACGCCGTTTGGCCTTCACATTATCAAGCTTACAGACAAGAAGAAGAGAAACAACGGCATAAGGGCTTCACACATTCTTATTCAGGAGCAGAAGGATTCACTCGGAATGACGAAGGATTCTGTTGCCACATACAACAAAGCAAGAGAAGTCCTTCAGAGGATCAGGAACGGGGAGGATTTTGCGAAAGTTGCAGCTGAAGTTTCACAGGATCCGGGTTCTGCCACCAAGGGAGGTGACCTTGGATTCTTTGACAGAAGGAGAATGGTTCAGCCGTTTGACAGCGTTGCATTTACGCTGAAGGTCGGAGAAGTGTCCGACCTTGTAAGAACTCCCTTCGGATGGCATATTATTAAGGTGACGGAAATTAAGGAGTATGAGCCGTTTGAAAAGCAGAAGGATAATCTGCGCGGTGATTTCAAGCGCGGCCCGATGTTCAAATCGGAATACAACAAATACCTCGAGAAGGCCAGAAAGACGTATGACTTTCAGATCAAGGAAGAAGGCCTGACATTCATGAGGAACAAGATAGACACCGCTAAGTCATTCTCACAGCTTAACCTCGATTCGATCTTTGCTCCCGAAGAGAAGCAGACCGTGATTGCAGAGTTCAAGGACGGTAAGATCACAATTACAGACGTTATTTCTTACCTTGGAAGGAACCGTGATTACCTTGCAAGCGTTGCAGGTGTCGAAAATCTTAAGACGGTCATTAACAATTCTGCAGACAATGCAATGCTGCTGAAAGTGGCGGCAAAAGAAGGCATCGAAAAGGATCCCGATTACATTGCACAGCTTACTGAATACGAAAACGGCCTACTCAGCTTTAAGATAGATCAGGAAGAACTGTGGAGGAATATAAAGATCACTCCTGAAGAACTGAGCGCTTACTACGAATCCAACAAGGACAAGTACTCTTACACCGACAGCAACATGGTAAAGACAAAGCCGTTTGAAGACGTTAAATCCGAGATCTCAAACACACTTCAGCAGGAGAGGTTCAAACAGCTTGAAACACAGTATGTTGAAAATCTCAAGAAGAAATATCCTGTAAAGGTCAATGAGGTTGTCCTGATTGAAGCATTTAAGAATTAGAAAAGTTTGAAGAAGTTTTTTTTGCTGGCCGTTGCGGCTGTCTGTTTGCTTTCGGCTGATGCGTTTCCGCAGTCCGAAGGAGACAGGATCATCGCTATAGTAGGCCGCGAGATAATTACGGAGTCCGATTTTCAGTATCAGGTTCAGCTTTATGCAAGGCAGAACCGGCTTACTGAGATCTCTCCGTTCATGGCTCAGCAGATATTCCAGTCCATTCTCACCAACAAGATACTTCTTGCAAAGGCGGAGCAGGACAGCATTTACGCAACCGATGAAGAGGTGGACAAGGAACTCTCCGGCAGGATGGACAACTTGATCGCACAGTCCGGCTCTGTTGAGCGCCTTGAAGCCGCTTACGGGATGCCCCTCGCAAGGATCCGGAATCTCCTGAAAGAAGAGCTCCGCAAGAACATCAGGGTCGAGAAGCTCAAGAGGGAAAAATTTCCCGGCGGAGTGAAAGTTACCGACAGGGATGTGAATGAGTTCTTTTCAATATACCGCGACAGTCTTCCTGACGTGAACGAGGAGTTCGAACTTGCTCACATCTATATGAAAAGAAAAGTGAGTGATGCGGAGAAGTCTGAAGCACTGAGAATTGCCCGGCAGATACTGGACAGTGTTAATCAGGGTGTTGATTTCTCTGAGCTTGCGATCAGAAATTCCGCCGACTCCGGTTCCGCAGCAATGGGCGGAGATCTTGGCTATGCAAAGAAGGGAACGTTTGTGAAGCCGTTTGAAGAAGCCGCATATTTGCTTGACGTGGGAGAAGTTTCGGACATTGTAGAGACAGAGTTCGGTTACCACATACTCAAACTGAAAGACAGGCAGGGCGACAAGATCAGGGTTCAGCACATACTTGTGACGTTTCCGAAATTTGAATCTTCCGACCTTGAGACCATAAGCTTTCTCAAAGAGCTCAAAGACCGGATCGAAAAGGACGAGATCTCTTTTGAGAATGCAGTGAAAGAGTATTCGCAGGATGAATTCACAGCCGGAAAAGACGGCTACCTTGGAAAGGTTCCGATTGAAAGGCTTGACAGCATGACCCTTGAAGCGCTCCGTGGAATTTCAAAAGGCGGCATCACTGATCCTGTCCGGTCAGTTTCACGCGGAAGTGATTACGGATACGAGCTGTACAAGTTGATTGACATAGTGCCGCCTCACAAGCTGAGCCTTGAAGAAGATTACGACAGAATAAGAAGCTTTGCCGAATCATATAAAGAAAGCAACGAACTTGAGAAGTGGCTTGAGGAGATCCGCGAATACATATTCGTTGACATCAAGATGTAAAGCAGGTTCCTGAAACTGATCCCGCAGACCCCTTTGGCTCTTTGAAAGATCAGGCGGGCGCAACTAACTTCCTTCCTTTTGGATATTTCATTCAGATCTGAATACGGATTCATTCTCGCGGCAGTGGCTGTTATCGTATCTGCAGCCGCGGCATACTTCTATTACAGAGGCTCTGCCGCTGAAGGCGGGCTGAAGAAAATCCTGACCGGACTCAGGTTCCTTTCAATCTTCTTCATTGTATTACTGCTCCTCTCCCCTGTGCTGTCGTTCGTAGGCATCACTGACAAGAAGCCGACCGGGATCATTCTCATAGATAATTCTTCCAGCGTAAGGGAACTCAACGGCAAAGATATGAAAGAGCTTATTGAGAAAGCCCGGCTCGCATCCGGCGGAGGAGAAGTGCGGACATTTGTCTTCTCAGACGGCATAACGGGTGAACTGAGCGGCAAAAGCGCTGAGCAGATCACATCAGATTCCTCGTCCGCGGGCAAAACGAATCTCTCAAAGGCGTTTCAGGATCTTAAGCTGATGCTCCCTGACGAAAACATTTCATCCGTTACGGTAATAAGCGACGGAATACTTAACGAAGGCGGCAATCCACTGCAGAGCGCATTGCGTGTAGGATCGCCGGTAAATTTCATTCTTGCGGGAGATACAGGAAAGTCACGGGACATATCTCTTACAGATGTCCTTTACGGAAAGAATGCATTCATAGAAAGCAGTGTCCCGGTGAGCGCAGTGATAAGTTCAAACGGTTTTGAAGGAACCCTGAACATAAGACTTACGGAGGACGGTAAACTGATCGACAGCAGAACTGTTAACATTATTCAAGGCAGGACAAAGTACAATGCAGACTTTACCGTAAGTTCGCCCGTCACAAGGACTGCGCATTACAGAATTGAGATAGACTCAGTTGAGGGAGAGAAAACACTGAAGAACAATTCCGCTGACTTCTTCATAAGATTCACAGACAACAGGTTCAAAATGCTTGTGATCTCAGGCGGGCCTTCATCCGACCTTGCATTTATTAAGGAGCAGGTGTCCCGGATAAAGAATTTTGATGCTGAGTTCAGGACTCAGAAATCTCCGTCTGAATTCTATGAAGGCTCATTTCCAGATCTTGCAGTGTTCGATGTGATCATGCTTGCAGGATTTCCGACATCCGCAACAGACGAAGGGGCGCTGAATGCAGTCAAAGTCGCGGCGGAGAGAACAGGCAAGCCGATCATCTTCTTCGGATCAAGGAATACTGATTACGGAAGACTCAAGGCGCTTGAGGACAGGCTTCCGTTCATTGCGGAAAATTACTCGGATCAGGAATCAGAAACAAAGCTCGAAGCCTTGTCAGGAACCGGCCAGACTGCATACAGGGATGTGGAAATGCTCTCCAAAGCCGCGAGGCTGCCGGGAATTTTCATTACGGGAACGGCCTTCTCCGCAAAACCTGATGCGCAAACTATTCTCGTTGCTTCCGGCGGAAACAGGCCTGCATTACTTATATCCGCTGCAAACGACAGAAGATCAGCGGCATTCCTTCCCTACGGGATATACAAATGGAGACTTGGCGGTAATGCAGCGGAAGCAGAAGAGTTCCTCGGTTACATTGTTTCAACAGCGGCTTCGGCCGTGGTAAGAAAGGATGCCGGAAAGAAATTCAATGTTGAAACAGTAAGGCCCGTATTTCCCGTCGGCGGGAAAGCTGAATTTACCGGAGCAATCACGGGGCTTGAGATAAAAGGCGGCGAGAAAATAACCCTGAGGATAAAAGGCCCTGAACAGACAAAGGAACTTGAGATGGTCAGGGTATCAGACAACAAGTTTCAATTGTCCGATCCGGTCACATCACCGGGTGTGTATGAGTATGAAGCAGAACTGATCTCGGAAGGCAGGGGCGTTGAAAAGATCACCGGCAAGTTTCTTGCAGGAGAAGACAACTTTGAATATCTTGAAACACAGCCCGATCCTTCAGTAATGAATGAACTGGCCAACAGCACAGGCGGCCGCAGGCTGGATGTGATGAGCAATGACGAGATCACTGCGACAGCAGGATCAAACAGGACCACAAACCAATCCGGACAGTTGACTTCAAAGAGCTTTGACCTGAACATAAATCCGTACTATCTCGGACTTGTAATTTTGTTACTCTGCACGGAATGGTTCCTGAGAAAGAGAAATAATATGCCCTGAGGCAATCAATTCATCAAGCAGCTTTGCATGACACAGATCCTTAAATTATTCCTGGCAATTCTTCTGCTGACGGCCGCCGAACTTGGTGCCACTCAAAGCTGGCTCACTGTCCAAAGCCCGACATCACGAAATCTCAGGGCGATATTCTTTGCCGACTCCCTCACGGGATGGATCGGTGGAGATTCGGGACTCATAATAAAAACTACCAACGGGGGGCAAAGCTGGATACAACAGCAGACAGCCGTGCGCACGATGGTCTATTCCATTTTTTTTACCGACTACCAGACAGGATATGCTCTCGCATGGGAGCTTGACAACACGCCTCCGAATTTCTACGGGACAAGAATACTTCAGACAACAAACGGCGGAAATGTCTGGACTGACTATCTCTTTCCTGACTCAAACTTCTTTGCAAACTCAGTTTACTTCCGTGATGCAGTGAACGGCTACATGTGCGGGACCGAAGGAAAGATCTACTTCACGTCGGATGCAGGAGAGGTCTGGAATCCGTCTGTAGTTGACTCCGGCATGGTGTTCGGGTTTCCTGTGGAGGAAGTGGCATTCTATGATGAAAATTTCGGCTATGCCGTAGGAGGCGCGTTTGATATTGCGGGTGTGATATGGAAGACATCAAACAGCGGAAGAAGCTGGCAGACGAAGATAGTAGGCCCCGAACCCGTGAACGACGTCCATATATTTGACCGCTATAATGCAATTGGAGCGGGCGGTGATTTTGAATACGGTTCAAGCCGGGTGGTTACAGACAATTCCGGCGGCGACTGGCAATACACGGAATTCGGAGTGTTCGGCATAGCAAATACAATAGCGTTCCGCAATGACCTTGAAGGCTGGATCTCTCTCGGGATCATAGACAGCTTCCTTGTAACAAGTAACGGTGGCGCAACATGGTCTATGTCTGCAGTTCCCATGCAGGCAAGGATCTACGGCATTGAGTTTCCGGATGAGCGACACGGTTACGCCATTGGAAATAACGGGATCATACTAAGGTATAATTCACTTAAGATCGGCATCAACGACGGGAACCGGTTCACGCCGGATGACTTTACGCTGTCTCAGAATTATCCCAATCCTTTCAATCCGGTCACGAATATAAGGCTTGAACTCAGGCACAGTGCTCATGCGGTTATCCGGGTGCATGATGCAAACGGAAGGGAAGTCGCCGAAATATTCAACAAGTTTGCCGGTGCAGGTACACATGAAATTGTTTTCAGCTCCGAAGGCCTTTCAAGCGGAGTTTACTTCTACACACTAATGCTTGACGGTGTCAATACCGCTTCAAGAAGAATGGTCATTCTCAAATGAAGACGGAAAATTCACCCATCAAGCGGAACCCTGCTTTGGTAAGGTTCTCCAAGGACCATCATCACGGGCTCCTTCTCGTATGGAAGATCCGTGAAGGAATCAGAAGAGGCGTAGCCGGTGAAAGGATCGGGGAATATGCCCTGTTCTTCTTTGATAAAGAACTTGTCCCGCATTTCGCGGATGAGGAGAAGAACCTGTTCACCAAATTGCCGGCCGGCAATATTCTTCGGGTTAAGGCTGAAGCAGATCACGTCGAGATGAGAAGGATGGCGGAAGGATTCAGAGAAGGGAAATGCGGGAAGGAGGATCTTGAAAACTTTGCGCAACTGCTCGAAGGTCACATCCGGTTTGAAGAAAGGCAGTTGTTCAATCATCTTCAGGATAATCTTTCAGAAGCAGAACTGGAACAGATCGAAAATACCGGCCTGCACGGGTCGTGTGCTGCTGATGAAGCATGGCATGATGAATTCTGGAAATCAAATACTTAAAGTTCAGATATGAAAATTCCTTATAAGCTTACTGAAGCTGTTGAATACTCAGACGGGTCCGTTGTAAGCAAGACGATCCTCAAGAAGCCTTCAGGGACGGTTACGCTTTTTGCTTTTGACAAAGGCGAGGAGCTGAGCGAGCATACAGCGTCGTTTGATGCATTGATATTTCTAACTGATGGCGAGGCCCGGATCACGATTGGGGGCGAACAGCATAATGTCTCAACCGGAGAAATTATCGAACTTCCTGCAAACGTGCCCCATGCAGTCAAGGCGACTGAGAAGTTTAAGATGATGCTGATAATGTTGAAGGATTAATGCCTTTTTAACTTCGGCGGCAATCGTGAGATTTGTAATGTCATTTTATGAATATCATAATTGCCTTCATACTTTTTCTTCACGGAGCAATTCATCTCACGGGGTATATAAAGTCTCGGAATCCCGCAAAGGTAAAAGGCCTTAGCGCTAACATCTCAAAACAAGGGGGATTGGCATGGCTTGCATGCACTGTCCTGTTCATTGCTGCCGGATCACTGCTGGTGTTGCAGTTCTCACAGTGGTGGATTGCCGGAGCTCTTGCAGTTGCACTTTCTCAGGCACTCATCATTGCCAACTGGAAAGCTGCAAAGTTCGGAACAATCCCGAATATCCTGATACTGGTTGCCGTTGCCGCAGGATGTGCCGATGCGAATTTCTACGGCTCCTATCAGAGTGATGCTTCGGATGCGGTTGCAAAAGCAAGTGAAGTCAGAGAAAAGATCACTGTCAATACCCGCGATCTTGATTCGCTTCCCTTGCCCGTGAAACGGTATCTTATCAAAGCAGGTGTTTCCGGAACGGCAGTGCCTACGGCAGTAAGAATTGAATTCGAAGGAGAAATGAGAAGCAGGACTCTCGACTGGTTCAGTTTCAGCAGCGAACAGTACAATTCAATTGCAGACCCCTGCCGGTTGTTCTTCATGAGAGGAAAGATCTTCGGATTACCCGTCAGCGGATATCATCCGTTCAGGAACGGTTCAGCGGAAATGAACGTGAAGCTGTTGTCACTGATCAGCGTTGCAAATAACAGCGGCAGAGAAATGACGCAGTCCGAGATTGTGACTTACTTCAATGACCTTTGCCTGTTTGTACCTGCGGCACTAGCTGATAAGCGGATCGCATGGGGAAAGAGCAATGACCATTCCGCAGAAGCGTACTTCACCGCATTTGCAATAACCGTGAAAGCAACTTTGTATTTTGACAACGAAGGAATGCTCGTCAATTTCGTTTCAGATGACAGGTATGATCTCTCTTCAGGCAAGATTGAAAGAGTCATATTCTCAACCCCGGTCGCCAATTACAAGAGGCTCAACGGAATACTGATCCCTACTTACGGAGAAACGATCTGGCACTATCCTGACGGTGATTTCATTTACGGAAAATTTAATTTGACAAAAATTGAATATGATCCCGTTAAACAAAACTGATGCGGCCGAAAGCGGCAAGCCGAAGGAAACCTTTCCGCTGACGGAGATACTCGAGAAGATCAACATTCCGTGCGAAGACGACAGGCACGGGTTCACGGATTCCCGGAAATCTGACAGAATAGACAAACTTCTCCGGAACTCTCCTTTCAGAAAGCTTCACGACGGAAGGCTTACCAAGATATATGCGCAGAAACCGGAAACTGCGATGAGTGGAAAGAACTGCATAGTGGTCTCGTCGCACATTGATACAGTTTACAGGAATTTCTACTTCCGCGAAGGCAAGGATGTGATCATCGGCACACTTGACAACAGCATCACGAATGCAGTTCTCATAAGGCTTGCTCTTAAGCGGCGTCTGCCGTCAAATACTATTCTGGCATTTACGGGCAATGAAGAGAAAGACTCATTGGGCGTTGACGAGACAGTCGGATATCTTGCAGGAATAAGGTCGGGGGTTGACGCAGCGATCAGTCTCGATATTACAGACCGGGGTTTCAGAAATCACGGATACACAATTGAGAACTACTTCATACGAAAAGGCGAAGGAAGAACCTTCTTCAGCAAGAAGCAGTTCATGCGTTATCTTGTAAGACTGCTTGAGAACAGAAAAGTGAAGACAATACATCATGTGGCCGCCGCGCCTGATGACACGTGGCAGTTTGACGAGCATGACCTTAACTGTTTCTCCTTCTGCCTTCCGTCAAGAAGCATTGCGGTGCATGATGACTGGATGCATGACGACATCGGCGTGATAGTCAGGAGATCAGCGCTCAAGGAATTTGAAGCAGGACTGCTTAAGCTTATCCGTCGGCTTTCGGGAAATGAATGATCCCGTAAAATTCCTTCCGATCATTTTCTGATGATAATTGTTATTTTGCACCGCGCACTAAAGCGCTGGCAGAATGAAAGATATTGTAATCACACTTTTCCTTCTGCTGAATCTGCCGTACTGTTCTTTATCGCAAAATCTCCTTCCCGAAGACACAACAAATGTTACTGATGATGAACTAATTGAGCGATTGCTTCAGGATACTGACACCGATGCGGAGGATTCAGATGTTATTGATCACATTGATGATCTTAGAAGGAACCCGGTTGACCTCAACACCGCCAATGCGGAAGAACTGACGGCCATACCGCTTATCACACATGAACTTGCTCTTAAGATCTTAAGATACAGGCATGATCATCTCCGCTTAGGCTCAAAGCGGGAATTGCTGAACATCGAAGGCTTCAGCGCCAGTCTCTATGAGCTTGTGAAACCATACCTCACCGCAAGAAAGCCCGCAAAGCCAAAGGATCTCACTTCACGGTCTGAGCGTACCCGCAATTCATTCAATGCTTATTTCAGATCTTTTGCCGTGCAGGAACTTCAGACAAGGAAAGGTTATATCAGCGGAAAATATCCCGGCCCGAAGTTCAGGCTATCAAACCGGATGCTTGCGGACTTTTCCGTTAACGATTATAAACTCTCAGGCGGCATTGCCACCGATAAAGATGCGGGTGAATTGTCGGCGTTTGATTTCGTGTCGGGATTTCTTTTCTATGAAAGCACAGGTCTTCTCAGCAAAATAATTGCCGGCGATTATCAACTGGCATTAGGCAGAGGCTTGCTCGTGTCAAACTCTTATTCCGTACCAAAGTCCGTGGAAACATTCATCCGTACAGGCAAGCCTTCACGCATAGCGGGTTATGCATCCGCCGGAGAGTACAGCTACTTCAGGGGATTGGCGGCCCATCTGAAATTCAATCCTTTCAGTGCTATCGCCTTTGCGTCATACAAAAGCATTGATGCGTCGATTGACAGCGCTTCTGGTGATGTAAGGTCGTTATATCAGGACGGCTATCACAGGACGGTCTCAGAGACCGGCAGGAAAGACAAACTGAAGGAACTTCTTCTGGGACTTCGTGCAGAGTACGTCAATGGACCGCTGATATCCGGAGTGACTCTTTACAGCGCCGCATACTCTCCTGGCATCATTGCAGATACTGTAAAGAAGCTTTACGATGTTTCCGGTAAAAGGATCAGCTTTGTGGGCGGAGACTTTTCGTACAGTTTCAGTTCCGGCATGCAGTTGTTCGGCGACGCGGCCATTGGAGAATCGGGAATGCCTGCAATGCACTTTGGATTGTCGTCCGCGATGGGAAGCTTCGCACGTGCTGTTTTCTCTTACAGGAATTATCCGTACAATTTCCGCTCACCTTACGGCAGTCCTCCCGGTGAGAGAAGCGAGGCGGGCAATGAATCCGGTTTCTATGCCGGCATAAGGATCACTCCCTGGAAAGGTGCGGCTTTCTCAGCATATTTTGACAGATACAGTTTTCCGTACAGAACATATTTCACTTCAGTACCCACCCGCGGAAGAGAAATACTTGTTTCAGGAGAATACAACGCGGGCAAGGGATTGTTCTTCATATTGAGATTCAGAAATGAGCATAAAGACGATCAGTTCATAACGACAGATGCAGGGGGCAGACAAAGAACGGTAATAGCGGAAAGAAGGCAAAGCAATTTGAGGGCCGGACTAAAGCTGAAGAACAATTCAGTCACGATCACAGGCAGATATGAATACTGCTTTGTAAGTCTCGGCGGAATTGCCCCTTCGCAGAAAGGGCATCTGCTCTTTGCAGAGATGACACCCCGGTTGTTTGACAAAGCGTTTTTCTCCGTCAGGGCAATTGCATTCAGGACCGACGGATATGATTCAAGGATCAGCGAATACGAAGGAGAAATTTCCGGCGTAATGACAAATCAGTTTCTGTACGGCAACGGATTCAGATGGTATGTGCTTCTCAAAGCTGATCTGCCGCTCAACATCCGGCTGGAAGCCAAGTATTCTGAAACATTCTGGAACTCTGTAAAGAAGATTGGCAACGGCAACGATGAGATTGCAGGCGATACACTCGGAAGACTCGGCATTAGCATTCAGGTCAGATTCTGATAGAACACAGCCCGCGAATTCATTCGTGCGCAATATGAATGATGCAAACGACACAGCCCACGAATTCATTCGTGGGCGGAACAAACAACCCTCGCATTATCGCCCACGATTAAAATCGTGGGCTGAATTGATTGGCGCAACGAAATAGCCCGCGAATTCATTCGTGCGCAATATGAATGATGCAAACGACACAGCCCACGAATTCATTCGTGGGCGGAACAAACAACCCTCGCATTATCGCCCACGATTAAAATCGTGGGCTGAATTGATTGG
>JAIBBK010000061.1 GCA_019694675.1 Ignavibacteria bacterium
CTCTCACCGGGTTTCCTGCTGTCGGTTATCATTTCAGCGGAGAATTCCGACCGGATCGAAATCCCTTCAACCGACTCAAGTATACTGCCGGATTCCGGAACTCCGTAAGGGTTAATTATGACCGCGGAATCTTCTGATTTTTCAAGGACGAATGGCAACCCGGGCTTGTCAATCAATTGCATGACCGCCATCGCGCAGATCAGCAGGCAGACCAGTGCATATATGAAACAGGCAGAATATCTGAATCGTCCGGGCATTGAACTTCCCCAGTAAATTGGCTGTACAGACAAATGTCTTTCTGTTGCCGTGCAGTCTTGTGTTACCGACTCAAATTACCCTGCCACCCATAATAAGACAATGTAGAAAGCATGCCCCCAGATTCTCTTGTTCGGCGCAAAGTATCTGCCGGAGCATCCACGCTTTTTGACAAAACCGTGACAATTGGCATGATGTTAAAATGTAGTTTTGAATAAATTCAATTATGAAAACAAGATCGGCTTTAACGATATTGCTTTTGCTCATTCTCAATTGCGCAGTCTGTTCACAGCAGAGCAAATTCAGAATGGGACTGCTTGGCGGTGCCAGCGTTGACAAGCTGCTTTACAGTTTTGATGACGAAAGCGGTTTCCTTGATGCTTCATTTTCAGGTAAGTTCAGACCGGCATTCAGCATTGGAATATTTGCGGAATATGACCACACTAAAAGCCTTGGACTGAAATTGCAGGCAAATTATACGACCAAAGGCGGCATTCTTGAAAAAACTGTTAAGTATGACAGCCGCCTGAGATATATTCAGTTCTCATTGCTTCCTCAGTATAACATTCACATTTCAGAGATTGAATACGACGATATTTTTTACCTGAATGCCGGCGGGTACACGGCGTTTATGGTTCATGGTGTTGAGTTAATTTCATATTACAATGATGAAACCGAAAGAATTATCACAAGCAATATCAAGGGTACTGATTACGGTTTGATGTTCGGACTTGGGATCATTGCCAGGCGTTTCATACTTGACGCAAGCTTCAGCCATGGACTCACCAACATCCTTGCTGATCCTGTTCATTCGGATCTGCTGAACATCAAAAATATGAGCTTCTTTATTTCCATTGGAATTGGAGGAGGATTATGAAAACAATGAAAAGCATTCTTGCAATCGCCGGCTTAATGTTATACCTGCCGCTTGTGCTGAATCCGGAATGCCCCGGAAACTACGGGCCGGTTTCCCCGCTGAGCGGTTCATGGAACTTTACATTCAGCTACGGTAACGGAAAAGTGTTTGCCAACAGCGTCGTTCAGATTGGACTTAACGGAAGCATTTGCGGAAAGATCAAAGTCAGCGACACCGGTGAGACCTTTTATGTCACAGGTGAAGCAGGATACGAGTATGATTCGGATTTTTCCGGCAGGTTCTCCGATGCCTGCGGCAATTTGGGCTATGTCACTTCAGAATTCAAAGGCACTTTATCTGAAATGCTTGGTGCAGGATACGGATCGGGAAGTTTCTCGTTTACGCAGAAGAACCCCGGATACAAGGGGACATGGCAGGCAAAAAGAAACTGACCTGCCTGATAAATGATCCGGCCACGCTTTACCTGCGGCACAGCAGGTTCTTGGCTGATGATTGTATTTGAGCTTCGGGACTCTTCGGCAGATTCCTGAAGGTCTTAATTTAAATAAGATCATAAACGGAGGCGATTGTTATGTTACACTTGTTAAGATTTGCTTTCTTACCGGCCCTGATACTGCTTTCATCAACTCAGCTTAAGGGGCAGTCAATTGATTTTGACAGGCTTGTGAAAGGGAAAATGTATGAATTTCTGCTGACGGATAATTCTGTTATCATCGGGAAGCTTGTCTCTGTGGACAATTCATCCGTAACGGTAATGCAGGATTCTGCGAAGAGAACTAAGATCAACAAGAAACTCATAAAAGACGTAGCCGTTCCGGAGGTCTGGGAAATTAAGGACAGCAGTAATGTGACGGCAAGCCTAAGGGACGGAAGCATTGTAAAGGGATTGGTCTTAAGCTCGGACGACAATTCAGTTACACTGAAGCTCTCCGGCGGCAGCGTCCTTAAGATCCTGCGAAGCGAGATAGAAAGCATAGATTACGAGACCGGTTTTTATGCTCCGTGGTCAGACCCTAACACGACAAGACTTCTGTTTGGGCCGACGGGAAGAACACTTAAGCAGGGAGACGGATATTTTTCCGTGGTTGAGATCTTCATTCCCATGCTTGCATACGGCGTTACAGATTTTGTAACTGTTTCCGGGGGGATCTCATTAGTTCCGGGATCAGGCGACCAGCTCTATTACTTCAGCCTCAAAGGAAGGCCTTTGCACACCGGGAACTTTGACCTCTCTGCGGGAGCAATGTATGCAAACGTCACGGATGAAGACGCAAACGGGTTGATCACGGTTTTTACAGCGGGTACATTCGGGAATGAGATGAATTCACTTACTCTCGGCACCGGATTTGGGTTCGAACCCGGCGGCGGAAAAAGTTCGGGCGCTCTGTTCCTGATCGGAGGCGATCTCCGCGTATCCCGCTCCCTTAAACTGATATCTGAAAACTGGCTGTATCCTGCCAACGACGGCGCATATGTGTTTTCTCTTGGTGCAAGATTTTTCGGCAGGCAGCTTGCGGCTGATTTTGCACTCGTTTACCTGACTGACAATGACGGTGAGACGGTTAGCGGCTGGCCGTTCTTACCATGGCTGGGACTTCATTACAATTTCTGAATACAGCACGAAATAATCCATGGCTGTTTCCTAAAAACGATTTCGGCTTTCCTTTCAGCCCACGAATTAATTCGTGGGCTGTATCTTCACAACGATTTCGGCTTTCCTTTCAGCCCACGTATTAATTCGTGGCTGTATCTACACAACGATTTCGGCTTTCCTTTCAGCCCACGAATTAATTCGTGGGCTGTGGTGAAAATCACAACAAAACAATTGACGGCAATGACGCATTTGGTTATCTCATGATGACATTTCGCGCAATCGGGACTGTTCAGTGTGACGCTGCCTGCAAGCCTGTCAGCCCACGGATTAATCCTTGGCTGTTTCCTAACAACGATTTCGGCTTTCATTTCAGCCCACGAATTAATTTGTGGGCTGTATCTTCACAACGATTTCGGCTTTCCTTTCAGCCCACGAATTAATTCGTGGGCTGTGGTGAAAATCACAAAAAAACAATTGACGGCAATGACGCATTTGGTTATCTCATGATGACATTTCGCGCAATCGGGACTGTTCAGTGTGACGCTGCCTGCAAGCCTGTCAGCCCACGGATTAATCCTTGGCTGTTTCCTAAAAACGATTTCGGCTTTCCTTTCATCCCACGAATTAATTCGTGGGATGTGGTGTAAACCTCACCAAAACAATTGACGGCAATGACGCATTTGGTTATCTCATGATGACATTTCGCGCAATCGTGAAGGATGATTGAGTCGTTGCCGGAAATTGCTTCAGCCCACGAATTAATTCGTGGGATGTGGTGTAATCCTCACCAAAACAATTGACAGCAATGACGCATTTGGTTATCTCATGATGACGTTTGGCGCAATCGGGACTGTTCAGTGTGACGTTGCCTGCAAGCTATCTCGTGGCTGAGTCTGCAAATCGCGACTCAGAAAACTCAACCCAGATTCGTCAGAAATCCTGTGCCGAGAAGTATGAGTATCAGGACTCCGAGCAGTATCCTGTAAACTATGAAGACCATGTTTGATTTGGTGCGGAGGTAGTTGAGGAGAAACTCTATGGAATAATATCCGACAATGCCTGAAACCACAGTTGCGGTTATTAGCCCTGCAAGACTTTCATCAAGAAGTATGTGCCGCTCCTTGTAGAGTTCGTAAACACCGCTCAGAAAGATCGCCGGAAGGCTTAGCAGGAATGAGAATCTGGCGGCATCGTCGCGCTTCAGTCCGCGGAAAAGCCCGGCGGTTATCGTCACGCCGCTTCGCGAACTTCCGGGTATCAGCGCCAGCGCCTGCGCAAGCCCTATTATGATCCCGTCCTTTATTGTCATCTGTCCTATGCCCTTCGATTTTGAACCGCGCTTCTCGGCTATAAAGAGCAGAACCGCGAGCAATATCAGAGCGGCGCTTATAACATACAGGCCGCGTGCTTCACCTTCTATGAACCTCTTGAACAACAAGCCGCATACGCCTATGGGTATCGTTCCCACAATTATGAGAATAAGTATTCTCGACTCGTTGTTGTTTGCAACGTCTCTTCTCTTCAGCGCATTCCTGAAACCGTCAACAAGAAAAATTATGTCTTTGCGGAAATAGATGATGGTGGCGATGAGCGTGCCTATCTGTATTACGGCTGTGTATGCGGCGCCGATGTCCTTCCACCCGAAGAAAGCCGGCACGACGCGCAAATGCGCGGTACTGCTGATGGGAAGAAATTCCGTGATCCCCTGAATTATGCCAAGTACAACCGCCTTCAGGATATCTTCCAAGTCGCCTTTTTATGATGTGCAGGCAATTGGTCAGACATCTATGTTTGCATACTTTGCGTTCTCCTCTATGAACTTTCTCCTCGGCTCAACTTCTTCTCCCATCAGGACCCTAAACATCTTGTCGGCCGCGGCGGCATTCTCGTTTGTCACAAGAAGAATTGTCCTCGTCTCCGGATTCATGGTGGTTGACCATAACTGCTCGGGATTCATTTCTCCAAGCCCCTTGAACCTCGATATGACGGCACCTTTCGGCTCTGACTTTGCCTGAGCCGGAGCCTCTTCAACAACTTCCTCGGATTCACCGTTAGTTATTACAGACTTCTTGTCGATCTTCAGCGATTTCAGTATCTCATCCCTTTCGCCTTCATCATAAGCATAGTACTCATTCTTTCCGCGCTTGATCTTGTAAAGCGGCGGCTGTGCAATGTAAAGTCTCTGCGTATCAATGATCTCGCGCATATGCCGGTAGAAGAATGTAAGAAGAAGTGTCCTGATGTGAGAACCGTCAACGTCGGCATCGCACATGAGGATGATCTTGTCGTACCTGATCTTCGACTCGTCAAATTCATCCGAGTTTCCGAGTCCCGCGCCGATTGCGGTCACAATTGACCTGATCTCCTCATTCTCAAGTATCTTGTTTATCCTTGCCTTCTCAACGTTGAGTATCTTTCCCTTCAGCGGCAGTATCGCCTGAAATCTCCTGTCCCTGCCCTGCTTTGCAGAGCCGCCTGCAGATTCACCTTCAACAAGGTAAAGCTCGCACTGCGCGGGATCCTTGATCGAACAGTCCGCCAGCTTTCCGGGAAGTCCCGATATTTCGAGCGCATTCTTTCTTCTTGTAAGCTCGCGCGCTTTTCTTGCGGCTTCACGCGCCTCGGCGGCGCGCAGGCATTTCTCGAGTATCTTCTTTGCAACCGAAGGATTTTCCTCCAGGTAGTTCCCGAGCTGTTCGCCGGTGATTGACTGCACAATCCCCTTCACTTCGCTGTTGCCGAGCTTCGTCTTCGTCTGCCCTTCAAACTGCGGCTCCGGAACTTTGGCGCTGATAACGCACGTGATGCCTTCCCTGAAATCATCCCCTGTGAGAGTTATCTTGTCCGGTTTCAGAATGCCGTTCTTCGTGCCGTAATTGTTGAGAGTCCTTGTAAGCGCCGCCTTGAATCCCTCGAGGTGTGTTCCTCCTTCGTGAGTGTTGATGTTGTTGACGAATGTATAGATGCTTTCGTTGTATGACTCGTTGTACTGGAACGCGATCTCAAGCTGAACATTCTCCCTCTCTCCGCTGATGAATATCGGCTTGCCTGAAATTGACTTCTCCGATTCGTCAAGATATTTTACGAAATCAACAAGGCCTCCCTTGAAATGAAACTCCTCTTCCTTCTTTGTGTCCTCTCGCTCATCCCTTATCGTGATCGAAAGGTCCTTGTTAAGATATGCAAGCTCCCGCAACCTCTCTTCAAGAGTTTCATATTTGAAAATTATGTTCTTGAAGATCTCCTTATCGGGATAGAACGTAACCTTTGTGCCTGTCTTCTTTGCCTGCCCTGTGACTTTTACATTTGCCTCGGGAACTCCGCGCCTGTACCGCTGAAAGAACACCTTGCCGTCCCTTACAACTTCCGCTTCCATCCATTCGCTCAATGCATTCACAACCGACACACCGACTCCGTGCAGGCCGCCCGAGACTTTGTAAGTATCGCGGTTGAACTTTCCTCCCGCATTAAGCTGAGTCATCACCACTTCAAGTGCGGATTTTTTCTCGGTAGGATGAATATCAGTCGGAATACCGCGGCCGTTGTCGGTTACTGTAACCGAACCGTCCTTCTTAAGCGTGAGCGTAATCTTGTCGCAATAGCCCGCCAGCGCCTCGTCAATTGCATTGTCTATCACTTCGTAAACAAGATGATGAAGTCCTCTTGACGAAATGTCGCCGATATACATTGCCGGCCTTTTTCTTACGTGCTCAAGGCCTTTCAGCACCTGTATGTCCCCGGCGCCGTATTTTGACTCTTTGATCTCTTCTTTGTTCTTTGCCATTTTTTCTGTTAAGACTTCTTATACAAAAATTATTCCCTTTATCAGGTTCTTATTCAGATGCTTGTTCAGACTTTCCATTATCTCATTCTTCCTCAGTGAAAGTTCATACCTCCAGGCAGCATTCTCCACGCTGACGAACAGTTTGTTCTTCCTCAGCTCAACGGGTGTTGAGTATGCCGCAATGGTTTCGCCAACCGCGTCTTTCCACACTTCGAGTATCTTCATCTCATGCAGTCTTGCATCAAGCCCGAAGTGGCTCATGAAATCATCAAGCTCATCCGCAAGGCAGACGGCCCTCCTGAACCTCACTCTTGTATCAAACGGCTTGCGCTTCAAAGCGTGCTTTCCCTTCAGTTACATTGAATGATGAAATTTCATCCCTGCCGTAAAACCTCTTCATCTTGTCTATGTGCGTATGGTCTGCAGTAGTAAGAAATATCTGTCCGTAATCCTTGAGATGAGAGACTATCTGAGCCACTCTTGAATGATCCAGTTCAGAAAGAATGTCATCAAGCAGAAGCACAGGCGCTGTTGATTTCTCAGCCTTCAGATACTCATACTCAGCAAGCTTCAGTGCAACCAGGAACGTCTTATGCTCTCCCTGCGAGGCAAAGTTCCTGAGCAGGAACTTCTCTCCGTCCTTCTGCATGCTGAACACATAATCATCCCTTTGCGGGCCGCAAAGCGTAATGCCTCTTGCGATCTCTTCCTGCCTGCTCTCTTCGAACCTCATCAGGAATCTGTCGCTCAATCCGCTGACGTCTTCAACCGTGCCGAAAGCTTCCGAAGAGTAATCTATGAAAGCACTCTGTCCGCCGGTGATGAGAAACGAGAAGCTCCTTTCAAAATGCTTCTCATACTCTGAGAGGAACCTCAGTCTTCGGCTCACGACGTCTGCAGATACGGAAGAAAGCTTTTCATTGAAACTGGAAAGCATCCCGGAAAATCCCGCATCATCATATTTTCTTCCCTGCAGGCCGCTTCTGAGGAGTGCGTTTTTCTGCTTCAGCAGTCTTCCGAGCTCTTTCAGCCGCTGAAGATAAACAGGGCTTGCCTGCGAGATCATGATGTCAAAGTACTTCCTTCTTTCTGACGGCGTTCCGTATGTCACCGCGAGGTTTGCCGGAGAAAGAAACACTACCGGATATCTTCCGAAGATCTCTGATGAAAAAGAACTTACCTTCTCTTTGTTTCTGTGCACTGTCTTCGCCCTCGCCTCCGTATCGTAGGCAACCGCAAGCTGTTCGCTGTTGCCCGAATCATTTACAAATCTGCCCTCGATCCTGAACCCTCCGCATCCGAGCCTTACACAGTCTGCCTCGTGACTGCCCAGAAAACTCTTGCCGAACGTAAGCAGTGAAACCGCTTCCAGAATGTTAGTCTTTCCCTGCCCGTTGTTTCCGTAAATGAAGTTGAACTTCGGATTGAATTCAAGCTCTTGCTCTGCGTAGTTCCTGAAATCCCTCAGCACGATCCTGTTTAAGATCATCGGACAATCCCGTTCATAGTTCTGTCAACGATCATCTGCGGATTTGATATCGGAATTACAGTGCTGAAAATTTCCCGGGCTTCTTCGGAAATGTCTTTGCTGATACAGTCTATCCTACCCTTACCGGCATGATCAATTCCGTAAACACTTCGTTTTCGGACTGTTCATCCGGCTGTGCAATTGCTGCCTTTGAAGGACTGCCGAAACTTATCTCAACTATGTCTGTCTCTATCTGACTCAGTGCTTCTCTCACAAAGAGTCCGTTGAATGCAATTGTAAATGCCTTACCGTCCACCTCATCCGAGCCTGACCTGCTCGAAAATGAACAGTCAATAGATTCTTCTCCCTCTGATCCCACTTCGGGATTGTCTGTCTTTATAGTTAGGTTGTCCGATGCAATTTCGAGTATGACCCGGTTCGTATTGGGATTGGCAAGAATAAGTGCCCTGTTCAGAGATTCAAAGAACTCGTTCCTGTTTATCTTGAGCAGTTTGTCGTTGTTGGACGGGATGACGTTCTCATAATTGGGGAAAGTCTCTCCCAGCAGTTTTGAGAAGACTTCGTATTCACCGAAATGAATAAGAAGGTCCTTGTCATTGAACGCGATCACTGCCTTATCATCCGTAAGCAGTCTTACAAGAAGCTGTGCCGTTCTAAGCGGGATCACTATCTTTTCTTCAGCAACGCCGTCAATGCTGATGTCGGATCTGGAGATCCTGGAAAGCCTGTAGCTGTCTGTTGCAACAAATTTCACTTCTTTCTTCCCGACTTCCATCAGTATTCCCATCATGTTTCTCTTGAGCTCCTCGGTGTTTGCGGCATGGATGACCTTTGCAAGGCACCTCTTAAGGCCTGAGCCTTTGAAATTCAGCTCGCGAAGATCTTCCGTGATCTCCGGCTGTGGAAAGTCATCCGGCGGCTCGCCGCTCATTGTGTATTTGCCCTTCTTGGTCTTGATCGTAAGCCTGTTCTTGTCATTCACTTCAAAAGAAAGGTCATCGGAAGGCAATGTCCTTGAGACATCAAACAGTTTTTTGGCGGGGATTGCGGCCTTGCCGTCAGCTTTACCGTTGACTTCGATCCTGGTCCTTATGAATGTATCAAGGTCAGACGCCATAAGAGTGAGCTCTTTGCCGTTGAGCTCAAAAAAAATGCTTCCTAAGAGCGGAAGCGTTGACCTGGCAGGAACGATCGAATTCAGATGTGCAAGACACTCAGAAAGCTTATCTCCTTTGACGGTGAATTTCATCAGCGAAGTGTTAGTTTTTGTTGCGCTAAAATACGAATTGAGCGAAGCATATTCAATGAATTGAATGCTGTCAGAACCTTCGGTTCAGTGTGAAAAGGCCTGATCAAGGATTCTGTGAACTGCCCGGAATTCAGAACGCTTGCACTTAACATTTTGATCTCCAATGCCTATTTTGACCGCAAATTTTCAACATGAAGATCACACACATTTTACTGCTTACGGTCCTGCTTCTATTTGCCGGCTCCGTGCAGTCGCAGACTCAGAAATGGTCCGCACTCGAGTACAGCCACTGGAGCGGTCCTGTATCTCCGCAATACCAGTACAGATACAGTATCATTATCAGTAATGACGGCTCTGCAAACGTCACTTACAAAGACAGCAACGGCGAGATCTTCAGGGAGTTCAAAATACCTTCCAATAAGAAGGGAATGAAGAAGCTGAAGAAAGCGCTGAAGAACAGCAAGGTCTTTGATGTGCCTGCGGAAACCATGAAGAGCGATAGGACACTGATCGGCGGTTCCGAGAGCAGTCTCGTGATCACGCTTTGGCAGGACCCTATGCTCGACCAGCCTCCGGGAAGGATAGAGGTCCCGACTCAGGTAAAGGAGGAGTACAAAGATGGAATCGAAAAGCTTTACTCGACGATCAAAGGCCTTGTGCCCGAGGAGATCCGATCTGAAACGAAAATTAACTGAACAATACAATGAAAATGAAATCAACCGCCGCATTCATCATCATCCTGCTCGTGTCTTCAACTGCTTTTGCCCAGTTTGAATGGGAAAAGCTTGCATACTACCATACAACGGGAAACACAACTCCCGACATTCAGAGCAGTTATCAGATAGAACTGCATGAATCCGGCAACAGCAAGCTTGAGTACACGAAATACGGCAGGACAAACATCTATGAGTTTACGCCTTCATCATCAGGATTGCGCAGGATCGACAGAATGATACAGTCATCGGGAGTGCTTGATGCAGACACAGCCGATCTGAGAGGAACCGGCGAGTTCAATCCGGGACCGGTTTACCTGCTTACAATTTTTCTTGATAAGCCTACGGGTTATAAGAAGAGAAAACATCCATCCGTGATAATACAAACGGAAGTGAGCAAAAAGTACAGAGAAAAGGCATTCAGGATCTACGAAGAAATGGAATCATTGGTTCCTGCGGAGATCTGGGCAAAGGCATACGAGGATGCGGAGAAGAATTCCGGGAAATGAAATCTCTTAGTCTGACTTCCTGAGAGTATAGCCGTCTTTGGAGTCAAGCACTTCAAAGCCGAGATCCTTTATTTCCTGACGAAGCTTGTCCGCCCTCGCAAAGTCCTTCGCTCTCTTGGCTTCGAGCCTTTCATCGGCCATACGCACAACTTCATCCGGAGCGGATTCAACCTGCTCCGGCAGAGCTTGGTCAAGCCTGAGTCCGAGAACCCTGTCAAAGTCGAAAGCAAGCTTCAGTCTGTCTTCCGCGCTCAGCTTCTCATTTCTCACCGCCTCCCAAAGCACCGACATTGCAACAGGCATGTTCATGTCTTCATTGACTGCATTGAGAAACTTGCTCTTCATCTCTTCATAAACCTGTTTGTCAGATGCGCTGTCCTGCTTTGGTTTCCTCAGAGTGTTTATTTTTGACAGAAGATTCCTGTAACCGCTCTTGGCGGAGTCAAGAGCTTCAAACGAGAACTTAAGCTTTTTCCTGTAATGCGCCATAAGAAGGAAATACCTGTAGTCCATGGGAGAATAACCCTTGTCAATGAGGGTCTGGAGTGTGATGAAATTCCCAGTTGACTTCGCCATCTTCTCATCGCCCATGTTCAGGAATTCCCCGTGAAGCCAGTAATTTACATACTTCTCTCCGGTGCACGCTTCGGACTGGGCAAGCTCGTTTGTATGATGAACCGGAAGATGGTCTATACCGCCGCAGTGAATGTCGAAATGATTTCCGAGCAGAGCGGTGCTCATCGCTGAGCATTCTATGTGCCACCCGGGAAAGCCGACACCCCATGGAGAGTCCCATTCCATCTGCCTCTTTTCATCCTTCGGAGAAAATTTCCACAGCGCAAAGTCAGTGATGGATCTCTTCTCTTCGGAAAATTCTATCCGCGCTCCTTCTTTCATGCCTTCAATGTCAAGTCGCGCGAGCTTCGGATAATCGGGAAACTTGGCTGTGTCAAAGTAAATGCCGTCGCTTGTCCTGTAAGTGAAGCCTCTGTCTTCAAGGCACTTCACCATTGCGATCTGCTCATTCATATATTCTGTCGCCTTAGTGTACATTTCCGGCGGTGTGATATTGAGCAGTTCCACATCACGGAGGAATACTTCAGTGTAGAACTTTGTGACGTCCCAGACGCTTCGCCCCTGTTCCTTTGCAGACTTCTCCACTTTGTCCTCGCCAGTGTCCTCATCAGAGGTGAGATGCCCCACATCCGTGATGTTCATTATGTACTTCACATCAAATCCGTTGTACTTCAAAGTTCTGAGAAGAATGTCTTCGAAGACAAATGTCCTGAAGTTGCCAATATGCTGAAAGTTATACACGGTCGGCCCGCAGCAGTACATGCGCACTTTGCCGGGTTCTATCGGAACAAACTCTTCAAGAGTCCTTGTAAGCGAGTTGAATAGTTTCAGCATTCGTTGAATAGTTATTGTGGAATGATCTTCAGGAAAATTTTCTTATAAAGTCTTCATGCTCCGGGAACTGCATTGCCAGCCTGACTGGATCCGCAAGTTCAAAATCATCAAAATCAAATCCGGGCGAGACCGTACAGCCAGCAAGCGTATAGGAATCCGACTCCGCCACTTCGGCGCAGAACCAGTTGCCTGCCTTTATCACGACCACAGGCATTTCTCCTTTCTCAGTATCCGGGCCGAGAATGTTCTTCTTCAGATTTCCATTTGTATCAATTTCATAGACCGCAAGCGCAGAGCCTGAATAGAAATGCCATATCTCATCGGATGCTATTCTGTGCAGGGCATTCTTCTGACCGCTTCTGAGAAGGAAATATATCGCAGTTGAATAGTTCCTTACGGCCTCTCCGCCGTTTCTGACCGTCTTCAGCGTGCCTTCAGCCCTGTAAATCTCTCTGAACCAGCCTCCCTCCCTGTGCGGGATGAGTCCGAATCTGCTTATTAATTGTTCCGGAGTGTTCAAGCCCATCATTCAGTTAAAGTGAAATGCCAGCCAGATGCACGGCGGATCTTCGCTCGTGTAATCTACCCTGTGCTTTGTATCCTTTGGAATGAAAACATAGTCACCCGGCTTCAGGTCAAGCTTCTCGCCGTCGTCAAACGATAGGCCCGCGTTCCCGTCAATCAGCACCACCCACTCATTCCTTTCCTGCTGAAGCCATTTGCCCTCCGGAGTCTTCTGTCCGTTTGATATGATACGCTCAACGTGCGCCGCCGTTGTTCCCGCGAGTTTTTCAAAGGCCTCAAATCCGCTTTTAGAAGGAGCAACGTTATCAAAGATGTTTCCTTTCGGATGGTTCATTTATTTTCCGGCAGTCATGCCGCTCCTGATTTATTATCTGAGATTCATTCAAACAAAAAAGCCCTGCTTGGATATATCCTCACAGGGCTGTTCAAGATCTCGACAAACTAACTGTTCTGCTCTTTGGTCATCGGGTCTTCAACGCTTCTCAGCCTGTCAGGCACAGTCTTGAAAATATAATCCCACAATGGGTTGCTAACTCCGTAAGCCGTATGCTCGTCATTGTAATGATGCCTGAGATGATATGTCTTAAGGAAAGATCCGATCTTCCCCTTCATCTTAAGGTGATGCGTTGCATAGTGTATAGAATCGTAGGAAACATATCCGAGCACGAAACCTGAAAACACTCCGAAATGATACTCACCGAATGCAAAACGGAATGCGAAGTAAAAAAGTAAAGCCAGCGGAACGCTCACAAGCAACGGCATAACAAGACGGGTTGCATCCCTTGGATAATCATGATGAATGCCGTGAACAAGGAAATGTATCCTTTTGCCTGCTTCCGATTTCGGTTCATAGTGAAACGCCCATCTGTGGATCACATATTCAGTCAGAGTCCAGAACATCACACCGAAAAGAAAGCTTATTACTGTTGCCATAAGACCGGAGACCGTGAATGAAAGATACGCCATGATAAGTATGACCGGAACATAAACAACGATCGGAGTAATCGGATGTATGTGTGAGAAGTATTCAAGAAACGGGTTCTTGAACAGTCTTATCGTTTCATTTCTGTTTGATACGAACTTGCCCATTTTTTTTGTTAAGTTTTATCTGCGAATTCAGATGAACACTTGAATCCGCAAGATGGTTTCTCTGTACTACTTTGATTTCAAAAGATCCCTGATCTCCGTAAGAAGCACTATGTCTTCGGGAGGAGGCGCAGGGGCTTCTTCCTTCTTGGTTCTGAAGCTGTTGATGGCCTTCACAAGGAAGAACAACGCAATCGCGATAAGGAAAAAATCAACCACCGACTGCAGGAATTTGCCGTAAGCGAATATTACCGGCGCCGCACCGTCCTTGCCTTCTTTCAGAACTATGCCGAGACTGTTGAAGTCAATTCCCCCCAGCATAAGTCCCAGGACCGGCATAAAAATATCCCCGACAAAGGATGAAACGATCTTTCCAAACGCACCTCCGATAATCACACCCACAGCAAGATCCAGCGCGTTGCCCTGAGCTATGAATTTCTTGAATTCTTCGATCATAAGCCGTCAACAATTAATTATGGGGAAAAATACTGAATTAGCCGTTCTTAGAAAAGGCATCAATATTTAACATCAGCCCGTATCTGAGCCCCTTGGCGGAAACGATTATGCTTTCGGCCTTCAGTTTCTCCATGAAGATCCTGAGAATAACGGCACCCGCAGTGATTATGTCGCTTCGTCCTTCCATGAATGAACCGAGTTCTTTCCGTTCACCCTCACTCATGCGGAAAAGCTTCCCTGCAATGCTGCGCACTTCTTCAAAGGAAAGACTGTCACCGTGTATCTTCGAAAAGTCAAACTCGTTCAGCCCCAGCTTTATTGCGGAGAGTGTCGTCATTGTTCCTGCCACGCCTACAAGCTGTCTTTCCGATTCATACAACGGCAGTTTGTTTATGCCCGCTGAAATGAACTTCTCCGCTTCTGCAAGGGCGCTCTCGGTATAGCCGTTGCGGAAGAACATATCCGTTATCCTTACGGAACCTATGTTTGCGCTTTCGTTTATCAGGATCCCGCTTTCAATGAATGACAGTTCGGTGCTTCCGCCTCCGATGTCAAGTACTGCATGCTCACCGCTTCCGATATCGTAAACCGCTCCGAGATAAGCGCATTCGGCTTCCTGCCTTCCGCTTATCACATTGATCTGAATTCCCGTCATCTCCATGATGTAGGAAATGAACTCTTCGCTGTTCTTTGCATCTCTCAGTGCGCTTGTGCCGAAGGCAAAGATCTTTCCGGCTCCGTATTCTTCAGACAATCGCCTGTATCGAAGGAACACTTCCGCCGCCCTTTCAAAACTTTCCCTCGCAATCAATCCGGTGTCGTAGATACCTTTGCCGATGCGCGGGATTTCCTGCACTTCGTTAAGCGCAGTCAGGCCTGAGCCTTCAACGGATGCTGTCAGTAAGAGGCAGGTGTTAGTGCCGAGGTCAATTACGGAATATACTTTGTTACCGCCGGACCGCATAGATTCCCATCCATTCGCCTTTGCTCATTATGTCTTCAATGTCAAAATCATAGCTGAAGAGATGATCCATGATATCCTGATCCTCGCTCATCAGCACTCCGGAAATGAAAAGCTTCGCTCCCTTGGCCGCCTTTGCGCTGATGTGCTCAATGTTCTCGAGTATCACACTGCTGATTATGTTCGCGCAGATCACATCAAATTCCTCCTCTTCTATCTCGTCTATGTTTGCGCAGTGAAGTTCTATCTGATCCGAAGCGGCGTTCTTCCTAATGCACTCTTCGGCAACGGGCATAGCTTCAGGATCGTTGTCAATGGCAACCGCCCTCGAAATGCCGAGCTTTGTGCCGGCTATTGCAAGTATGGCAGTCCCGCAACCGTAATCAAGAAGTTTCTCTTCGTCACCTTTAAGATAATTCGCCATCAGCTCAAGAACAATTTGCGTGGTCTCATTATGGCCCGTACCGAATGCGGTCTTCGGGTCTATCTCTATCAGTATTCTTCCGGTTGTGTCGCCAAGTTCTTCCTTAAGCCATGAAGGATAGACTATAATCTTCTTCCCGATCTTAACGGGCTTGATTGATCTTTCCCATTCACTGTTCCAGTCCTTGTTGACAAGCTCCTTAACTTCAACACCCTTCGCAATGGTCTCTTCACTGTCTTCGATGTACTTCTTAAGTTTATTCGCTTCAGCTTTCGACTCCATGCATACAATGAACTTCCCTTCTTCATCAAGCCAGGAGAGGCCTCCGTACATAACGAGCTTAGTTTCAATCTCGCCGCAGTTCTCATTGTTGTAAGGGATGCGAACCTCGAAGTACTTATCTTTCATACACATCTCCCGCGGCTGAGTCATAGGTGCTCTTCATCAGCATTGCTATTGTCATCGGACCCACCCCGCCGGGAACCGGTGTGATCGCTCCGCATTTTGCAAAGCAGTCTTTGTAATCAACATCGCCGGTAATCCTGTATCCTGTTTTGGAATCTGAATCAGCAACACGGTTTATCCCAACGTCAATAATGACGCATCCGTCCTTTATGAAATCAGACTTCACAAAATCCGGCTTGCCTATTGCCGCGATCAGAATGTCAGCTCCGGATGTTACGGCCTTCAGGTCTCTGGTCCTGCTGTGGCAAACCGTCACAGTCGCGTTGTACTCTTTTCTCATAAGAAGATTTGCAACCGGCTTCCCCACGATGTTGCTTCTTCCAAGCACACACACATTGCTTCCTTCCGTATTCACTCCCGCATGCCTGAGCATTTCAATTATGCCCGCAGGAGTGCACGGCACAAAGCATCTTTCGCCAATCATGAGGCGACCGGCATTCACCGGATGAAATCCATCAACGTCTTTTCTGTAGTCGATCCTCTCGATCACTTTTTGCTGATCAATATGCGAAGGCAAAGGAAGCTGAACCAGTATGCCGTGTATTGAGTCGTTTGCATTGAATTCGTCTATGAGACTCAGCAGTCTGCCTTCGCTCACATCTGCGGGTAGATGTTCCGTTACCGAATAGAAGCCGAGTTCGTCACATGCTTTGCCTTTGCTCTTCACATATACTCTTGATGCCGGGTCATCACCCGCGATTATGAAAGCGAGTCCGGGCGTAATCCCGCGTTCGGCCTTCAGCAGGTTTGTCTTTTCAAGCAATTGCTTCCTTAGGGCAGTTGATATTGATTTGCCGTCAATTATTTTTTCCATCGTGATAGTTATTCTTCTGACTGACCCGCGAAATGGCTTACTCTGTGCTATTTGTATTTTGCAACTACCTTCATAAAATCGGAAAAGAGATACTTGCTGTCATGAGGGCCGGGACTCGCCTCCGGATGATACTGCACTGACATGACGGGAAATTTTCTGTGGGCGATTCCCTCGTTGGTCCCGTCGTAGAGATTCGTATGAGTTACTCTGACCTTCTTCGGATCAAGCGAGCTTTCATCCACGGCAAAACCGTGATTCTGCGAAGTGATCTCGATGCTGTTCTTCTGATGATTCTTCACAGGATGGTTGCCGCCTCTGTGTCCGAACTTAAGCTTGTATGTTGCTCCGCCGAGTCCGAGTGCCAGAAGCTGATGGCCGAGGCAGATGCCGAACACTGGTATGCCGCTCTCCGCAAGGCTTGCCGCGTTCTCTATACCGTAACCGACAGCGGAAGGGTCGCCGGGGCCGTTGGAAAGAAATATTCCGTCGGGCTTGTAGTCGAGGATCTCTTTGTACGACGCCTTTGCATTGAACACCTTAAGCTTAACGTCAAAGTTAAGGAACTCCCTGATGATGTTCTTCTTTGTTCCGAAATCGTAAAAGGCGATCCTGTATTTTGCATTGGATGGTCCGGTCTCGTAACTTTTCTTTGTGGTCACATTAGTTACAAGGTCAAGGCCGCTCATTACGGGAGAATCTTTCACTCTGTTGATCAGCTTCTGCAATGAGGATGTCTTCTTGGAAATGATGCCCCGCATTGCACCGCAGCTTCTGATGATCTTGGTCAGCGCTCGGGTGTCAATTCCCGATATTGCCGGGATCCTGTTCTGCTTCAGATACTCATCAAGAGACTCCATTCCCCGGAAGTTGCTCCAGTTGTCTTCGTAATTGCCCACCACCAGGCCCGAAACCTGTATCTTCTCCGACTCCTCATCGGTGTTGTTAGCTCCGTAATTGCCTATAAGAGGATAGGTCATCACGACTATCTGTCCAGAGTATGAAGGATCCGTAAGGATCTCCTGATAGCCGGTAAGTGAAGTGTTGAAGACAACTTCGCCGGTAGCATCGCCGGCATCGCCGAAAAGCTCGCCCTCAAATGCAGTGCCGTCTTCGAGTAACAGAATGCCTTTGCTCAATATTCTCAGTTCCTCAGATATTTGTCAAGAAAGTCGAGCTTAGCCTTGAACACCCTGATCTGATTTGCAACCTTGCTGAAGCCGTGCCCTTCGTCTTCAAGCAGAATGTACTCAACCGGTTTGTTCTTTTCCTTGAGCTTGTTCACGATCTGCTCGGACTCCGCCTCCACAACGCGGGGGTCATGCTTGCCCTGAACCACCATGAGCGGGCATTTTATGTTGTCGACGAAGTTTATCGGTGACCTGTCATAAAGCATATCCTTATCTTTTTCCGGATCACCCACAAGCGCTGATGCACCGCTTTTCCAGTGTTCGGGAACAGATGCAAGAAATGTGAACAGGTTCGAAGGCCCGAAGATGTCTATCGCGCATTTCCAGACTTCCGGAGCCTTGGTGATGCATGTAAGAGTCATGAAGCCGCCGAAACTGCCTCCTACAATTGCGATCCTTGAAGGGTCAACAAATCCTGTTCCTTTCAGATAATCAACACTTCCAAGCACATCCTTGAATTCAGCGCCGCCCCAGTCCTTGTAGATCATCTTCTGAAATGTCTTTCCATATCCGATGCTTCCCCTGAAATTCGGCGCGATCACAATGTATCCCGCATTCACAAACACCTGAACGTACTTTGAGAAGTTGTGCATTTCCTGATACTCCGGACCGCCGTGCGGCCAAACTATGGCCGGATTCTTCCCGTTCTTCTTTGTGCCTTTCGGTATGTAAAGAAGCGCATGTATCTTGAGTCCGTCAAAGCTCTTGTAAAATACATCCTTAGGCTTCGTGAGGCCTTTGCTTGAAACTCCTCCAACGAGAGAATTCGTGATCTGAACGGTCTTCTGCTTCTTGATGTCATACACAAAGATCTCACCCGGACTCAGCGGACTGTCGCAAAGGAATACGATCTTCCTGTCGTCGTGAGTGAAACTCAGCGAATGGTAATTACCCTTCGGCACTTTCAGCTTCTGCCGCTTTCCTGTTTTGAGATTATACATCTTCGGAGAGATGTTACCGTTAACGTTCAGAGCGTATATGAGATAGTTATGATCGTTTGATATCTCGAAGCTCATCACATCCCAGTCCTCTTCCACCACCCAGTGCGATTTCTTCTTCTTGATGTCATAATATCTGATACCCTTGAATTCCCTGTCTTTGTCAGAAACATAATAAAAGCCCTTGCTCTCCTTGTCAAACTCACTGCCTGCGTTCACTTCGTTATTTTCGATGTTGTGCTCCGTGATGTTAACGATCTCGCCGGTCTTGGTGTCATACAGAAGCAAGTCATGATTTATGTTGCCGTAGAACTTTGCAAAAGTGAAATAGCGTTCGTTCGGGCTCCAGTCTTCCGCATGAGTGGGATATTTATCCTCAAATGCTTTTATAAGTTTATTCCCGCCGGTCTTGAGATCCTGCACGTAAACGTCGAAGTTGTACTTAAGCCGTTTGTTGGTTGAGAAAAGAAACCTCGTGCCCTTCTTGTTGAACTTGTGAAAGAAGCACTGCGATCCCTCAAATCCTTTTGTAAGATGAACCACCTCGCTTTCATCATCAGGCATTTTATAAAGCTGAATGTTCTCATCTCCCTGCGTATCGCTGGCAAAAATAAGGTCCTCAGACTTAGGGTTGTGGTAAACCCCTCTAATAGAATCGTGCCAAGTGGAGACCTGATCTGGCCATCCGCCTCCGATCGGCACTTTCCATATTTGCGGCGTGCCGGAAGTGTTTGAGACAAAGTAAATTGTCTTATCGTCGGGTGAGATCGTAAAACCCGAAACGGTCCTTATCGAAAAGAATTTCTCAACTGGATATCGCTGGTGAAACTCGTTTGTATGTTTGTTCTTCATGGTTTTTTTCATCTTGCAAAATAGGTTTTTTAAGTTTGAGTTTTTAGTCCAATGATGCCTCACTTGAATTAAGTATCAATTGTTCACAATCCTCAGTAAAAAGTATACACCCCCTCTCTCCGCGCCTCCGCGCCTCTGCGTGAAACCCCACTCTCCGCGCCTCTGCGTGAACCCTCTCTCCGCGCCTCTGCGTGAAACCCTCTCTCTCCGCGTCTCTGCGCCTCTGCGTGAAACCCTCTCTCTCCGCGTCTCTGCGTGAAACCCTCTCTCTCCGCGCCTCTGCGTCTCTGCGTGAAACCCTCTTTCTCCGCGTCTCTGCGTGAAACCCTCTCCGCGCCTCTGCGTGAAACCCTGTGCTTCCTTTTTTACTAACAAGTTTGAATTTCGCTTTATAGCTTGATCAAACTTTCATACTGTTTTGAAAAGATCATTCTGCCTTCACGGCCATTTCTATCAGCCGCCAAGGGAAGACCCCTGGACCGGCGAGATAGAAGCACAGTCTTCTGCCGCACCGTTTCACGACTGGAACGAGCGCATATTTCAGGAATGCTACAGACCGAATTCTGAAGCTGTCATTGTTGACGAACATGACAACGTGATCAGCAAGATCAATAACTACGAATTCTACAGCTTCAATTTCGGCGCAAATCTCCTTGCGTGGATAAAGAAGAAACACCCGAAAACATACTCACGCATAATTGAAGCCGATAAGGCCGGTGCCCTCAGGCATAACGGGCACGGCAACGCAATCGCGATGGCCTACAATCATATGATAATGCCCCTTGCAAACTACCGCGACAAGATCACGCAGATAAGATGGGGCATCGCCGATTTTTATCACCACTTCGGCAGAATGCCCGAAGCCTTGTGGCTTCCCGAAACCGCGTGCGACTCTGCAACAGTTGACGCACTTATTGAAGAAGGAATCCGGTTCATACTTCTCGACCCTTCACAGGCCGATCTTGTCAGAAGATCTCCGCGCGCAAAATGGCAGGATGCCTCCGCAGCTCTGCAGACAGGAATGCCTTACAAATGCTTCTCTTCAGAAAAACCGGACAGGTTTCTTAACATCTTCTTCTATGACGGGCCTCTTTCAAAGAACCTTGCTTTCGATGATCATATTTACGAGTCCTATAAACTTCTACGCAGGATCGAGGCTGTTAGTTATCCGGCAAATTCCCCCGAACATCTTATCTGCGCCGCTCTTGACGGAGAAACCTTCGGGCATCACAAAAAATACACTGAACGGACAATTGCCTACCTGTTCAGCGAACTTCTTCCGGCAACAAACATCACTCATGTGAACTTCGGCGAATACCTCGAACTTCACAAAGGCAAAGCTGAAGTGATCTTAAGGCAGGGCCCGTCAGGAGAAGGCACTTCATGGAGCTGTGCTCATGGCGTGGGTAGATGGAAGGAGAACTGCGGGTGCGGTTCAAGCTCTGAATTTCCCGATCAGACATGGCGATTGCCCTTGCGGCTCGGACTCAATGAGCTCAGAGACAATCTGTGGACCATCTATGAGAATGCCTGCTCAGGTCTTTTGAAAGACCCCGAATCTGCAAGGAATGATTACATACATGTGCTGATTGACCCTTCACCGGAGGCTTCAGCGGAGTTCTTCAGCAGAAATGCCGTCAGATTCCTTTCTCCCGAAGAATGCATCTTCTGCTTCAAACTTCTTGAGATGCAGAAGTTCGGCATGTTCATGTTCACAAGCTGTGCCTGGTTCTTTTCAGACATCTCCGGCATTGAGACAATTCAGAACCTTCGCTACGCCGCACGCGCAATGGAACTGGCGCGTGAGATCTCCGGGATTGACCTTGTTCCTTCTTTTCTCGGATGGCTTGAAAAGGCGCAAAGCAACAAGCCGGAAGAAGGAAGCGGCCGTGACATCTATCTGAAATATGTCAAGAACGGATTTGTACCGGCGGAGATCTGATCAGATGACTTCCGGAGTTTATTCTATGAACAAAAGATACCTTGCAAACAAAAATGTCTGAAGGTTACAAATGGCTGCTGAACACTTTCAACTCAGCAAAATGGCAGAAGATCGGTACTGAGAGAAGAGCCGGGGTTTGCGTACCGCTGTTCTCCGTTCATTCGCACAAGAGTTCGGGAATAGGCGAGATCCCTGACCTGAAGCTTCTTATTGACTGGTGCGGATCCGCCGGACTGTCTGTTCTTCAACTGCTTCCTCTCAATGATACGGGATTTGATTTCTCTCCCTATAATGCTGTAAGCACTTTTGCAATTGATCCGATGTACATTCGGCTTGGAAATATAAAGGATGCCGAACTCCGGAAATACCGATCTGCTATCTCTAAACTGAAGCGGGAGTTTCCCGCAGGGAAGGAACGCGTGGATTACGGGATCAAGAGTTCGAAGATGGAACTCTTGAGAAAGATCTATGACAGTGCCGGAACGGGATCCGATTCTTTCAGAAATTATGTGAGCGCTAATATTCACTGGCTAAAGTATTATGCTTTGTTTAAGGTCCTTACTTCGCTGAACAGCGGTAAGGAATGGATGGACTGGGATATCGCATACAAATATCTTTCACCCGCAAACCTCTTAAGGCTTTCAGAAATTCATAAGAGAGAGATTGAATTTCACTACTGGGTTCAGTGGCAGTTGTTCGAGCAGTTACAAACCGTAAGAGAATATGCACGCAGGAAGAATGTCTTCATAATGGGTGATCTGCCTTTTCTGGTATCGCGAAACAGCGCGGACGTGTGGGCTTACAAGAACTACTTCAAGCTCGGCCTGTCATCCGGCGCTCCGCCGGATATGTATTTTGCCAAAGGCCAGAAATGGGGGATGCCTCCGTACGACTGGGGACACATCAGCGCGGACAATTACGGCTACATCAGGGCCAGACTCAGATATGCGGAGAATTTTTACGATATGTACAGGATCGATCACTTCGTGGGATTGTTCCGGGTATGGACGATGAATGCTTCAAACAACGAAAGCGGTGAGCCGGAAGGTGCCTTTGATCCTCCGGATGAAAGCGTTTGGGACATTCACGGCAGGGAGATAATTAGGATAATGTGCGAAAGCTCCGGAATGCTTCCATGCGCTGAAGACCTCGGCACCGTGCCAGATTGCTCTCCGCCTGCTCTGAGAGACTTTGGAATAACCGGAATGAATGTGCAAAGGTGGGAGAAGTCTGGAAACGGGTTCGGAAGTTTTCTTCCTGCTGATGAATACAGAGAAAACTCGATTGCAGTCATTTCAACTCATGATTCAAGCTCATTTCCGGAGTGGTATGAAAAAGAGGCCGGAACCGTTGACGCAACCGCATTCAGCAGTCTGTGCAGGGCGAAGGGCTATGGCAAAGAGAGCATTGAAGTCCTTACTGAAATGCTCTTTGAGCCCGCGGAAAATTCTGACCGCCTGCAATGGAGAAAGGAGATCTCAAATGTGTTTGTTCTGATGCAAGCCTTCGGAAAACCCTTTGACGAAATTTCCGACGTTGCCGGGCTCTATCTCTTAAGCTACAACGAGAAGAAGGCCTTTGCGGATTACATCGGAGCCTCTTCTGCTTCAGGTAAGGTAACAGTATCGCTTATAAAGAAGAATCTTAAGAAGATCTTCTCCGCTAACTCGATCTTCAGCATTCAACTCCTCAGCGAATACCTCTTCACTGACAGCAAGATTGTCAGATCAATGAAATACCACCGCATCAATTCACCGGGAACGATCAGCTCCCTTAACTGGAGCTCCGTAATTCCTCTGAGCCTTGAACAGATAATTGAAAGCGGCGTCTCCGCAACTGTCCGGCAGATAGCCCTATCGTCCGGAAGAAGATAAACTTTTCAGGTTATTTGATTCACGGCTTTCTGAACTTCCTGAACGCAAAGGCATGCTGTTTCACATAGCTCACTGTATCATGCCATGCAACCTTCAGGTAAGATGAGATCCTTCCGGTATCATCAATTCCATCCACAGACAATGGAAAATCAGGAGTGTCGCGAAGACCGTATAATTGCGGCTTCCGGGCTTTTGGATCGGGAAAGAACGCCGTTCCGAATATCCAGTCCCAGATGGCAAATTTCGTCGAGTAGTTATTCTGGTACTCTCTTCCGCCTTCATCAGAGTGATGCCACCGGTGCATCTCGGGGCCGTTTATAAAGTACTGAAGCTTCCCAAGTCTCACATCAATGTTCGAATGTATGAACATCCCCCACATGGCGCTTATCATGCCCTTGTATATTGCAACTTCGGGAGATGCACCGAGCAGGATGATAGGCGCGAACTCCACAGTCTGATTGATCAGTATCTCAAGAGAATGGGAGCGAGAACCCGAAAGCCAGTCAACCGATCTCGGAGAATGATGCGCCTCGTGGATCCTCCAGAGGACCTTGTTATTGTGCTGCCATCTGTGAAACCAGTAGATGTAGAAATCGTGAACAACCACCAGCACCACAACCTGAACCCATACGGGCCATGAATCTAGCAGGCTGTAGTTGTACAGGTTTGTGTGAGACTTGACGTAATTGAGAAAACCGAAGATGATGAGACCGAGTACGTAGCTCTGCACAATAGTGTACAGCACCATATCATTGAAGAACCCCTCGCGGAAGATCTTCTGGCCTTTGGTATAGGGAAAGAGCTTCTCAAGCATGACCATAAGCGCCGCAAAGGCAACAATGATGACAAAAGACCATTCTTGTAATGACATGCGCAAAATTAACCTACGGACCTTATTTTGAAAATGTCAAAAGACATCTCCTGCAAAACGTGAACTCATGTTACCGATTGACGGGCTTACTGCATTTCATTTGTGTTCCGCATGAGATAAGTTGAAAGATAATAACACAACGATGCAGAATGTGATCACAAGAGAGCTAATAGAAAGCTCTCTTACCTACGATGCTTACAAATCACTTGTAACGAAATTAATAGAGGAAAACAGGACAACCGGAAGGGATCAGACCGAGAAGAACATTAACTTCACCAGGCTCAATGAAGTGAGGATGAAAAGGATCGAGAAGACAACTGTTATCACGGACGAGGCATGCAATATAGTGAGGGAGATCGGCAAGAAGGTGATCTTTCTTGTAATTGCCGAAGCATGGTGCGGTGACGTGGCGCAGAACCTTCCCGTGATTAGCATGATGGCGGATAAATGCGACAGGATCAGCCTTCGCATAATCCTGAGAGATGACAATGATGAAGTTATGCAGAAGTTCCTGACAAACGGCGGCAGGGCAATTCCCGTTTTGCTCGTAATGGATGCAGACACACTTGAGGTACTTGGCAGGTGGGGGCCGCGTCCTGAACCGGCACAGTCAATGATGCGTGAACACAAGAACAATCCCGTTGAGCCGTACGCAGAAGTTTCTAAGCGAATACAGCTTTGGTATGCAGACGACAAGGGTTCAACGCTTCAGAAGGAACTAGCTGAACTCATAAAAGCGCTCTTAACCGACTGACGGCTTTCACAGCAATGAAGATCCGTAGAGCAGTGCGAGGCGATGCAAAAGACATCTGCAGGATATACAATCACTATGTGCTGAATACAACCGTCAGCTTTGAGACGGACGAGGTTTCAACGGAGGAAATGCAGGACAGGATTGAAACGATTACAAAATTTTATCCCTGGCTTGTGTGCGAGAGCGGAAGAGATCTGATCGGTTATGCATACGCTGCTCAGTGGAAGGAAAGAAAGGCATACAGCAGATCCGCCGAGTGCGCGGTTTACGTTGACAAGGATCATCACGGAAAAGGAGCAGGCGCACTGCTTTACGGCAGACTCATAGAAGAATGCCGTTCAGCCGGATTGCATCTTCTGATCGCAGGCATCACATTGCCGAACGAAGCAAGCATTGCATTTCACGAGAAGTTCGGATTTTCCTACATCGGAAAGTTCAGTGAAGTAGGGTTGAAGTTCGGAAATATTATTGATGTCGGATACTGGACACTGGTGATTTGATACCTTACGGCCTGCGGATCCTGTATTGATTTGCCTGTTGATAGTGTTCTCCAGATCTTGCACCGCCGGAATGGCAATCTCTTTTGATGAGGAAATTGGCAGGTAAGTTCGATACTGTGACTGAATCATTTTTACCAAAGCTCAATAATAAATTAGCTGAAATGAAAATTTTCCTGACTGCGGTCATGTGTGCAATTGCATTTGCAGTTACATCCGATGTGACGGCACAGATCAGCACTATCAAAGTCGGAGTTGACGGATTTACCTGTTCACTCTGCGCAAAGGGAGTTGAAGGCCAGTTCAGTGCGCTTGACTTCATAAGTTCAGTGCGCACAGACCTGAAAAACACTACCTTTACACTTGGGACAAAGAAGTCTCCGGAAATAGATTTCAGAATGGTAAGAGAAGCGGTGACTGACGGAGGCTTTACTGTCCGTGAGATCCTGGTTGAAGGTTCAGGCAAGGTGAAGATCATGCAGGATGGAAAGATAACCGTTGAGCTTTCCAATGCAGAGGAACTGGAAATCCACGGAGCAAAAGTTGAACTTACTGACAAAGGCGAGGTGGAATTCAAGGGAAAGCTTTCAACTGACCTAAAAAGCGTAGCAATAACTGAGATCAGAAAGCTATGATCTGCGATACAATTCTTCTGTCAGGGAAAATTTAACAACTTCAATGATAAGTAAGATAAGTCTTAGTATAAGGAATTCGCACGGCGACAACATGCCTGCAGATCTCCGTTTCATGCCGTCAGGTGAAAAGAAGCCGCTGATCGTCTTTTCCCATGGGTTCAAGGGTTTCAAGGACTGGGGGTGTTTTCCTTACATGCTTGAAAGACTTGCCGGCGCCGG
>JAIBBK010000099.1 GCA_019694675.1 Ignavibacteria bacterium
CCTGAGGAGAAAGAATTTCTGGATACCTGCAATGAATTCTGGTGGGTAAGCACATACGTTGCCAAAGGACTTCTTCGCAACGAGATCACCTATGCAAAGGGAATGCTGGAGAAGACAGTGCGGCCGATGTTCATGAAAGCCGTTAAGTGGAAGGCAGGAATTGACAACGGTTTCACTGCGGCATTCGGAATTGAAGGCAGGCATTTAAAAAAGCTTGTCCCGGATGAGTTGTATGAAAAGATCATGCACACATATTCCGGATCCTGTATTGATGAAAACTGGAAAGCGCTGATCCTCATGGCGGACATCTTCGCGGAGTTAACAGCTGGCATTGCAGCTTCACTGAATTTCAGCATGAACATCCCGGAGCAGGAAAAGACGCGCGCATATCTTCAGATGCGGTATGAAGAGTTCCGGAAGGGAACTGCTCATGCACGCAATGAATGACATCATATCACTTTGATCCTAAGCCTGAAGAACAACCCAAACTCTTAAGCACTAGCATATTCAGAATATCAATTAGACTCAGAAACATAGGTAGCAATGTTGATGCGTGAGGCGGTGGCTTGTGAATCAAAAAATAAGTAATACCATGTAGTATGGGTTTAGTTATTGCTCTTGAATACAGGCATGAATAAATTATATTTCTTTTCCAACAATAGGAGGAAGTTTCAAAAAGATCTAAGCATTATGACGGCGACTTATTCACCACAAATAATCTGTTTAAACGGTAAATGTTCATGAAAGATAAGAAAATGCTTGAAGGGATTGAAATATATCATAAACACGACAATGCAAATTTGAAGGTTGAAGAACTATATGATAGCATTGCAATCCATGGACTTCGTCGAATCAACTATGTAAGTCGAAAAGAGCGCAAATATAGAAAATGTTCGGTTTGAAAATTGAGAGAAGATGGGTTTGAACAGCTTAGATTTCAGCATTATTAAGTTTCTGATTTGGTGCAAATGTAGACGCATTTCAAGAATAATTGTGGTATGGCAAACATTATAGAAATTGATGGGGATATATTCGAAAGCAAGATGCAAACATTAGTTAACACTGTGAACTGTTATGGAGTTATGAGCAAAGGAATAGCCTTGGAATTTAAGAAGAGATTTCCAGACATGTTTAAAGTTTATGTGCGGCAATGCAAAGAAAGGCAATTAAGACCCGGGGTTCTATACATTTACAAAAAGAATATTCCATGGATTTTGAATTTTCCAACAAAAAATCATTGGCGCTATCCTTCAAAGCTAGAGTATATCGAATCCGGTTTAGAGAAATTTTCACTCACATACAAAAAAAAAGGTATCAAATCTATTGCATTTCCTAAGCTTGGAACATTAAACGGTGGGCTAGAGTGGGCAGATGTCAAACTACTTATGTACAAATACTTATCTCCTCTAGATAGTCTTACAGTTGAGATATATCACTACCAACCCGAAAAATCTCGCAATGATGAGCCAAGAAATGAAGGCTCCATTTTTAACGATAATGAGATTATCAAATTTGGTAATTCATGAGCGGAGGTCTTTACTATTTTGCAGATTTTAGGAATTGTGCGAGTATATTAAAAAAGGGTATACTGTCAAAAAACCTAGTGCAAAAGAGTAGAATACGTTATTGGGATTTCTCAGATCCGGAAGTACAGCAAAGAAGACACTTCAAACAAGTATTAATTGGAAGTGAAATTCAAGGTATCAATTTGCATGAATTTGTACCATTATATTGGGTAACCAAGACTCCAACTCTGTTTGCGAGAAAGAACATTCAGGATCGAATTTTCTTCATTGAGATAGATTATGAGATTATCGAATCTGAAGAGAAGTGTGTCATTTTCAGCGATGGTAATTCGGCTTCAAATCAATCTAGCTTTTTCGATAACTTTGATGAGGCAAGTATGTATATAGATTGGGATGTTATTAACTCTCAATATTGGAACAATTTTGCTGACGGCACACGTAAAAGAAATGCGGAAGTATTGATTTATAATAGAATAGAACCAACATGGTTTAATAAAATAATTGTGAATAACGATGAAATGTTTAGTTACATCTGTAAGATCTTTGGCAAGAAACCTTTCGATGGTTTGCGAAAAGATTTGCGAATACTAAAAAGCCCAAAATACTTTTTCTAAGGGAATCTAAGCAATTTTGAGTAAACGATTCCGCACCTGTTGGTATTATCCGAGTGAAACGATGAGTCACCATCAGGCAAAACCCCTCTTTCTAAGCTTTTCTTTCTCCGCTTAAAATTTCTAAACATCATGGCAGATCATTTTCTTGCATTCCTGGCTTAGTACACCCACCATAACTCAGCCCTGCAAGCTTATTTGATGATGCGAGGTGTCATTTGTATGAATGACTCTAGAAATGGATAAAGAAGGTAATTTCCACGAAGAGGCAGTCAGCAAGAGGAAAAGACCTAACACAGCCGTAGTTAGTGTTGATGTGTGTAGTTGATTATGTTAAGCTGTTGGTCTTGCCAGCTGAAAAATTAGCTTAAGGATGGGAAATCTTTTGATACTGGGTAAGAGCAAAAGCGGCATAAATCCATTATCAACCTGCAATGCTTATCCAATCACTGTGTTATTTTCCGGTGTAACGAGAAGTCACGAACTGCCAATTCACAGCCTATTAATTACTTAAATGTTCAAGCTTAAGCTTGTTAGTGTCCTAAAGGTTTGCTAAGGATTTCCTATGAGAATATGTACAAGAATTTTATGCTAGTGGTTAACACTTGCAAGTTTGGAGTCAACTGACTGCATCATTTGAGTTCCAATTTTCAATCAATTTTCGGGTAATTATCTCTCTTAAAACACCTTCTAGAAATTCAGTTGTCTTATTCAATTGTTCAATAACAATTTGATTCTCGGTGTGCATAATTTCTCCTCTTAGATGATAAGAAGCCTTTATCTTCTCTTCGAAGTACTTTTTACTTACTTCGTCCTTTCCTAATAAGTTCGAGATTTTTTGACCCAGTTGTTTACCCTTACCTTTGCCCTCAACACCCAGTAGTATTTCCAAAGAAATGAAGTAGTCAATAATCTTATCTTTATTCAATTTTCTTTCATATGCAAAATTAAACCTTCTTAGGGCTGCAGCTAGTCTATTATCTTTCTTAAGTCTGAGATACATTCTGTAATTTTCAGAGATATTGTCTGCAATTTCTTGGGTAATAGAATATTTTTGTGAAGAATTGACAAATGGTAATGAATAAAGATATGGCACGAAATGTTCACTACACCAACCCGCCGTTCCAGGATACAACATAAACATTCTCTTGAATCCAACATAGTTTATATTCGTTATTCTCAAAACCAGTAAGATATCAAATATGATTTCATCTAGGAATTCGGAACAATGTGTCAATGATCTCTTTTTCTGTTCTGATCTATCTTTCATGTTGTATCCCTCGTTAATCTTAGTCTTAAAAGAGATTTCAAGAAATGTGTTTTCTATGTAAGCACTATTGGAAGTGGTCAACCAAGATTGTTCTCTATTCGATATCAAGTAAAAGGTCACACTATCAATTTTCTTTATTTCACAGTGATTCCCTAATGCTATTCTTATCTTGTCATTTAACTGAAGGTTTTGAAATTCCAAAAAGGAATTTAAAGCTTTGATATTCATTGTATAAATAATCTTCAAATAAGCTATAAATCTTGATGAAGTCTAACTCCCTAAAAACTTGATAAGGTTTGCAGAGAATTCGTTCCTGCTGATTTTTCAGAAGAGTTTGATACAATTTATGTGAGAAAGAATAAATCTCACTTAGGAAAATGTTCTTAAGTTCTTCGGTTGCTGTGTGATGAACCGATACAATTTTATCCTCACTCATGATAATGTCAAGAAGTTCCAGATTGAGGCTCAATACTGTATTAATAAATGGCTTAATTTCATCAACCCGGAGAATTGGATCATCACATTCATCAATAGAAGATTGCGGATATCTTAATATGTTTAGTCCATGGAATAAATCGTTTATTAACTTCAGATTAAAAGTGCATCCAAATTTGAAAAACTCCTTAGCTATTTCTTCGGCTTTAGAAAAAAGTATTGTGTTTCTTATATGTATTGGCTTTCCAAAATCCGGGCTTACATATAATGTATTATCGTAAGTTTGCTTTATAAAATCTGCAAGTTTCAATTGTCATTTATCTGAATTAAATTAATCCTAAAGTCAATTTTGTAATAGTTTGTTATCTCCTTTTCACTGCATCAATCAATTAATTAAAAATAACAACTGTCTAATCAGCAAACAATTGCTACATTTTTCCCACACCCTTCTCGGCATTGAAGAGGCCTAAATAAAAATCATCCTTATCTATGTGGAAGCTCGTTGGAACATAGTCCATTACCATGCTCAAATATTGAATCTGCTTTTCAGCAAGCAGGTTCTGCTGTTGCAGGTGTTTCCGAACAAAGTGCCTGCCCGATGCATGCGGGGGCCACCGGCAACCTACCATAACAGAAACAGTTTCCTTTTACTCCTGCCAACGAATATCTGCAAATGCTGAATGAGGAGTTCCGGAGCGGAGCTCCTCATGCCCGCAATGAATGACAGCACATCACCTTATTCCTCAGCCTAAGGTCTGAGCATGCTTACGAAACTGTATGCGTTGTTGTCTATTATCAGCGCGTCGCTTGCATCCACGATCTCATCTCCGGTAACATCTGTGTTTATGTAACCTGATTCGAAGTTTGACGCATCATTGTCAACCGCACCGGCGTCCGTTGCATCCACTGTCCCGTCCTGATTTACATCGCCGCTGTAAACCGTGAACTGCCAGTAAGATCCTGCGGTAATGTGAGCAAGATTATTACCAAACACTTCCGATGTGTCGCGGAAGTCGGCTTCGAGAAGTCCCTGGCTGAAAGCCGCAGGCGCGGCGCTCCAGGTCTCAATGGAATTCCTGTGATTGACAGAAACATAATACTGCTGACCGTCAACAACATTCATGAACTGCGGCTCGGCAATTCCCTCGAACGAAAGCACAACTTTCGCCGAGTCAACCGTATTATAAGGAGGCAATGAACTTCTGAGTTGTATCCGTACCGTATCACCGCGTATCATATTTCCAGTATTTGAATTGTAGTAACCCTGAAGGTACATTCTGAGCAGAACCTTGTTGAGCGGCGACCGGAACTTAACGATCGTAAAAGTATTGCCTTTGACAGAATCAAAAGATGTAACACCCGCATAAAAGAAATTTCCGAATGTAGCGACCGGCACATTGTATGCGGCGATGTCGTTGCCCGATGATGAGCCGTTGAACACAGATTGCTTTTCCACTCCTCTCCACACGGTAAGATCAAAGCCGCTGTTCTGTGAACTGTATGCCTGCGCGGAGATCATTTTCCCGACTCCGTCAAGTTCTCCCCCGATTGCATAATTCGGTCCGTATGGCGACGGATTCATAAGAGATCCTGAAGTCTGAACTCCGGCTGTGTCAAAGTCAGCAACAAACAAAGTAGTACTGTAGATGCTCTGCCGGCTTGAGCCAATAAGCCTTACCTTCTTGGATATTGAATCGTACCTAACCGTGATCCCGGTTTCAGCTTCGGCATTGTCATTGCTCACCGTAGTTGCCCACAACTGACTGCCGGAAGGACTGTATTTTATCAGCGCTATGTCTTTACCGGTTCCGGAGTTCTGTGCACATCCCGTAACATAAACATTTCCGTAGCTGTCTACATCAACGGACCTTGCCGCATCATCCGCGTTTGCGCTTCCGTTGTATGTCTGCGTCCACTGATGCGCGCCTGAACTGCTTATCTTCATTGTTACTATGTTGATCCCGGACAAAGCGGATGTTGAATTGCCTGTGAGATATACATTGCCGTTGATATCAACTTTCATATCCTTGAGTGAATCCAGCCCGATGCCGGAGCCGGCGTAGCCGTAAGTCCACAGTGCGGTCCCCGACGGTGAATATTTTACCGCACCGAACTTGACATTGCCGGCAGTCACTTCGGAATTGAATCCGACGACAGCGTTTCCCGATGTGTCAAGCGCAAGTTCAACACCTTCATCATTTCCTCCCGCGCCGTACAACTGCCCGAACGGATGAGGCCATACATTGTTGCCGTTTGAATCCAGCTTGCCGGTGTATATGTCACGCTTGTTTCCTGTGAATGAAGTGTGCATTGTTCCCGTGTAATAGACATATCCGTTCCTGTCAACAGCTATTGCGTAACCGGCATCTTCTACATCTGTACCAACTCCGCCGCGACTGTAAGTCCACATCAAAGTTCCTGCAGAGTTATACTTAACTATCTGAATATTATCACCTGCCTGTCCGACTCTGAGCCGGCCAATTGCGTAAACATTTCCGTACTTGTCAGTAGTGATCGAATTGACTGCATCCGTAGAGGTCTGAGATGAATTGTACTTTCTCGCCCACAATGCCGTACCGTTCGGATCGTACTTAATGGTTGCATAATCGCTGACGGTAATGTATCCGCAATTCCCTGTTGCTATTGCATTCCCCGCAGGGTCAATTGCTAGCACGAGAGATTCTTCATAGTCGTTCAGGGCAAAGTCGTAACTCCTGACCCAGAGCGCCGTGCCGGAAGAGTTATACTTGATCATCAAACTTTTGCCTCCGACCCAGTTATCCACCACACCCGCAACATACACATTGCCGCTTCCGTCAATCTTCACATCCTTGCCTTCATCTGCAAAGCCGCCTTGTCCTGCATAAGTCTGCTCCCAAAGGAAACTGCCCGAAGAATCGAACTTCACCGTACCCACATCGCCATACAGCCCGTTCACTCTGCCGGTAAGGTAGATGTTTTCATTCGCATCAACCGCAAGAGCATTGAAGTAATCCTGGGCATTCGCGGTTCCGTTATATCTTCTGTTCCAGAGAGTGTCGCCGTTTGAATTGTACTTTGTAAGCCTGTAGTCGTTTGATGTTCTAAATCCCATATAGACATTCCCCGAATTTCCTGTCATGATCCTGCTTTCGTTATCCGTGCTGTTTGCAATTGCCTGATTGTATCTGAACTCCAGCAGAGTACCCGCGGTGTCGCAAATGATCAGCAACGGCAGAACCTGTGAAGATGAATTCCTGATCTGTCCGCCGATGAACACTTTGCCGCCGGAAAGTTTAATGTCATTGCCCTGACCTGTATTATAGCCGGAAGGATTATCAAAAGTCCTCAAAACTTTTGTGGCGCCGGATGAGTCAACTTTCACAAGGAACGCTTTATCGCTTGTTCCTCCGGTAAGATAGACATTTCCAGATTCGTCGGTTGTCATCTCTTTGAGAATGTGACTGAACGGGTAAGCGACTACATAGATTCCTCTTGCCCAGATCTGATTCCCCGATTCATCATACTTAAGAAGTATCAGGTATTGAGTCAAGCCGCTGTAATTCACTTCTCCCGCCGAGTAGACGAAGTTCGTTCCGCCCGATGAGTAAGTTGCAATGCACTTTCCTTTTTCATGAGAATAGGCTACGCTGTTGTGGTAGCTCTTACCCCATTGATACAGTCCCGCGGCGTTGTACTTTACAGTGACAAGGTCCGACTCCGAGTAACCTGCGGCGTTGTAGCCGGTCACATAAACATTCCCTCCGGCATCGGTTACGATATCTGCCGCAACCTGCGAATTGTTTGTCGGCAAAGAGTAGCTTCTGACCCACTCCTGAGTGATCTGCCCCTGAGCAGTTAAGGTCATTGAAAATCCCGCCAATACAGCCAGCAGGAATGCTTTGAGGTTATTCATTTCCGTGTTTAATTTGTTTTGAAAGATTCTAAATTCACTGTTGGCCACGGCCATTTGTTTCCGTTGAATGCAAATTATTCAAAGCTCTAATCCGATGTACACTAAACTTTTTGCGAAATCTTGGAACTGTTCCGATGCATAACAGCAGTCTGATACAGCTTCTGTCAAATCTCGACAAGGCCGCTTTCGCTCGATTCGGTAAGTTCGTGGCATCCCCTTACTTCAATGCGAACAGGAAGCTGACAGAACTTTACAGATACCTTTCGAAATTCCATCCGGAGTTTGACTCTCTTGAGATCTCGCATGAGAATATTTACAGAAAGCTTTACAAAGAGGACAAAGTAGTTTACGGCACTGTCTATTACCTTCTGTCGGAGTTTGAGTCACTGCTTGAGAAGTTCGTCGCGCTTGAGAGACTGAGCCCTGCCGATCTGGAAATGGAGTATCTCAGCGAGCTGACGCAATTTGGAATGCATAACCGCTTTGATGCACGCATTAAGAAACTGGAGAAAAAGCTGAGGGATATGCGTGATGAGTTTAACCTTAACAGCTATAAGCTATCCGAGATCAGGAGGAACAACTCATTTCAGAGGAAGGAGTTTCTGACAAAGAAGGATCTTTCAAAGAAAGAGTGGACAGACGCATCATACGAACTGATCAATATGTTCATCATTAACAATCTTCGTAACATACTTCTTCTCGCAAATTACAATAATCTGATATCGGCAAATCTCGAAATACCGATGATGAATGAGACGATCGAAATGGCACAGAGGGCAGAGGGCATGAAGAATAATGCAGAGGCAGAGGCGATGTTGCTCGGTATCAGGCTGATAAAGGACAAGAGGGAAGAAGATTACCTGAAGCTGAAGAAGATGGTTACGGGGCGTGGAGCCAATATCAGGAGATCATTGGCGGACGACCTTCTGATGGTAATGAACAATTATCTTATTGAGGGAAATCTTCCGGGAGGAAAGATAATGCAGGACGAACTTTTTGAACTATCCTGTCTCGTTGCCGGCAACATAGATAAGAAGAGCAATACAAAGATCCCTGTGGATACATTCTATCACATAGCGATGTGCGCAATCACATCAAGAAACTACAAGTGGGCGGAGAAATTCATCCGGTCAAATTCAAACAGGCTTGAAGAGAAGCACCGGTCATGCCTGCTTGGATATTTGCAGGGAAGCCTTTTTGCGGAATACCGGCAATATGAGAATGCACACAGAGAGCTTGCAAAGATCAGGAACTTCTCTCTCGTATTCCTGAAACCGCTGATAAGAAATCTTCAGCTCATAATCTATGCCGAACTGAATCTGCACTCTGAGGCTGTTGATATGGCAAAGTCGTACGAACAGTTTCTGAGGAATGACAGGTTTCAATCGGCGGCGGCAAAGACACGCAACCGTGATTTTCTTAAGATCTATCTTAAGTATCTGAAAGCGTCAGCGGACGGATCTGAGAGAAAGCTCTCCGACCTGCTTGGCGAGATGAAGGGTTACAATCGTTTCATCCCATATTATAAGTGGTTTGAGCGGAAGATCGGCGAACAGATTGAGGGCAGGGCGGGAATGAGAAAAGCGGCGCGTGGTTAAGTTCATTATTTTTGCGCAAAAGATGTTTACGAAAATTCTGAATTGAGCTGATAACATTTTGGATCATTCAAAAAGAATACTTACCGAAATTGAAATTCTTTCTGCCGAAGGGATCAGGGACTGTTTTGAAAAGGGTGTAACTCCGGATGATCTTCACAGAGGAAGGCCGCTTTTTGATGAGCTGACCGGAGGATATATGCGGGGGCCGGCATTCAAAGAATGCGTGAAGATATTTGCAGAATACGGAATGGAGTTCGGCGACGATCTGCTTTTATCCGTACTGACAGATGATGCGGAATTGCTCGACAGGAAACTGAGTCTGAATTCTGAATTAGCGGGAAAGAAATACACGATTGACTGTGCATTCACTCCTTTGCATGAGGCATCACTGCTTCACATTTGTGCAGAGTTCAGTCACGCCGCTTGCGCAGAAGTTCTGATAAGGCGCGGAGCTGATGTGAATGAGAAGGCGGGAATTGACGCTTACGGCTTTGGCGGGCAGACTCCCGTTTTCCACACCGTGAATCAGCACAGGAATGCAAGCATTGAAACAATGAAGTTGCTGATAAGAGGATCCGCAGATCTGCATATTACGGTAAGGGGGTTGATATGGGGAAAGGGACGAGATTGGGAGACATACATTCCGTCTGTTAATCCCGTGAGCTATGCAATGATGGGACTTCTGAGACAGTTTCAAAGAACTGAGGAAGACACTTATGAGACCGTGCGTCTGCTCATGGAGTCTGCTTACAAAATTGATTACCTACCTGAAAACATCCCAAACAAATACCTGAACAAAGATGAATTATAGAGCACTGTTTCTGAGTCCGATGATACCGTCATTCAACCTGCATGCAACAGCCGGATTTTTCAGGGATGTTCTTGGATTCTCGGCACTGACGGAAACGGAAAGCTATGCGGTTTATGTAAAGGACGGCCTGACGATTCACATTCTCAATGCCGGCAGTGACATCGGAGAGATGGAATTCTATCTGGAGGTGGACAATGTTGACGAACTATGGGAAGATATACGTGAGAGATTGACAGGACTGAAAGTAAGAGCTCCGTTTGACAGAGATTACGGAATGCGTGAGATCCATATTTGCATTCCACATACAAAAGCGCTCATGTTCATCGGGCAAGTCATAAGGAAGTGATCAAGTATCTCTCGCCGGTTAACTGACTCAGACAAGAATCACGGACTCAAACCAACGAACGCATCAATCAGCATTAATCTCCACCAGGTCCTGACGACCAATCCAAAGCCACCGCAATATTCACGACATAAACTTGCTTCCGTCCCACTCCACTCCGGGAGGAAACAGTTTCTCCCTGCGTTTTTTCATTTCGGCGGCAATCAAAGCGCTTTCACCTCCACGTTCTTCGAGCCGTTCAATTATGTTAAGATAACTTTGCTCATCCCTGTTCTGGCTGAGTTTGAACACATTGTCCATCTCTTCAACTTCTATTTCAAATGCAATTATTGCCGGCATCATCTTCTTCAGGAATTCTTCCGGAAGATTATCGTAAATGGTTGGTGAAGATGAGTTGTTGTTCTCGAATTTCAAAGTGAACTTCTTCATAAACGAGATCAGTGCATCGTCATCAAGGAAGCGGATGTTTCCTCTTATATGAACGCTCATATAATTCCATGTAGAGCCGATATGCGGATCTGTGTACCACGAAGCGCTTACGTAAGCACCGGGCCCGGTGAAGACCGCGAGCGCCTGCGGATTTTCGAGAAATGCCTTGTGGTGATCCGTCTGCCGCATGATATGGCCGTGAAGAAAGATCTTTCCCTCTTTTTCCTCAACGAGCATCGGCACTTGCGTTGCAGTCTGTTTGCCGTCTGCGAAACTCCCTGTCAGGAACGCGAAAGGATGATCGTGTAGGAACTGAAGCAGGACCTGCCTGTCTTCTTCTTTGAAGTATGAGAGGTTGTACATAGAGACTGATATTTGATTTGATGCGCAATGTGAACTCCCGGTAATCTGAAATCGGAGTTTGAGAGTCCAGAGATCCACATTTCCCGGAATAGTAGTGCAGTTCTTCTTCTGTTTCTGCCGCAAAGGGCGGAGGCGGTGTAAATATAGTCAGATTCAAAGTCACATTCATTACTGCTTACGCTTTAAAAAGTAATTGTCAGGAACATGATCTTACAGTCGGTTAACTCATTGCGTTGAAGATGTCCGATCATCATTTGCCTGTTGCCGGAATGCATCATGATCATCAGCCGGAGTTTCTCCTGAGAGAATAAGTGAAATGTATCGTTTCAGTTTCGCGGGTGAATTTTGTCTTTCTGTAGAATCTTACTGCATCTGCATCATCCTTCTCGGCCTGAACATAAGCTTCATCAAAGCCGCACTCTCTGCAATAGTTGCAGACATGCTCTATAAGCGCCCCTCCAATTCCCAGTCCGCGAAATTTCTCTGACACCGCAAGATCGTATATGTAAGCAAGAGGCTTTTCGCTGTAATACTGTTGCAGGATGTAGATTGTGAGTCCACCCGCTATTTCATCATCAATCACTGAGACAAACACAATCAGTTCCGGATCAGAGAGAAGTTTACTGAGGTATTCTTTTTGAGGAATCTTCACGTTATTCTCAAATGCTTCGCAGAATATCTTAATAAGCTTTGCAAAGTCGTCAGCATCTCCCGGTACGAGTTTCTTTATATTCATTGAGTTCGATCTATTTGTTCTGATGAGTTGCCCGGAGCTTAAGATCATTCTTTTCGATGCAGGATCTTCAGTCGTTGTATTCATCTGCTCAGTTATTACTCATTCCTAAATTTATTTTTCATCCATGTTCAACACAAGCTGTTCCGTAAATTCAGGCAGATCTGTTGCGTTAGTATTGCTCAAGACAATGAAAGTTTTGTTGTTATTCATAATGTGCAGCCAATTTGCATTTGCGCCCCAGATTGAACCTTGTCTGTTGGCTGTCTTACAGACATTTCCGCCGAATGTGTTTTCTGTTACCCAGAATCCGTAAGCAACTCCATAGAGCTCAGGATAAGGGGTGAGCATCAATTCAACTGTCTTTTCTTTAAGCAATCTGAAGCCGAAGATGCCCACATCGAACTTCAGCAAATCCTCTGCGGTTGAGTACATTGCACCGGCCGAATAATAGTTTTCAATATACATAGGATCGTCATTATAGAAGACTTTGGAACTGTCGTCATAATTATAGGTATCCGCCAGGCCGCTGATGATGTTCCTGCTGTACAAGAGATCTGTATTCTTCATATCCAGCGGTTCAAGGATCTCATCCCTCAGATTCTGAGCAAAAGATTTACCTGTGATCTTCTCTATGATACGGCCTAGGATTATGTAACTTCCGTTTTCGTATCTGAACTGCGTGCCCGGCTCAAACTCGGGCTTGCCGCTGCAATGCTTATCTATGAAATCTTCAACAGTAGCGCGGGTTTGATAGACTTCAATTCCCCGGTTGCCCTCACAGTCAGGAATGCCGGAACTGTAAGTGAGTAAATTATGAATGGTTGCAGATTGTTTGGCTTCCCCTTTGTATTCCGGAAAATAAGCGCCGAACTTTTCATTCAGATCGATCTTACCCTGTTCAAACAGTTTCAGAATCAGAACAGCAGTAAACGTTTTCGTAACCGAAGCAATCTTGAATTTAGTTTGTGAGTTTATGGGTACGGAGTCTTGCCTGTTTGCCAGTCCAACACCTGCAAGGAAATCCACCCGGCCGTTTGTTGCAACCAAGACAACCCCGTTGAAATTTTTTTGAGATCCGTAGTATGCCGTCAGCGCCGAATATTCAGACTGTCCGGAGCAAAGCTCCGCTGTAAACAGGATGAGTAATAACAGAAATCTTATGGTCAATGTTTATGTGTTTGTTTATAAACCGAATCGGTCTCTGATTGTACGAAGTTTTTTCTGCTGACGGTTTGGTGCTGCATTCCCGGGGTTTGTTGTTTCCGGCTTGACCTCTCGTTCTTATGAGCAGTAAGATTGCCGGAAGAATAATACAAACCACACAGCTTACAAAAAGCACTAATTCTGCTGACTGCCCGGATGACAGTGTGACCCGGGCAGTTTTGATAACAAGGAGATATTGCGTGATCGTCAGCGGTTGCAGACGTTCGCCTCCTTTAGTAACTGCAGATGACTCCGGTCTCCAAAAACAATTTATGTTCTTTGGTTAGTAAAGATGAGGTATGATTTTCGGTTCAGATGATTCGTGAGAGAGTTAAGAGGAGTGGAATCCTTTATAGTTTGCCCAACTCCGTTTCGGGTTTGGTGTCGCGGAAAAGCTGAAGGTATATGTTTCCTGAAGAGTGATTTTGCTATCTTTGCATCAACAAAAACTTATAGACTATGGTGAAGAAGAAATCGGGCTTTAATTCCGCCGAAGCTCACAGGCATTTCTCGGCAGGGTGTTTCAACAGAGCGTGGGAATTTATAGACAAGAAGAAAAGATCACCACGTGACAACAATGAAATGATTGCGACAAGCTTTGCATCGCTATGGCACTGGATGCAGAGACCTGACTGCAGTGAGACAAATCTGTCCATAGGATACTGGCAATTGGCAAGAGTCTTTGCCCTGGCCAATGAGCCGCACAACGCACTGAAGTATGCAAAGCTCTGCCTTGAAAGCAGTAAGAAGAAAGGTGTTGAGCCGTTCTACCTTGCATACGCATACGAAGCGCTTGCAAGAGCCGAGATGAAGGCAAAGAACAGAAAGAAGATGGCCGGGTATCTGGAGAAGGCTCTGAAGCTCTCCGAGAAAATCGAAAACGCAGAGTACAGGGGATGGCTGTTGAAAGACCTCAAGACCATTAAATAACATTATTCTCAGCTGCGGGTGTGATGTTCAGCAACCTGGCTGATTAATTCATCATTTCATCCGTTTTCTTTGCACACGAATTCCATGTGCGGGCGGCGGACGGATAATATTACAAAAGAATCTACACTCCGCAGAGACAGATGAGATTACTGCTTCAATGGACCATAGTGATACCGCTGCTGGCATGGGTGCTTCTGTATTCCGGGCTGGCAGATGACAGTGCTTTTTTCAAAGCGCTTGCGGGAATACTGCTTATGCTCAGCATAATGTCTGCTGTGCATCATTCGGAGATCATCGCCCACAGGGTGGGAGAGCCGTTCGGAACCATCATACTTGCGGTGGCGGTGACTATCATAGAAGTGTCGATAATCATATCGCTCATGATCCCGGGCGGACAGCAGGCTGAGTCGCTTGCAAGAGATACGGTATTTTCCGCAACCATGCTTATACTGAACGGGATAGTCGGGATATGTCTTTTCATCGGCGGCCTGCGTTTCCGCGAACAGAATTTTTCAAAGCATTCTGCAACGATCGGATTAGTATCAATTGTGTCGATACTTGTATTTACAATGATCCTACCCTCATATACAACAAGCATAGAGGGGCCATATTATTCGAAGCCTCAGCTTGTGTTCGTATCGCTTGCATGTCTAATAATTTACGGATCATTCCTTTTCGCGCAAACCCGAAGGCACAGGGAGTACTTCCTTACGGATGACACAGGGGTAAGCAGGAGATCCGTGGTAGTAAGCAATAAAGTGCTGTCGCTCAGTCTGGTATTTCTGCTTGTAAGTCTCGGCATAGTGGTACTGCTGGCAAAAGAGTTGTCTCCGACAATAGAGACGTTTGTTGTTAACAATGATCTGCCGAAGTCCCTTGTAGGTGTTATTATTGCGGCGGTAATACTTTTACCAGAAGGCATTGCGGCGATCTTTGCGGCGGCGAGCAACAAGGTTCAGACGAGTCTGAACCTTGCACTGGGTTCCGCACTGGCAAGCATCGGGCTTACAATTCCTAGCGTAGCGGTAGTTAGCGGTATGCTTGGAATGAATCTCATTCTTGGGCTTGACATAAAATCGATCATACTTCTCGGGCTATCTATAATAATACTGATCCTGTCACTTACGAGCGGAAGGTCAAACTTCATTTACGGGATAATATTGCTGATCAATCTTCTTGCATTCATTTTTCTGATGATCTACCCGTGAGGGGACGCGGATTGGCGCTGATGCGAAGCGGTGATAACACATTGATCAGCTTCAGGAATACTCCCGTCTTCATATCTCCCGCAGATTGCACGGATTGGCGCTGATAAGGAAAGTGTGAATGTTGGCTCATCTCAAAATTGATCTTGCGGATATCTCCCGCAGATTGCACGGATTGGCGCTGATAAGGAAAGTCTGAACGTTGGCTCGTCTCAAAATTGATCTTGCGGATATCTCCCGCAGATTGCACGGATTGGCGCTGATAAGGAAAGTCTGAACGTTGGCTCGTCTCAAAATTGATCTTGCGGATATCTCCCGCAGATTGCACGGATTGGCGCTGATAAGGAAAGTCTGAACGTTGGCTCATCTCAAAATTGATCTTGTGGGTATTTCCCGCAGATTGCGGGGATTGGCGCTGATAAGGAAAGTGTGAACGCTGGCTCGTCTCAAAATCGATCATGTGGGTATCTCCCGTAGATTGCGCGGATTGGCGCTGATAAGCAAAGTGTGAACGTTGGCTCGTCTCAAAATCGATCATGTGGGTATCTCCCGCAGATTGCGCGGATCGGCGCTGATAAGGAAAGTGTGAACGTTGGCTCATCTCAAAATTGATCATACGGACATCTCCCGCAGATTGCACGGATTGGCGCTGATAAGGAAAGTGTGAACGTTGGCTCATCTCAAAATTGATCTTCTGGGTATTTCCCGCAGATTGCGGGGATCGGCGCTGATAAGGAAAGTCTGAACGTTGGCTCGTCTCAAAATTGATCATACGGGTATCTCCCGCAGATTGCGCGGATCGGCGCTGACAAGGAAAGTGTGAATGTTGGCTCATCTCAAAATTGATCTTGCGGATATCTCCCGCAGATTGCGGGGATCGGCGCTGATAGGGACAGTGTGATAGTTGGCACATTGCTGATCTGTCCGAATGGATACCTCCCGCCCTTCTACGAAGGGAAGTGCATCCGCATCTCCTACGCGGAAATCTGTCATCAGCGCGGTGTTTCCCGGATGTTGTTTTGAAGCCTTTATCAGCTCTTCGCCAATATCAATTCCCGTAACCTTTGCTCCTCTTGCCGCAATTCTTCTCGCGGCACAGCCAGTTCCGGTTGCTACATCCAAAATCTTCAGGCCCGGTCTTGGATCAAGCCTGATTATGCCGGAAAGGTGAAGCATGACAGCAGGAGAGATATTCTGACATACTCGCACGCACATATAAGTTTTCTCGAAAGGGACTTTCAGAAGTCGCTGGAACTCTCAAACAGAGTGAGTTTCAATAAGTTCTTCGTTTCAACAAATGAAAATCCTTACTTCAAGAATGTTGTGAGGATGCTCATTCTCAAGACGCTTTATGAGTTGAAGGACCTTGAAATGCTTCTCAATCACGCAGACACATACAGACACTTTCTGAGAAACAACAAGGCAATGAAAGAATCACAGAAGAAGAGGGCGCTAAGGTGCATAGAGTACACCTCATCACTTGCCCGAATCAAGTACAGCTTTGATGACTTTGCACTGCATAAGATTCAAAAGAGCCTTCATACAGACGCTAACACAGCGGAGCGGGAGTGGCTGATTGAGAAAGCAAGTGAGCTTGGCAACTTACCCGGAATCATCTTGTTAATGACATATCAGGAGAGATCATTTTGCGTTGTATCTGCGTCAGCAATCCTCCCAGATATTAAATTTTCTTGCTCATTCATTTTCATTCAGAGTCGCATAACAGATCATTTGTGCGAAGTTCAAAAAACAGCCGCCTGCCGGAGTATACCGGCAAGCGGCTGAGTTTCAGATCGCAGTTAATCTGCACGGCACCGGCAACAGCCTGACTTCGTCAGGGAAGTATTGCTCCTACAAAATTGAGACTGTTGTTATCTGCAATTGCAAGATCGGTAATATCAACATAGTTGTCTCCCGTGAGGTCTGTAGCGACATAACCGGTTGTAAAGTTATATGCATCATTGTCAATCATTCCGAGATCAGTTGCATCCACGAGTCCGTCCTTGTTGACATCACCTCCGTAGATTGCGAACCGGACCGGTGACGCATCAACCATGGTCATATTGCTTCCGAATGCCTGGAACTGGGACAAAGTGAAATCGTATGATGCCGAACCGAGACTGAACATTACTCCTCCGCTGCTATACGTCTGCACGGAATTCCTATGATTCAGATCAACAAAGTACGGGATGCCGTCAACCGCATTTGCAAAATTGAACTGTCCGTTTCCGTTTGCGTCAAGCATTCCCTTTGCGGAATCAACAATCGAATACGGCGGGAACATATTGCGAAGATAAACTCTCATCGTATCGGGGATCATCAGATCACTTGATGAATCATAGAAGCCTTGTATGAGCGCAGTAAGACTGAGCACTGAGAATGAAGACGTTGTGAAGTTGAATTCTGTCACATAAGAACCCGGCCCTGCCGAGTCATTAACTCTCACTCTCCAGAAGTACTGTGTCAATGGCTGAAGAGAAGGCACATAGCTTGAAGAAGGAACATCAATAATGTTGATCACCGGAAGCTGGAAGAGCGGATCGGTTGCAACCTCCAGCCAATAGGATACAGCGCCGGGCACAGGGGTCCAAACGAGCGGACTGCCCGGCGGAACGGCCGGAGCGTTATTCGGAGGCGATACCTGCGCTGTTGTCAGCTTGTTGGGACATTCGACAACGTAGTGATAAACTCCCTGATCATAAGCCGTGTATGTGCCGCTGGTAAACCTGTTTGTAGCGCTGTCATAAGTTACGGTTTCACTTTCAGTCCCGCCGGCCGTTCCCTGTTTTCTGTCATCCTGCGCAGTGATCTGGTACTTGCCTCCGCCGAGCTTTTTAACATTTGTAACATTCACTATATGACTGCCCGTGCTTGTGTCTCCGGATACGGTGTCAATATTGAACCACCACACGAACATCTCCACGTCCTGATTGTTATCAAGTTCCTTCTGGAGAGAGTAGATGCTGTCTTTGCTTACTTTGCGTGTGGTAATGGGAATGTTGTTCTTCTTAAGATAATCCGCCTTGTTCTGATAATAATTATCTGCGGTCATTGTCCCGCCCGTGAAACCGGTTGCTTTCTTCATGCTGTCGAGAGAAGCGTACGCGCTGTCGAATGTGAGGTTATGCTTTTTCCTAAGGAATTTGAGACTGTTCGAGAATCCGGCCGGTGCGCACTCCTTAATGCCGCAGTCCTGATTCGGCATACCCTGAACTCCGTGTGAAGTATTATCCTTAACAGTGCCGGTATTCTGAAAGGGAGTTGCCACAGGAACCTTCAGGCCGATTGAGTTCGGGTTGAAGAACGGGAATCCATCATCGATCTTATAAAGGTAGTCGTAGACTTGTGCGGATTCCGTGATCGGAGGCGGAGTTAAGACCGGATTATCGGTTATGGAATATCCGATCAGAACATTCGGGACGGAAATGCCTTTATCACCTATATCAAATGCGAATGATATGGTCTGCAGATCACCGAAAGGAGCCTGGTTGAAGAGGATTGCATTCTGCACCTGCCATACTGTTTGAATTCCAGCAGTTTGAACAGAGAGATTGAAATACTTGATGGTCGGATAGCCGGCCGTTGTGAGCTTAACGATGCCCCAGTCGGATTCGTACTCGAGGTATCCGTTCATTTCATAATCGATCTGGAAAACGTCAAGTACCGGCTGTATAGGTTCTTTGACGGTGGAGAACTGAACTATTGAGAAGTTTCCCTGTGAACCGGTAGTACCGGTGTAACTTCCGGTCCAGCATGCGCTTACATTTGATCCGTATCCCGGCGTCGAAGTGCTGATTGCATCAACGCTTCTTGAAGTACCTGTGAATCCGCTCTGCCTGATCTCAACAAGTAAATTTCCTCCTGCGTAAAAGTACGGTGTGCTGAAAGTTATTTCCGCACCGAACTGATTCGGGTTACTTCCGAACGGATATGTACCGGAACTGATGGAAAGCGGACCGGACCGAACTTGTGCTTGCGTACCCACAACATTGTTTGCAAATGTAAGGCTTCTGTTGACAGGATCAACACTCCCGCTGAGATAGATGTCGTAGTTACTGTAAGTGACACCTGTTGAAGGCCAGCTTGAAGTTGCCGACTGTGGAAGCCTGAAGCTGATCGCTGAAAGGTTTTTGCCCGCAAGCCCTGTCAGCTGATTCTGATGGATCAGCAACTGGTATGTCCTTGGAGCATTTGTAAGCGGGCCTGTGAAAGTAGCCGTTCCGCCTGTTCCCGAATAGTTGTTGGGAACAACCTGTGTGAGATTCTGAGTGTCTGTCTGCTCTGCCCGTGCAATTTGTCCTCCAAAAAGCGCAGGGAAGAATGATGAGATCAGAATCATAAAGATGCTGAGAGTTTTCATAACTGTTTCGATTTAATGAGTTAATGATGTTCAATTCCGGGCATGCGGCTTCGGAATACACTCAGTACCGTAGTCACAGGGAGTGCTTCCGGTGAGGTCTGTGTATTACCATAAGCCACTATTAAAGCCGGAGTGTTTTACATTCTCAGATATCCGAAGTCTCGTAACGGAGGATAAATACCATTCAGCGCGTGAAAGTATTATGGTGTCGGTTTTACAAGCAGTCTTCTATTGCGGGCGGCGAGAGATCGTTCCGTGTAATGAAATTGCGGAACAAGTGATCAAGAGGATCCACCTTCAATTTCAGGCAATGCCTTCATATTTGTTCTGTTGACAGTGAAATAGCCAAACAGGATTCAAATGTCAATACGATTTGCGTAACCGCAAGTGCCTATTCATGCCGCATGATCAGGTGCGGCCACCTGAACTATAGTGGTGTCACAATTACTGCAACATGTTTCGCCGAAGTTCCGTAATTTTGAATCATCACAACAAACAATCTGCAATGCGCGAGGAAATTCTTGCCGGACTCAGCGAGCCAGCACTTCTGGAAAGATCATACAGAAAAAACAAAACAGCATTCAGAAAGGAGTTCAACCTCCTATATGACGAGATCTCGGTGGATCCTGTGGCACAGGTTTGGAATGAGCGGCTGAACTATTCCGATGATGCAGGACGGTTGGCAAACAGGAATGAACTTCTGTTTGTGATCATTGCGGCTCTTCTTGCCGGGATCGGAGCAAAGCTTCCGGAGATTGGGGGGATCAGCAGTGAATACTTTTATCCGCGGTTTGTATCCTTTATTGTGTTTCCCGTTCTGACCGCATACTTTGCAGTCAGAAACAACACACCTTATGCAAAGCTGATACCTGTTGCAGTACTGATCTTCGCATCGGCGGTTTACATGGCAGTGCTTCCCGACAATCCTGAAAGCGACACATTGAGGCTTGCATGCATCCACATTCCGTTTATCCTGTGGGCTTGTGCCGGATATGTATTTTCAGGTTGCAGGCTCAAAGACAACTCCGGCCGAATTGATTATCTGAAGTTCAACGGCGACATGGCCGTTATGACTGCAGTGATCCTCATAGCAGGAGTGATACTAACGGTTCTCAGCATCGGCCTGTTCTCGCAGATTGACAGACATTTTACAAGATACTTCACCAACTATGTGGCAATGATCGGGCTTGCCGCGGCGCCTGTTGTTTCTGCTTACCTCATAGATGCAAATCCCGCGATAGTGAACAAAGTGTCACCTGTCATTGCAAGAGTTTTCACACCTCTTGTGCTGATCACTCTGATTGTCTATCTTGTTACTGTGGCAGTAAGCGGGAAAGATCCGTTCAATGACCGTGAATTTCTCCTGATATTCAATCTGCTTCTGATAGGAGTGATGGCAATAATTCTCTTTTCGGTTGCGGAGTCGTCAGCAGGGCCTGCAGGCAAAGCAAAAGCCGCCGCCTTGTTTGCGTTATCAGTACTTACGATCGTAGTTAACTGTATTGCACTTTCTGCAATTGTCTTCAGGATCTCAGAGTGGGGTTTCACACCCAACAGGCTTGCGGTGCTCGGCGGCAATGTGCTAATACTCACAAACCTTATCATTGTCTCCGTCAGTCTCAGGCGTTCAGTGAAGGAGGGAAGTGAGATCGGAAAAGCGGCGGAAAGCATTTCCGCGTTCCTGCCTGTTTACATACTTTGGGCGGCGGCAGTTGCGTTCCTGTTTCCGGTCGTTTTTGGTTTCCGGTAGAATGGGTTTGAAGCAGCATAGTGATCGTTTGCCGGCAGTAAATTTATCAGAAGATTGAAAGACGAAATCAAAGAATACAACCGTTCGCAGTCAGACGGTGACAGAGAGATCTGCGACATACTTTACAGCGAGATCTGCCGAGGCATTCCCGGGGCCGGGCATAAGATCTGGCACAGGCATCCGGTGTGGTTCATCGATGGAAATCCTGTTGCGGGTTACAGCAAACTGAAGGACTGCATCAGACTCCTGTTCTGGAGCGGACAATCATTTGACGAAGAGAAGCTCAGCAGTGAAGGCAGTTTTAAGGCGGCGGAGTTCAGATACTCGTCAGCAAAGCAGATCAACAAAACCGACCTGAGGAGATGGCTGAAGAAAGCGAAAGACATTCAGTGGGATTACAAAAATATCGTCAGGCGCAAAGGTGTGCTTCTAAGGTTGAAATGAAAATTTCTATTGTGAGCTTACAAATCCTAAAACAGTTGATCAAAGATAAGGACAATCATCTTTCCTGTAAGGAACGGAAAAATGCAGATCTTGCGGACAGCATTACAGCCGGAATATGTTCGCAGCTGATTCCTCAAGCTCAGACTTCGTAATCCTGTATAATGCCAACTCTTATTCCTCCCTCCGGCACAGTAACTTTTCTCTTCACCGACATCGAAGGAAGCACGCGGCTTGCGCAGGAGTTTCCGGATAAGCTTCACGATCTGCTCGAGAAGCATCACAGCATACTTGACGATTCAATTGAATCGAACGGAGGATTTGTATTCCGCACAGTGGGAGATGCCTACTGCTGTGCGTTTGCCGTTGCAACGGATGCAATTAAAGCCGCTGTGGAGATCCAAAGGCGCCTGGCAGGTGAGGATTGGGGAGCTGCGCCGGTCAAAGTGAGGATCGGAATTCACAGCGGAAGCGCCGAGTGGAACGGAAACAACTACATGGGTTACATTACTCTCGCTCGGTCTGCAAGAGTTATGTCTTCGGCATACGGAGAACAGGTGATCGTCTCGGAAGATGCTCACAGGCTTGCGGAGGATTATTACGGTGCGGAGTTTTCATTTCGCGACCTTGGCATAAGGAGGCTCAAAGACGTCATACAGCCACTGCGCTTGTTTCAGGTTTTATCTCCCGGACTTCGTGAAGATTTTCCCCCTCTTAAGACACTTGATGCCAGGCCAAACAATCTTCCGGTTCAGCTTACGAGTTTTGTTGGAAGGGAAGAAGAGATGAGGCAGATAAGGAGCAAGCTGAAAAATGCCAGGCTTCTTACGCTCACCGGACCCGGAGGCACGGGAAAGACCAGACTGGCACTGCAGATTGCCGCAGATGTGATCGATCAATTTGCAAACGGTGTGTGGTTTGTGGAGCTTGATACAATTCATGATCCTGAATCATTGCCGCAGGAGATTCTCCTGTCGCTTGGAGTGAAGGAAGAGGCAAAGCAAAATGCCGAGCAAACACTTTCTGAATTTCTGAACAAGAAAGAACTCCTCCTTGTACTTGACAACTGCGAGCATCTGATAGAGTCATGTTCATTATTAGCGGAGAAACTTCTTAAGAGTTCTGCGGGAGTTAAAATACTGGCAACAAGCCGCGAAGCGCTGAGGTGTTTGGGTGAGCAGACTCATCACACATTGTCACTTTCAGCGCCTGATCCGAAAGAGAAGCAAACACCCGAAAAGATCACTCAGTATGAGGCAGTGAGGCTTTTCATCGAAAGGGCGTTGAGCGCGAATCCGAAGTTCAGAGTTAACAATGACAATGCCGCCGCAGTAGCCGCGATCTGTCACCGCCTTGACGGGATTCCGCTTGCAATAGAACTTGCCGCGGCAAGAACGAAGATCCTTTCGCCCGAGAAGATCCACGATCGTCTTGATGACAGGTTCAGTCTTCTTACCGGAGGAAGGCGCACTGCAATTCCGAGACAGCAGACACTCAGGGCAATGATAGACTGGAGTTATGACCTGCTGGCAGAGGACGAGAAAGAACTTTGGTCAATGCTGTCTGTCTTTTCAGGGGGATGGACGCTCGAAGCCGCAGAGACCGTTTGTCGTTCGGAAGATACGGATGTGATGGACCTTCTGCAGAACCTGCGGGAGAAATCCATAGTGATCTTTGATGAAGCATCAGAGAGATACAGAATGCTTGAGACAATCAGGCAGTACGGAGATGACAAGCTCAGATCAAGCGGCAGGATTGACGACATTAAGGACCGTCATCTTGAGTATTTCAGGTCTGCAGCATCCGAAGCCGGAGAGAATCTTAAGGGGCCGGAAATGAAGACCTGGCTTGTGCTTACCGAAGCTGAGTCAGCCAATATTGAGAAGGCTTTTTACCATTCCATGATGTCTTCCCGACTTGAAGATGCACTCTTGATTGCGGGAGCGATGGGATATTACTGGGAAACGAAGGGAATGTACTCCGAAGGAAGGCACCGGCTTGAGAGCGCGCTTAACGCGGCGGAAAACATACGAGGGGATACTAGAGCAAGGGCATTGGTTCATGCGGGAAGGCTTGCACATATTCAGGGTGATATTGAAACTGCCAAAAGCTGTTACTCCGAGTCCATGTCCATTTTCAGGGAAAGCGGGAATCAGGCGGGAATAGCGGCGGCGCTGAAGAACTTCGGACTGCTTTCTTATGAACAGGGTGAGTACAAGCGGTCGGAAGAATTGCATGAAGAAGCGCTTGAGATGTTCAGACAGTCAAACGACAAACGCGGCACTGCATATTCACTCAATGACTACGCCGCCGTACTCATTGAGCAGGGAAAATTTGAAAGGGCAAAACAGATCCTCGAAGAGGGGCTTGTGATCCACAGGGAAATCAATGACAAGAGAGGAATTGCATTCTGCCTGAACAATCTCGCAAGCATCTGCTCGGAGCAGGCCGAGTATGAGCAGGCAGTCAAGTACCTTAACGAGAACAGCAGGATCTTCAACGGTCTGGGAGACAGGAGAGGCGAAGCCTATTCGCTCAACAGTCTCGGAAACCTTGCGATCAACGCATGCAACTATGATGAGGCTTTCGGATACCTTTCGAAGGCCTCCGAGATCTTCCGCGAGATCGGCGACAGGCGCGGGACGGCTTTTGCACTCTGCTCTCTGGGGAACACTGCATTTCATAACGGCGATGCAGTTCAAGCCGGAACACTTCTTGAAGAGTGCATCGGCATATTCAAGGCAATTGACGACAAGGCAGGGCTTGCATTCGGATTATTTACATTCGGCGGAGTGCTTCTCAAAGGCCGTGACCATAACGGAGCGAAACTGAGGTTGAGTGAGAGCCTTGAGCTCTCACGCGAGATCTCTCACAAGCCCGGCGCCGCGTTCAACCTTCACTATCTCGGAATGCTCGGTCTAATGCAAAAGGAGTACGGACCCGCAGCGGAGAATTTTTCGGAGAGTCTAAGGCTCTGCATCGAACTCGGACTTAAGAAAGAGATCGCACTGAACATCTACGGCCTCGCCGGATGCAAGATTTTCGGTAACGATGCCGGGAGTGCGGCAATGCTTATAGGTTTTGCGGAAGAGCAGTTCAGCAAGCTGAATGTGAAGAAGGACAATTTTGAAGAAGAGATTTTCAATTCCATATCAGACTCCGTGCAGAGCATTATCCCGGGTGATGAGTTCAAAGAATATTATGAAAAGGGAAAGATGTCGGATGTTGATTCGGTTGTGAATGTCATTGATAACGGTATGCAGACCTGACAAGCAATGCCGTCAAAAACATTTTCATAAAGAAGAGAAAGTTATGAAAACAAATCGATATTAAACACTTTTCCGAATGTCGCAGGAACAACCCGCCCGCCTGTCAAGTAACAGTTCATTTGAAGCAAGAGACGGCGGACAGGCATCAGCATAATTGCCGTTAAGAAATTGTGAGCGAAGGCGTGAGCCTGCCCGAAGAATACTAAACTTGAACACTCTTCGCAGGCGGGCGAGAATTTCCTGTTTGACGAACCCAAACGAATCATTCGTTTGGGTGAGGAGTTGAAATTCTCGCAGCCTGAGCGAGCAATTTCAGGCCCGTCCGCCATTTTACTGCTAATCTTGAAAGTAATTTGCCGGGCGGGCAATTATGCTGCAGCCTGCCCGATTATAGTCCATTGAATTAAATTGTACAACTTGCAGGCGAGCGGGCGATTTTTCTTTGGAGCTTTCTTTTGATCGTTCAAAAGAAAGCGGATAACTTTCTGCGGATAGAATCCCCGCTGCAAACGGCAATCGTAAGCAACTCGTTTTGGACAAGAATGACAGACAAGCCCCGCATTAATCGCAAAAGGCGTTGTAAGTTAGAGGCAATACGAATAATTTACGGCAATTTCATCATCATCTAACCCCGCAGAATGATAAGACGTACGGACCTTCTTCCCGTCACATTGCTGTTTCTCGCAATACAGTTATTTACTTTGAGGGATTCCTCCGCCACGATGTATGCCTTCAATCTTTATCTGTCCGGTCCAAATGTGGTTCCGCCGGTTAGTACAAACGGCACGGCATCGCTGAACGGCACATACAACGATGTTACGAACGAGCTTACGATCAACGTAAGCTTCTCGCTTCTCTCGGGAGTTACCACGGGCGCGCATTTTCACGGGCCGGCATCATCAACAGAAAACGCAGGCACTCAGGTTATCTGGACCGGCTTTCCGCTTGGTGTTACGCACGGCACATACAGCAATAC
>JAIBBK010000064.1 GCA_019694675.1 Ignavibacteria bacterium
CCGCGGTCATAATTAACCCTTACGGAGTTCCGGAATCCGGCAGTATACTTGAGTCGGTTGAAGGGATTTCGATCCGGTCGGAATTCTCCGCTGAAATGATAACCGACAGCAGGAAACCCGGTGAGAGCGTTGCCATTACTTACAGGAATACATCAGGCCAGACAGTCAAAGCGGATGTAACGCTTGTCCATTATTACAGATCCTACACATTCATAGGTATAACATCAGTTGCAGGCGCGGCATTTCTTCTTCTCGGACTGTTTGTTGTGCTTGTCAGGCCGGATGACAAGGCAGCAGTGCTTCTGTTCCTTGTACTTTCGACATTCGCAGTTGCCATAATTACATCCCCGGGTGCCTACCGGAGTTCAGATGACCCTGCATCCCTGATAGTAAGAATCTCACACTCATTGAGTTACATCTTCGGTAGTGTATTTTTTCTGCACTTCATAATTTCCTTCCCTGAGCGGAACCTTAAGAACAGGATCTATAAACTGACTGCAGTATCATTGTACAGCTTTGCCGTCATACTTGGCTTTGTGTCAGTTTGGATCACCCGGAGCACAATCAGCGATCTGAATTCAGAAAGCGTGATCTTGTACGAAAAGCTCTGGAGGGTGTGTGAACTTGTTCTTCTTGTCAGCCTCATTGCGGGCGCTTTAATACTCGTGTTCAAATACCGCAGGATCCGTCAAACATATCTGAAGAGAAAGATTGAATGGATATTCTGGGGTATGATAATGGGTGCGGGGCCGTTCGTTATCTTCTGGCTTATCCCCGGATTGACCGATATCAGATACATCATGCCTGAAGAAATATTATTGGCATTACTTCTGATCATTCCGATCTCCTTTGCCATAGCAGTAGTGAAGTACCATGTCCTTGACATTGAAGTTCTGATAAAGAGGAGCATTCTTTACTTCACACTTATCGGCTTTCTTGTCCTTATCTATGCAGGGCTGACCTACCTTGTGATAAATTATGTAACACGGCTTATCGGAATCGACTCAAAACTGATATTCATCTCCGCCGCTATACTGATCGCGTTTATGCTGAATCCCCTGAGGCTGAGAATAAAGAATATCGTTGATAAGACATTCTACCGTGAGAAATATGAATTTGACAAGGCGATACAGTCCGTTTCAAAAAAGGCAAAGGACTGTGCCGTCTATTCTGAACTTGGAAATATGCTGGTTGCCGAGATCAGTTCACTTATACCGGTAAAGTCAGTTGCCGTGGCCGCTTTGACCGCAAACGGTGAAAGCCTGAGGATAATAGATCAGAGGGGATTTGATGATCTGAAAGCGGACGAGTGCAGATTAAGGGCGGGAGTTCTGAAGGGCAGATTTGACCTCCCGTTTTCATCTGCTCACATGTGCGAGCCTGATGTTGAATACAATGACGAACTTGAAATGATCCTGAACAACCGGGGGATCGCGGTGATCGTTCCGCTTTCGCTCGGGCCCGGTGAAGCGATCGGTGCGATCATACTCGGCAGGAAACTTTCAGAGATGAGATATTCGGCTTCAGACATCAGACTGCTGAGCACAATTGCTTCATCTTCGGCGCTTGCATTGAAGAGGATTGAGTTGCAGGAGAAGCTGTTCACAGAGCATGTCGAGCTCGAAAAGGCAAAAGAGATAAGCGAACTGAAATCATATTTTGTCGCAAGCGTTTCCCACGACCTGAAGACACCGCTTTCGGCAATCAGAATCTATTCGGAATTACTGAGCAATGACAATCTCAGCAGTGAGAAGCGTGAGGAATATGCCGGCGTGATTGAAGGTGAAACAGAGAGGCTCAAAAGAATGATAGATAACATTCTTGAATTTTCACGGATCGAAAAGGGGCTGAAGAAATATACTTTCGAAAAGATGGATCTTAACTGTACGGTGAATGAACTGCTTTCGAGAATGAGCTATGAGCTGAGGATGAAGAAGTTTACAACAGAGGTTCAGCTTTCGCCTGAGCCGGTTTACATAAACGGGGACAAGGACTCATTCGCGTCAGTGCTCGAGAATCTTATAACAAACTCAATAAAATATTCCGGCAGTAACAGATACATCAGGATAGTCACTTCAATGAAGGGCGGTGAAGCGGCTGTTGCCGTGGAAGACAGAGGGATCGGCGTTTCCCGTGAGAATCTGAAGAAGATCTTCACAAAGTTCTTCCGGGAAGACAGCAAAGAAACTTCCGGCATAAAAGGCGCCGGCATCGGTCTTTCAATTGTGAAAAACGTTGTTGAAGCACACGGAGGCAGAATTGAAGTGGAGAGTGAACCCGGTGCCGGAAGCAGATTCAGGATCATTCTGCCGGAGTATGCAGTTGAAACAGAAGATGCCGCCGCATGAGATCCGGGTGTCATATTCAGACTCGGGAAAGCATTGACATTCTCAGCGAAAAATGAAATTGTTTGACGGATAAAAAGATATAAAATCGTTTTCTGCGCATATCATTGATGTAAGTGAATATGATATTGTTTGCGCAGCTTTCAGAAAGAAGGGCCTGACTTAATTTAGATCAAAGGGGCCATGAACAACCGCTTTGAAATTTAGGAGAATCTTTAAATAATTACATTAACACCATGAGCAAGATTCTTGTGATAGAAGATGACCCGGCAATTTCTTCCGGGATCAGGGAAAGCCTTGAAGGCGAAGGCTACAGGATAGTTGCGGAAAGTGACGGCGAAGCCGGATTTGCCGCCGCGCATAATTCCAACCCGGACCTGATACTGCTTGATATAATGCTCCCGGCCATGAGCGGACTTGAGATCTGCAAGAAACTCAGGGAAGAGGGAGTCAACACGCCTGTGATACTGCTCACATCAAGGAGCACGGAATCGGACAAACTGCTCGGATTTGATCTCGGTGCCGATGATTATGTTACAAAACCGTTCAGCATCAGGGAGCTCATTGCACGGATCAAATCAATACTAAAGAGAAGGGGAGCGATACAGGATGTCTTTGAGACATTTGAATTCGGTGAAGTGGAGATGAACTTCAAGACAATGGTGACAACAAAAGCAGGCAAAATTGTGAGACTGTCACTCAAGGAATACGAACTTATGAAATACTTCATCAGGCACATTGATGAGGTCATCTCACGCAACAAGCTGTTGGACGAAGTCTGGGGTTATGATGTTTATCCCACAACAAGGACAGTTGATAATTATATACTTATGCTTAGGAAAAAACTTGAGCCGAATCCGTCTGTGCCGAGGTACTTTCTTACAATGCATGCGGCAGGATATAAATTCGTAAAGTGAATTCTGCGTGCTGTGCATGCAAGACCGGTGCCCTGTGCCGGGGTCATTCCAATCCTGTTTATACAGAGCTAATGAAAACTCCCGCAGTGCTGTACTGCGGGAGCCTATACTGATCTTTGAATCTTAACACTCACTAAGATCTTCTAAGAACTTGCCGTATCGCTATTTAACTAATGTCATCTTTCTTGTTTGAACATAACCTCCGGCATCAAGCCGGTAAAAATATACTCCGCTGGAAAGATTGCCCGCATTGAACATGACTTCGTATTCACCTTCCTGCTGAACAGTATTAACAAGTGTTTCAACAAGCCTTCCTGATACGTCAAAGATCTGCAGAGACACTTTTGTTTCCTGTGGAAGTGAATATGCTATGCGTGTTGAAGGATTGAAAGGATTCGGATAGTTCACTCCAAGCTTGAAACTTTCAGAGGTCAGAACTTCTTCATCTCCCGGAGTGCCCGAGTCGCCGCAAGTCTGTTCAATGATCCTTCCTTCAGAGCAAGAACTTACGAAGAATGTTCTTCTGACATGATCTTTAAGAGCGGTGTAATCGGGTATACCCGTAAATTCGATGTCCTGAAGCTGAATGCCCGAGGACATCAGAATTCCGAAGATCCCTTCATTTACAGTAATGCTGTATAGCTTGTCCGGTTTCAGACTCTTGCCTCCGATCTTTACAGAATTTACAATCACCCTGCTTCCGGGAGGATTGTCCGGATCGTAGCGGAATTTCATGCCGGAAACCTGCAGGAAGAAGTCATCGCTTACGCCAAGGAACGAAAGAGCAAACTCCATTCCGCCAACAAGCTGTGCACCGGAGATCTTTGCCTTTACAAGATTGAAGCCGAGTCCCGTTGTTGTATCAAATCCGTAGGGCAATGACCTGAAAAGATCAGCGCTGTTGATCCTTCCTCTGCAGATCTTATCGGACATCATGCCGTTGGCAGTAATTGAGATATCGGTGTGCGTCTTCGATCTCTCCGCATCCGCAACAAGATTGCCGATCGGTGAGTCCTTAAAGCTGTTGAAAGTGCTGTTGTCAATGTCCCTCAAGGCAAATCCGACTATCCTGCCGAATACGTTGCCATAGGTGGATACGATATCCGACTTAAGATAATCCACAACCGCCTGAATTTCAGGAACAGCAGGCACGGTTGCATCAGCATGAAGAAGAGTGTAGCTGTCGAAAGTGACAGAACCGTTGCTGTAAGTGAACTTCAGCTTGCCGATGTACTCATAGTTTGGTCCCGCCTGCATTACGAGTGTCTGCGTACCAAGCGGATTCGTTACGGACTTCGGCTGGCCGAACACTGAGTGGTCGTGGCCGCCGCAGATAAAATCAATCCCGGGAATGTTAGCGGCAAGCGCGCTGTCAATTCCCCATCCAAGGTGCGACAGCATTATCACTACATCCGCTCCGTTTGCACGCATGGCCACTACAGTTGCATAGGAAATTTCCGGAATGTTCTCATTGACAATTATCGGATCGGGGTTGTTAAGCGGGTCGGGAATCGTCATGCCGAATATTCCGACATCAATACCGTCAATGGTCTTGATTGTATGAGGAGCAATGTATTGCTGAAGCTGTGGAATTCCGCTAAGGTCAAGATTTGCCGAGACTGCAGGAACTGTCCCGTTGCCGAAGCCCTGATTGTAAGCCTCGAGCAGCACCTCCGGACCGAGGTCAAGTTCGTGGTTTCCCACACACATTGCATCACAGCCGGCCTGCTGCAGCATTTGAAGTTCTGCAACGCCAAAGTACTTGTTGAAGAAGAAGTCACCGACCATAAAATCACCCGCATGCAGAAACATGACATTCTGCTCTGTTGCTCTCACGCTGCCGATAAGATAGGCGGCTTTTGCAAATCCACCAAGCGTCCCTTTGCCGGAACAATCCTTGGG
>JAIBBK010000040.1 GCA_019694675.1 Ignavibacteria bacterium
AAGAGACGGCGGACAGGCCCGCCTGTCAAGTAACAGTTCACTTGAAGCAAGAGACGGCGGACAGGCCCGCCTGTCAAGTAACAGTTCACTTGAAGCAAGAGACGGCGGACAGGCCGCCTGTCAAGTAACAGTTCACTTGAAGCAAGAGACGGCGGACAGGCCCGCCTGTCAAGTAACAGTTCACTTGAAGCAAGAGACGGCGGACAGGCCCGCCTGTCAAGTAACAGTTCACTTGAAGCAAGAGACGGCGGACAGGCCGCCTGTCAAGTAACAGTTCACTTGAAGCAAGAGACGGCGGACAATTAGGATGCAGCCTGCTCGCATGCAGTCCGGTGAATCACATTGTACAACTTGCAGACTGGCGGGCGATTTTCTTTGGAGCTTTCTTTAGCCTGCCCTGAGACTGCCGAAGGGTTCAAAAGAAAGCGGTTAACTTTCTGCGGATAGAATCCCCGCTGCAGACGGCAATCGTAAGCAAATCGTTTTGGACAAGAATGGTAAGTTGTGAGCAATTGCCGTTCCAAGGCAGTCTCTGTTTTTTGTATTAACTGTTTCACGCATCATCGGCATATTCCGCATCATTACATCAAACATACTGATGCCGCTAAAAGTGATCGGTACCGGACTCGGCAGAACAGGCACTTATTCCCTGAAGCTGGCGCTTGAACATTTGGGATTCGGAAAGTGCTTTCACATGCTGGAATTGTTCCATACACCTGATAAGATCAGATACTTCAGATCTGCCGAAAGAGGCGCGAGGGTAAAATGGGGTGAGTTGTTTGAAGATTATTCTTCGGTTGTTGATTATCCTGCCGCAAGATATTATACGCAAATAACCGATCATTATCCGGATGCCCGGATCATTCATACACACAGAGATCCAAACGAGTGGTATGAAAGCGCGCTGGAGACGATCTTCTGGGTCAACAGAATGCCGGCGAGCATGATAGTGAAGTTCGGGCTTCACCTTCCTTTCAAACGGGAAATAAGGAGGAGGCTTCCCGTATTGCTTTATAACCGTAAGCTGATGCATCTTGAATTCGGAAAGGACCTTTTTGACAAGGATGAAGTCATAAGTAGATATGAAAAGCACACGGAGAATGTCCTTAAGAAATTTTCTTCAGGGCACGTGCTGATATTCAATTCGAAAGACGGATGGGAGCCGCTTTGCAGGTTTCTGGATGTGCCGGTGCCGTCTGAACCTTATCCCCACTACAACAAACGTGACGAGTTTGTTCACAAAGTGAATGTGATCGGCAAAGGCGGCTATCTTCCAAAAGACAAGGTTAGATGAAGATCAGAAGGGCAACAGACTCAGATGCCGACAGCATACGTGCACTTTACAGAGATACTATCAGAAATGTAAACTGCCGGGACTATGACCCTGAACAGATCGAGGTATGGTCATCGGGAGGCGATGACAGGGAAAAATGGCTTAAGCGGATTGACGAGCAGTTTTTCATTGCGGCGGAAGACGGATACGGGATAATTGGATTTGCATCCGTAACACATGATGGATATATTGATTTCATGTTCACCCACAAAGACCATCAGGGAAGAGGCGTGGCAAGCGCGATGTATGAAGTCCTGGAACAGAAAGCACTGTCGCTGGGACTGCGGGAGGTGTGGGCAGAAGTAAGCATAACTGCTCGTCCTTTCTTCAGATCAAGAGGATTCGAGATCACAGAGCTGTTTGAGAAGGAAGCGGGCGGAGTGGTCTTTGATGACTGCATAATGAGGAAGAAAATTTCCGGCTGAATTTAAGATCCCAAATATGAACGAACAAAATGAATACTGAGACTGAAATAAGGATAATTACACACGGATCGGATGAATACAGGGAAGAGCTAGAACTCCGTAACCGGATACTGAGGATCCCTCTCGGACTTGATGTTTACAAAGACGACCTTAGCAATGAGATCATGGACATTCACATAGGAGCATTCAGCGGAGGAGCGCTTACCGGTGTTCTGGTTCTGACTATTCTGAATGATCACGAGATCAAGATGAGGCAGGTTGCTGTTGATGCGGAACTGCAGGGCAAAGGCATAGGCAGGAAGCTCGTAGAATTTTCAGAACAGATGGCGCGGGATATGGGATTTCCGAAGATGACCATGCATGCAAGGCTCGAAGCCATACCGTTCTATGAAAAGCTGGGTTATTCAAAAGCAGGCGAGCAGTTCACTGAAGTTACAATTCCTCACTTTAAACTGGAAAAGACAATTGCTTGAACTGAGGCCGGCTGAAGGATCTGATGTTTCTGCAATCGATGAGTTTGACATTTTCCTTGGTGACAGACTTGCGGAGATCCAGCGCCGTGAGATAATTGTTGCTGAATGGGACAACACAATTGCGGGATATATCCGTCTTCATCGGGACTTTTTCGCAAAACCGTTCATCGCTTTGCTTGTTGTTAAGGACGGGTTCAGAAGAAGGGGAATTGCGGAATCGCTGATGAAATATTCAGAAGAGCTTTGCACGAAAGATGAAAGGATCTTCACTTCCACGGAAAGTTATAATATCGAGATGATAAGGCTTCTTGACAAACTCGGATACAAGCCATGCGGAGTGGTTGACCACATTCAAAAAGAGTCGGAGATCTTCTTTTCAAAAGTTCTCCGCCTGCCGTGAGTCAGTTAACCTGATCTGTGACAGGCAAAAGACAGTTGGCATGATACATGACCTTCCTGCATATGTACCTTTAACATTCTTTGCAACAACGGCATTTGCACTTTACTTCATTTTTCGTGCATCGCAGAAGAGCAAGTTAATGTTTGCGGCAATTGCATTGTGGCTTCTGTTTCAGGCAGTTGTTGCATTGACCGGATTCTATCATTTCGAAAGGGGCTTCCCTCCGAGGTTCGCATTGGCGGTGCTTCCGCCGTTGGCTTCAGTAGTAATGTTGTTCCTGCTTCCGAAGGGAAGAGCTTTCATTGATACGTTTGATCTGAAATATCTTACTTTCCTGCAGGCATTCAGATTTCCGGTTGAACTGGTTCTGTACTGGCTCCATCTCGCTTCATACATACCTTCTGTCATGACCTTCGACGGAAGGAACTGGGATATCATCACCGGCATCACCGCGCCCATAATTGGGTTCATGTATTTCTACAGGGGCACAGCAGGAAAGGCAACGCTTACTGCATGGAACATTATGGGACTCGTTCTGCTGGCAAACATCGTATCGCATGCGGTGTTGTCGGCGCCGACAGATTTTCAGAAACTTGCTTTCGACATGCCGAACACAGGCGTCTTCTACTTCCCGTACATCTGGCTTCCGTCATTTCTTGTGCCGCTTGCACTGCTGTCACATCTTGTTTCGCTGAGGCGCTTAAGCGGCAGAAGCGATCAGTCTTCCCAAATGTGAAACCTCATGCCGAACGGGTCGGCAAACATTCTGCTTTTCGGGCTGTATTCCTGGGTGATACGACAGCCGTTCTGTTCAAGGATTTCCGAAGCTTCCGATACGCTTTCAACTTTGAACTCGAAGAAAGTAGCGTTTCCTTCCGAGTTCTCGGCATAGAAGTTTATCGGGCCGCATTTCAGATGTGTCTCATTTTCATCGGAAGACACTATCTCCATGCCGAGCACGTCTCTGTAGAAGGAAGTTGCCTTCTCAAGATCCCTGACCTGAAAAGCAATGTGCGGACTGAATTCGAATTTCATCTGAGTGAGTTGTTTTGCCGTCAAAATAGCGATTTGAGATCTTCTGACATACTGAAAACCGGGAGGAATTTTTTTGCTATTTTTGTAATCAAATCAAAACTGCAGGATAAATGAATAACAAGGAAGGACAGCAGGCGGAGTACACGCCAAAGACCACAAGGATAGAGGCATTCAGCGACGGCGTGTTTGCGATCGTAGTTACACTGCTTGTGCTGGAGATCAAGGTGCCTCACTTTGAATCCGGTGCAACGAACACCGAAATGATAAGGGAGTTGCTGCATCTGCTTCCGAAGTTCATCGGATTTGTGCTGAGCTTCGTAATAGTTGCGATCTTCTGGGTCAATCATCATCAGTTATTCCACAGTCTTGAAAGGAGCGACAGGAAACTGCTGTGGCTTAACAATCTGCTTCTGCTCTGGATGTCATTCATTCCTTTTCCCACGGCATTGCTCGGGGAGTATCCGTTACAGCCGGTTTCGGTGTTTGTTTACGGAGCAGTACTTCTGTTAGCATCAGTCAGCTTCAATCTGATGCTCAGGCATGCTGTAAAGAGCGGACTTTTTGATGAATCAATTTCAAAGGAGGTGCTTTCAAAAAGTATCCGGCGGGGAATGATCGGCCCACTTGTATATCTTGCATCAGTGCTTGGAGCATTCGTTTCCGTTTACATATCGCTTGCGCTATTTGTGCTTGTGCCGGTCTATTACTTTGTACCGCAGAAGATCGTGAAGCAGGAGGTTTCTGACTGAAGTGGCTGAAGCGTTCGGTGGGTTGTTGTCTGAAGCAAGCGGTCATTCAAGACCATACTCCTGTATCTTATTGTAAAGCGTCTTTCGGTCAATGCCGAGCTGATATGCGGCCTTGAGCTTGTTCCAGCCGTTCTCGTTCAGGACTCTCAGTATGTGAAACTTCTCAAGGTCCTTAAGTCCCTTGCCGGTCTCGTAACCGTCATTGCTGATTTCAGTATTTGCATTGCCTGACAGGAATCTGAATTCGTTCTTCGTCAGCTTGTCGCTCTGAGCGGTGATCGCGGCGCGCTCAAGCACATTCTCAAGCTCCCTGACGTTGCCGTTCCATTCATGGTGCATAAGCGCCTCAACAGATGACGGGTCAAGCGACAGATCCCTTCCCAGCTTTGCTGACAATCCCTTCAGGATGTGTTCCGTAAGCGGAACAATGTCTTCCTTTCTTTCATTAAGCGGCGGAAGCGTGATTACAACCGAAGCAATTCTGTAATAAAGGTCTTCACGAAATTTCTTCTGACTGATCATCTCTTTAAGATTCTGATTCGTGGAAGAAACCAACCTCACATCGATCTTCTTTATCCGGTCGCTTCCAAGCGGCTTGATCTCCCAGTTCTCAATTACCCTGAGCAGTTTTGACTGAAGGTGAAACGGCATGTCGGCAATTTCATCCAACAACAGTGTCCCTCCGTTTGCCTGCTCAAACACTCCGCGCTGATTCTCTATTGCTC
>JAIBBK010000081.1 GCA_019694675.1 Ignavibacteria bacterium
AAATGCCGTTCTCTTCCTTCACCCATTCATGTTCCTTCGTATATTTCAGTCCTTCTGGTATGTTCATGTCAGATTTGTTTTTTGAACGCTTAAAATAACGAATAAGGAGCTTGTTTTCAATGAAGGATCCGTGTCCTCATCATTCCAAGCTCCTGATCTCTTAAGTAAGTAATGTCTAAATTACTCAGGCGACCTCTTCTATGTCTGAAGGAGTCTCCTGACTCTTGTGAAGATCCTGGTAGATCCTTTCCCAGTCTTCATTTCTTTTCTGAGGTGTCGGATACTCAAAGTAATATTCCATATCCCTCAGAGTGGAGAAAACCCCAATGAAGAACTTGCCGTCCTTCGAATCAACTTTCATGATGTGTTTCACAAAATTAAAGTTGAAGATCTGGTGCTGTACACGAAAAACCATTTACCATTCCTTTCTTCCTGCAGTTTTCAAACGCGGCCGCGGCAGGATTCACGGCAGCGCGGCAATTTTTAAAAAATGAAAATGGAAAAAAGTATTCTGCGCGAATACATTTTGTTAAGCCTTAGAAATGGGGTTTGGCAAATATAAAGATTTATGTTCATACAATGTATAGAATTATCACCATTCATGATTTTTTCATATACAGAGTGTTTACGATCCCAAGAAAATTGTTGACTCTCTGTGTGAGTACAAATCCGATTTCACAGCACATTCGGGCGAATTCTTCCGGAGTAAGAAAGTTGTTCACCGATTCTGACAGATATGTGTATGCATTCGAGCTTCCTGACACTTTGTTGCCGATCACAGGCATAATTCTGCTGAAGTAAAAATCAAACAGACTGTTCAGTATTCCGCCGCTCCTGAACATTTCAATCACAACAAACATCCCTCCGGTTTTCAGAACCCTGTTCACTTCAAGAAGGCATCTTTTGAGTTCGTGAAAGTTTCTGACACCAAAACCTACAGTGACCAGATCAAATTCTCCTTCTTGAAACGGCAATTCTGCTGCATCAGCTCGGACAAGCTCAATGATCTTGTTGCTCTTATGCAGTCTCTGGAATTCAAGCATTTCAGCCGAGAAATCTGCTGCAACGATCTTCTCAGGAAACAACCTCAGCAGTTCTGCTGCAAGATCTCCCGTCCCGGTTGCCAGGTCAAGCACAGTGTCAAACTTCATTCCGCTTCTGATGAGATTGTCAGCGATCTCCCTTCTCCATTTCTTGTCGAGATTGAGCGTGAAGGCGTGGTTCAGCTTGTCGTATGTGGGGGCGATCTCGTCAAACATTGCGGAGATCTTCTTCGGAAACTTATCCGGCATAATCAGGAGAACCTCAATGCCCTGACGGGCTCAAGCTTTGATGCCAGGTAAGCTGGTACTATGGTTGCGAGAAATGTAAGCAGAATTGCCAGAAGCGATATGATCAGTATCTGAAAAGGTTCGATCAGTATCGGGACATTGTTCATGTAATAGATCTCAGGAAGCGAGAAGAAACGGTACTTAAGTTCCGCCATGCATATTCCAAGCCCGATGACATTGCCGAGTACAACACCAGCAATTCCGATCACAAGTCCCGATGTAAGAAAGATCTTCATGATGCCGGTACGGCTCGTGCCGAGCGATTTCAAGATCCCTATAGACTGTGTCTTCTCAAGCACAAGCATCAGCAGTGTGCCCACAATGTTAAATGTGGCAACAATGATTATGAGCCCAAGTATGACCGGAGTCGGGGCCTTCTGAAGCTCAACCCATGTGAAAAGAGGCTTGTAGAGTTTGAACATTGACCGGGGATAGTAAGGATATCCGGCAACGCGCTTAATTGCATTAGAAACTCTTTCGGCATTCTCAAAATTGTCCAGCTTGATCTCAATACCGGTCACATTGTTGCCGAAATCAAATGTCTTCTGTGCTGTCTTAAGGTCGGTATAGACTATCATGTCATCATATTCCTTCAGGCCGCTTTCATAGATCCCGCTCACGATGAACTGCTTTATCTTCGGAGTGTTTGCCGGTGAAGGTATCCCGTTCAGCCCGAATACGATCACCTTGCTTCCCGTGTCTATCTTCATCTTTGCCGCAAGTTTATTCCCGACAAGCAGTCTGGAAAAGATCGTATCTACAGGCTGCAGATTGTATGCCCCTCTGAGGATCTTATTCCTGACGCTCGAAAGGTCTGTTTCCGCAACAATGCCTTTTAGAAGGAGCCCCTCAACTCCGGCTTTCGTTCTGAGCACGGCTTCCTTCTGAACTATCTCCGACATTCCTGAAATTCCGCCGATGCTGTCACGGATGAGCTTCATACCTTCCTTATAGTCGGGCAGTCCATCCGACTTGAATGAATTGACCTGAACATGTGCCACAAGCCCTGCCACCTTGTCGCGGATCTCTTTCTCGAACCCGTTCATTATTGATGTGGCTATTATCAGTGCGGCAACGCCAAGTGCAACGCCAAGGATGGAAATAGCAGTAATGAAGTGAATGAATCCGGAGCTGTTCTTTGAGAACAGGTAGCGTAGCGCTATGAATGAGCTGTATTTCAAATAGTTACTTCTCCAGCAGGTAAGCTTTTATGAACTCCTCCAGGTCACCGTCCATTACGCCCTGTGTATCGCTTGTTTCATAATCGGTCCTGTGGTCTTTCACCATATTATAAGGATGGAACACGTAACTCCTTATCTGACTTCCCCACTCTATCTTCTTCTTGGAACTCTCAACAGACTTGAGTCTCTCAAGCTCCTTCTCTTTTTCTATCATGTAAAGCTTAGACCTCAGCATCTTCATTGCATTCATCTTGTTCTGAAGCTGTGACCTTTCATTCTGACATTGCACTACTATGCCTGAAGGCATATGAGTTATGCGGATCGCGGTTTCAACTTTGTTCACGTTCTGTCCGCCGGCTCCTCCTGCCCTGAATGTGTCAATTCTGATGTCTGCAGGATTTATCTGTATATCAATATTGTCATCAATTACCGGAGTCACATATACCGCCGCAAACGATGTATGCCGCTTCTTGTTTGCATCGAACGGTGAGATCCTCACCAACCGGTGAACACCGTTCTCGGCCTTCAGGTAACCGTAGGCATATTCGCCCTTTACCTGAATTGTAGCGCTCTTTATTCCTGCACCGTCTCCGTCAAGCCTGTCTGCAAGGACAGTCTCAAAGCCCTTCTTCTCACAGTAACGAAGGTACATTCTCATAAGCATTTCCGCCCAGTCCTGAGATTCTGTTCCTCCGGCACCTGAGTTTATTGTGATGATAGCGTCACGAATGTCGTCTTCATCGGAAAGCATCACCTTGAATTCTGTGTCATCAAGAGATTTCAGAAACCTGTCAGTCTCGGATGTTATATCTCCTTCGAGAGTCTCATCATTCTCAGCTTCGGCAAGTTCGATCAGTCCGCAAAGATCGCCGTACTTTGCCTCGAGCTGTTCAAACTCTTCCACGGTTTTCTTAAGTGAGGAAGTTCTTTGCAGAACATTCTGTGCTTCCTTATTGTCATCCCAGAAGTTCTCCGCACGGGAGAGTTCTTCAAGCTCGGCTATCTTATTTTTCTTTTCGTCAATCTCAAAGAAACCTCCTTAAAGAGCCGATCTTCTCTTTCGAGTCCTTTAGTCTGTATTTCTGCTGTTCAAACATGTTATTGTTATTTTTCTATTTCCATTTTCAAAAGCGCCGAAGCAAGCGTCTTTCCCTGAGCATCAAGCTTCAGAGAGACTGTACCGCCGCCGCCAAGCGTATTGTTAAGTACAAAATTCAAAGCCCGGATGTTGGGCATCTCATATCTCTTCACCTCGCCAAAGCATATTCCTTCAAAGAATTTCTTCACCTTCTCAGCGGTAACTTCCCTTTCGATCAGCTTATAGTCCTCATCATTGTATGCAATTAGCCCGATGTTTGCCGCATCGCCCTTGTCACCGCTTCTGCCGTGGCAGATATCTTTTAATGTGATTTTCATCTGATTCATGAGTTTAGTGCTTTTTCTTCCTCCCTGATCCTGATAATGAGCACAGCCGAGTTAAGCACTGTGAAAATGACTGCCGTGTATATAAGCCCGAAGATCATCGGAAGGCAGAATATTTCGAGGCTGACCACTGCATAGTTCGGATGCCTCATAAACCTGTACGGCCCACTCTTCACAAGTTTGCTTCCCGGTACGCGTATTATGCGTGTGTTCCAGTACTTTCCGAGTGAGATTATCACCCAGGCACGGACCAGTTGAAGAAAAATGAAAAATACCAAAAACAAATAACTTATTTCACTCAAATTCCCTGCAGACCTTCGCACAAGAAACTCAGTGATCAATGAAATGAAGAATGCAGTGTGAAGAAGGACGATGTATTTGTAATGCTCCTGCCCGGTTTCAATTGCGCCTTCGGATTTGAGAGTCCTGACGTTTCTTGCCGAGAGCACAAGTTCTGCGAGTCTTTGCAGAATTACAATTACCATAACTGCGGCAAATATGCCTTCCATTCCGACCGATTAATTTCGTTTTTCCATCAGGATCATCTCGCTTGAAAATCCGGGGCCGAGTGAAGCCATGAGGCATTTGCCGGGGCTCACTCCCCTGCGGGCAAATTCATCAAGCACATACATTACGGTTGCACTCGACATATTGCCGTACTTTCTAAGCACATCACCTGTAATTTCCAGAGCATCTTTCCTGAGACCAAGAGCACCTGAATATGCGCTTATAACTTTTACACCTCCCGGATGCACTATGAAGTTCCGGATCTCATCTGCCGAAGTATTGTTCTTAGCAAGAAAGCCGGTAACATCTCCTGCAACTTTCTCAGAAACGATCGTCGGAATATCGCGCGAGAATATCACTTTCAATCCGTCATCTGTAATCTCCCATCCCATCACATCAATTGTATCGTAGTAGAATCTGCTCTGGGAATCTATGAACGAAACGCCGAGATTTCTGTCATCCGGAATCTTCACATTGTCACCGCATACTGCAGTACATGCAGCTCCGTCTGAAAACAAACCTGTAGCGATCAGATTGCTCTTTGACTTGTCACTTTTCAGGAATGTAAGTGAGCAGAGCTCGGTTGCCGCAACTGCAATGACTGCATCCGGATTGCCTGAAGCTATCCTGAATGCAAGTGCAATTCCGGATACACCGCCTGCGCATCCTAATCCCCACATAGGATTTCTCCTGATACCCGGGTTCATTCTGAGCTTGTTCACAACAAACGCATCAATACTTGGTGTGGAAAGCCCTGTACTGGAAACGAATATGAGATCGGTTGCATCATTTGGAGATAATCCCGCCCTTCCAAGAGCACCTTCCACAGCTTCGGAAGTCAGTCTGATCGCAATTTCACTGTAGTCCTCATTTCTTTCTCTGAAATTCCTGTGCTGTTCAAAATAACCGACGGGCACGCACAGGTTCCGTTTCTCAATTCCTGCATTGTCAAAAGATTCTAATAATCTGTCAAGATCATCAAAGCAGTCTGCAAATGTTTCCCGGGCAAGTTTGCGCAATGCTCCCTGCGGAGTCATATGGTCGAGTTCGAGCGATATGACTGATGCGATGTAAGGCAAAGTTGTGGATTTGTTTCTGTCAATCTAAGTTCAGGTGCAACAAAAAATAATGTAAAAACAACTGCTGAAGAAACTGACTTCCGGATTCATCTTTGAATGAGTTTATAAAGAATCTTCATTTGACTATTTTGACCGAAAAATTTCACTATGGCCACCAGAAGAGAGTTCATTAAACGGGCCGCACTGCTTTCCGCAGCCGCTGCTGTACCAATCGGGTCTTACGGTTTCAATTTCATCTCAAGGAAAAAGGCAGTCGTCATAGGAGCCGGTTTTGCAGGACTTGCCTGCGCTCTCAAGCTTAAGGAGAACGGCATTGACGTGACCGTTATTGAAGCAAGGAAGCGCACCGGAGGCAGGGTTTTCTCCTATAGGCCGGATGCGGAGCCGGGGCTTGTCATAGAACTTGGAGCTGAGTGGATCGGTGCATCTCATGAACGGGTTATAGAAATGTGCAGGAAGTACGGGATTGAGACGGAAGACAATACATTCAACGACAGACTTATCTTGGATAACAAGTTTTACAAACCGGGAGAATGGAACTACTCGCCCGAGTGGCGTGAAAAGTTTGACAGGATCATTGCCGGTTACTGGAAGATGACGGAATCCGATAAGCGCAAGCTGGACAAGACCGACTGGTGGAGATTTCTGGTAAACAACGGAATTCCCGATCGTGATCTTGAAATAAGGGAATATGCAGACAGCACGGACTTTGGAGAATCTATCAGGTTTGTTTCAGCTTATGCCGCTCTTGCAGAATATGCCGAGTCAAGTGAAAGAAATGAAATGGACTTTAAGGCACGGGGCGGCAACTCATCCATTACAGATGCGCTTGCAAATGATCTTGGATCTGACAAGATAATCACTGGAACAAGAGTCGTATCCGTAAAGGGAGGCGATAGTCCTAAAGTTGTATGCGATGACGGCACTTCCTACGAATGCGATTTTGTTATCTGCACTGTTCCGACATATTCACTGCTTAAGATCAACTGGGATCCCGTACTGCCTGAGGACAAGCTGACCGCAATAAATTCATTGCAGTATGCACGCATCAACAAGTGCGCGACCCTTTTCAGCAATAGGTTCTGGGATGAGGAAGGATACAGCATACTCACAGACACTTTCTCCCACTACTTCTACCATGCCACAAAGAATCAAAGCAACCCTTCGGGTGTGCTGATATCATACACCATTGGGGATAAGGCTGATATGTTCTCAAAGATGAACAAGAGTCAGAGAATTGAAACGGTTGCATCTTCTCTGACATTACCGGCAGGCGATGTAAAAGGATATGTGACTGATAACATAAATTACTACTGGGGTGGTGATGAGTACTCCAAAGGTGCATATGCGCTTTACGGAAGCGGGCAGTGGTTTGACGTGATGCCTGTAATAAAAGAAAAGGTCGGCAGGATCTATTTTGCAGGAGAGCACCTCGCTGATTGGCAGGGATTTATGGAAGGCGCTGTAAACTCCGGCGAAGAAGCTGCCGTGAACATATTGTCGCTGTAGAAGTGATCCCGGATCGCAAATCCAAACGCGGAATTGCATGATAATGCATGATGATGAATGAGTTCTTTATCATAGCCGGAGAAGCATCGGGCGATCTGCATGCATCTTCCCTGGTCAGGGAAATGAAAAATCTTGCTCCGGACACTGTGTTTCGGGGAATAGGAGGGAGCAGGATGAGAAGCGCAGGCGTTGATACGGAACTGGATATCAACGAAGTAAATTTCATAGGGTTTACATCTGTACTGAGAAACATTTTCACGATAAAGAAACTCCTGAAGAAGACTTCCGACAGTATCATCAGAAACAATCCTGCCGCTGTCATACTTGTTGATTTTCCGGGTTTCAATTTGAGAATAGCTCAGCAGATAAGGCAGGAATACAAGGGGAAAATCATTTATTACATTTCTCCTCAGGTATGGGCCTGGCACAAAAGCAGGATAAAGATCATGAAAGAAGTTCTTGACCTTCTGATAGTTGTATTTCCTTTTGAGACTGAGTTCTTCAGAAAAGAAGGAATGATTGCAGAATACGCCGGGCATCCTCTTGTGAAAAGGATCGACGGGTTTCTGAAGTCCAGCAGAAAGTCGGAAAATTCAAAACCCTCTGTCAGTATTCTATCGGGCAGCAGAAAGAGTGAGGTTGATGCAATGCTGCCGGTGATGCTCGAATCGGCACGTGAGTTGAGAAAGAGATTCGATTGCGAAATTAATGTGGTCTGTGCACAGCATTTGCCGCAGGAGGCTTACACAAGGCATATCCGGGACATGAATGTCAAACTGGTTCAGGGAAATGACAGCACGGATGCAAACTATTCAGCCATTCTGAACTCTGATCTTGTATTGACCAAGTCCGGAACTTCCACGCTTGAATGCGCTCTGCTTGGCGTCCCCTTTCTGGTTGTTTACAGGACCGGCGCGCTGAATTACATGATAGGAAAGCGGCTTGTTGATGTAAGCCATATTGCAATCGTGAACATTCTCCTCAACAGGCCCGCGGTCAGGGAGTTTCTTCAGAATGAAATGACAGTAAAGTACATTGTGAACGAATCAGAGAAAATACTGAGTGACAGTTCATACAGGGAAAATATGCTAAGCGAGTTTGCCGAGCTGAGAAAGATACTCGGCCCGAAAGATGCTTCCCGGGAGGCGGCCAAACTCATATGCTCTGTTACCGGCATTTCAACCTCCGACTGATGAAGCTCAATGAAACGTTTTCAGGCATAGCCCCCGCTCTTGTATCGCTTCTAATGAAAACAGTAAGGATACGGAAAGTATCCGAACAGAAACTTCCTGAACAAGCTGTATTCATATTCTGGCACGGCAAGATGCTTGGCGGCTGGTTTGCCTTAAGAAAACTGAATCCCGGCGCACTGGTTTCTCTCAGCAAAGACGGAGAGATACTTTCTGCATTGCTGTCAAAATGGGGTTACAGACTTTTCAGAGGTTCAAGCTCGTCAGGAGGAAAGGAAGCGCTGAATGAACTTATAGACAATTTCGCGGATCTGAAATACGCTGCAATTACTCCTGACGGCCCGAGAGGCCCTGCCCGCTACATAAAGAACGGAGCGCTGATCGTTTCGATGAAGTGCGGAGTTCCGATCATTCCCGTAAGTGTTGAGTATTCTTCCGGATTTACTCTGAAAAAGAGCTGGGATCGTTTTGAGGTCCCGTTGCCGTTCACAAGATGTGTTGTGAGATTCGGAAAACCTTTCGCATACACAACCTTGCTTGAGGGCGCTCTGCTTGACGGATTTAAAGAACAACTCAGCAGGGAAATGTGAATACCTTAGGCAAAATATTGAGGATCCTGTTGCTTCCGCTGTCACTTGTTTACTCGGTGCTAATGTCCGTAAGGAATATGCTGTTCGACATGCGGATACTCAGATCCTTGAAGAAAGATGTGCCGGTGATCTCAGTAGGCAACATTACAACCGGCGGCACAGGGAAAACACCGGTTACATTGTGGCTGGCAGAATATCTGATAAGGAATGAAAAGAGAGTCGCCGTGATTTCCCGGGGATACGGGAGAAGATCGGCCGGCCTCCGGTTGGTTTGTGACGGTAAGAGCATAAGTTCGGATGTAATGACCTCCGGAGACGAACTGATGATGATTTCAGATGAATTGCTCAGCAGATATCCCGGTGAATTCGTCGTTGTTGCATGTGCAGACAGGAGCAAGGCAATTGACTTTGCAGTAAAGGAACATAATGCAGAAACAGTTATCCTCGATGATGCATTTCAGCACAGGCATGTTGCCAGAGACCTTGACATAGTTCTTCTGAATGCAGAAGAGTTTGACCGCGACCCGCTAAGCCACATCTTCACTGTTCCTACGGGCAATTTGCGCGAGAGCCGCAGGGCGCTGGCGCGTGCCGGGATCATCATCTGGAACAGTAAGACGTCGGTTGTGAGGATGCCCGGATTCATTCAAAGATATTCAGGTAAGATTATTGAGATGTCATACAATTCGGAATATTTTGTGGACTCTGAAAACACTATTTTTGAGAACATTGAGGGTAAAGTCGTTGCTTTCTGCGGCCTGGCAGACAACCTGTCATTTTTCACGGCAGTAAGGAAGAAATGCAAAGATGTACATGCTGAGATCGGATTTTCGGATCACCATGCATACACAGAATCAGACTTCAAGCGCTTGCTTAACAAACTTCCCGCTGACGGGAGACTCGTAACAAGTCAGAAGGACTTTGTAAAGGTGAAGGAGAGAGGGAATTTCGCAAGAGATAACAATGTCTGCTACCTGAAGCTCGGCATTGAATTGAAATCACCGGAGAAATTGACAAAGAAAATTGATTCAATTATCAAATGATCGGATTATCAAAGTCAGAAAGAAAGATCGAACTGTATCAGCAATGGCTTGAATATTTCGGCGGCCGGTCCGAACTGCTCGACTACAGGAACAGCGAGGAAGGCTATGAGAAGTTTGAAAAGTGCAGCGGCCTGGTTCTTACCGGCGGCGTTGACATTTATCCTGAAATTTACTGTGACTGGGATACTCCGGAGACTAAGGGCAGTTACATACCCGAGCGGGACGGATTCGAGCTTAAGCTTCTGGAAATGGCTGTTAGCGCAGGAAAGCCCGTGCTTGCAATCTGCCGGGGACTGCAGGTGCTGAACGTCTTCTTCAACGGCAGTCTGATCTTTGATATTGAAGAACAGCGCGGCGTCGTTCATACAAGCACAAACAAGGACGAGCCGCTGTTTCACGATGTTGTAATATATGAGAACACTCTTCTGCATGAACTCACAGGCATTACCAAAGGCAATGTGAACAGCTATCATCACCAGGCGGTTGACCGGCTGGGAGACGGGCTCACTGTTAACTGCAGGTCAGTTGACGGCATTGTGGAAGGAATCGAATATGAAGACAGATCCGGCAAGCCGTTTCTGCTCGGAATTCAGTGGCATCCGGAAAGATCGGGTTTTGATGCCGTGCTTTCGGCGAATATAGTCAAGCCATTTATCAGCAAATGCAAATGACCTCTGCACTCAGAATATATTCTTCTGTCATTTTGTTACTGCTTGGAGTTTTGTTCCAGTCATGTACATCATCAGTTGATACTGAGGAACGTACTGGAATGACCTTTGCAGAATTGTCAGAGAGAGTGAATTCAAGCGCGGCAAGGCTTACGTCGCTGAGCGCAGAAGGAGAGATTTCGATAGACTCCCCAACTCTCTCAAACACCGGCTCATTCACCGTCAGCATCAACCGTCCCGACAGCCTGTACACAAAGATAGAAGGTCCTTTCGGCATTGACATAGCCGACGTGCTTGTTACAAGGTCTGAGTTCACATATTACAACGCCACGGAGAATAAGGTTATCAAAGGCCCTTCAACGCAGAGAAATCTCGGCGTCATACTAAAGATGAAGGTGGAGTTTGACGATCTTGTGAATGCGCTTTCCGGAAATTTTATGATCACAAACAAAGACACAAGCGATTACAGGATCTTCCTGCTGAATGAAGATTATGTACTTGAACAGAAGTCCGGCAAGGCTACAAATAAATACGTTGTCAACAGCGAGTACTTCTATGTGACAAGGATCCAGAACTACGATGAATCGGGCGCACTGCGGCTTGAGATCAAATACGACGAGTTTTATGAAAGCGGCGGAATTCACTTCCCCAAAAAAGTAACGCTGACGAGGCCAAAGGAAAAGCAGTATGTATGGGTCACTTATAAGATCGAGAACCTTAATCCCGGAAAACTTCACTACAAACTGAAGATCCCCGGAAGCGCGAAGAAGGTGCAATGGTGACAAGCGGCAAGAGTGAACTCGTATCCGTTATACTTGCCACTTACAACAGCTCCGGTTTCTTGCACCGTTCCGTTTCATCAGTCCTCAGGCAGTCGTATCCTAACACAGAGCTGATCATAGTAGATGACGGGAGCACCGACAACACATTCGAACTTCTGCTGCCTTTCATGAAAGAGAACAACAACATCAGATATCTGAGGCACTCAAACCGCGGACATCCGCTGTCACTTAACGCAGGCATGAAAATATCCGAAGGCCGTTATGTTTCATTTCTCGACGCCGATGATGAATACTCTGAACAGCACATCAGGCTGAGAGTGGAGCATTTGCGTGAGTCTGGCGGTGACCTGCTTCACTCCCCCGCCACACTTGTCGGAAACGAGGAAGATTTTCTGATACCCGATGCAAATGACGTTTCGAAAATGATACACATCAACGAGTGCGCCATAGGAGGGACATTCTTTGGAAAGAAGGAGGTGTTCGATGAACTTGGCGGATTTAACGACATCTATTCGCATGATTCCGACTTTCTGAGAAGGGCAGAGGAGAGATTTTCCGTCGCGCGTTTCGAACATGCTACTTACATATATCACCGTGACAATCCTCACAGCATAACAAATTCACTGAAACAGGATGCAAAGCGCTGACGAGAAGTATATGAGAATGTGCCTGAGGCTCGCAGTGAAGGGAGCCGGCAAAGTATCGCCGAATCCTATGGTCGGCTGTGTGATCGTGAAGGATGGCAGGGTTATCGGAAAAGGATGGCACAAAAGATACGGAGACGCGCATGCTGAGGTAAATGCGGTTGCATCTGCTTTGAAGAAAGTGAAGGACTTAAGAGGATGCCATTTGTATGTGAACCTTGAACCATGCGCACACAAAGGAAAGACCGGTTCATGCGCCAGAATGCTCACGGATATGAAGCCTGCAAGGGTGATAATAGGATGCAAGGACCCTTACCCTCCCGTGAACGGAAGAGGCATCAGGATACTCAGGAATGCAGGGATTGAAGTGAACGCGGGAGTGCTTGAAGAAGAAAGCAGGGCCCTGAATAAATTCTTTATGACATTCGTTGAAAAGAAGAGGCCATATGTGACCTTGAAAGTTGCGCAAAGCGCTGACGGAATTATCGCACTCGGTAACGGAAGTTCAAAATACATAACATCGGAAAGTGCGCGGTATTTCGTACACAAGATGCGGTCCGAATACGATGCCGTACTGATTGGTAGGAACACCGCGCTGAAGGATGACCCTCTGCTTGATGCAAGGCTGGCAGGAAAGCGGTCGCCTCTGAGGCTTGTCATCGATGAGGATCTTACTCTCCCGGGCAAGCTCAGGGTGTTTAACGACGAGAATGCAGACCGGACAATAGTGATCACTTCAGGATCGGCAAAGCGGGGAAAGCAATATCCGGATGTGAGGAGAATTCATGTCCGGAAATCTGGGAGAGGCCTTAAGATCGAAAGCATTCTCAATGCCGCATGGCAGGAAGGAATTTCAAGCATACTGGTTGAAGGTGGTGCAGGACTGTTCTCATCATTTGTCGCTTCACAACTTTTCGATGACATTTATTTCATGATCGCACCAAGAATAATCGGCAGGGGGCTTTCGGCGTTTGAAGATCTTGAAATTCGCAGGCTTGATGATGCTTACAGGCTTGCGCTTGACAGGCACTACATTAATGAATCAAATGAACTAATCGTGAGGTACAAAAATGTTTACTGGAATAGTTGAAACTACAGGAGCAATCATCTCCGCCACAAAGGCGGGATCAAACATCAGGTTTGTGGTAAAACCTGAACAGAAAGGATATCTGAGGGATATGAGGGTTGGTGACAGCATTGCCATCAACGGTGCATGCATGACCATCACTTCCAAGATAAGAAGCGGATTCACATTTGACACGATCGCCGAATCTCTCAAAAAAACAAATCTCGGGATGCTGAAGCCCGGAAGCTTTGTGAATCTGGAAAGGGCAATGAAAGCCGGCGGCAGGTTTGACGGACATTTTGTTCAGGGACATGTTGATACAACGGGCACAATAACCCGGATCAACAAGCTCAGGGGAAGCTGGGAACTATTTATTGATTTTCCAAAGTCCCTGGCAGGAAGCGTGATCTACGTTGGTTCGATCTCAATAGACGGAATCAGCCTTACTGTTGCTGAGATTGACCGAACGGCGGGTAAGCAAGCAAGGATCAAAGTTGCCATAATCCCGCACACGCTTGACGTTACGAATCTCGGCAATGCAAAGGCAGGAGATAAGGTCAATATCGAATTTGACATGATCGGGAAATACATAAGCAGGATCATCGAACTAAATAAACTGAAAGCATGATATTCGAATCTGACAAAACCATGTTTGAGATCTACCGCGAAGGTGATTTCAATAAGAAGTTCAGGGTTGTTTACTTCACCGAGCTTGATGAGCACAACAAGGAATCTGAGATCAACCATGCACTGCTCGGCGATCCTGTGTTCTCCGGATTCCTGAAGGATGACTCCAAAGCACAAGGAAGGCTTGTGATAGATGAGATCATAAAGCAGATGAACGAGAAGGGCGAAGCATACACCGAGGAAGAGATAACGAGCAGGCTGGGTTCATTTCTTGCGAACTGATTCGATAATGTCGGCGGCGATCTTTGCATCATCTATCCGGTACATGCACTCCAGCGTGCCGAGTGGACATTTGGTCTTCCCGTGAATTCCGCATGGCCGGCACTCAAGGCCGTTTACTTGGTAAACCCTGTCTTCTCTTCCGTAAGGAAAGAATCCGAAGTTTGTAACTGTTGAACCGAAAACGGCAAATACAGTCGTGTTCACTGCATTGCCTATGTGCAAGGGCGCGGAGTCGTTGGTCAGCAGCAAAGAGGCCCTGCGGATGATCTCCGATGATACCTGTATGCTCAGCTTGCCTGTGAGGTTCCTGAGATAAGTAGAATTCACCTGACTGCATATCCTCTCCGAGGAAGCAGTATCTTCCTTTCCGCCGACAAGAACTGAGTCAATGCCGGAATCAGCCAACTCCTTTATCACAGATGAAAATTTTTCTTCAGGAAATCTTTTCGTATTCCAAACCGACCCGTGCGCAACAGCAACGAATCTTCTATCGGTCAGCTCAAGGTCCTGAATGATCCGGGATGCAATGTTCTTTTCTGTCTCTCCTATGTACATATCCGGTTTAACAATTTCATTCATCACAATTCCCAGAGGCCTTAGCAGGTCAAGGTTCCGCATGATCTCGTGAATATCATTCCGGTATTTCACAGTATCCCCGTAAAGGAAGCTGAGTGAAGACGTATCAAATGAAATGCTTTTCTTTGCACCTGCAAGTTTGCTCAGTACAGCGGAACGAGCAGACCTGTGAGGCGAGATCAAAACGTCATAGCTCTTCTGTTTGAGCTTTCTTCCGAGACTGAGCAGGTCACCTGTATTTCCAGACCTCTTGTCGTAAATGATTGTTTCAGCGATCAGAGGATTATCCTTTACTGCATCATGAGTTGAGGGAATCATCAGAAGGTCAATACTGCTTTGCGGAAACTGATCCTTCAGCACCTGGATCATCGGCAAAGTAAGCACAAGATCACCGAGAAATGCGGTCTGTATAATGAGAAAGCGTTCCAACTCAATCCTGCCTGATGTGTTTGAATCTCTTGTGGAACCAGAGCCACTGTTCAGGGTGCTCCCTGATGGCTTCTTCAATTCTGCTTTGTATTCTTGCGGTAAGCATCTCTACATTTGCGGCATCTCTGCCGGTGATGTCGCAGTATTCTATGTTGCTGTGAAATATTGTATAGGTCAGGTCTGAATTTCTGACCATGTGAATAAGAATGAGCAAAGGCCTTTCGGCGAGCGCGAGTTTTGCAGGTCCGCTGAACGCCGCCGCTTTCTTCCCGAAGAAATCAACATACACTGAATAATCCGGATTGCCTGCCTGATCAACAAGGAAGCATATCGGAAGTCTCTTCTTTACCGCCATAAAAACCTCTTTAAGCGTCATCCCGGTTTCTATCATGTGATTTCCGCTCTTTGAACGGTAAGAGTTTATGAGGTCATTGAGCTTCTTGTTTGACTGCCTCTTGGTTATGATGTTCAGCGGAATCTCAGTTATGAGCGGGCAGCAGTAAGCAAGCATCTCCCAGTTGGCAAGGTGAGCGCTGAGATTTAACGAGCCTTTAGGAGAGCTCAGAACTTCAATCATTCCTTTCTTATCGTGAAAGCGAAAGTTCTTCTCAGTAAGTTTTTTGTCAAACTTAGGGATGTAGAAAAATTCAATGAGGTTCAGAGTGAGGTTGATGTATGAGTTCCTGACTACGTTCAGCTTCCATTTCCTGTCCTTCTCAGGATAGCAAATGTCAAGATTGGAGAGAGCTACGTCTTTCCGGATAGGGAGCAGATAAAAAAAAACCTTCCCAGAAGGATCGCCAGCTTTCTCGCAAGCGGAAGTGGCAATAGTCTGACCATTGCTCCGAATATATGAAATGCCGCAATGCTTAGATTATCTGCCAAAGTAATTCTTGCGCTAGACGGTTAATGAAGTGCGTACGCATCTGATCTCTCCGAAGAGGGTCGCGGAGTTTGCCTTGCGGATTTCAACATCAACGATGTCCCCTGCTGAAATGTCCTGCCGGCATGAATTGTTCACGAAATTATCGGGAATTATCACCGACTTGTTGCAGTCAGTGCGTCCGAGAAATTGTTTATCCGATTTCTTGCTCCTGGATTCCACCACTATTGTCTTTATCTTGCCTATCAGAGACCTGTTGATATCGAATGATATTTCTCTCTGCAGTGAGATTATCTCTTCGAGCCTTCGTTTTCTTATTTCCTCGGGGAAGTTCCATTCCATCGAGTATGCCCTGGTGTTTTCCCTTGGTGAATAAAGGAATGTGTACGCGCCGTCATATCTGACTTCACGGATCGCATCAAGCGTCATTCTGTGGTCATACTCACTTTCACCGGGAAAGCAGGAAATAATGTCGGTTGAAAATCCGATATCAGGCATCATGCTCCTTGCAGTCTTCATCACATTCATGTAATGCTTCACTGAATAGAGCCTGTTCATAAGCTTAAGGATCCTGTCGGAACCTGACTGCAAAGGAAGATGAATATACTTGCAGATGTTATCATGAGAAGCCATTGTTTCAAGAAGCTTCACTGAAAGGTCATACGGATGCGAAGTTGTATATCTGATTCTTACCTGCGGCAATTCGGATGCAACTGTATTCAGAAGATCGGCAAAGTCGTTTCCCTCATGCCTGTACGAATTTACATTCTGTCCCAGCAACCAGATGTCCTTCACTCCCTGTTCGGCCAGTTTAACTGCCTCACTTACAACACCTGCCAGACTCCTGCTTCGTTCTCTTCCTCTCGTAAACGGCACCACACAGAAAGTGCAGAATTTGTCACAGCCGCGCATGATAGAAAGCCATGCGCTCACTCCTTCTCTTCTTAACGGCGCAATGTCGTCGTACGTCTCAACCCTGGACAACTTCACTGCGATTCCCTTCTCCCCTGTTTCCGCAAGGTTGTCTATCAGCTCCGGCACTTTCCGGTATTCATCAGGTCCCACGATGAGGTCAACCATTTTCTTCTCCTCAAGAAGATCTCTGCGGAGCCTCTCTGCCATGCACCCGAGTATTCCGATGATCAGATTGGGATTTCTTCTCTTTTCAAACTTAAGCTCATCAAGCCTTGAATAGATCTTTCTTTCGGCATTGTCCCTGATACTGCATGTATTCAGCAATATCACATCTGAATCACGAAGTTCCGTGGTCTCATTGTATCCGTACCTGCTCATGACTCCAAGGACAATCTCAGTGTCAGAGAAATTCATCTGGCATCCGTAGGTTTCAATATAGACCTTCTTGTCATTGTCCTTTCTGAAATGCGTCAGAGACGGCTTTGCTTCAGTCTTGTTGTTAAGGATAAGGCCGGTGAGTTCCAAGAGGCGGGAGTTATCTGATTCCTGTAATTTTCACATCTCTCAGAGTGAGATAGTAGATCTGCCCCGTGCATACGGAAGACTTCAGGGTAACACGCGCAAATATTTCTCTGTCAGATGAAGGAGATGCAATCTCACTCAATCGAGTACTGTTGATTTCGTCTCTGCTTGTAAGTTCCAGTAAGTTCCGCTGTTCACCGTTTTCATAAAAGAAGATCTGAATGCTTGCAAGGTCGGCGTCAGACATTCCGTCAAGCTCTATCTTTATTAATGTATATGCCGAAAAGTCAGCATTTCCAAGGCTCTTGGTCCTTATCTGTACAGCCGAGCAGTCGCCGTCAAGATGTTCGACAATACCCGAAGCATTGATCAGAACCGTTCCGGACTGTATATCTGCTACCTGGTTGTCTGAACATGACGATATCATGAAAGGCAGGAGAAGCAGAGTCGTTATTACTGTGAGTTTACGCATGAAGGATCTTTTTCGAAATAAACTCCTTAGCAATGCTGAAAATTCCTTCTGCATCAAGCCTGAGATCCTTATGGAGTTCTTCCGGCTTTCCGTGGTCAATGAACCTGTCCGGCACACCGTGTATCAGAATGTCGTTCTTGTACCCGTGCTGAACAGCAAATTCGCTGACGGCGCTGCCGAATCCTCCGACAATAGTATTGTCTTCAACAGTGATTATCTTGCTGAATCTGCCCAATATGTCAAAAAGCATTTCCCTGTCAAGCGGCTTCACAAATCTTGCATTCACGATCTCGGCAGAGATTCCTTCGCTTTCAAGAAGGTTTGCCGCGGTCCTTGCATTGTGAACCATATTGCCGACAGCAAGAACAGCGATGTCATTACCGGTCTTCAGTGTTTCGGACTTCCCGATTTCGATCTGTTTCATCTTACCGAGCTCAACACCGAACACATTACCGCGCGGATACCTCAGCGCAATCGGCCCGCGCTTGTACCTTGTTGCCGTGAAAAGCATGTCCCTCAGTTCCGATTCATCCTTCGGCGACATTATCACCATTCCGGGAACAAGTCTCAGATAAGTCAAATCAAACACTCCGTGATGCGTTGCCCCGTCGGCGCCAACCAGCCCGCCCCTGTCAAGCACAAATACAACAGGAAGTTTCTGCAGTGCCGAGTCATGAATGATCTGATCAAAAGCCCTTTGCAGAAATGTTGAGTAAATTGCCGCAACGGGTGTGAAACCTTCCGTTGCAAGTCCGGCGCAAAATGTAACCGCATGCTGTTCGGCAATTCCGACATCAAAATATCTGTCGGGAATTTCCTTCTGCATGTAGTTCAAACCGGTGCCGTCCGGCATTGCCGCATTGACGGCAACTATCTTATTGTCTTCCTTTGCAAGTTCAACCAGCGCTTCACCAAAGATCTTTGTGAAAGTAGGAAGGCTCGGCTTCTTGAATTCAATACCCGTGGACTTGTCAAAAGGGTTGAGAGCATGGATCTTCTGCGGATGGCTCTCTGCATAAGACGGCCCTTTGCCTTTCTCCGTGATTATGTGGAGAAGAAGCGGACCGGACATCTTGCTCAGTTCTTCAAATGTCTTCACAAGGTTCACCACATTGTGCCCGTTCACCGGACCGAAGTACCTGAAACCCAGAGACTCAAAAAGCATGCCCGGCGTTATTACACCCTTAAGGCCGCCTTCAATACGTGCCGCAACTCTTCGCAGCCGGTCGCTGTGTTTCTTGTCGAGAACTTCTGTCAGTTCCCAGACCTTTGACCTGAACTTATTGTAAGTGTCGTTGGTCATCAGGTCGTTAAAATAATTCTGAATGGACCAGACATTCGGCGCTATTGACATCTTATTGTCATTGAGGACCACTATGATGTCCTTCTTCAGCAATCCAATATTGTTCATTGCCTCATATGCCATGCCGCCGGTCATCGACCCGTCTCCGATAACTGCAATAACCTTATAGTTCTTCTTGAGGAAGTCTCTTGCTGTGGCAATTCCAAGTGCGGCCGATATGGATGTGGAAGCATGACCGGCTCCGAACACATCGTACTCGCTTTCGCTTCTTTTCAGAAAACCGCTTATGCCGTCCTTCTGCCTGATCTTTTTTAAAGCTTCTTTCCTTCCTGTAAGGATCTTATGGATGTACCCCTGATGACCGACATCCCATACTATCTTGTCTTCAGGCGTGTTGAAAACATAATGCAGTGCGAGCGTGAGTTCGCACACGCCAAGCGATGCTCCCAAATGTCCGCCAATCTTTGAGATGGTGTCGATCAAATATTCCCTTACTTCGTCAGCCAGTCCTCTTAGGTCCATCAGGTTCAGCTTTCTCAAATCGACCGGATAATTAATATCCTTCAGGAATCTCGTTTGCGAGATATCGAATTCATTCATCAGTGGGTATAAAATTTTTTGAATATACTATTTCCGGTCCTCTTCTTCAGCCCCAATTTTAGCGATTCTCAGTTCCGCATCCTTGAGCTTATCCCGGCAGATCTTCAGCAGTCTGACTCCTTCTTCATACTCCTCAAGGATCTTGTCTATTGAATAGTCCGGTATCTCATTCTCAAGCCGGTTGAGGATCTCCTCAAGTTTTCTGAATGCTGTTTCAAAATTCTCAGATTCAGTCTGGTCTTTTGCTTTCTTTGTTTTCAATGTCCTTTAATTTTTCATTTATGATTGCGTTTGAACTTCCGTCATAAAATCTGATCCCTACCGAGTCCCCCTTTTCAAGCATCGCATTTCGCTGAACAACATTCCCGTTCTTCGATACTATTGCAAATCCTCTCTTAAGAACATTTTCCGGGTTGTAACTGCTCAGAAGCGAGGCAGATGAATCAAGGCTCTTGCTGCAATCCTTCAAACCGGCAGAAACGCGCTGTAAGAGTTTGATCTTGATTTCGTCCAGTCTCTTTGCGGCATTTACCAGAGTATCTGCGGGTTTCTTGAAATGATAACTGTTCTCTATATTGTCCAGCCTTATTTTCAGAAGTGAAATCCTTGATGTCAATGCCGATCTCATTCCTTCATCAATGGTCTTCAGCAGTAACTGAAGATCTTTCATTCTTTCGGCAGGCTTTCTGAAATGATAACTCATTTCTATGGAATCTATTGCCTTCCTGAGTCTGCTCAATTTGGAGTTGATGTCAGCAGTCAGCGAGTCGTCGATTTCATCCACGTCTCTTCTGAGCTCGCTGATATCCGGAAGAATCATTTCGGCAGCAGCGGAAGGGGTCGGAGCCCTGACATCTGCGACAAAATCTGCAATTGTGAAGTCAACTTCATGTCCGATAGCCGAAACAACCGGTATATTCGAACGAAAGATTGCACGCGCCAGGCTTTCGTCATTGAATACCCAAAGATCCTCCGCGGATCCACCGCCTCTGGCAAGCACGATCACGTCTGCAGAATATTTCCTGTCGTTAGCAGTTTCCAGGGCTGAGATCAGCTCCATGGCTGCTTCTGCTCCCTGCATTTTGGAATTTATGAGCATCAGGCTTATGACGGGATATCTCCTGGAGGCAATGCGGTAGAAGTCCTGCAAGGCGGCACCCGTCTCTGAAGTAATGATCACCACTCTTTCCGGAAACTGCGGCAGCGGTTTCTTGTGCGATTTGTCGAACAAACCTTCTTTTCTCAGCTTCTCCTTCAGCTGTTCGAATGCAAGGAAAATATCACCGACACCCGCCACTCTCATATCCAGAATATCTATCTGGTATGAACCGCGCTTCGCGTAAACCGTGACTCTGCCCTTCACAATCACCTTCATGCCGTCCGCAGGCTTGAAGCTGAGCGCTTTGTTCAGAGAGCTCCACATCAGCGCATTGATCTGGGCATTTTCGTCTTTCAGGGCAAAGTAGAAATGCCCTGAGGAATGATGTTTGAAATTTGAGATCTCTCCCGTTACCTGCACAAACTGGAAATCCGCCTCAAGAACGGATTTGATCCTGCCCGTTAACTCAGAAACCGTTATGCTCTGCAATTGTCATTCAGACTAATTCATTGTTAATTAGATGAAAAATTGTTTCTTTTGAAAGTCAATTTCATAAAAGATGGGTATACTGATAGCTCTTACGATAATTGTATCATGGTGTTCCGTTCTTCTTCTGCTGATGGCATATTCGCCGGCTGAGTTCACCAATCCGCTGATGTACGCGGGAATGTTGCTGATGACGTTTCTTTATACGGGACTCTTCATCACCGCACATGATTCAATGCATGGAACAGTCTCGCGCAACAGGTTTGCTAATGATCTGATAGGTAGGATCTCATGCTTCCTCTTTGCCTCATTCTCTTACGGCAATCTGTTTCGGAAGCATCACATGCACCACAAAGATCCAACCGGGGAAAATGACCCCGACTTTGGCAAAGGAGCAGGGAATTTTCTTGTCTGGTTCATCAGGTTCATATTTGAATACTCGACAGTATCGCAGTTCATACTTATGGCTCTCATATTCAATATAATCTCTTATTTTTTTGGAGAAGGCCCGGCATTTGCCTACTGGCTTATCCCGTCGGTGCTTAGCTCGATACAGCTCTTTTATTTTGGAACATATCTGCCGCACAGGCATCCTGAGACCGGCCTACAGGCTCCGCACTTTGCACGTTCTCAAAGGAAAAATCATCTGACTGCCTTTCTTACCTGCTATTTTTTCGGATATCATCACGAGCATCACGCGAGCCCCGGCACACCCTGGTGGAAGCTGTACAAACTGGTATCATAACTCTGACATACAAAGGTGCAAATCCCTGTGATATCTTGCCGAAAGAACTAATCGGCGCATTTTCCAGACAAGTGTGCTTATCCTCCGATTTACAGCTTCAAACATTGCTTATATTAACGGAACGTAAGCAAATTCATTGCGGATGACAGTTAATCACATTGCAAAAAAACATCTGTAATGATATATTTGCAGAATTCGACAGTAGCTCAATGGTGGAGCATTCGGCTGTTAACCGAAGGGTTGTAGGTTCGAGTCCTACCTGTCGAGCAATTCAGCCCCAAAGCCTTCTCTTTTCCTGTTTGGCACGGGCTTTGTAAATGCCTGTTACAGGTTACTTCAATGGCGGGTATAGCTCAGTTGGTAGAGCGTCAGATTGTGGCTCTGAATGTCACGGGTTCGAGCCCCGTTACTCGCCCGCTAAATCAAAACACAACTCAATAGCCTCTCATTACAGATTTTACCAGGTCGGATTTTCAAAAAGGTTCTGTCCTTGAAATACTCTGTCCGATTAGGTAGTTTAAATCCCTTTAACTCAGTAAAAAAGCACGGAAACATTGACATCAGAACAGCCTAATACTTCTGAGGAAACCGAAGTAAAGGATGATCAGCTTGAGGTTCCGGAGGAGTTCAGAGACGAGATATCGGATGATGTCGAGAATCTGACCGAGGAGCAGCTGCTTCAACGCAAAGCAGACTTCGACTCCGAAGCTATGCCTCATATGGGCATCCTGCATGGCTATGCAGTGAAGATCACGGGAAACCAGCTTGATGCAGACGACCTTGTTCAGGAAACTTTTCTGAGGGCTTTCAGATTTTTTGACAAGTTTGAAAAAGGAACCAATTGCAAAGCATGGCTGTTCCGTATCATGAAAAATTTGTTCATAAACAAGTACAGGAAGAACCAGAAAGAACCAGGCAAGGTTGACTACGCTGAGATCGAAAATTTCTTTGACACTATCAGGGCTGAAAGAGTTGACAGTTCTGACCTTCAGGAGAAAGTCTTTTCGAACCTCCTTGATGATGACGTAACCCGGGCTTTGAACTCACTCCAGGACGACTTCAAGACTGTCGTTATCCTGTGCGACATTGAAGGCCTGAGCTATGAAGAGATCGCAGAGTTCATTCAATGTCCGATAGGAACCGTAAGAAGCAGGCTGCACAGAGGAAGAAAGATGCTTCAGCAGAAGCTTTACGATTATGCAAAGCAAAGGGGCTACGACGTTGAAAACAACCTTATCAAGTAAATCAAACAAAACCGTACTGTAAAAACTTTACACACTTTCTGATGTCTGATTCAAATACCAGCAACCCTCAGGACACCCGTGATGATCAGGGCCGGAACAGGATCCATGAACTGATCACCGCATACATAGACAATGAGATCCGCGATCCGCAAGAGCTTAAGGAAACAGAGGACGGGATCAGGAATGATGCCGACCTTCACAACAGGTTCGTTTTTGAGAAGCTCACCAAGAAAAGAGTCAATGAGTCGGGAAAACTCAGCGGTCCCCCTCTTTACCTGCAGAAGAAGATAGGTGAAGGAATTGATGAGTATATAAAGAAGGCCTCTGCAAGACATTCAGCCGAAAGTGTAACACTTGACCGGACCAAACCTATCCAGCAGTCTTTTATAGACGAAAACAAACTGAACCTAAAGAGAAATCTCTATATCGGAGTATCCGTTTTTGTACTGCTGATCGCCGGTATTTTGTATATAACTACGTACAGAGATTCGGGTCCGGTGCTTGCATCCAATGATATGGTTGCGGTTTCACGAGATGTTTTCAATAAGATCATTGACGGCAAAGTCCCGCTTCAGATCAAGAGCAGTGACGCAAAGGTCCTCGCGGATTCCATGAACAAGTATCTCGATTTTAAGGTCTTTGTGCCTGATGTAAAGGACGCTCAGCTAGTTGGAGGCACCTGTAACGAAATCAACGGTGAGAAACTCGCTCATATCATTCACAAGAAGGGAAACGTCTACATATACACATTGCAGGGCAACAAGGATCACATCCTTAGCAAAGGTTCAAGGATCGTCCTGTGCAAAGACTTCACTGAAAAAGTGAATAACGGCACGAACTGGTTTACATGCCTGAAGGAAAAAACATCCTCAGCAGTTATTTGGTACAAAGACAATGTGATATGTTCATCAGTTGCCCAGATGGATTCTGAAGACATTACAGCGGTACTAACCAATTACAGCAATCAAAATAAATAACGGCAAATAATGAAGAAGAACATTCTGTTCATCCTGCTTGCAATTGCAGCAGTTACAATAGGTTGCGGCAAGGAAACGATTAAGCAGGCAGCCAACGAAAAGCAAAATGAAAAGAAGGAAGCTCTCACCAAGAATCAACCCGGTGATGTGAACACCGCTTCCAATAAGGGTGATGACAATATCAGACTGTATAAGATTGAGAAGGTGGAAAAGTCATCCAAGAAGAAATCTGCACCAAATCTGATATGGACCGAAGGTGGGAAGGCGGCATCGCTGAATGATCTCAAAGGCAAAGTTGTGATGGTTAACCTATGGGCAACATGGTGCGGACCCTGTATAAAGGAAATGCCTGACCTTTCAAAGATATCTCAGGAATTGCCGTCTGATAAATTCCAGATGCTTGGCGTTAACATATTTCAGCAGGAAGGTACCAAGAAAGTCGATGATTTTCTGAAGTCAAATCCGGTAGCCTATCCCATCCTTGACGGTAATCAGGAAGTTGTAGATGCATTCGGAGAATCTAACGGAGCAAAGATCGAGGCAGTACCCACCACATTCATACTCGATAAGGAAGGCAACATTGCTGAAGTGATTGTAGGCAGCAGAAAGAAGGAAGACTTCCTCAAAATGATCAACAAGTACATCAACTGAAACGATAACATAACCGAAATTGAACTCAAGGATTAAGATTCTTAATTCTTGAGTTTTTTGTTGAAGGACTATTGCGAAAAGGCGAAAAGAGAATCTGTATATTCGGCTCAACAGGATCTATAGGCAGGAACACACTTGCCGTAATAGACAATCTTATTTCAAACGGCAAAGACCTGAAGCTCCAATACCTGACTGCCGGCAAGAATGCCAGGCTTCTTTCCGAACAGATCGGAAAATACAATCCCGAAGCTGTAGTAATTGAGGATGAAGCATCATATAAGGAGCTGAAAAGTTTCATAAGCGCAGGTTCAACCGAGATACTCTGCGGCACTGATGAGCTTCTGAACATTGCCGCCTGCGGAAGTTATGATCTGGCCGTGAGTTCGGTTTCAGGATTCTCCGGACTAGCCCCTACCTTAAGCGCGCTGAAATCAGGCAAGAACGTTGCACTTGCCAACAAGGAGACATTGGTTTCGGCAGGACATTTGGTTGAGAAGATAATGTCAGAGAACGGAACAAGCATTTATCCGATCGACAGCGAACATTCCGCAATTCTTCAGTGCATTGCGGGAGAAAGCAAGGAAAGTGTAAGCAAAGTGGTTTTAACAGCTTCCGGAGGCCCGTTCCTCTATTCCACCCGCGAGGAAATGGAAGCAGGTACACCGGAAAGAGCACTGGAGCATCCGAACTGGCGTATGGGAAAGAAGATAACGATCGACTCTGCAACCATGATGAACAAAGGGCTTGAAGTGATTGAAGCAAAGTGGCTCTACGGACTGGACCTGGAACAAATCGAGGTGATTATTCACCCGCAGTCCATTGTTCATTCATTTGTTGAGTTTCACGACGGATCAGTGAAAGCTCAGCTTGGCGTACCCGATATGAAGATCCCGATACAGTATGCTCTTACTTATCCGGAAAGGATCACCTCTGACTATCCAAGAATAGACTTTACAGCACTTTCGGGACTCGAATTCATGAACCCCGACCCCGACAAATTCAAATGCCTGTCAATCGCTTACGATGCAATGAGGAGCGGGCAGAGCTATCCTGCTGTTTTGAATTCCTCGAACGAAGCGGCAGTTAGGCTTTTTCTAAATGGGAAGATCGGATTCATGCAGATACCGGACATCATCCGTCAGCAACTTGACGACCACGTGCCGGAAGGCCTCAATGAGCCGGAAGATATAATCGAGCTCGACAGGAGGGTCAATGAGGATGTTGAAAGGCGCTTCAGGAAGATTGAAGCATAAGCAGACATTGAAAAACATTTTTTACTCACATTACGTAATACTGTAACATGGAATTGATAAGCACGATATTTTACTTTCTGATAGTGATCGGCATACTCGTTTTCATTCACGAGTTCGGACACTTCATTGCGGCCAGGCTTACGGGCATGCGGGCGGAAGTATTTGCGCTTGGCATCGGCAATCGGTTATTCGGTTACAATAAGGTAAACGGTTTCACATTCGGTAAACTCAGCGAGGAAGTTGAACTTGGCGACAACACGGATTACAGAATCTGCGCATTTCCGATCGGCGGATATGTGAAGGTTGCCGGGATGATAGATGAAAGCATGGACAAAAACTTCATCGAGAAAGAACCGATGCCTTATGAATACAGGGCAAAGCCGGTATGGCAGAGAATGATTGTCATAACAGCGGGTGTGATCATGAATTTCCTTCTGGCATTTCTGATATTCTATGCACTTACTCTCATTAAAGGAAAGAACCTTACTGCAACGACAACGATCGGTTACATTTCCAAGAATACAGCGGCCGCATCAAGCGATCTGAAGCCGGGAGATAAGATACTTTCGATCAACAATTCATCGGTCAACAGTTGGGAGGATGTTCAGGCCCAGATCTATTTTGAGAATCTTGGCGAGGGGCTGACATTTGCCGTGGACAGAAACGGTGAAAAGAAAGTAATAGACCTGAGCAAATCTCAGGTCGGTGATCTTACAGAACGCAATTTCGGAATATTGCCAGGTGAAACATTGCCTGAGATAAATGATGTGGTTTCAGGAAAACCGGCTGAAAGTTGCGGGCTGAGGAAGGGCGATATCATAACCGCATTCGACGGCCGCACAATAACAAATCCGCAGCAGCTGACTGACCTTATACGTGAAAACGCTGGACAGACAAAGGAACTGGCATGGAAGAGAGACGGAGTTGATATGAACTGTTCTGTCACGCCGTCCTCAGCCGACTCAACTATCGGAATTATGCTCTCGGCAAAGTATGTAGGTAAAGTTGAAGAGATAAGGTATAACGCGATCACCGCCATTCCAAAGGCCGGATATGACATGTACCATTTCGGCATTGAATTGTTCTTCAAGACCATCGGTAAGATCATTTCCGGGGATGTGCCTTTCAAGAAGGCAATCGGCGGCCCTGTCAAGATAGCTCAGGCATCGGCACAATCTGCCGAGGGTGGGATCTACTCCTTCCTTGGGTTCCTTGCTCTTCTGTCGATCTCCCTGGCAGTGATAAATATTCTTCCATTCCCTGCTCTTGACGGCGGACATTTCATGCTTCTGCTCTACGAAGGGATCGTCAGAAAACCCGTACCGTACAAAGTGCAGATCATTTTGCAGAATGTTGGATTTGCACTCCTTATCGCGTTCATGATCTTTGTATTGTACAACGATATCATCTCCATAAAGTGAGTTCAGCGCTTTCAATCATAGTTTGTGGTTGAATGATATGATGCATTTGACTAACTTTGCAGAGATTTTTTCAGCTATGGAGGGGTGGGTGAGTGGCTGAAACCAACGGTTTGCTAAACCGTCGTAGGGATTAAACCCTACCGAGAGTTCGAATCTCTCCCCTTCCGCAACAGATTTCCCGGTTCTCGAAGAGCCGGGATTTTTTGTTTGTAAGCGAAACTTAAACCAAACAGATCATAATACACCGGCGAATTCCCTGCCTTTGATTCATGGCTGTTTTTCTTTCCGCAATTAATGGTTTTACTCATCCCGTAACATCGCCATTCTTACGATAATCATTCAAAAAAAAAGCCGCTGATCAAGCGGCTTTATTCAATGTCAGATCAATTGCTTACTTAGCCAGCATCATCTTCTTTGTTTCTGAGAATTCTGAAGATCCGGATGAAAAATCAAATCTGCAGAAATAAATGCCGCTGTTGAGTCCTGAACCTGAAATGCTGATCTTACTGTAGCCGGCATCAATCGTACCTTCAAAGATCTTAGAAACTTCCCTTCCGGATATGTCAAACAAGATCACGGATAGCCGTCCGCTTTCGGGCAGATCCAAAGTCACAGCTGTTGAAGGATTGAAAGGATTCGGATAATTCTGAGAAACCCTGAACTTCAGCGGGACACCAATATTGATCTCGGTTGACAACCTGTGATAAACAAAGTTGCCGTTATAGTCATACTGCTTTAGTCTGTACATGTATGTGCCTGATTCAAGATTCCTGTCCCGGTATTTGTAATTGTGGACATTGCTGGAATTTCCGACTCCCATAAGCATGCCTATTGTTTCGAAGTTCGCTGCGGCATTATACTCGGTCTTCTTGTCAACTTTTACACGCTGGATCTCGAATCTTTCATTGTTGACTTCCCCGCCAGTTGACCAGTCCAGTATCACTTCGTTCTTGATCGTTGTTGCGACAAAGTCGGTCAGCTCCACCGGAAGCGGTGCAACCACAGAAACAACTCCGAAAAAAATTCCGATTCCGGATTCAACTTTGTAAACATAAGTGCCTGCAACAGTCAACTTCCTGATCGCCGAAGATTGCGGCTGAACCACAGCTTCATATGGATCTGTTCCTTCAGGTGACGATGTTCCCTGATGTCCGGGGCCGCAGCTTATCCGTACTGAAACATCAAGCATGTTGAACCATTTGAGCGTATCGCCGGTATTCAATGACACATCAGCCGGAGAAAGCCCGTTTTCCGTTATGAGCACATCCCTCGCATGCAAAAATGCCGAAGTGCAAAGGAGTAAAAAGACAACAACAGCTCCAAACTGAATTTTCATATTGCCCTGCTCTTTCAGATCTGTTTTCAGATCAGTTTTCAGATCGGTTTTGAATTGCTCTGTTACTTTAATGAATCACTTATTGAGAATCAGTTTCTTGGTTTGCGAGAAAATTCCTTTATTGCCGTTTTCGTAATCAAGACTGTAGAAATACAAACCTGAACTGAGCCCGGCGCCGCTGAATCTCACAGAGAAAGTGCCTGCATTAAGTCTCGTATCTACGAGCGTCTGAACTTCTTTTCCAAGGGCGTCAAACACCTTTAGAGTAACCTGACCTTGCTCGGGGATACTGAATTCTATCTTTGTGTCAGGATTGAACGGATTCGGATAGTTCTGTCCAAGTGAAAAGTCTGAAGGTACCGAACCTGACTGCGAGATCACACCCGTGATGATCGAAGTCCAGCTTCTTGTAACCCTAATGCCGTCAAGCCTGAGAGTTGGTGCGCGTGATGAGGTCCCCTGTCTCAATGCTATTCTGCCGAGATTAAACGCATCACCCGAAGGATAAGCAAGCGGCCCAACGGTAGGTGTGGGTTCTGTGGACGGTATAGCACCGCTTAAGACAAACAGGCTCACGAGGTCATTATTTGAGCCAGCTACAAATGTGTATTTGAGAACCACAAGATACGTTGTATTCAGGCTGTAACTCCCGGTGGTCCAAATGCCGGCAGTTGTTGTATCGGTAGCCGCGCCCTTTGTGATTCCGAAATCAATTCCGCTTCCGTTTGATCGGATATGCAACCTGCCTGAGTAAAAAGTGGTGGAAGTTGATGGCAGGAATGCCAATACATAGTCACCTGCTTGTGCCGCGGAAACTGTGACCATTGCGGCCGCATAGAATGAGTTAGAGCTGTCAACGGAAGACAGGGATGTATATGCATCCTGTCCCGATGTACTCATCGAAACTGCATTTCCGATTCCTGAGCCGGGATAACCTGTGTATGTGAGTCCTGGAGTGGTAACGGTAAGTACATTTGTAGATCCTCCGCTGAAAGAGACCCAGCCATGTGCCCCTAAGGAATCGCCTGCGGGATAATCGAAATTTTCATTCAGAAGTACCTGTGACCTGGCAGTATTGCCTGCGGTAAAAACAGTCAGCATCAATAGGGCTGCGGTAAGAACTCCTTTCATATTTCTTTTTGCTCCTTTAGTTTAAAATTTGTTCCGGTTCATATTAAAGAAAAAATCCTTCTTTACCAATTCAAATTTCGGTAATCGAAAAAAAAAAGGAGGCGGTTATATGACCGCCTCCCCGGATTACAGATCAATTCAACAAAACTGCCCCGTTACTACGGAGTCACACTGCCGACAAAGTTGAATGCATTATTGTCTGTAACGGCCGCATCCGAAGCATCAATGAACTCATCGCCGTTGAGGTCGGTGTTCAGATACCCGGAGGCAAAATTGCTTATATCGTTATCAACTGCCGAAGCGTCAGATGCATCAACGGTTCCGTCCTGATTGACATCTCCGTTATATGTAACATATATGGCGCCTTTCAGCAACTGATTGTCTCCGTAAGCTTTGTTGGCGGCATCAGTGAAGTCATAAGAGAATCCGTTGTACTGTGTAAGCGCTTCTCCCCCTGTCCTGCTCCATGTTGTCACTCCATTTCTGAAAACCGGGCTCTTTCTGTATCTTACATCCATGTAGTAGTTTCCCGACGTCACATTGGCGAACTCAAACAATCCTCTGAGCGAAACCTTGTCAACAACCGCAGTTGATGAGTCAACAATGGCATAAGGAGTCGTGTTGTTTCTCAGATAAATTGTTACAGAATCATTGACGCTATGCTGACCAGAACCTTCGTTGTACAATCCCTGAACCGCGAGCTTTACGTTAAGTACTGTAGTGAACCATGAAGTGGTAGCCAATATTCCGTCAACTGTAATGCCTGGTGCCCTCGTAGCAACACCTTGTCTCAAGGCCACGCGGCCAAGGCTGAATGCATCTCCAGATGTGAATGCTATGGGACCCACAGTCGGAGCCGGCTCGGTCACAGGCAGGCCTGAAGAGAATATGAAAAGGCTTACAGCGTCATTTGAAGCTCCCGGCCTGAATTCATACTTGGACACTAGAAGATATGTTGTATTAAGGTTGTAGCTTGAAGTTGACCACATTGCGGCGTTGAGAGTATCTTGCGGTGAAGATTTTGCTATGCCGAAATTTATTCCGCCTGCACCATTGCTTCTTGCAAAAACTCGTGCACTGTAGAATGTGGTTGATGTACCCGGCAGAAAAGCCAGGAAGTAATCGCCGCCGTTCTGAACGCTTGAAACGTTCACAAGAAAGAAAGCATATACTGCCTTCGCATTTGTTGAATCTGCGGAAGATGTGAACTGTGTATATGCATCCTGACCGGTTGTTGTCAGCGTTGTTGCATTTCCAATGCCTGATAGAGGATATCCGGCATACGACAAACCCGGTGATGTAACCAGAAGCCGGTTTGTGGCTCCTCCGCTGAACGAAGTCCAGCCGTGAGCTCCGAGAGAATCACCGACCGGATAGTCAAAATTCTCTGCGAGCCTTTGCTGTGCTGAAACGCTGACTGCCATACACAGCATGATGAAACCTAATAATGCTCTTTTCATTTTTGAGTGTTAAATTAGTTTGGGATGTTTGGAAAAGTACATACAAAATAACCTAACTATTGAAAACTTACAATTGGCAGATTATTACTATTGGGTTAATTTTGACCGGGCTGCGGGCAAAAAAAAAGGCCGGACGAACCGGCCTTTTCGTATATGTTACGCAGAGTTGCTTTACTTTACAAGCATAAGCCTTTTAACCGCAGAATAGCTGCCGGCTGAAAGTCTGTAAATGTAGGAACCGCTGGGCAGATCAGATGCATTGAGACTGACGGAATTGTAACCCGCGTTCCTGTATCCGCTTATCAGATTCCTGACATGGCTGCCCTTCATGTCAAAAAGGTCGAGAGACACTTCGCCGGCTGCCGGTATGTCAAAGTTTATTACGGTTGAAGGATTGAATGGATTCGGATAGTTCTGATGAAGCGCATATTGATCCGGCAATCCGATGACCACTTCCTGCGCCAGATCAAAATACTCGAAGTTTCCGTTGTAATCCATTTGCTTCAGTCTGTATGAATAATTCCCCGTCCCTGTCTGCCTGTCGGTGAAAGAGTAATCCTTTATGCCTGATGAAGTACCGCTTCCGGGAACAAATCCGATTGCCGACCAATCACTTCCGGAAACTCTTCTTTCAATATCAAAGCCGTAATTATTCAGCTCCGAAGAAGTTGACCAGTTCAGGTTTACATTTCTGCCGTTGACGCTTGCAGTGAACGAGGCCAGTTCAACGGGCAATGCCGTGGTCCAGCCGGTAGCAACAAATATCTCATCAAGGAGCAAAGTGGCCGAGGTAGTAGCCACGCCCTGCCTTAATGCAAATCTGCCAATGTCAGCCACATCTGTGGTTGTACCTGTAACCGGCCCGATCGTCGGTGACGGTTCGAAATTCGGCGGAGCGGAATCAAAAACAAAGAGACTAACTTCATCATCTGTTGTTGAGCCTGTCTTGAATTCGTACTTTGCGCAAACCAGATAATTTGACGCCCTCCTGTAGATCGAATCGCTCCATACAACTGCACCACCCGATAGTGCATTCTTTGTGATACCAAAGGCAAAAGTATCCGTTTTTGTCGGAGAGTTCCTGATGTATATCCTGCAGGTGTAATTCGTAGTGCTTGTGGACGGCAGTAGTCCAACAAAGTAATCACCGCCGCCGGCAACAATCCTTGCAGTGTCAACATTCACAATGAAGAACGCGTAAAGCGTACCTGAGTTTACAATAGATGATAGCGGCTTGTAAGAGTCCTGTCCAGTATTTCTGAGCTTGACGGAATTACCGACTCCGGGCTGCTGATATCCGGGGAAATCGAGACCCGGTGCTGTTACAAGCAATCTGTTCGTTGCACCGCCGCTGAAACTTGTCCAGCCGTAGGCCCCGATTGAATCGCCGGCAGGATAGTCAAAGCTCTCAGAAAGAATCTGTGCATGTGCAACACTGCATGCGAAAATGAACACAATTGCAATAAATCTTCTCATGATATAGTTGTTTAGTTTAGAAAAGAACCGAAGAAAAATTATCTCCGATCCTAACAAATTTCTAACAGCAGGATCAAATTGAAAAGAGCCGGATGCAACTGCAACCGGCTCTCATGGATCGAATCAAAGTCCGTTCATTACTTTACAACCATCATCTTTCTTACGGCTGAATACTTGCCGTTACCGGTTGTCAGCTTATAGAAGTAGATACCGCTTGAAACTCCGGATGCATTGAATACAACCGTATGATATCCTGCGCTCCTTACTTCATTTACAAGGGTTGCAATCTCCTTGCCCGACATGTCAAAGACCTTCAGACTGATCTGTCCTTCAGCAGGAAGATCAAAATTGATCCTTGTTTCCGGGTTAAAGGGATTCGGATAGTTTTGGCCGAGGCTGAACTCTTCAGGAAGACCGATCGTCACCTCACCGGCAAGATTGTAATATGTGAAGTTGCCGTTGAAGTCAATCTGCTTCAGTCTGTACTTGTATACTCCGGAAGCAATGTTAATATCCGAATACTCATAGCTGTGCTGCTGAGATGCAGTTCCGTTTCCGCTTACAAACCCGAGCTTCTGCCATGATGCTGATCCCGAAAGGCTTCTCTCAATATCAAATCCGGAGTTGTTCAGCTCTGAAGAAGTGATCCATCTCAGCACGGCATTCCTTCCGGTAACAGCCGCTGTGAAGGAAGAAAGTTCAACAGGCAATGGATTTACGGAAGAATCACTTGCCACTGCAAAGTCTGAGAATGACGTCAGCCCCGAAGCAGTTACCAGGGTGCCGTTGGTGGTTGTGCTCACCGCCACCCACGGACTGCCGATGCTCGTCCTCTTCACAATGTAAACTTTGGAAATATCATTGAGGAAAAGGAAGTTAGTCATGTCAATACTGATCGAATAAGTTGCATATCCATTGAAGTCGTTGCCTGAGTAAGAGATCGTGTACCAGAAATCCGGCGAAACGATATTCGGTGTGAATATGCTGCCGTCAGGTGCAGTAGCAGAAGAATTGGTGGCAATGGCAACGGCCGAATAACTCGGCACGCTTCCGGTGTATTTGTGCTGAACGACTCTCAGTTCACCCCCGGAAGGATTTCCTGTGGTGCTCATATTTGTACTCACAACCGGATTACAGCTGTAAGTTCCGGGCGAAGTGACAGCGCTGTTGCATATCGAGCCCGCATCATACACGGTAAAATCATCCAGCCAGAGGTTATTCCCGTATCCGCTTACACCTCTTATTGCCAGTATCACGCTTGCCTGGCCGCCGTACTGGCTCAGGTCAATTGACTCCTGTCTCCAATGGCTTGCTGAAGTCGGGTTGTAATTTGTTGTTGAAGGCGGTTGTGTAGCCAGCGACGGATTCGAAGATCTTGCCTTTCTGTACGGTACAGGAGTATTGATGAACGTCGCTCCACCGTTGGTTGATACAAGGACTATGAGTGAGTCATTCTCCGCCGAAGTATATGACCTGTGTGCTACATAGAAATGCACTACAGGTTTGGTAAGTGCACTGAAATTGAAGGACGGAGAGATCAGAGTACCTGCTGTCCCGGCAACGTATGCAAAATTGTTGCTGACAATGGCAGTGTCATTGGGCTTTCCGGAAGGACCAACGGCAGCAAATGCGAAGCTCCACAAAGGAGTCGTCTGAATCACACTCCAACCGCTCACTGCATTACCTGACTGGTAATACGGGTAGAAAGTTACCTGGCCAAACAGCATCCCTGTTCCAAGGGTTGTGATCAGGAGCAAAGCTGTAATTAAGGATTTCATGTTGTTGTATTTGATTAATGAAAATGATTTTGAGTTCATCATTCAAGATTTTCCGGTTCTTGGGGATTTGTTACGGCAGAGTATGCATCAGCCATTTGGTCTGAATATCCTGATTTCGCTCCAAGAGTACCATCTGAGAGTTTCAATGGCAATTCATCGCTCTGTAATTTGGGGATGGGTGAAATTATGAATTATGATGCGTATTTCCAAATGACTTTTTTCGAATTGCACAAATATAAAAAAGCCGTGAATAATGATCACTCACGGCTCCTTTGTATGTATAGCGGAAATGCTGTACCGGGTTACATGATGTTCACTTACTTGACGAGCATCATTTTCTTGGTATCAGTGAAGTTCCTGCCGCCTGCATCTACGTTCAGTCTGTAGAAATACACACCGCTTGACAGTCTTGATGCATTGAAGCTTATCGTATGATAACCTGCCGGCATTGCTTCGTTTATAAGCGATGCGACTTCCTTTCCTGACATGTCAAATATCTTAAGACTTACCTTACCGTCATAAGGCAGGTCATAGTTGATCTTGGTTGACGGGTTGAACGGATTCGGATAATTCTGTGAAAGTGAGAATTTCTCCGGTACCCCGATATTGACTTCATTGCCAAGCTGATGATATTCGAAGTTTCCGTTGAAGTCAACCTGTTTCAATCTGTAATTGTACTTGCCTGTTGAAACGGACCTGTCTGTGAAGCTGTAGTTCTGCTGCGAAGCTGTAGTGCCGTGGCCGTCAACATAACCAACCTTCTTCCAGTTTTGAGTTCCTGCCGAAGTTCGTTCGACCTCAAATCCCGCATTGTTGGTTTCGGTTGCCGTTGACCAATTAAGTGTTACGCTGTTTCCGCTGATGACCGATACAAACGAAGTGAGCTCAACCGGCAGAGGCTGATCATTACCAGCAAGCGCAAAGTCACAGAATGTTGTAAGCCCGAAAGCTGCAAGTATTGTTCCGCTTCTCTGTGTGCTGAGACATTCCCAAGAGGAAGTCATATCAGACCTCTTCATAATATAGATCTTGTCGGGATTCGGGATTGTCAGCCCGTCGAGGTGTATGAAGAGATTGTAGTTGGAATAACCTCTTCTGTCGTTACCTGTGTAGGTGACTGTGAACCAGAACTTCTTATATACGATCGCCGGCGTGAAGATCGAGCCGTCGTTTGATGTTGCTGTAGAATTCGGAGCAATGTTCACAGCCGCTACAGACGGCGGAACAATGTTCGAATACTGGATCACAGTGGCATCACCTCCTGTTGGATTGTCGGTCTCATAACCTGAATTTATGCTGATGTTTCCGCTTCCTAGTGCATCTTCAAACGAACCAATGTTGGCAACTTCTTCCTCTATCTTTGTCTCTGATCCGGGAGGTTCGTTGCCTTCCCATGGAGGAGTAAGTCCGATGTCTGAGAATTCAAGCTGAAGAAGTCCGTTGCAGTTATAGAATATTGCCGGTTGTGTTATCTCGTCAACGCAGATCGAACCTGCATCTGAAACCACAAGGTTGTCTATCCATGCATTGTTTCCGTAATCGCTCTTTGCCCTGAATCCGATCACGACATTTGCATTACCGGCCACATTCGCCAGACTGATCGTTTCGCTTCTCCATTTGCTTGCCGAATCGGGGAAGAAGTTAGTATTGGACGGTGCTCTGGTAGCAAGCGATGGAACTGAAATATTTGATTTGTTATAGATTGTAGACGCACTGAAGAACGACATTCCGGCATCAGTGGAGACAAGCACCTCAATGGTATCATCAGCAGTCTGGAAAGTCCTGTATGAGATGTAGAAATTCAGGACAGGGTTTGCAAGCGCCGAAAGGTCAAATTCAGGTGAACGCAATATCTCTCTTCTTCCGTCGTTGTTGTTAGGACCGAAGAAATTGCATCTTGCCGCTGTGTCATTTGCCTGCCCCGCCGGGTTTGTGCAGGTGCCAAGGATCCAGAGAGGAGTAGAGCCGTTTGGTCCGTTGCTCTCAATTCTTGTTGACCAGCCGGCAGGATTTGTGAATGTCTGAAGATACGGGTATGATGCAATCTTGTCTCCGACATTGACTATAGCAGTGAAAGTGTCATTCAGTGCAGAACCGTCCCCTGCCAGCGCAGTATAGATCTTCACAGTGTTTGGTCCTGATGCCAGCGGTGTGAAAGCATAACCGCCGGAGAAAGTGACGAGCTCATTTCCGTTCGGAAGGATAGGGCCGACTGTGTTGACTGGTCCAACGGGAGCGCCGCCGTTAACCGTGTAATAGACCGGCACAGCATTCTGTGTATTGCTTCCGAAGTTCCTTACATTAGCAACAAATTCATAACCTTTTCCTGAAGAGAAGATCCTGCCGTCAAGGAGGCTTGATGCTGTAACACCCATATCATCAGGATAAGGAGGCGCCCAGGAGTACACCTGGCCGTTAGCTGGCCTGCTTGCGTTGGTCAGCGTCATTGTTGAACCGTTGTTAGGACCGTTGAGGGATGCTCCCCAGTTATTTCCTGTCCTTGTCCTGAAATCAGCGTTTGATGTTCCTCTCAAGCCGACCTGAGGACTTCCGTTCGTTGTGGAGCTTGTGAAATTTCCGTAAATGAAATCAATCCTGTTGACTGTTTCCAGGAGAACTATCTGGAAGTTGAAGTTGTCATTGGTTCCGTTGCTGAACTTCCTGAAGTTCTTGAACTGTATCGTGTGGATCCTGGAACCAACAGAGCCGGAAGTTTCGCTTCTGATCTCACCGGAAGCAATTGTGAATGTGAAATTCCCGCTGTTCGATGTTGCGTTTGCAGACATAGTAATAGTGCCCAGGCCAGTGTCAAATGAAGCAACTGTTGTATTTGCAGGTATTCCAGTTCCTGTAATTACTTTGCCTACAGTTACTCCGGCAAAATTATTTACATTCGATATTGTAGGGCTGCCGGACTGCCTGGAACCGGTTGACGCAAACACTCCCTGAATATCTCTTGCAAGTGCGGCAACAGCTCCGTCATATCCTGCATTTGAAGCTATGGGATTGAAGAGATTTGCCGCCGGATCAGTTGCCCCGAATGTAATGAACCCGTTTGAACTTATTGTATATGCTGAATATGACGTGCCGTTGTAAATGAAGCTGAAAGGCAGTGACTGAGACGTAAACACAGTATCGTCAAGAGAAGCGCCGTCGCCTGTTGTAGCTGTTGAACTGCCTACAAGAGTTCCTCCGGTGACCTCAACATAACTGCCGCCGAACTGATTGAACGAATACTGGTTCAATTGCGCACCCGCCAATGTCGAGAAGATCAACAGTGACAATGCCGAAAAAGTAAACAGAAGCCTTTTCATAGCTGGTTGTTTTTGTTAGTGAATGTATTTTGAGAACGCGGTTTAACTCAAAGGTAGTTTTGGGGTGGTATCTGCAATTCCGCATACAAACGGAGTATGCAAATGAAAAACACAATTAGCCTGGTAAGAGATCTTGTAATTCAGTTAGTACAAGTACTGCAATTTCTGTCGGTTGCCTCCTTCCTTGTGTTTCGGTTGCCGGTTACAGGAACCTTCAGGGTAATTCATCCCGGAGTTAACAACTGCAATCAGGCAAAAATGCTTGTGAACGTCTTCTATATTTGTATACAAAATTACGTAAATCGGATTTCTTTGCAAACTGTAAATTCATTCCCGCAGAGACAGTAAACCTTTGGATAAGCAATGCAAGCCCTTCAAAACATCTCCTGCCTCAGTAAAATGAAAGAGCCGCAGGATATACTCCGTGCGGCTCTATCATAACAACAGTGAAATGGTATCTCAAAAGAGATCCGATTACTTCAGAAGCGTCATCTTTTTTGTTGAAACATACTTTGTTCCGTTTGCATCATAGCTTATGTTGTAGAAGTACATTCCGCTTGTAAGCCCTGAGGCGTTGAAGCTTACCGTATGATAGCCAGCCGTCATTACCTGATCAACAATGCCTGCCACTTCTTTTCCCGTCATATCAAACAGCTTGAGTGCCACTTTTCCGTCCTGCGGTAATGAGAATGCAATGCTTGTTGAAGGATTGAAAGGATTCGGGTAGTTCTGAGACAGTTCGAACTTCTCCGGAACTCCTATGATTACTTCATTGCCGAGGTTGTAATACCGGAAATTTCCGTTGAAGTCTGTTTGCTTCAGCCTGTATGAATAGTTTCCTGATGCAAGAGCCCTGTCTGTAAATGAATAGCTATGGGCAGAGGCTGATGTTCCGTTACCGGAAACATAACCTACTTTTGCCCACACTGAACCGCCAGCAGACCTTTCAATATCAAATCCCGCATTGTTGGTTTCCGTTTCAGTTGACCAGTTAAGCGTTACACTGTTTCCGTTTATTGCAGAGACAAATGAGGTAAGCTCAACAGGCAAAACAGTGTTGTTCCATGACACGTCAAGGTAAATACCGTCAAGAACTCCGGCGGGAGCATTCGAAGCACTTCCCTGCCGTATCAAGACTCTGCTGAGATTGATAGCGTCTGCTGATGCAGCAGTAATCGGTCCGACTGTGGGGGCCGGCTCAATCATCGGCGGCGGAGACAGTGTGTCAAATACAAACAGGCTGACCTGATCGTCATTAGCTCCACCATTGAACTGATACTTTACAACAACAAGGTAGGTCTCGAAGAAATTGTAGACACCTGAAGTGTAATTAACAAGAGCTTCGTTTGCTTTGGTGATCCCAAACTGAAAGCCGGCACCGCTTGACCTGGCATAGACCCTGCCGTCAAATGCATTTCCGGTGGTACTCATCGCAAAAAAGTAATCTCCGGCAGCCTGCGCGATGCTGAGATTTACCATGAATGAAGCGTAAACCGTACCGGAAGTCGGCCTTGAAACAATTGATGATGTGTCATCCTCACCCGAAGTGGTGAATCTGACGGCATCGCCGATTCCACTGCCGATGTAACCGGGGTATGTAAGGCCCGGAGTAGTGGCGATAGGATTTGTACCGCCGGCGCTTGCGGCAAACCAGTTGCCTGTGGTTGTAATAGGAACACCTAATCCGTATGGAAAATCTTCGGAGAAGATCTGTGACATACCCTGATTTGAAATGCAAACAAGGGCAAGAAGCAATAGCAGTTTTCTCATTGTGTAGAATTGATTGGTTTGAAATGTGTAATGCAAATTTAAGGGTTATCATCGCAAAATCAAAACATCAAATTGCAGCTTCCTCAAAATTCTTTTCTTATGAAAAAAGCCGCAGAGAAATTCTCCCTGCGGCCTGATTCATGAGCTCCGGTCAAGAGCCGGAACAGATTACTTAACGAGCATCATTTTCTTGGTATCAACGAAGTTCTTACCGTTTGACTCAACATTGATCCTGTAGAAGTAAACGCCGCTCGAAAGCGAAGAACCGTTGAAGTTTACGGAATAGTATCCGGCTGTTTTGATCCCGTTGACGAGCGTTGCAACTTCTCGTCCGGACATATCAAACAGCTTCATGCTTACCTTACCGTCAAACGGCAGATCGTAGTTGATCATTGTTGACGGGTTGAAAGGATTCGGATAGTTCTGAGACATTGCGAACTTCTCCGGAACACCGATATTAACTTCATTGCTGAGGTTGTGATATGTGAAGTTTCCGTTAAAGTCAATCTGCTTCAGTCTGTAGCTGTATTTGCCGGAAGCAACTGCCCTGTCTGTGAATGAATAGCTGTGCGGTGTGGAAGTGGTGCCGTTTCCGTTCACACTGCCAACCTTTGTCCATTCACTTCCAACTGATGACCTTTCAATATCAAAGCCCGAGTTGTTTGTTTCGGTAGCTGTTGACCAGTTGAGAGTTACGTCATTGCCGTTTACAAAAGAAACAAACGATGTCAGTTCAACAGGCAGAGGTTCATCACCGCCGATTCCGAAATCACTGAACTTACCAAGTCCTGAAGCAATAAGATAATTTCCGGAAACAGTGGTGTTAAGGCATACCCATTTGCCTGTAGGATCTGTCCTCTTCATAATGTACAGGTTCGTTGGATCTACAAATACCAGTCCGTCAAGGTAGATCGCAATGTTGTAATTTGCATAACCTGTCTTGTCGTTTCCTGTATAAGTGACTCTGAACCAGTAGTCGTGGTACACATTGGCCGGAGTGAAAATTGATCCTGACTGGGTTGTGGCCGTTGTGTTAGTTGCAATTGACTGTCCGGGATCGTTTCCAAGATAGGTTGAAACATAGGCATCGCCTCCGCCCGGATTATCTGTGCTATGTCCCGAAGTTACTATTGCATCTCCGTTCACGGACTCAATGTTTCCGAATGATTCAATCTTGTCAATTGTCTTCAAAGAAGATCCGTCTGAATTGACAATTCCTGACTTTGGAGGAAGCGGAAGCGTGTTGAAGTCCACTCTTACCAGAGAATCACATTGATAAGGTCCGGGAGCAGTTACAACTGAGTTGCAGGTTCTGTCCGGATTCGAGACGATCACATTATCAATCCAGAGCCTGTTTCCAAAGTCGCTCTTGCCTCTGAAGCCAATTACAACATTCGCATTGTTTGCTACATTGGCCAGACTTACCGTTTCATGTCTCCACTGTCCTGAAGAATCCGGGACGAATGATGTGGATTGTCCCGGCCTTGTGGCAAGTGAGGGAAGCGATGCATCTCCCTTATTATAGACTGTGGTTGCCGGGAAGAATGTAACTCCACCGTCAGTGGAAACAACAACTTCAAGTGAGTCGTCTTCTCCGCTGATATACGACCTGTAAGCTGTGTAGAAGTTAAGAACAGGATTGCTAAGTCCGGTAAGATCCATTTCCGGCGACCTCAATATTTCTCTTCTGAGAGCGCTTGCATTAAAGAAGTTTGCGGTTGCCGCAGTGTCACCTACTTTTCCGTCAGGATTAACGCAGATTCCAAGTCCCCAGATAGCAGTAGTGCCAACAGCATTTTCAATTACAATGGTCCAGTTCAGAGGATTAGTAAATGTCTGAATGTGCGGGAACGATGCAATCTTTGCGTTAACTGTAATATTTACGGTAAAAGTGTCGTTAACTGCATTTCCGTCACCAGCAAGGGCTGTATAAGCTTTGATGACATAGGCTCCGGGTGTAAGCGGAGTGAAAGCGAAACCGCCTGAGAAAACTACATTCTCGGTGCCGTTTGTCGGAATTGGTCCGACTGTGTTTACCGGGCCGATCGGTGAACCTCCGTTTACCGTGTAGTAAACAGGAACCACATTCTGAGTGCTTGTACCAAAGTTCTTGGCTGTTGCGGTCAGATTGTAGCCCTTGCCTGCAGAGATTATCTGCACGGGTGATGATCCGATTGTTATTGCAGATACCCCCATATCGTCCGCGACCGGCGGCACAGGAGGCGTCCAGATGAATGTAAGTCCGGACGGCGGAAGTACAGTACTGCTGATCGTACAGGTTACTGAATTGGTTCCACCTGCAGTAGTTGCAGACCAGTTAGTCGTTGTGGTCCTGTTATTGAAGTCAGTGTTCAGCAGACCTCTCAGTCCTACCTGTCCGGTCGTTGAGGCGCTGTTCGCATGGTTTCCATAAACCACCTGTACAACATTCGTGCCTTCAAAAAGCTTTATCTGGAATTCTTCGTAGTTTGAGTTGGCACCTGTGGTAAACGGCCTGAATCCTTTGAACTGAATAGTATGAACTCTGCTGCCAATTGATCCGGTTGTGCCTCTTGTGATGCTACCGCTTGCCACAAGTAATGCAGTAGTTCCTGATGCAGAAGCTGCGTTGGAAATGTCAATAGTCCCTGCACCGGAATTCAATGCCGTTATTGTAGTCCCGGCGGGAATACCTGTCCCGGTAATTACTCTTCCCACTTCCAGTCCTACAAATTGCGCGGCCGCAACAGCGGTAAGTGTGAAAGATCCCAACGTCCTCGTTGCAGTAATGCCTCTTGTGCCAGCAACATCTCTGGCGAATCCTGCTGCTGCTCCATCATAGGCCGTGGTTCCGGAAATCGGCGAATAGAGTGTAGTAGCGGGTGCAGTTGCTCCGAAAGTTATGAAACCGTTGGATGATATTGTAAAGCTTGAATATGAGGTGCCATTAAAAGTGAAAGGAAACGGCAGCGCGTTTCCGGGATAGATCACGTCATCAATTGCAGTGGCACCTGAAGTGCCTGTGGCAAATGCAACAGTTGTATCACCTGCTCCGATATCGCTGTATGAACCGGCTGACTGGCTGAATGTGTATGTGTTCACCTGTGCGGAAAGCATGGCCGGAAGGGAAACAAACAGCGCAAGAAGTAACAAAGAAAATGATCTTCTCATTTGTCTTTAAATTTTGATTGATTAATTAATTTGATTGCGGTATCAGGGTAATGACAATTCTGCGCCCCCTCATTGTTTTGTTCACCGCACAAGTCAACAATGAGGCGTTTAAATGCGCTCCTCCTTTCGTTTCCTTTTTATCTTATGGGTTAAATACAAAGTAATTCATTATCTAACAAAAATCTAACATTAAATTTAATTACAGCTGAATCTGCTTCATGGCCTTGCCAAGCTTACAAAATTAGCTGCATTGTTGTCCACATAGAGTGCATCCGTTCCGTCAACTATGTCGTCATTGTTCAGATCTGTAGTTACGTAACCGGACACAAATGATGTTACATCATTGTCAACACTGCTTAAGTCGGTGCCATCTACAGAATAATCCTGGTTCACATCACCGGAATAGAAACTTGCCGCACCGTTCACAAGCACCATATTGTTTCCGAAAGCTTTGTTCAAACCTGATGAGAAGTTATAGCTGACTGTTGCACCACCGGACGGGATGTTCAAGGGTGCAGAGCTCCATGTTTCAAGAGTACTGCGGTGATTTACAACAACATAGTAAGATGCACCCGGCCTGATGTTGGAAAAGCTGAAGGATCCTGTACCGGAATTGCTGATCAATTTCTTTCCAGCATCTGCATATTCATAAGGATAGGAGGATTCCCTGAGTTTGATGAGAACAGTATCTCCGGTGTTTGAAGAAGGAAACACATCGGGCGTTATTGCCTCAAGTGAGCCGGTGAACTGTAAAGTTGCAGGAGAGCATGAATAGAAGAGTCTTTGTGGATCCGGCCCGAACTGCACAGAGACCGGTGAAGATGAAAGCACTGGACCTCCGGTCGAAACAAATCCGTTGCCGGCATATCTGTAAATGCACTTCTGCCCCTGAGAAAGCGCTATACCGCATAACTGAGAAGGCAATGTTCCGGAGAAGTATTTTGACCTGAATGAAGTCCCTGTTTTGGAACCGGAAGTATCTGCATACTGAACAAGGATACGGCTGTTCTGTGATGAAAAGAAATCAACTATGTCTATAAGAACCTGAAAACTGACATAGTCTCCGCTGTTTCCGCCTGCAACGGAAGCCCTGTCGTAAGTTATGAGAATGAATGAATCATCAATTATCTTATAACTTAGTCTGTTCTGAGTCATTGAGATAACTGAATAAGAAAGGTTCATCCACAACGGAAGAATCGAAGGAGAAGGAATTGAAGAAGTATCCGGATTCGGATTGCTGAGGTTAATGTTTGACTGAGTGAAACCGATGATCCCGTTAGTACCGATAAATATAGAATCATATTCGTTTCCCGCTCTTATTGCGCTGTTCTGTTTTAATATGTTCCCAAGCCTGAAATAGCCATTATCCCCGTTTCCGGTAAGCAGTTCCGGCCTTACTATATTGCTGTTCACGATCAGACTTATACTGCCTGTTGTGTCTTTCCAGCAAAACTGAGGTTTTGAGGGAGCCCCGGTTCCTACTGAATTGGAAAAGTAGTAACTTCCACCCGATCCGAAATTGATCTGTTGTGCCGTGAATGAAAGCGAAGCCGTATCATTGAACCTGTTTGTGTCATTTGAAAGAGAAGATATCGCCTTTGCTGTATAACTGCCGATAGCAGGGACAAATGTACTGTCAAAAGTGACAGTTACAGTATCGCCCGGGGAAATTGACGCAATAATCTTGTTGCTGTTGTAATTAACGGGCCCTGAGATGCTGAGTTTTACGCTGACACTGTTCAGAGAATTTGAACCAATGTTTGTAAATTTGCCCTTGGGTGCAAGCACGCTGCCGTCTGCAGGTATAAGCGGTGAAATATTTGTCACAGACAAAGCCTGCATATTGTTCGGAAAGATAACAGGTCTTTCAACCGTCAGGCTGTCAATTCCGATGTAATCACTGTTGACGCCCGAAGGCCCTCCGTTCACAACATTGTATCTGATCGCGAATCTCGCACCCGAGCCTGATAACGGAGCCCTGAAGCCCTTCCTCATCCACGAACCTGTTGTGTTCACCTTGAATCTCCCGAGCTCTGTCCATGCAGCTTCAGGCACCGAATCTCCGGATTGTGAGAACATCACTCTGACTGAATCGGGAAACCTGGAATTGAGAATTGACCTTGAAAAAAAATATATGCTGTCCCCGGGCAAAGTATTCAGCTTTGGCAGAACAAGCCAGTTATCGATCTTGTTGCTTGAAGTTACGGCATTGAAATTTGCGGCAACATATCCTGTTGACGGCCCGTTGAGTGATGAAAACACAATGGAACTTCCCTGAAACCATGCTGCAGTCAATCCCTGCGGACCGGTTCCCCTGTAATAGACTTTGTATCCTCTTGACTTGAGTGAAGTTGTATCGTTAGCTCCGTTGAAATTGTCTGAGTAGAGTATGATGCTGGGAAGTGAATTTCCGGAATCAGATTCGACAGGCACAGTCCCTGCAAACGATTTTTCCGGCTCAAGCAGGAATGCCGGCAAGTCAGATTCTCCCCTTCTGGAGTCCGTTGGATTATCAGAAAGAGTGTTGCCGAACAGCACGACACCAAATACAAAAGGGAGCATCAGCCATTGCAGGAGTGCAATTTCTCCGGAGAAATATTTCATTGGGATTTGTGTAACTGTTTAAATTACCGGAATGGTAAAGACGGCCGTATCTCGGAGAAGTTTAGATTGTAAAATTTGGTTACGGCAAGTTATAAAATCGAACTAAAATAATAAACTACATTGGCAGTAAATATTTCTTCCTGCCGCCTTCAGGAATTCGTGAGCACAAAAAAAAGATCCGCCGGCAATTACCGGCGGATCCTTTTGAATAAACTGCGTATTGCTTACGGCCTTACAACGCCAACGAAGTTGAATGCGTTGTTTTCTACGTATGCGCCGTCTGTTGCATCAACGAAACCGTCATTGTTGACGTCTGTTGCAACATAACCGCTTACGAAGTTGAATGCATCGTTGTCAACGGCACTGCCGTCTGATGCATCTACAAAACCGTCCTGATTTACATCACCGCCGTAAATGCTTGCGGCTCCTGCAACCACAACCATGTTGCTTCCAAAAGCCTGATTTACATTGGTAGTGAAGTTGTAGTTTGTCACAGCATTCACAGTAACAGGTGCTGCGCTCCAGGTTTCAATGGAGTTTCTGTGTTTAACAACAATGTAATATCCGGTTCCAAGTGAAGCCTTTGTGAAGTTCACTGTTGCCAAACCTGAATTGCTGAGAACCACTCTTGCCGCATCTTCAATCTCATAAGGCGAAGTTGCCCTTCTGAGAAGCACTGTGATCGTATCACTGGTGTTTGAAGAAGGTGACGGATCCGGAGTTATTGCCTCGAGAGAAGCTGTCAGGTTAAGAGTTGCAGCTGCGCAGGAAGAGTTAAGCCTTGTTGCATCCGTACCAAATTCAATCGCAATCGGGTTAGAACCAAAAAGCGGTCCCGGAGGATTGGCCGGATAAGCTGCTCTGTAATATGTATTTGTTGTGCCGTCTGCAATCTGAAGTCCGACAAGGTGAGCATTAAGGAGATCAGTGTTGTAGTATGTCAGGAAGTCTGCTCCCGTATTGCCGTTTGTATTATCTGCAAACTGTGCTACCATGTTGGAGTTGTTCGGTGAACCTCCATCCACGAGGTCAATAACTGCCTGCATGCTGACGTATTCTGTTGTATCACCGCCAAATGCCGGAACTCTGTCGTAGGTCACTATGAGCTGATAACCGTTGACTTTGTAGCTAAGCCTGTTTGTAGCTGAACCAACCGAAAGAGTTGTATAATTCAGATCCATCCACATCAGGTAGAAGGTCGGCCTGTTAAGCGAATTCAGGGCCGGTGAGAATGAATTGAGCAATGAATGAGTTGCGAAGCTGATGAATCCGTTCGTTGCCACGAATACAGAATCATACTCAGTGCCGCCCATTTTGACTTTCTTTCCTGCCGGCAGTCTGAACTTCCAGTGACCGTCATCAAGTGATCCAGCGAAATTTCCTGAACTGGCCTGAACGCTGTTAACAACAAGACTCGTGCTTCCTGATGTATCTTTCCAGCAGAATTGCGGGCTGGAAGGTGCACCGGAACCCGGAACGTTGTTCGCATAGGAATATGTACCGCTTGTTCCATAGTTCGGGTTCAAAGCAGTGAACGAAGTCTTGAGAGTATCATTGAATCTGTTTCCGTCACTTGCGAGGCTTACTATGATGGTAACATTGTATGTTCCCGGTGTCGGGTTGAAAGTGCTGTCAAATGTTACCGTGGTGGATGTGCCGGACGCAATTGATGAGATAGTTTTATTGCTTGTGTAAGCTACCGGACCTGTGATCGAGTATCTTACAGGCACATTTGTCTGTGCCGCTGATCCGATGTTTGTGAATGTTGCCTTTGGAGCGATAGTTGATGTAGGAAGTACAATGCTTCCGGTTGGTGCAACATTTGCCGAAGAGGCCATGTCGTTAGCAATTGCGGCGCCCTCGATCGTAAGAGCGTCGATACCAATGAAATCACTATTGCTACCAAGCGGACCGCCGTCAACAACATTGTATCTGATGGCGAATCTTGCGCCGGCTGCTGTTGAAGGAGCTCCGAATGCTTTTCTTTCCCAAGCACCTGCAATATTAACTTTGAATCTTCCGAGTTCAGTCCATGTGCCTTCAGGAGTTGTTGATCCTGCGGCAGAATACATGACTCTGATAGAATCGGGGAATGTGCTAGAAAGCGGAGCTCTTGAATAAAATACTATTGAGTCACCGGATGTCACATTGTTCGCCGGAGTAATGAGCCAACTGTCTATGTTGTTAGCGCTTGTCACTACATTGTAATTTGCAGCAACATAACCTGTAGTTGGACCATTGAAAGCAGAGAACACTACGTCATTACCCTGAAACCATGTGGCTGTGAGACCCTGAGCGCCAGCACCGCGGTACCAAACGAAATAACCCCTAGCTTTCAGTGAGGTTGTATCGTTGGCTCCGTCAAAATTGTCTGTGTAGTACGGTGTTCCGTCAGTATCGTAGCCTCCGACCGGAAGACGGGGTCCGTCCTGCTGGATCGGATTTATGGACTCATTGTTTCTTGAGTCCGTCGGATTGCCTTTCTTGGGATCATCCTTCATTGTATTGAAGCCTAATGCGACTCCGAGGACAATTAAGACAAGCCCAAAGATTGTAGCTTTGGTTCTGCTCATTCCTTTTTTCTCCTGTTTGATTTTTGAGGGAAATAAACATAATCTCAGGCACTGAAATAAACAAGATATTAATTAACTCTGATTGACTTTAAACCGGGCTGAATCGTGATGTAATCAAGCCGGAAGTTCCGATCTGTGTGTCTATAGTTCCGGCTTCCTTTTCAGGGGATAAACTGCGGCTCATTCTCCAGCATTATTCCGAATTTCCCAGTTACTGCAGTCTTGATCTTTTCAGACAGCATTATCAGTCCTGCAGTGCTTCCTCCCCTGTTCACAAGCGCCAGGCTGTGGCTGTTCGATATGCCGACCCCGTTTTCAGTGTATCCTTTTCTGAAACCCGCCGCTTCAATAAGCCATGCGGACGGGATCTTCACAAAACCATTTTCAGCCCGGGCAGGCGCATCGCTCAATCCGCTGTATGATTCGCAAAGAGCAGTGAATCTGTCTTTTTCCAAAACAGGGTTCACAAAGAAGGAGCCGCAGGATCGGGTATCGGGATCAGAGCTATCAAGCACCATTGATTTGTTCTTTCTTATTCGCAGAACTTCAGACCTTAAAACAGACAGCTTACTTTGCCTGTCGAGGCTTTCAAAGTCAGTCCCGCATTCATCCAGTGACTCTTTCAAAGATGCATATTCAGGTGACACTTTATTTAATTTGGGCAGAACAAACTCCACGCCGGCAATGAAGTACCTCCCATTGTCAGCACACTTGAAGCGGCTTGTGCGGTAACCAAAGCCGCACTCCCGGTTATCAAATGAAACAAGCTCATAGGTCTTCAGGTCGAGCGCACTCACGGACTTTATCACGTCACTTACTTCCTGCCCGTAAGCACCGACATTCTGTACAGGCGTGGCGCCTACCGTGCCCGGAATTCCGGACATGCACTCAATCCCCCCAAGTGACAACCCGACTGCACGCTCCACAACCTCATCCCATAACTCGCCCGATGAGACTCTTAGATCAGCGCGGTCAATTGATTCATCACACTCAAATCCCTTCACTTCGTTCTTTATCACAAGCCCGTCAAACCCGGTGTCGCTGAATACAATGTTGCTCCCCCCTCCGAGTATAAAGAATCTCATCTTCTCCGAACGTGCAAATTTTATTGCTTCGATGAGTTCATCGACATTCCGCACTCTGTACAGGTACTTTGCATTTCCGCCAAGCCCGATGCTTGTAAGCTCTGAAAGCGGGAAGTCAGGTTCAAAAAGTTCTTTCATCAGAATAAGTTTGGCAAATATATGAATATGGATTGCCCCAAGTAACGGATAAATCAGAATATATTGAATTGCGGAAACGTTCTTTGCGGTGCCGCTTAAATACCGGAATTTTAACTTTAAACTCAGATTGAATAGAAGTAAATTGAGATACTTCTACACAACTAACCACTACCACTACATATGAAGACGAAGAAATCGAAAACGAAATTTGTTACGGCAGACGAAGCAGTAAAAGTAATAAAATCCGGCGACAGTGTGTACCTTCATGCAAACTGTTCTTTTCCCAAAACGCTTGTTGATGCAATGTGCCGACGATACAAGGAACTGAAGAATGTGAAGATCCTTCAACTGATGACATTCCTTAATGCACCATTTGCTCTTCCGGAAATGGAAGGCCATTTTCATCTGGTATCGCTGTTTACGGGACCGAATGTCCGGAAGGCAGTCAATGAAGGAAGGGCTGACTTCGTACCGGTTTTCCTTTCCGAAATACCCTGGCTGATACAATCCAAGAAACTTCCGGTTGACGTTACAATGCTTCATCTTTCCCCGCCTGACGAGCACGGATACTGTTCATATTCAATCAGCAATGAATGCGCGAAGACCGCGGCGGAATACAGCAAGACAATTATCGCTCTCATAAATCCAAGGATGCCGAGAGTGCTTGGCGACAATTTCATTCACATTGACAAGATCGATTTTGCTGTTGATATAAATGAACCGATACCTGAACTGGTATCTGACAAAGATCCGGGCGAGGACATTCACATATACGAAAGGATAGGACAGTATATTTCGGATATGATAGAGGACGGCTCTACCCTTCAGATGGGCATAGGACTGATCCCTGACACAGTGCTTCAGTTCCTGCATGAGAAAAAGAATCTCGGAATTCATACCGAGATGTTTTCCGACAATTTAATTGACCTTATTGATGCAGGTGTTGTAAACGGAGAGAAGAAGACGTTGCTTCCGGGAAAGGTTGTGGCATCATTCATTCTCGGCTCGCAAAAAGTGTTTGACTATATGGATGACAACCCCGTATTTGAATTCAGGCCAACGCTTTTTGTCAATGACCCGTTCACTATCTCGAGGAACGATAAAATGATCTCGATCAACTCAGCGCTTGAGGTTGACATCACGGGACAGGTTTGTGCAGACTCGATCGGGCCGAGGAATTACTCAGGCTTCGGAGGACAAGTTGATTTCATAAGGGGTGCCGCAAGAAGTGAAGGCGGCAAACCGATAATCGCATTCACTTCCACGGCAAAGAACGGTACGATATCAAGGATCACGCCGTTCCTGAAACCCGGCGCGGGTGTCACCACCTCGAGGGGTGACGTTCACTACATTGTGACTGAATACGGAGTTGCAGACCTGTACGGCAAACCTGTGAGCGAAAGAGTGAAGAGCCTTATCAAGATAGCGCATCCGAATTTCAGGGACGAGCTGGAGAGGTATGCAAAGGAGGTGAAATTCTTACGCTAAGTATCAGCAGAGCAATTTGAGATCCCGGGAAAAAGCCGTAGTACTTGTCAGCGGCGGCATGGACAGCGCACTTACCGCCGCCATTGCTTTTGAGAAGCACGAGTTGCTGCTTCTCCATGCCAATTACGGACAACGCACGGAGAAAAGGGAGCTCAGAGCTTTCAGAGATATTGCAAAGCATTACAAAGCAGGCAAGACACTTGTTGTTGACCTTTCACATCTGAAAGCGATCGGCGCATCATCGCTTACAGACAGGTCAATTGAAGTGACCAAGGCAGACCTGAAGACAAAGTCTGTTCCATCGAGCTATGTTCCTTTCAGGAATGCAAACCTGCTTGCAAGTGCAGTGAGCTGGGCTGAAGCGGAAGGTGCCGCTAAGATTTACATCGGGGCAGTTGAAGAAGATTCAAGCGGGTATCCCGATTGCAGAAGGAGTTTCTTCGATGCATATGAACGCATGATCAAGCTCGGCACAAAGAAAGGCACAAACATAAGGATAATCACCCCGATAATTGGCTTAAGCAAGAGGGACATAGTTCGGAGATCGCTGCAAATGAAAGTGCCGCTGCAACTCACCTGGTCTTGCTACAAGTCATCTGCAAGGGCCTGCGGAGAGTGCGACAGCTGTGCTCTGAGACTCAGGGGCTTCCGGCTTGCCGGCGAGAAGGATAAGATACCGTATGCAAAGATGAATGTTTACTGACAGAGTTGTGAAGAATTCGCTTGTGACATCGCACATAAGCAAGAGAGTCATAATAAAAAACAAATCGGGCGACCAATGAAGGCTGAAAAAAATCCTCTGAAGTTTCTAAACATTGCCGCAGCCATTTTTCTCCTTGGTTTTCTTCTTTACTGGATGAAGGAGCTTCAGACCATCCTCCTTCCTTTCTTTGTTTCGCTGATAATTTTCTTTGTGTTCCTTCCTGTTTATAATTTTCTGCTGAGCAAGAAGGTGCCCTCCGCACTTGCAGTGATAACTGTGCTGTTGATTGTTCTGGTCCTGTCCAATACCATGAGTGTGTTCCTGTATGCCAGCGTGAATTCATTTTCTCAGGAGTTTCCTACATACGAAAAGAAACTGATAGAGAAGATAGACCTTCTCGCTTCAACCCTGAACATTGACAAAAGCGAAGTTGACCGTGTGACGAAGGACTTCAACATTAAAGACATGCTGATGCAGGGAAAACTTACGGATACAATTACGGGGCTGCTTTCGGGGCTGACAGGGATGCTCGGAAATTTCATACTGATACTCTTCTACCTCATCTTTCTTCTTTCTGAATCTTCAAGCATAAAGGAGCGGATGAAGCTCGCATTCAGCGAAGAACATTCTGACTCGATAGAAAAGACTTTCGGAGACATAGTTGATAATGTAAAGAACTACATTTCCGGCAAGACTCTGCTCGCGGCAATACAATCCGTTGTGATCGGCACAGTGCTCTGGGCATTCGGGGTTGACTTCTATATTGTGTGGGCTATTCTTTTCTTCTTCACGGATTTCATTCCAAACATCGGTTCACTTGTGGCCACTATACTTGTTGCCCTTGTCATGCTCCTTCAGTTTGACAACATATTCACACCGATATTCCTGACGGTGCTTCTGATTGTGATACAAAACCTCAAGGGGAATGTGCTTGAGCCGAAGATCATAGGCAACAGACTCGATCTCAGTCCCCTTGTGCTTCTGCTTTCGCTTGTATTCTTCGGCTATCTGTGGGGTATCACGGGAATGATACTTTCAGTGCCGATCATGGCAATCCTCAAGATCATACTGATGAACTTCCCTTCAACAAGGCCCTGGGGAATAATGATGAGCTATAATTTGACTTCAATAAAAGCCAAATAACAAGTAAGTTAATTCAACTTCAATCTATTCAAACTAAACACACACCGAACAAAATGAAAATCAGCAAGAAGCTTCAGGAATGGGTTGACGACTGTGAAAAGCTGTGCAAACCGGACAAGGTTGTCTGGTGCGACGGATCAAAGAAGCAGCTTGATGAACTCGCCAATGAACTTATCAAAAAAGGTACATTTCAAAAACTTAACGAATCAAAAAGGCCAAACAGCTACTACGCAAAGTCTGACCCAAACGATGTTGCAAGGGTCGAAGACCGCACTTACATTTGCTCAAAGAACAAGGAAGACGCGGGTCCTACAAACAACTGGATGGATCCCGCCGAGATGAAGAAGATACTTCACGGGCTCTTTGACGGTTGCATGAAGGGAAGGACCATGTACGTGATCCCATACAGCATGGGTCCTCTCGGTTCAAACATCGCTCATATCGGGGTTGAGATATCTGATTCTCCGTACGTTGTACTTAACATGGCAATAATGACAAGAGTCGGAGAGAAAGTGCTGGATGTTCTTGGAGACGGAGAATTTGTGCCGTGCCTGCATTCTGTAGGTTTTCCGCTGACGGACGGCAAGCAGGATGTCACATGGCCATGCAATGAAACAAAGTACATTGTTCATTTTCCCGAAGAGAAGAGCATCTGGTCATACGGAAGCGGATACGGCGGAAACGCACTGCTTGGAAAGAAGTGCTTCGCACTCAGGATAGCGTCCGTAATGGCAAAAGAACAGGGCTGGCTTGCAGAGCATATGCTCATAGTAGGGATCACATCTCCGCAAGGAGTGAAGAAGTATGTTGCGGCAGCCTTCCCGAGCGCATGCGGCAAGACAAACCTTGCGATGCTGACACCCACTCTGCCGGGATGGAAAGTGGAAACCGTAGGAGACGACATTGCATGGATGAAATTCGGAGAAGACGGAAGGCTTTATGCGATAAATCCCGAATACGGATTCTTCGGCGTTGCACCGGGAACATCAGACAAGACCAATCCTAATGCAATGGCTTCAATGAAGGAGAATGCGATCTTCACGAATGTAGCGCTTACAGACGACGGTGACGTATGGTGGGAGGGAATGACAGACGAGAAGCCGGCTCATCTGACCGACTGGCACGGTAAAGACTGGACTCCCGCATCCGACAAGCCTTCATCACATCCGAACTCGAGATTCACTGCGCCTGCATCCCAATGTCCTGTGATAGACCCTGACTGGGAGAATCCCAAAGGTGTGCCGATCTCAGCAATACTTTTCGGAGGAAGGAGAGCAACGACAGTTCCGCTTGTGACCGAATCGCTCAGCTGGCAGCACGGAGTCTATCTCGGTTCTGCAGTATCTTCGGAAATGACAGCGGCAGCGGCGGGAACAGTAGGACAACTCAGGCATGATCCGTTTGCAATGCTTCCGTTCTGCGGGTATCATATGGGAGACTATTTCGGACACTGGATGGAAGTTGGAAAGAAGACAGATGCGTCAAAGCTTCCCAAGATCTTCTATGTCAACTGGTTCAGGAAGGATGAGAACGGCAAGTTCATCTGGCCGGGATATGGCGACAACATCAGAGTCCTGAAATGGGTGTTTGAAAGACTTGACGGCAGCGGCAAGGCTGATGACAAACCTTTCGGAAAGGTTCCGTCCAAAGGAGCGCTGGATGTCAGCGGACTTGGCATTCCGGAAGAGAAGCTATCCGGCCTGTTTGACATATCCAAAGAAGAAGGACTTGCAGAGGTGAAAGAGATGAGGGAATATTACAAGAAATTCGGCGACAAGCTTCCCAAGGAGCTTGTGACCGAACTGGATGAACTTGAGAAGAGATACAGCTCATAACTGCAATCCGCAAGAAAAATATTCAAAGCAAAAAAAAGCCCGTGAGTTCATTCACGGGCTTTCTCATTTCATCTCTGAATTCAGGATCAGAATTTACTTCACCAGCATCATCTTTTTCGTACCGACAAAATTTCCTGATTCAATTCTGTAGAAATAAGTGCCGCTCGGAAGAGAAGAAGCATTGAACTTAACTTCATGAGCACCGGCATTCCTTATCTCATTAACAAGAGTCGCAACTTCCTTTCCGAGTACGCTGTAGATCTTCAGCGTGACAAGCTCCCTTGAGGGGATTGAGAATCTGATGCTTGTTTCGGGGTTGAAAGGATTAGGGAAATTCTGAGCAAGGCTGTAGTCATTGGGATTAAGCGACACTGAGCTTCCGTTATTGACTCCCGTTATCACACCGCCGTTTGCCCTAACCCAGCCAACAGTTGCTTTAAGAACTTCTCCAAAACCGCCAAGGAAATATCTCGGATCCTGGAATACAGTTGCAACAACATAACCTGTCTGGATATTTCCGATCGCCGCGACCGTATCAGTTGCAGTATGATTAGTGTATCTGTAGAGAACTACGGATCCGCCCGCAACTACTCCGCAGCCGTCAGGATAATATCCTGTGCCTGCCGGAGTGGTGGTCATAGGTCGCTGATTGCCAGCATCAATTGCTACTCCTTCAGTGGCAGGATTTGTTGACTGCGCATTATCAACTCTGTATATGAACTTGCCGTATGTCTCAGCAAAATCCAAATCTCTGCCGCCGCTTCCCGACCGGCTGTAATTGTATGCCTGGTCTGCACCGATACTGATGAGAGAACGCTTGTCTGTACCTGTTCCCGAATTGAGCCATGCTTTCAGTTGCGTCCTTGCAGTAGCGCCGAGATATCTTACATTTGCGGCGTCAAAGCTTGTCTCAACGAGAATAACTGTCTTGTATGCGGCAAGACTGTCGAGTGTCTTTGTTGTATCCATGAGTTTAACCGTGTAGCCGGAAACAAGCCCCGGAAGATACCTGTTGAGAGTATCCCTGTCGGCCTTTCTCTTAGGCGTATCTGCAAGTGTCGAATCGTGAAGAAGCACAAGCGTCGTGTTTCCCGGAGGTGGCCCTGCCGGCTGTCCGATAGTCCTCATGCCCCATGATTTGTAAGTAGGCCAGAAGGTTTGCGCCGTTGTCCACGGGCCTGTATTAGCCCATGCATATCCGGGCCAGAGAACCGTGTTCGCAGTTTCATCAAACATCACAAATTTGTTTGCCTGAGATGCGATGGAAGCATCATACTTGAGCCCGATATAAACTGCACCGCTGTTCACTGTAGCTCCTGCAAGCGAGGAGATATCGAACGAGAACCATGAGTATTGATTGAATACGAGCACCGGCCTTGCGGTCTGATTTGGCAGTGTTCCGATAAGAGTGCCCGGCTCCCCGTTTGCACCTGTTGAGTCGTAAATGACAACATCAAACTTGAGAGAGTCAGCACCGGCAGCCAGCCTTGTCATTGCAACACAGAGCTTAGTGTATTTCCACGGATAGGAATTTGGACGAAACTTCATAACAAGCCTGCCGTCCGTTACTGTTGCATTCCATCCGCCACCGTTTTCAAGCGACCCGTCGTCATGCTTTTCCTGTCCCGTACCTGCACAGCTGTCACCGACTGCAAGAGGCATTGAAGGAGGATTGGATAATAGTGATGCTCTGAACTCCTCCGTGTTCCTAAGTTCGACCGAAGGCTGGTCCTGGTAATTGTAACCGTAAAAACTCATGAAAACAGTCATCACAGCAACAAGAGAAAGCAATAATGTTTTCCTTTTCATTTAGTTCGATTTAGTTTTGAGAATTTTTTGCAAGCTATTGATAATGAATTCAATAATCAACATTTATAACAGATTCAAATATATTGAATCTAAAAAAAAAGGGCGCAACATGTGCGCCCTCAGCTATTCAAGACAATTTCAGAAATACCTCACTTGACCAGTACCATTCTCCTGGTCTCACTGAATCCCTTATCCGAGGTCAGATTATAGAAGTAAGCTCCGCTGGCAGTATTGTTTCCATATGCATCTTTGCCGTTCCAGACAATGTTATACTTTCCTGCAAGCTGAACAGTATTAACAAGAGTTCTCACTTCCCTGCCCTGTGAATTGTAGATGGTCAGTTTCATCTTTGACAATTCCGGAACATAGTAGCTGATCCTTGTTTCCGGATTGAAAGGATTCGGATAGTTCTGATCGAGTGAGAAGCCATCAGGAACAAAGCTCTGTCCGTTGCTTACATTCACCAGATCGCTCCTGTTGAATCTGTAAACGATGTTGTTTGACGCGCAAAGATATAGCTCATTGTTCTGGTCAGTTCCGAAGGAATATACAGAAGATGGCGCTGTGGCAATGAGTGAATCACCGGTTACCGTGCCTCCCTCGTACTTAAGCCTCCAGACTTTTCTGCTGCAGTAATCTGCATAGATGTACTGTCCGGTCAATTCGGGCCTGCGCTGGCCGCGGTAAACATATCCTCCTGTTACAGAGCATTCGGAACCTATATTCTGATAGACCTTAACAGGGAAAGTGTAGTTTGCAACAGGTCCGCAACCCGAAGTGTTGTATGTAGCATTGCCCTCGTAACATCTCCACCCGTAATTCTTTCCGACTTCAAGCAGGTCAACTTCTTCCCAGGCATCCTGTCCCACATCGGCGCACCAGATGAGTCCTGTTGTTGCGTCAACGCTGATCCTCCACGGATTCCTCATTCCTATTGTAAAAATTTCCGGCCTGCCTCCGCCTTGCGCGAAAGGATTTGTAGCCGGGATGCTGTAATTGTTTCCTCCTGAAGCCGAATCAACATTGATCCTCAGGACCTTGCCGAGGAGTTCATCCACATTCTGTGCCCTGTTTCCAGGATCGCCGCCGCTTCCGCCGTCACCCATACCGATATGCAGGTAACCGTCAAGCCCGAAGAATACGATTCCTCCGTTGTGATTTGAATACGGCTGTGATATGGTGAGAAGAATCAGTTCACTCAGAGAGTCTGCTTTGTTCGGATCGTTTGTACTTCTTGAAAATCTTGATACGATGGTAGCCCCGTCTCCAGCCCTTGTGTAATCGACATAGAAGTAACCGTTTGCAGAATAGTTGGGATGAAAGGCCAGGCCAAGCAGTCCCCTTTCACTGCCATTGAGGATCTTATTCGTAAGATCCAGGAAGACCCTTGAATCAGTTGTATTTGAATCGTTTGGTAGAACTTTGATCAATCCGGTCTTTTCCACGACGAACACGCGGTTTGAACCGTCATTTGCATGCGTTACATAAAGAGGTGAAGAGAATGAAACGTTTGGAAAGGCATTAACAAATTCGAAAGGCTGAGCTTGTATTGATGAACATGTGAAAACAATGAAGAAAGCAATCAGAAGTCTTTTGCTGAACATTGACATTTTGTTATAGGTTATTTGGCAAAGTGAACATGCCCCGGAGATAATTAATTTCTCACAGGCACGAAAAATATTATCAAAATATACAAAGAGAATTTGAAGGACAATAATATAAAGAGTAGCGATAAGAGCATTCAAAAGACTGATTGACTTGGATCTATTGTAGCCGGGCAATCGGGCAAACCGATCATAAACTTTCAGATGATTCTGCGGAAATTGATTATCAATTTCTTAAAGCATTTTTTATATTGCTCAAAACTTTAACACCAATTCAAGATGAACCCAAGACACTTATTTGTATTTGCTGTTGCTTTGATCTTATCGGCAAGCCTGATCTCATGCGGAAGCAAAGATGAAAGCAAAGTGCAGGTAAAGAAGACTGAAACGAAACCAATCTCTATAAAACAATTCGACACGCCTCCGGGAGCAGATCCTTCGGTATCCGCAGAGCAGGGCGGAAACGGATTTACGGGTGAAGGATGGACTACGGCAACTCAATTCAATGTTCTCGGAAGCACAAGAGCTGTGAAGGGCGGATCGATCACATGGTCAATTCCCGATTTCCCGGCAACTCTGAGATGTTACGGGAAGGATGAGAACTCTTATTATACAAGGATGGCGCAGTCACTGATGTACGAATCAATGCTTGATTCGGATCCTGTTACACAGGATTTTACTCCAAGACTGGCGACGCACTGGCAGATATCGGAAGACAAAACACAATTCAGATTCAGGATCAATCCGAACGCAAGATGGGCTGACGGGAAGCCGGTAGTTGCAGATGACTATGTAGCGACATTCAATCTGCTGGTTGATCCGGGTTTGCTCACCGGCGGAGCCGAATATTACACAGAGAATTTTGAGAAGCCGGTGGCAGAAAGCAAGTACATAGTATCAATAAAGGCCAAGAAAGTCGGCTGGATATATTTCTCATCGGCGGCTGGCATCAGGATCCTTCCCGCGCACTTGCTTCAGGGACTGACGGCAAAAGATTATCTTGAAAAATACAACTATGATCCGATGCCGGGGAGCGGACCTTATTACATAAAGAAGGAAGATGTGGAGAAGGGCAGAACCATAACCATGAGGAGAAGGAGTGATTACTGGGGAGAGGCGGAGAAATTTGCGAAGGGCATGTACAATTTTGACGTGATCAAGACAGACGTTGTTCAGGATGAGACACTGCAGTTCGAGAAATTCAAGAAAGGCGAGATAGATGTTTATGCAGTCAGCAGAGCTCAGTGGTGGGCAGAGAAGACCGACTTTGACGAAGTAAAACGCGGAGTCATCCAGAAGCGGAAGATCTACAATCAGAATCCCGGCGGGACATCCGGACTCGCACTGAACATGAGGAAGCCTCCTTTTGACGACATCAGGGTCAGGAAGGCATTTGCAATGCTTTATGACAGGAAGAAATTCAACGACAAGCTCTTTTACAATTCATACACACCTCTGAAGTCATTCTTCTCCGGGACACCTTATGAGAATCCCAACAATCCACTTGTGAATTTCAATCTGGACAGCGCCATACTTCTCCTTGAGGAGGCAGGCTGGAAAGAAAAGAATGCTGAAGGTTACAGGATGAAGGACGGAAGGATCTTTGAACTGGAGCTGACTTACACTCAGCCAAGCCAGGAAAGATATCTGACAATTTTCCAGGAGGACCTCAAGAGAGCAGGAGTGAAACTTAACCTCAAGCAGATTGACGGTACAACACAATTCAAGATCGGCAATGAGAGGAACTTCAGCATGATAATGGCGGCATGGGGCGGACAGAATCCTCCGAGCCTGGAGTTCAACGTTATCTCAAAAACTGCCGATGATCCTAACAGCACAAACTGGTCGGGCATAAAGAATCCAAGGATTGACGAGCTTGCAAAGCTTTACAATACGACGTTCGACAAGAAAGAAAGAATAAAGCAGGTAAGAGAAGTTGACAGCATTATCATTTCCATGCAGCCTTACGTTCTCGGTTGGTATGCAGATTATACCAGACTTCTTTTCCATAACAAGTTCGGTTACCCGAAGTGGTACGTTGCAAGATTTGATGATTACTATGGCGGTTCAGAACCGGCCATATTCGCATTCTGGTGGATCGACCCTCAGAAGTATGCGACATACGAAGAAGCGGTCAAAGACAAAAGCAAGCAGCTTCCCGTCGGAGAAGTGGAAGAGAAGTACTGGGTTGACGTGAAGAAGCGCGAAGAGGCAGGCGAGGTAGCAATAATCACAGACTAAGCGCGGATGACGACTTATTTCTTAAGAAGATTTCTGCTGATAATTCCGACATTTCTCGGGATCACCCTGATCACATTCATGATACTTCAGTTCGTGCCCGGAGGGCCTCTTGAAATGGAGATCATGAAGATAAGGATGGGCGGCAGAGGCGGTACCGGTGAAAGCGGTTCAACCACCGGCGGAACAACGCAGAACATTCCTCAATCGGCAATAGACGAGCTGAAGAAATTTTACGGATTCGACAAACCTCTTCATGAGAGATACCTTATATGGATAGGAAATCTTCTTAAGTTTGACCTTGGAAAGTCATACGTATATGCGGAGCCGGTCTGGGATGTGATCAAGTCAAGATTTCCGGTGTCAATTTACTTCGGGCTGATTGGATTTCTTCTCACATATCTTGTGTGCGTGCCGCTCGGGGTTTACAAGGCCGTGAAGAACGGCTCTCCTTTTGATTTCCTAACTTCGGCGCTTGTGTTTATCGGATATTCAATCCCCGGATTTGCATTCGGCGCTTTGATGCTTGTGCTTTTCGGCGGAGGAAGTTTCTGGGATGTTTTCCCTTTGGGCGGATTCAGGTCTGAAGACTGGGAAAGCCTCTCGGCATGGGGAAAGATAACTGACCAACTCTATCATACAATACTCCCAGTAGCAAGTTACATGATCGGCAGTTTTGCAACACTCACAATCCTTACCAAGAATTCCGTCATTGAAAATCTGAGCCAGGATTATATAAGGACAGCATATTCAAAGGGCCTTTCTGAGAAGAGAGTGATATTCGGACACGCACTTAGAAACTCGCTGATTCCTATTGCAACAGGGCTCGGACATGCTGTATCCCTTGTGCTTGCCGGAAGCCTGCTGATTGAAAGAGTGTTCAACATCAACGGTATTGGTCTGCTGGGTTACGAATCAATTGTTCAGAGAGACTATCCCGTGACGATGGGAATACTTGTGATCTCGAGCCTCCTTTTGCTTCTCGGCAACATCATCTCAGACATGATCTACGCTATCGTTGATCCAAGAATAAGATTCAAATAGGGCCGATGGCAGAAGACACAGAGAAGACAATTAAACCGGCAGTTTCCACTTCCATCTTCAAGAAGAGATGGAAGAAATTCAAGACACTCAAGAGAGGTTACTATTCATTTCTCACAATAGTAGCGCTCTATCTTCTATCTTTCATACTTCCCTTGTTCATAGGCAGAGATGCCCTAATCGTCAGTTACAACGGAGATTTGCACTTCCCCATCTTCAAGTATTACTCGGCAGAATTTTTCGGACAAGACATTCAGGGAGAAGCAAACTACAGACTGCTGAAGAAGCAGTATCAGGAGGAAGGAAAAGGTAACTGGGTGCTGATGCCGCTCTATCCTTACGGTCCAAATGAGAATCTGCTGAATGAACTCGAAGGAAATCCGCCGCATCCTCCTTCTTTAGAGCATTGGGCCGGTACTGATGACAGAGGAAGGGACGTATTTGCCAGACTTGCTTATGGCTTTAACATCGGCTTGTCGTTTTCGATCATAGTAACATTCTTTGCCTATTTCATGGGCGTTTCAATAGGAGCGACCCTTGGATTCTTCGGAGGCAAGGTGGACTTCTTCGGACTGAGACTGATCGAAATATGGAGCACACTTCCGTTTCTCTATGTGATCATTATTATCAGTTCAATAATACAGCCTAATTTCATTTTACTTGTTTTCATTCTCATGCTTTTCGGATGGATCGGAATTTCATACTACATAAGAGGAGAGTTTTACAGAGAGAAAGCGCGGGATTATGTATCGGCGGGAGTTTCAATGGGAGCAAAGAACAAGACCCTGATATTCAAGCACATATTGCCCAATTCACTAACACCCGTGATCTCCTATGCACCTTTTGCAATTGTTGCGAATATCTTCTCTCTCGTATCGCTTGATTTCCTCGGATTCGGATTACCTCCTCCAACTCCGAGCTGGGGGCAGTTGATGCAGCAGGGCCTGAGCAACATCGAGAACTGGTGGCTCATAGCAACTCCTTTGCTTGCCTTGTTTCTGACTTTGTTGTCAATCACATTCATTGGTGAAGCCATCAGAGAGGCATTCGATCCGAAAGTATATTCAAGACTAAGATGACGGATAAAAAGAAACTGTTTGAGATCAGGAATCTGAGGACGTACTTCTTTGTGGAAGCGACGGACAAGCAGATATCCGAAGACGATATCGGGCATGACAAAGTGCTGGATAAACTTTACTCATCAGACAGCTATCTGAAGGGAAAGGTGCCAGCCAAAGCCGTTGACGATGTGTCGTTTGATATTTACGAAGGCGAAGTACTTGGGATCGTCGGCGAATCGGGTTCCGGAAAGTCGGTCACGGCGTATTCTATCACACGACTCATTCCTGATCCTCCCGGAAAGATCGTTGAAGGTGAAGTGCTTTATCAGGGTAAGGATCTTCTCAAGCTCAGTTATGAGGATATGCAGGGCATCAGGGGAAAGGATATTTCGATGATATTTCAGGAACCGATGACATCTCTGAACCCCGTTATGAAAATTGGAAATCAGCTGACTGAAGTCATCCTCAACCATGAAAATATTTCTAAGGAGCAGGCATTTGCAAAGGGTGTTGAAATGCTGAAGCTCGTGGGAATTCCGGCTCCGGAGAAAAGAATGAAAGACTATCCGCACCAGTTCAGCGGCGGAATGAGGCAAAGAGTTATGATCGCAATGGCGCTTGCATGCAATCCCGCACTGCTCATTGCAGATGAACCGACAACTGCGCTTGACGTTACTATACAGGCGCAAATACTGGAGCTTATGCTCAAGCTGAAGAACGAAAGAAAAGAAGCTGCGATACTTCTGATCACACATAATCTTGGTGTTGTAGCAGAAACGTGCCACAGAGTGATCGTTATGTACGGCGGAAAGATACAGGAAGTGGGAAATGTTGACGACATATTCGGCAGACCGCTGCATCCGTACACATCCGGACTGCTTGAGTCACTTCCCGACCCCGAAACTCCAAAGGAGACGCTGAAGGCAATACCGGGAATGATACCTCACATACTTGAACTTCCGAAAGGCTGTAAATTCTGCACAAGATGTGTTAAAGCATTTGACAAATGTTTTGAGACCGAACCAGCGTTAAGAGAGCTTGAGCCTGAACACTTTGCGCGCTGTCATCTGTTTGACGACCCGGAATACATAAAGACACTTAAGCATGAGCATGAAGCCTGAGAATATTCTTGAAGTAAGGGATCTGAAGGTCAAGTTTCCCGTAACCGGCGGTTTGCTTCTGAGAAAGGTTGCTGAAGTGAAAGCGGTTGACGGAGTTGATCTTGAACTTAAGAGGGGCGAAACGCTTGGGCTGGTTGGCGAATCCGGTTGCGGAAAGTCAACGATCGGTAAGGCAGTCATCAACATACTTAAGTTTTCCTCGCCGGATGTTGACATCACAGGGGAAGTATGGGTAAGAGCCGATGAAGGTGAAATTGACTTCCTGAAGCTCAGCCGTCATGAAATGAGAAAGCACAGGGGTTTCATACAGATGATTTTTCAGGATCCGTATTCTTCACTGAATGCCAGACTTACTGTTGGCCAGATCATAGAGGAGCCGATGCTTTATCACACCGACTTAAGCAAGAGTCAGCGGCTTGACCGAGTAGCATGGCTGCTTGAAAAGGTAGGGCTTCAGGCGGAACAGTCTAAGAGATATCCCCATGAATTTTCCGGCGGTCAGAGGCAGAGGATAGGAATTGCGCGTGCTCTTGCAACAAATCCAAAGATAATAGTGGCCGACGAGCCCGTATCAGCGCTGGACGTATCCATTCAGGCACAGGTAATCAACCTGCTTCAGGAACTTCAGGGAGAATTTGACCTGAGCATATTATTTGTTGCGCATGATCTTTCCGTAGTGGAGCATATCAGTTCCAGGATTGCGGTCATGTATCTTGGCAACATTGTTGAGCTTGGTCCGGGAAAAGACATTTACCACAATCCGATCCATCCCTACAGCAGGGCGCTGTTATCGGCAGTACCGGTACCCAATCCAAAGAAGAAGAAGAAAGACCGTGTGATACTGACCGGAGACGTTCCCACACCCATGAACAAGCCGAGCGGATGCGGATTCAGGACAAGGTGTCCGATAGCGAGGGCAGAGTGTGCTCAAGCGGCGCCGCCGCTTGAGGCAAAGTCCGAAGGACATTTCGCGGCCTGTCCGTATGTGACCGCAGGCGAAGCAATTTCATGACCGGGCCTTTCGGCCGAATGAAGCAATTATCACCGAATGCAGTCCGCCTCTTACAGAGAACTCCCCTTTCACTTCCATCCATTTCGGCTTCAGAGCTGAGACAAGATCATCCAGGATCCTGTTTGTAACATTCTCATAGAAAATGCCTTCATTTCTGTAGGCCTGCAGATAGAATTTCAGGGATTTCAATTCCACGCACTTTTTATCCGCAATATAAGAAATTGTTATAATGCCAAAGTCGGGCTGGCCGGTTTTCGGGCAGACCGATGTGAACTCATTTGCAGTATGAACGATCAGGTAATTTCTGCCCGGGAAAGAATTGTCAAAAGTTTCCAGCAGACGTGTCTTTGAATTATCTGTAGCGGATGGTTTGAATTTTTTCATGCGTGCAAGTTAGGCAATGCATGACAAATGGGAAATGCAGAAGGTGGTTGGGAGATGCGGGGCGCCCCGAAGGGGCGCGGTTCGCCGCAATGCTGGGCAACGGGGCTTAGCCCCGTATGAAAAATCAAGCCGATTTTTTTCACAAACCCGAAAATTTATTTTTGCCCGGAAAGAATAGGATTCTCATCTTTGTAAGGTTAAATGACAAATCCCGGCAAACAACCGGGGAATTCAAAATCCTAATCACTCTGGAATATGGGACTCTCTCTTGTAAAAATCTGCGTTCACATGATCTTCAGCACACTGAACCGTGTACCTTTCATTAACGAGGGAATAGAGAATTCGATTTACGAGGATCTCAGAAACGAATGCATCAAGCTTGATTCAGAAGTCTTTGCCGTTGGGGGTTACTATGACCATGTACACTTGCTTTGCACGCTGCCTAAGAAGATCGCTCTTATCAGATTCATGGAAGAGATCAAAAAGAATACTTCATCCAGTACAAAGAAGTTCGGCTCGTACTTTGAACATTTCTACTGGCATGACGGCTATACCGCAGTATCGGTCTGCCCATCAAAGATCTCTGAACTGATTCAGTACATAAATAATCAGAAACACATACATAGGTATTTGTCATACAAAGATGAACTTAAGATGATCCTGAAGGAAAATGGAATGGAGTATGACGAAAAATATCTTTGGAGATGAAAACGGGTTTGATGTTGCGGTTCCGCTGTTCTATTTCGGGGCGAAGCCCCTGTCCTTACAGCGCCCCTTCGGGGCGCCCCTTTTCCCTAAATTCTTTCTCCATCAATTGATAAATTGTCCGAAAATCTTACTGAATGACCAAACCTCATCATGCGCATAAGCGCGTCCTCATAACGGGCGCGGCAGGATTTCTCGGTTCACATCTCTGTGACAGGTTCATAAAGGAAGGTTGCCATGTTATCGGCATGGATAACCTCATCACCGGAAATATGCATAATATCGAACATCTCTTCCCTCTGAAGGAGTTTGAATTCTATTTTCATGACGTAACGAAATTTGTGCATGTTCCCGGTCAGCTTGACTATATTCTTCACTTCGCTTCGCCTGCTTCGCCTATTGACTATCTCAAGATACCGATTCAAACACTGAAGGTCGGATCACTCGGAACTCACAATCTTCTCGGACTGGCTAAGGAAAAGAAAGCCCGTTTCCTGATCGCTTCCACTTCGGAAATTTACGGCGACCCAATGGTTCATCCTCAGAATGAGGAATACTGGGGAAATGTCAATCCGATCGGTCCGCGAGGCGTTTACGACGAGGCAAAAAGATTCATGGAAGCTATTACAATGGCGTACCACACTTATCACGGACTCGACACCCGTATCGTCAGGATCTTCAACACTTACGGGCCGCGAATGCGGCTCAATGACGGGCGGGCGTTGCCCGCCTTCTTCAGCCAGGCCATCAAGGGTGAAGATATCACAGTTTTCGGTGACGGCTCTCAGACCCGCTCCTTCTGCTACGTTGATGATCTTATTGACGGGATTTACAGACTTCTGATGAGCGATTACGTCTATCCCGTGAATATCGGCAATCCTGACGAGATAACTATCAAGGAATTTGCCGAAGAGATAATCAGTCTAACGGGCACAGATCAGAAGATCGTTTACAAGCCGCTTCCTAAGGATGATCCCAAACAGCGCCAGCCCGATATAACAAAGGCAAAGGAAATTCTCGGCTGGCAACCTCAGGTCTCAAGAGCGGAAGGTCTCAGAATTACTTATGAGTACTTCAAAGAAGCTCTCAGGCAAGGTAAAGCGATCCATTGATCACTCAATCACTGCATACATGATATTTCAATTCTGTTTCCGGTCAGCAAGTTTCAGCGGCCTGTTCACTGCATTCATGTGTGCATTGTGCTTTCTGCCCTCATTGATCCATGCACAATGGAGCTTCTCCGGAAATCTGCAGAACAGCAGCATAAATTCCCTGTTATGCCGCGGCGATACTGTTTATTCAGCTACAGGCGGAGCAGGGTTCTTCTACTCCTCCGATAACGGGGCTGACTGGCTTCAGGAGAACTCGGGTCTTGGACAGAACCTGAATGCAAATGCAATTACTCTTTCCAACGGAAAACTTTTTCTATCCACTGTTTCCCAGGCTGTCTTCATGTCCGATCCTCCGGGAGGCAACTGGCTAAGCACGGGACCGGGAATTACCCAAAACAATGTGCCTGCCCTCATTAGCGATTCTTCTGCAGTATATGCAGGGTGCATTCTGGCCGGTGTTTTCCGTACAACAAATCTCGGACAAACCTGGACAAGATTTGCTCTCGGCGAAGGAGACCTGCTCTACAGCCTGCATAAGAATGAGCAGGGGTTTTTCATCGGACTTGCCGGCGGCGGTTATCGTTCAACTAATAACGGAGTGAACTGGTCTTCAATATCATCGGGACTACTCAATGCTAACGTTCATTCACTTGATTCTAAGACAGGGTTACTTTTTGCCGGAACGAACATTGGATTCTTTCGTTCAAGTGATGTTGGATCAAGCTGGATAGAAAGCAGTCAGGGACTGCCTTCACTCTGGATCAATGAGATTGAAGTCATTAACGGCGCCGTGCTGGCGGCAACAAGAAACAACGGAGTTTATATTTCTCTGAACAACGGAAACAACTGGACGGCCATCAATTCCGGCATGGCTGACACAAACATCCTGTCAATTTCACACAATGCTACTTACGTCTTTGCAGGAAGCGCACAGGGCAATGTGTGGAAGATCCCCGTTCAGACTATTCCGGTATCGGTTAATTCCGGAAGTGAATTGATGCACCCAAAAAATCCCGAACTGACTGTTTATCCGAATCCTTTCAATCCTTCGGCGAATATCCGCTTCAATCTGCCGGAGGGAGGTTCGGTCTTGTTGACTCTTTATGATATTCAGGGAAAGGAAATTGAGACTTTGCTGAATGAATACCGGAGAGAAGGAATTCATGAAGTTAAACTCGGCTCAGGTGAACTTGCGGCAGGAGTTTACTTCTGTAAGCTCAAGTACAATTCAACTATCATTACACAGCGAATCGTACTGACGAAGTAACTGCCCTTCAGTATTGGGTCTTGGGTCTCAGGCTGCTTCTTTATATCTGGATAGACTGAATTGTGAACTTCCCGTAACTTCAATCGCTGACAAGAAGGTTCAATGATTGTAATAGAATCCCGGAGCGGTCAGGAAAAATTCGTGTAGTGCCGGAAGACGCATCCTTAGGGGATGTCATACAAAGAAGAACTCTTTTTCAATCTCACTGAAACTCTTTGCTTTCAGGTCCTTTTCAGATACGATGGGAGCTTCAACCTTCCAGTCTATTCCGAGGGACTCATCATTGTAAATGATCCCGCGTTCGCTTTGCTTATCATACCTGGCCGTGCACTTGTAAGAGAATATCGCTTCCTCTGAAAGCACTGAAAATCCGTGCGCAAATCCCGGCGGTATCCATATCTGCCTGTGGTTGTCTCCGCTCAGTTCTACTGAAAAGTGCCTGCCGAATGTGGGCGAACCGAAGCGGATGTCAACAGCAACATCAAGCACTTTTCCGGTTATTACCTGGCAAAGCTTTCCCTGCGCAAACCCGCCTGCCTGATAGTGAAGTCCGCGTAATGTGTTCTTTGCGGATTTGGATATGTTATCCTGCACAAATTCTGCAGTGATACCTATTTCCGAATACTTCTCGCGGCTGAAAGATTCAAAGAAAAATCCCCTGCTGTCGGGAAAGAAATCGGGCTCTATCACAAAGAGTCCGGGGATGAACGTCTTCTCAACTTTCATCAGCTTTCTCTGAGTATCTTTTCCAGGTAGGTCCTGTACAGTGACCTCGGGATCTTGCCTATGAGAGTTTCAAACTCTCCTCTGTCAATGAATCCTCTGCTGAAGGCGATCTCCTCAATACAGGCAACTTTCAGTCCCTGCCTGTCCTCTATCACACCGAAGAAATTAGATGCCGCAAGCAGCGACTCCGGAGTTCCGGTATCAAGCCATGCAACGCCTCTTCCTATCTTCTCAACATTCAGATTACCTTTGCCGAGGTAAACGTTGTTAACGTCTGTTATTTCAAGCTCGCCTCTTGCGGAAGGCTTTATATTGCGTGAGATCTCCACCACTTCGTTGTCATACATATACAGCCCCGGGACCGCGTAATTTGACTTCGGCTGTTTCGGCTTCTCCTCTATGGATATTGCCTTGCCGTTCTGGTCAAATTCCACAATGCCGTAACGCTCGGGGTCGTTGACGCGGTAACCGAATATCGTAGCTCCCGATTTGTTCTTAAGGGCACGGTAAATGAAATCCAGATTTCCGTAGAATATGTTGTCCCCGAGTATCAGCGTAACGCCGTCACTGCCTATGAAATCCGCCCCGATAATGAATGACTCGGCAATTCCGTTCGGCGCCGCCTGTACGGCATATTCTATGTTCAGCCCGAGGTCCTTCCCGTCTTCAAACAGCTTCCTGTAATGAGGTATTGTCTCATCATTTGAGATAATGAGTATGTCCCGTATATCTGCAAGCATAAGGATTGACAACGGATAGTAGATCAGGGGTTTGTCGTAGATCAGGGTGAGTTGCTTGCTGTAAACCTTTGAGACCGGATAAAGCCTTGAACCTGCTCCTCCGGCAAGTATGATGCCCTTCAATGTGAGTGATTAGTCGTTAATAAAGATTGGCAATTTATCCGTTTGCAAGAAGAATTTAAATGACAAAGTAAATGGGAAAATCAAAACTAACTTCCCCATTCAGAATGAATCTGATCACCGGATCTATACACCGCTATGGAGCGATCACATAGTGGTAAGTCCTGTTGTTATCGCCAATCAAAAAATCTATTCCGTCAACTATGCTGTCGCCGTTCAGATCTTCTGGAATGTCTGCACCAGCGGTAAAGTTGTAAGCAAGATTGTCAATTGATGACAGATCGGTTCCGTCAATTATTCCATCCTGATTAACATCTCCGCTCCACATGCAGTACTTGTTTCCTTTCAGTTTCAGATTATCTCCAAATGCCTGAGCGGCTGATGTTGTGAAGTCGTAAGAATATAAGCCGCCCTGAGTGAGAGATATGCCGCCCGGCTTGCTCCATGTCTCAAGGGTGTTGAAGTGTTTTACTTTCAGAAAGTAAATCCCTGAAGGTGCATTCATAAAATTGAACCTGCCCGTGAAGGTTATCGAGTCGATGACCGCAGAAGCCGAGTCAACGATCGCATTTGGAGAATTGAAGTCGGCAAGGTAGACTTTAACATTGTCCTTTCTGTTCATCAGATTGAAAAGATTGTTGTAAAGACCCTCTATAAGCACTCTCACATCAAGAGAAATTCCGTTGAGTACATTCCCGCCTTCGATAGAGTGAGTTGAAGGTGTCGTAATCTCCGCAGTGCTACCTCCGACATAAGCGAATATCTTTGTAACAGGGTTTGATTCAGGCGCATTTCTCCATTGCAGATTCAATGGTACATTGACAAATGGCGCACCCACATTTCGTAATCTGACCTGACAGATAAGATTGCCATTCGGACCATTCCCTGTCATTAGAAAACCGTTACCTGGACCGGGAAATGTACCAACTGCCAGCCTCAGTTGAGATCCGCTAACCTGCGGTCCGCGAGGTGCCATGGAAGCAGGCAGATCCGTGTTTCCAACTATCTTGAATTCAAGCCCTGTTGTTGATATTCCTGTATTGAAATTGAACATGTACTGGCCGCCTGCGTATTCGAAGACCGTCGGCGCATTTGTGTGAATGAGGTAGATATCAAACTTGATCATATCATGCAAAGTGAGAGAATCTCCCAATGTGAAATTCTTCGCAACAAGATTATAAGCAGGGTTTTGACTGAAGGATGTTGAAACAGAAGCCATCAGAAGAGCAATTGCTATAATGGTTTTCATGATCTTCCTATTTTTATTCAAACATACAAAGTTCATGGTGTCAGATTCAAGCCTCAATTCTTGCCCGGATAGATTCCCCGCATTCATCATTTGAACTCAAGTTCCAATCTGCTATTTTTGTCAAAAATCACCATGAAAATTCTGTTACTGCTTACACTTTTTGCAGTGTTTACCATAAATGATCTCCGGGCTGAAAGCAAAAGATACTCTAAGTCTGAGATCAGAAATCTTGCGAAAGTGTTTGCGAACTCCACTGATATTGAGAACCCCGTTTTCGCGGATGTAGACAGTGACGGTGACTTCGACATCCTTAGGTTCAACAAGATGGGGTTCGTTGAATATCACAGGAATGTTTCTGGTAACTCCTCCCCTTCATTTGTGTTGGAGGATCCGAAATATGATGACTATGAAATTCATTCGCTATTCGGTACGGGACTTCCTTTTCCTTCATTCCTCGCAGACTGTGATGGTGACGGTGACAAGGATTTTTTTGCAGTAACAGGACAGATAACTTCAGCAGGTTCGAACGTGGAACTTGTTGAAAACCAGTTCGAGGTCACACAGGAACTGCTCATTACCATAATACTTGTGCTTGGTATCATTGCATTGCTGATCTTCATACTGTGATTATCCATTGCAGTTGCTTTGCGAGGACAAAACGGTACAATGTTCGGAGTTTCACTATTGTTTGCGTTCTTTAGTTAATTATAAGCGGGAGTAATTCAGCGGTAGAATGCAAGCTTCCCAAGCTTGACGTCGCGGGTTCGATCCCCGTCTCCCGCTCTTTGAGATCTTCGTAGCTTCGCATGATGTTGGTTCCCGGTGTTTGAGCGAAGTTGTATCTGTTTCTGCTTTCAACTGCCTCTGCAATCTTAAGTCTCACTATTCAATTTGATCCGCAATGAATGAAAGAATATCTCGGAAGATTCTGAGTATTGATCCGACGAAGGCTCTCATTGGCACTTGCTCCGGTCGTTCATTGCAGATGCTGTAAAAACCAACTCATGGACAAAGACTACTATATCATAGACTTCGACAGCACTTTCATAAGCGTGGAAGCGCTCGATGAGCTTGCATCCATTGCCCTCCGTAAGAGTAAGGACAGTGATAAGATCATGGCAAGGTTCAGAGAGGTCACTGAAAATGCAATGTCGGGAAAGATAACTTTTGGTGAATCTCTTGCCATGCGGCTGAAGATGCTGAATGCCGGCAGGGATGATATTGAAAAGACCATTCGCTTCATCTCAAAGAAGATCTCGCGTTCCGTGCTCAGGAACAAACCCTTCTTCAGAAAATTCAGCGACAGCATTATAATTGTTTCAGGCGGGTTCAGGGAGATCATCCTTCCCGTCACAAGAAAATTCGGAATTCCCGACAAGAATGTCTTTGCCAATACGTTCACATACGATAGGTCTGGACGCATCACCGGTTTTGACAGGAAGAACATCCTCGCTCACACAAACGGAAAGATCCGGCAGATAAAGGCTCTTAAGCTCAAGGGAAATATTAATGTCATCGGAGACGGCTACACTGATTATGAGCTCAAAAAGGCGGGCATTGCTCACAAGTTCTTTGCGTTTACGGAGAACATTGAACGCAGTGTGGTTGCCGAAAATGCCGACCATGTGGCCCCGAGCATAGACGAGATCCTTTATGTAAGCAAGCTTCCAATGGCGATCTCCTACCCGAAGAACCGCATAAACGTCCTCCTCTTGGAGAACGTGCATAAAGATGCTGTGCAGTTCTTCCGCGATGAGGGATATTCGGTAAAGACGTTCGAAAAAAGCCCTGCGCCCGATGTTCTGGCAGAATTGATAAAAGACGTTTCCGTGATCGGGATCAGATCAAAGACCAATATCTCTAAAGAGATCCTTTCCAATTCAAAAAGGCTTCTGGCGATCGGCGCATTCTGCATTGGCACAAATCAGATCGACCTTGCGGAATGCCAGTTGAAAGGGATTCCGGTTTTCAACGCGCCTTTCAGCAACACGAGAAGTGTTGTGGAGCTTGCGCTTGGCGAGATCATAATGCTGATGCGAAGGATCTTTGACAAGAGCATGAATCTTCACAAGGGCCTCTGGGACAAATCCGCCGCAAGCAGTTATGAGATCCGCGGAAAGAAGATCGGCATCATCGGATACGGGAAGATCGGCTCTCAGCTTTCGGTCCTTGCCGAAGACCTTGGAATGGAAGTATATTTCTACGACGTGGTTGACAGGCTTGCCCTCGGCAATGCAAAGAAGTGCCAGACACTGCCGGAACTTCTGAAGAAAGTTGACATAGTCACACTGCACGTTGACGGCAGAAAAGAGAATACAAACTTCATTGACGAGCGTGCATTCAGTTATATGAAGCACGGCGTGATCTTCCTCAATCTCAGCCGGGGACATGTGGTTGACATTGAAGCGCTTGCAAGGAACATCAGAAGCGGCAAGGTAAGAGGAGCTTCGGTGGATGTGTTTCCGCACGAACCTGCCGGCAATGAGAAGGATTTCATTTCCCCTCTCAAAGACCTTCCCAATGTGATCCTGACTCCCCACATCGGAGGAAGCACGGAAGAAGCGCAGAAAGACATCGGACATTTTGTGCCGCGAAAGATCATTGATTTCATCAACAGCGGAAATACTTTTCACAGCGTCAATTTTCCCGAACTTCAGCTTCCCAAACTTCAGAATGCTCACAGGCTCATTCACATTCATGAGAACGTCCCGGGCATTCTTGCGCAGATCAATAATGTGCTTGCGGCACACTACATTAACATTACGGGCCAGTATCTTAAGACAAATGAAAAGATCGGTTATGTAATTACCGACATCTGCAAGAAATACAATCCTCAGGTGATCAGCGATTTGAAGAGGATCCCAAACACCATAAAGTTCAGAATACTGTACTGATGAGGAAGATCTATTTCACTCCGGGACCCACCGAACTCTACCCCGTGGTTCATGAGGCGATCGGTGAAGCGCTGGCCGGCCATGTATGTTCGATCAACCACAGGAGCAGTGAGTTCATTGACATATACAAGCACGCCGACAAAGGCCTTAGAGAACTTCTGGGCATCCCTGACGGGCACAGGATACTTTTTCTTTCATCGGCAACAGAGTGCATGGACAGGCTCGTACAGAATTGCGTTGAGAGGAATTCGCAGCATTTTGTGAACGGGTCATTTGCGGAAAGGTTTTACCGCACATCTTTGGAACTGGGCAGGAATGCAAAAGCTGTAAAGGCTGAACACGGGCACGGCTTTGAATTTGAAAGCGGATACAGTTTTCCGGAAGCAGAAATGATATGCGTAACGCAGAACGAAACAAGCTCGGGAGTTGCCGTGCCAATGGAAAGAATTTACCGGCTTAAGCAGGATAATCCGGATGCATTGCTGGCAATAGACATTGTAACATCCGCTCCTTACGTAAAGCCGGATTTCAGCATGGTGGATGCGGCGTTCTTTTCAGTCCAGAAGGGCTTTGGAATGCCGGCAGGGCTGGGGGTCCTGATTGCAAATGAGAAGACAGCGGAACGAGCGCACAAGCTAAAGAGCAAAGGCGTAAACATCGGAAGTTATCATAATCTGATAACACTCTTTGAATATGCAGACAAGTTTCAGAATCCGGAAACACCGAACGTGCTAGGCATATATCTCCTTGGCAAAGTGTGCGGTTATCTGAATGAATACGGCGCTGAAAAAATGAGGACGGAAACAGAAGTGAAGGCGGCCGAACTTTACAAAGCAATTGAAAACAGCCCGGCGCTCAAGCCGCTTGTAAGAAACCCCTCAGACAGGTCAATGACGATCGTGATTGCGGATGCAGGAGACAGGCAGAAGGCGGTCAGGGAAGAACTGCTTAAGAGCGGCTATGTGGCAGGCTCGGGTTATGGAAAGTTCAAAGACAGTGAGATAAGAATTGCGAATTTCCCCATGCACAGGGTTGAGGATGTGAATGTGATCTCTGAGATCCTGAGCAGCACGACTTAACATATACTTATGCAACCAAAGGTCAGATCAAACATGGATCTGAATGTGCAACCCCACGGAAGAGTGCACCGGCCGATAATTTCTCCTAAGACAGCGCGGCCCTGATCTTCTCTACTGCAAGCAATGTCTGCTCTTCAGTTACATCCAGATGAAACACCGCCCTTATGAATTCATAACTGCCTGAGGACAATATCACTCCCCTCTTCTTCATGAGTTCGAGGAATAGGTTCTTTGGCGTATCCTTCAGACTGAATATCACAATGTTGGTCTGAACTTTACCGGCATCTATATTTATTCTTTCAATTCCCGAAAGCTCTCCTGCAAAGATCATTGCCTTGTTATGATCCTGCTTCAGTCTTGTGATGTTGTTCTCAAGCGCATAGAGTGCCGCTCCTGCGAGAATGCCGGCCTGCCTCATGCCGCCGCCGAGGATCTTCCTCCACTTTCTTGCCTTTTCAATGAAAGCGCTCTCTCCGCAAAGCACAGAACCCACCGGACACCCGAGCCCTTTTGAAAAGCAGAATGAAATAGAATCAAAGTGAGATGCGTATTCATTCACGCTGATGCCGGTCTCAGCAGAAGCATTGAATATTCTCGCGCCGTCAAGATGTGTCCTTATCCCTCTTTCCCTTGCAAGCGATGAGATCTCAAGGATGTTTCCCAGCGGCTGTATCGTGCCCCCTGCCCTGTTGTGTGTATTCTCAAGGCAAATGAGTGAAGTTCTGGGGAAGTAATATTCCGCACTTCGTATGTGCTTCCTCACATCATCCGGATCCATGATCCCGTCCTCTCCCTTTACGGGAAAGAGCTGAACTGAAGAAATAACGGAGGGAGCGGCGGTTTCGTAATTGAGGATGTGCGACTCCGACTCTACTATCACTTCATCTCCTGGCTCGGTATGCGATTTGATCGCAAGCTGATTACCCATTACTCCTGTAGGAACAAACAGCGCTGATTCTTTACCCGTTATCTCCGCGCACTTCTTCTGCAGCAAATTGACTGTCGGATCCTCACCGAACACATCATCCCCAACTTCCGACTTCATCATTGCCTCAAGCATGCCGATTGAAGGCCGGGTCACTGTATCGCTTCTTATGTCAATCACTTCCTGCATTCTCCTATTTACCTGTAAGTCATTCTTCGGTTTCTTCTTCCGCAATTCCCGCAACGGCCGAGATCGTATCCCCTTCGCCGAGCCTGATGACTCTTACACCCTGCGCATTCCTTCCCATCACCCTTATTTCCTTCACCTTCTGCCTTATCAGAATTCCCTTTGTGGTTATGATCATGAGGTCATCGCTGTCAGTGACTTCTTTGATGGAGATCAGCTTTCCGACCTTGTCTGTTGTCTTCACTGTGATGACGCCTTTGCCGCCCCTGTTGGTGATCCTGTAATCGGCAAGGTCACTTCTTTTGCCGAAACCTTTGTCAGTCACAACAAGTATGGTTGCGCTCGGCCGTGTAACCGCCACAAGTCCGATGACATAATCGCCCTTAGCCAGGCTGACGGCACGAACACCGGTGGCCGTCCTGCCCATATCCCTAACATGTGATTCATTAAATCTGATCGCCTGTCCTTCGTGAGTTCCGATGAGAATTTCCTGTGTGCCGTTTGTCAGCCTCACGTCAACAAGCTTATCATTGCCGGCCAGATTGATCGCATTAATTCCGTTCCTCCTGATGTTAGAATAGCTCTCAAGCGCAGTCTTCTTGATCGTACCGTTCCTTGTCACCATTGTTACGAACAACTCCTCGCTGAAGTCCTTCACAAGTACGAATGCTGAGATCTCTTCTTCCTTCTCCTTCTCAATGAGATTCAGAATGGATTTTCCTCTCGAAGTTCTGCCGCCTTCGGGTATGTCATAAACCTTCAGCCAGTAACACTTTCCTTTGTCGGTGAAGAACATGATGTACTGATGCGTGGAGCCGATGAACATATGCTCTATGAAGTCATCTTCGCTCGATCCGGTTGATGCTCCCTTTATTCCCTTGCCGCCTCTGCCCTGCGCCTTGTATGAGTTCACAGGTATCCTCTTGATGAATCCCTTGTTGGAAATAGTTATCACTACATCCTCTTCCTTTACAAGTTCCTTCATCATGTCATCATCAGACATCTTCTTCACATCATAAACGATCTGCGTCCTTCTCTCGTCGCCGAATCTTTCCTTCAGCGCTTTAAGGTCATCACAGATCATCTCCCGCCTGAGCTGTTCGCTTCCGAGGATCCTCTTCAGCCGCTCAATGGTCTTCAGCACTTCCTTGTACTCATCTTCGATCTTCTTGCGCTCAAGTCCCGTCAGTCTTTGCAGGCGCATGTTGAGTATCTCCGTTGCCTGTATCTCGGAGAGCTTGAACCTCTTCATCAGGCCTTCCTTTGCGGTCGGAGTGTCTTTCGACTTCTTGATGAGCTTGATCACTTCATCAATATTGTCGAGAGCAATGATGTAACCCTCAAGAATGTGAGCCCTCTTTTCCGCCGCATCAAGTTCGAACTTCGTCCTTCTCACGATCACATCCAGCCTGTGACTGATGAAGTGCTCCATCATTTCTTTGAGGTTGAGTATCCTCGGCACTCCTTCAACAAGCGCAAGCATTATCACACCAAACGTAACCTGCATCTGAGTATGCTTGTAAAGGTTGTTGATGATCACATGCGGATTGGCATCCCTCTTAAGCCCGATAACGATCCTCATTCCGTCCCTGTCGCTTTCATCGTTGATCTCGGCGATGTCGTCAACTTTCTTGTCTCTCACAAGCTGTGCAATGTTCTCGATCAGCGTGACCTTATTTACCTGATAAGGAATTTCCGTGATTATGATGTTCTGCCTTCCGTTCTTTTCCGTCTCAATGGATGCCTTTGCCCGGAGAATGACCTTTCCCCGGCCTGTTTCGTAAGCCTCCTTCACCGGTTCGTATCCGTAGATGATAGCACCTGTGGGAAAGTCGGGAGCCGTAACAAACTTCATGAGCTTCTTTATCTCTGCATCGGGATTCTTAATGAGATATGTCAGTCCGTCGCAAACTTCCACAAGATTGTGCGGGGGAATGTTCGTTGCCATTCCGACGGCAATACCGTTTGAGCCGTTAACAAGCAGATTGGGAATAATGGACGGAAGTACGGAAGGTTCCTGAAGCGTGTCATCGAAGTTTGCAACAAAATCAACCGTGTTCTTCTCAAGGTCCTGAAGTATGGCTTCGGAGATCCTCGAAAGCCTGGCTTCAGTATAACGCATTGCCGCGGGTGAGTCACCGTCAACCGATCCGAAATTCCCCTGACCGTCAACCAACGGGTATCTCAGAGAGAATTCCTGCACCATCCTGACCATGGTGTCGTAAACAGCTTTGTCACCGTGAGGGTGGTACTTACCGAGCACCTCTCCGACTATTCTTGCAGACTTCTTGTAAGCCCTGTTTGGCGCGAGTCCCAGTTCATTCATTCCAAACAGCACTCTTCTGTGCACGGGCTTGAGGCCGTCACGTACATCCGGCAGAGCTCGCGCTACAATTACTGACATTGAATAGTCAATGTAAGAGGACTTCATCTCCTCTTCGATATTGACAGGTACTACTTTTTCATTGGCCATGTGGTATGCAGCTTAACTTAGTTTGATTTTCAGATGATTGCTTTCTTTCCGAGCATCGCCCTGATCATGCTTATCTGCCCGGAGTGATATGATTCGTGGTTGATAATCTCTCTTGTGTAATTGGATACGTTGGAACTTATGTTGTGCAATTGCCTGCCGTGCTTCCTGATCTCTATCTTTAATTCCTCATGCACTCTCACTGTCTCCTCCATGCATTCGGCCCATTGTCTTTCACTCAACGGCTTTCTGATCCTCTTCCAGCTTCCCTTCCGCCGTTCTTCCGGACTCATCGGTTCCTTTCTCAGCCTGCAGATCACGGCCCTCTTCCAGAAGTTTGAATGGCGCAGGATCTCACATATCGAATTTCTTCCTTTTGCAGGCCTCCAATATGCTTCTTCGGGTGTGACTTTGCTCAGAAGCTCCATCAGTGCCGGCTGCCAGTTATTGCCTGAATAAAAAAAGGCGTCTAAGTCGCGGATATAAGCATTAACAGGTGAGACCATAATGGAAGATCAGCATAATGTTGTGGAGCTAACCGGAGTCGAACCGGTGACCTTTTCGTTGCGAACGAAACGCTCTACCAGCTAAGCTATAGCCCCATTTTTAACAGGCCAAAAATACCGAATATGAGGGTCTTTAACAACGCAGAATATCTCTCAGATTGTGCTAAAACAGGACGGATTTCAGCAATTCTACTGCTTACTTTGCATTGCTCTTTTAACTGTTCGGGCAGATTGGATTTGATGAACATCACGCAAGGGCATTAAGCAAAAAAGTGGATCATGGATGGGTGAATTATTCCGCCGGAAATTTGTCCCGGCAGCAGTTTTCAGCTCAGATCTCTCGGATCACAGTTTTCCTGTATGACCTCTATGACCTTGCCTTCAACCGTGTCAATGACTGCAGCGGTAAGTTTATTGTTGTAAACACAGCCTGTGTCAATGTTTATGTAATGATTAGGCCTGTAAGAAAAGTCCTGAAGCGGTGTGTGCCCGTGTATCTGCAGTTTGCCGATGAACGCAGGCTCCCTGCGGTTCCAGAGAAGTGTCATGTCGTTTCCGTCATTCACAATACCCGCATGAGTTATGACTGCCTTTTTGAATTCAAACTTTAGCGGCATGCTCTGTGCAAACTCGTAGTGGCCAAGTGACTTCATCTTCCTGCCGAACTTCTTCACATCCCTGTTCGACCTGGAGCTGATGTAAGAATACTGTGTCTCCTGTCCGCCGTTCTGATAGTAATGTTCAACTTCCCTGTTCACAAAACCGAGCAGTTTGTCCGAAGCATCTATCGCCTTAAGCATCATGTCTTCGTGATTACCTTTTACTGTCCGGATACCGTTCTCAATAATGAAAGTGATAACTTCTTTTGAATATGCACCCCTGTCAACGAGATCGCCCACAGAATAAATGTACTTCTCGGAAGAGATCCTCGAATACACCTTTTCCAGGGTGTGGATGCATCCGTGAATGTCTCCTATAACTGCAATTTGTTGTGGAGTGTTTGGCATATGAAAAATTGGATAAAATGTAATGAATATTAATCTTAGTTTTGAGATACAATTTTCAGAGCCGAAAGATCTCAAATCAAAACAAGAATCGCCAATTGAAGGTAAGCTTTGGCCAATAACCCGGTAATACTCTTTGACGGTGTGTGCAATCTCTGCAACGCATCCGTTAATTTCATTATGGACCGGGATAAGGATGCGGTCTTCCGATTTGCATCGCTTCAGTCTGATGCGGGCAAAGAACTTATGAGAAGGTACGGCAAAGACGCTGATAAGATCGACACGGTAGTGCTGATCCATAATGACAGGGTAAGCATGCGGTCGGAAGCTGCAATCAGGATCGGCGGACTTCTTCCATTCCCGTACCCGCTCGCTAAGGCATTTTTAGTTATTCCATCATTCATCAGGGACCGTATTTACGATTACGTTGCCGCAAACAGGTACAAGTGGTTCGGAAAGAAGGAATCCTGCCGCATGCCGGACCCGGAAAGCCGGTCGAGGTTTCTTGAATAGCCGATAACTCTTTAAGACTCTCTGAAAGAGCTGTTGAAGTAGCAATGGAGTCCAAAACGTTTTCTAGAATCAGAAATTGTGGGGAATACAGTTCAAAAATAAAAGTTTTTTCGATTGTCGCAAGAACAACCCGCCTTAGCGTGATTGCCGTCAAATAATTGCGAACGACAGCGTAGCGAGAATTTCCTGTTTGACGAATCCAGATAATTGCAGCACTCTGCAATTATCTGGGTGAGGAGTTGAAATTCTCGCAGCTGGAGCGAGCAATTTTAGGCCCGTCCGCCATTCTACAATTGATCTTGAAAGTAATTTGCCGGGCGGGCAATCACCCGGCAGCCTGCCCGCTTATAGTCCATTGAATTAAATTGTACAACTTGCAGGCGGGCGGGCGATTTTTCTTTGGAGCTTTCTTTTGATCGTTCAAAAGAAAGCGGTTAAATTTCTGCGGATAGAATCCTTGCTGTAGATGGCATTCGTAAGCAAATCATTTTGGACAAGAATGTTGAAGAAGTAAGTACCCAAAAGCATTCTGCATTCTTAATTTTGGGCTGTATAGGTATATTGGAAGATGCAGAATAACCAAAGATACCTTGTAACGGCGGCGCTTCCTTATGCCAATAACCACCTCCACATCGGCCACATTGCCGGCGCATACCTGCCACCCGATATTTACGTAAGATATATGAGGATGAAGGGAGAGGACGTCATATTCATCTGCGGTTCCGATGAACACGGAACGGCAATTGAGATGGCTGCTATTCAGGAAGGAATCCAGCCGCGTGAGATCATTGACAGATACCATTTCTCAAACAAGAAGGCATTTGAAGACCTGAGGATCGATTTTGACATCTATTCAAGGACGTCAAACGAAGTCCACCATAAGACCGCGCAGGAATTCTTCCTGAACCTCCACGAAAAAGGGATACTGTTCACAAAATCGGAGAAGCAGTTATACTCTGAGAAGGAAAAGAGGTTTCTTGCGGACAGATTTGTAACGGGCACCTGTCCGAACTGCGGATACGAGAATGCGCGCGGAGATGAGTGCGAGAACTGCGGAAGCAATTTGTCGCCGCTCGAACTCATCAATCCAAGATCCAAGATAACAGGAGATACGCCCGTTGTTAAGGAATCAACCCACTTTCACTTCCCGCTTGACAAGTATCAGGAGAAGCTCGAAGAGTGGCTGAAGTCAAAGAACGGCTGGAAGCAGAACGTAATGAACTACATTAAGGGTTGGATGAAAACCGGTTTAAAGGAAAGGGCGATAACCCGTGACCTTGAATGGGGAGTTAAAGTACCGCTTGAAGGATATGACGGCAAGGTCCTGTATGTTTGGTTTGATGCGCCTATAGGATACATCTCTGCAACCAAGGAGCTTTTTGAGTTGAGGGGTGATGCAGATGGCTGGAAGAGATACTGGCTCGACAACGACACAAAGCTTATACATTTCATCGGCAAGGACAATATTGTGTTCCATACTATAATATTCCCTGCCATGCTGATGGCACACGGCGGGTTTATTCTGCCTGAGAATGTCCCGGCAAATGAATTCCTTAACATAGGCGGTCAGAAGCAATCTAAAAGCAGGGGCACGGGCATTCTTGTCAAAGACATCGTTGCCAAGTTCAGCGCAGATTCCGTAAGGTATGCTCTTGCTGCATCGCTTCCGGAGAACCGCGACTCGGAGTTTTCATGGGAGGATCTTCAGGCAAGAAACAACAATGAGCTTGCGGCGATACTCGGAAATTTCGTCAACCGGACCGTCGTTTTTGCAAAGAACAAATTTGGCAATAAGATCGCCGACAGGACGGAATCCACGCCGGAGTCCGAAGATCTCTTCAGGTATGTTTCTTCGCAAGCGGAACTGACTGGTAAGCTGATAGAAGAATTCAGAATAAAGGATGCGCTTTCAGAAGCCATGAATGTTGCGAGAGCCGCTAATAAGTACTTCAATGACACTGAGCCGTGGAAGCTGATAAAGACAGACAAAGAAAAGTGCGGAAGCATCATCAATGACTGCCTCAGAGTTTGTTTCAGCCTTGCGGTCATTTTCAGGCCGTTCATTCCCGGAGCATCTGACAAGATACTTGGGATTCTCGGAATTGACACTGCATCAATCACATGGAAGGATGCTTCAAACCCGGCAATCCCGGCCGGTGCTGAACTTGGTGAGAATATGATCCTGTTCCCGCTCATTGAAGATGAAGAGATAAAACCCGCGGAGAAGCAGAAGGAGGAAGTAACTTCATCTGCTGAAGACAAAACAGAAGACGGGCTGATAACAATTGATGATTTCCGAAAGGTGCAGTTCAAGGTGGCAGAAGTGCTTGAGTGCGAGAAAGTGGAAAACAGCAGGAAACTGCTGAAGCTCAGACTTAAAGTGGGAGATAAGGAGAAGCAGATAGTCTCCGGAATATCTGAGTATTACAAACCGGAAGAGCTTATCGGAAGACTGATAATTGTTGTTGACAATCTGAAGCCGTCAAAGCTTATGGGGATTGAATCACACGGAATGCTGCTGGCGGCAAAGTCGGGCAAGGAACTGAAGCTTGTTACAGTTGACGGGAATATTGCACCGGGAGCTGAAGTGAATTGAGATACACATTCGGCGGCAAAGTTTATGAGTTCGGAAGCAGGACCTTTGTGATGGGAATCCTGAACATCACTCCGGATTCATTTTCAGACGGAGGAAAATATTATGGAGACGGGATTGGTCTGAAGAAAGCTGTGGAGGATGCTATTATCATGGAGAAATGCGGCGCGGATTTTATAGATATTGGAGGTGAGTCAACACGGCCGGGTGCGGAGAGAGTTTCTGAAGAGGAAGAACTGGAAAGGGTGATTCCGGTCATAACAGAAGTGGCCCGAAAGGTCGGCATTCCTGTTTCGGTTGACACATACAAGAGCAGAGTTGCGGAGGAATCCCTGAAGGCCGGAGCGCGCATCGTAAATGACATCAGCGGATTCAGGTTTGATCCCGCAATAGCTGAAGTGACAGCAAGATCCGGAGCTTCATGCATATTGATGCACATAAAGGGCACACCGGGGAACATGCAGTTGAATCCTGTTTACGAAGATGTCACGTCGGAAGTGATCTCATGCCTCAGGGCATCAGCGGAAATTGCAGAAGATGCTGGCGTGAAACAGATAATTGTTGATCCGGGAATCGGTTTTGGCAAGACCCTTGATCACAATATTGAACTGATACAAAGCACCGGTGAACTGAGGAAGCTTGGATACCCTGTCTTAATTGGACTTTCAAGAAAGAGTTTTATTGACAAAATTACACCCGCTCCTGTGGAAGACAGGCTTAGCGGCACAATATCGGCCAATACGGCAGCTGTCCGGTACGGAGCAGATATTCTCAGGGTCCATGATGTTTGCGAAAACGTGCCGGCTATGCGGGTGGCAGACAAAATATTAAGAAACTGAAATGCAGAACTCAGGCAACATAGCGGAGAAACAAACGCGAAGGACAATCTCTTCTTCCGAAGAGCTTTACGAATTTGACGTGATAGGTATGAACTGCACGGGCTGTGCGCAGAGCATCAGATCATATCTTGAGAAGTCGGAAGGAATAAGCGCAGTTGACCTCAACTTCGCATCCGAGATCTGCAGTGTTACATACGACCCGGCTAGGACATCAAGAAAAGAGATCAAGAGACTTGTCGAGTCGCTCGGCTTTGGTGTTTCTTCGGACGATGATGAGTATGAAGCCGAACAGGCGCGCAGGAAGAATCTGAGACTGCTGAAGTACAAGATATATGTGTCTGCAATCCTTTCGGGTGTTATTATGCTTCTGAGCATGAAGGATCACTTCCACATTCCCTATATTCATCTTCCGGAAAATGTGTTGCTGACGGTTCTGTTCGTTCTGTCAACCGTTGTAGTATTCTGGTGCGGCTCCAAGTTCCTCCGCGGGGCTATGACATCTCTGAAGAGCGGGAAATTCGACATGAATACGCTCATAACAATTGGCAGTCTTTCATCTTACCTTTACAGTTCTGTAATAGCAGCAAACGCTGTATTCGGCCTTGACATTGCGGCCCTTAACGGTACTAAGGAGGTCTATTTTGAGACTGCCGCGATGATCATAACTTTCATTCTCATCGGCAATTATCTTGAAGCGGTACTCAAGTCACGCACGCAGACATCTATAAAGAAGCTCAAGGATCTTCAGGCAAAGGTTGTTAATGTGGTGAGGGAAGGGAATGAACTGTTCGTGCCTTTCAATAAGGTGAAACTGAATGACATAGTGATCGTGAAGACCGGCGACAAGATCCCTGTTGACGGCAGGCTTGCGGAAGGATTCGGCGTGGTTGATGAAAGCGCAATGACCGGCGAAAGCCTTCCGGTTGAAAAGGCGGTGGGTGACGAGCTGATGAGCGGTACAATGCTGAAGAACGGATTTCTGAAGATGAAGGCACTGAGAGTGGGCAAAGATACCATGCTCTCACGTGTGATCGCCCTTGTGAAGGATGCTTCGGCGCAGAAGCCGAAGATACAGAAACTTGCAGACAGGATCTCCGCTGTGTTTGTACCAATTGTGATACTGATCTCGATCATTACTTTCGCCGTTTGGTTCTTCTTCCTTGGCGCGGCGTTTGACAAATCACTGCTGTTTGCCGTTTCAGTTCTCATCATCGCCTGTCCGTGTGCACTCGGACTTGCATCCCCTATCGCTATTGTGCTTGGAGTTGGCCGCGCCGCTGAGAACGGAATACTGTTCAATAATATTGACGGCATTGAGAATCTCATGAAGGTCAATACCATCTGCTTTGACAAGACCGGAACGCTAACGACAGGTCAGATAACTGTGAAGAACGTTTACGTATTCAATGGCTATTCGAGGGAAAGCATACTGAAGTACGTCTTTTCGCTTGAGAAGCATTCATCTCATCCCATTGCAAAGTCCATTGTCAATTACGCACTGGACCAGAATATCCGCAACGGCCTGCCGGTTGAAGACTTCGCCTCTGAAAGCGGACTGGGAGTGAAGGCAAAGATCAGCGGAAAGAGGATCGTTGTTGGCAATGAGCAGTTCCTCAGGCAAAACGGAATTTCGTTCTCAAACATTATTTTTGAAGCAAGCAAGAGCAACTTGTTTGTTGGAATAGAAGGCGAAGTTACAGGTGTGATAGAAATAGATGACGAAATAAAGGATGATGCCGCATCAATTGTGAAGCAGTTGAAGAAGAAGGATATAGATGTGTTCATGATCTCCGGGGACAACGAATCGGCAGCACGCAGGGTCGCAATTGAGCTGGACATTGAAAACTACACATCAAAGACACTTCCCGATGAGAAGGAAAAGATCGTCTCCGGGCTTCAGGCAAAGGACAGGATAGTCGGAATGGTGGGTGACGGGATCAATGATGCTCCGTCTCTTGCAAAGGCAAACGTAGGCATTGCCATGAGCGCAGGACAGGACATTGCAATTGATTCTGCGGATGTGATACTTGTTAAGGATGACCTGAACAGCCTGATAAAGGCCATCAACATATCCAAGAAGACGGTTACTGTAATAAAGGAAAATTTCTTCTGGGCATTCTTCTATAATGCCCTTGCAATTCCCATTGCTGCAGGGTTGCTTGTCCCTTACGGAATTATGATAGGTCCGGTAATGGCTGCAATGCTGATGGCATTCAGCGATGTGGTTACGGTTCTTGGAAATTCCCTCAGACTGAAATATGTGAAGATAGACGGCTGATTCATGAAGCCGTCTTGATCTTTTCTATCTCCTTAAGATACTGCTTTCTGTACTCGGAGATCTCTTTGATCGTCCTGAAGATGACCGACGGACGCGCACCTGTTGATATGCCGTCAACACGCGGAAGATGTTTCACGCCAACTTCTGTGGAAGTATAACCGAGAAGTCTTGCCTTCAGAAGTATTTCCGCATCTATGAACGCATCCACCGACTCTATTTTGATCTTTCTGAAAAGGTCTGTCCTGATGAGCTTGAAAGCACAGTCTACATCAACATAGTCAATATCGAACAGATACCTGAGCACAAAATTATATACGAGTGATGTGACCTTTCTGTATGTCGAATACTGCTTTTTCTTTCTGTAACCCACGACAATATCCGTATAGGGAACCAGAGCAACAAACTTCTTCAGCTCCTCAAGATCGAACTGATTGTCGCCGTCCGTGTAAAACACATAATCCATCTTTGCATTCATGAAACCGTCACGCAGTGTAGCGCCGTATCCCATGTTCTTTTCATGATGGATCACGCTCACTTTGGGATGTTTGCGGGCAAGCTCATCTGCAACTTCAGCGGTTTTGTCAGGACTCCCGTCCTCAATGATCGTGATCTCATAGTCCTTCAGCTTCAGTTCTTCAAGAACCTTCAGCGCCGATTCGACAACTTTGCCGATATTCTTTTCATCATAGTAAGCCGGAAAGAATACGCTTAGGGTGATGTTCGAATTGTCAGTCATTCAGCGACTTCAGGTAATTACAGGTTGCTATAAGCCCGTCCCGCAAAGAGGTTTCCGGTTTCCATTTCAGCTCTTTACGAATTCTCGAATTGTCAAGAATGCTTACGGGTACGTCAAAGTTTCGTGCCGGTTCGTATTTCACATTCATATCATTGCGCCCCGTGACCTCCTTCATAACTGCAAGAAGCTCATTGAGCGAATACCCGGAGCCGGCAGAAAGATTGAATATTCTGTGAGTAGTTTCATGTGACAGAGAAGATGCAAGCGCTTTGACTGCATCCTTGATGTAGATGTAATCCCTGACGACACTGCCGTCACCCCAAACTGTGATCTGCTCTCCCTTCATGATCCGGTTAAGAAAAACGGGAATCGCTCCCTGAGAGGCAAAGGGGTTTTGCCTTTCACCGTATGGATTGGAAAGCCTGAAGACAACATAGTTCAGTGAATGAAGATAATTGAACAGGTAAAGATAATCTTCAATGGTTTTCTTAATGATACCGTAAGAGCAAACCGGTCTTGAAGGATGGTCTTCCGTTATTGGGACGCTTTCAGGAATACCATAGACCGTTCCACCGGAAGAGAGGAATACCAGTTTCTTCACTCCCCGCTCTACACACTCCCTGAAGAGATTCAATGATGACAACAGATTTGTCTCGGCATCATAAACAGGATTTTCGTTTGAGTTTGCTGGCAGGGTCGAGCTCACAAGATGAAATACGTAATCAATGCCTGCAAGAGAATTTTCAAGGTCAACCTGATTGTTAAAGTCGCCCTCAATAATTCTCACATCTGCCGTGATATGCTCAATGTTACGACGGGAGAAATTGAGCTTATCAAATATTGTGACATTACAGTCAAGCGAAAGAAGTTCATCCGCAAGATGAGAACCTATGAACCCGCCTCCGCCGAAGATCAGGCAATTAGCACCATCAGGTCTCAAGATCAGATCTTCCTGTATTGAATCACGAATCTTGCAGGAAATACTGCGTTCGGGATCTTGGCTATTTTGGTTGCCCTAAAGATCCCCGATGCGAATTTCTCCACAAGCTCAAGAGAGAAGCTGTGCAGATGCCATTCATCAAGATTATCCTTTGATGCAAGCTCCCAGCCCTCGGTGTCTTTCTTATTGTCTATAAGTCTTATCAGGCCTGACTTCTTCAGAAATCTCTTCGTTGAATTGATCACGTCTTCATTCGGGATGGAAAGTGAAAGTATTCCGTCGTCAGCCATGATCCTGGAGATTTCTTTCAGCACTTCCCTGGGATCAAGTACATGTTCGATCACTTCGGAGCAAAGCACTTTGTTGAAGAACTTGTCTTCATAAGGGATCTTCTCACCCGGCGCCTTTGTGAGAATGACCTTCGAGCCGAGTCTTTCGCCCGCTCTTTTTATCTGTATGTCGGATATATCAATTCCGTAGAGCTCTCCGGTCTTTATCTGCTCCAGTATGTGGCCCGCACCGCAGCCCACCTCGAGCACTTTATCACCGTTTCTGATCTCCGCAAGTTCAATGAGTTTTGAGATCCTCTTCTGTTCGATGTATCTGAATGCAAAATTGGGATGATTATAGAACTTATCCAGGTCGTGCTTTTCAGCCAGTTCTTCATTCCATTGCTCGAAACTTTCCTTTGTGGGTTTCATTCTTTATGATTCATATTAATTCACTTTCTCAAATACAAGAGCCTGATACCTCTTATCTCCGGAGGTAAACTGATTGAGCAGTTTCAGGCTGGAATCCTTCTGCAGCAGCTCAAGCTTCACGTCATTCTCATACTCAGGCCTGTATCCGTAATGCGTGTCCCAAATGATGATGTCCCCCTTCTGAGCCTGAGCTAGATTCTTTGTGTTAAGGTGGACAAAGTTCTTCTTTCGTTCCGGGGGGAAGTCTCCGAACAGGAACACCGGACTTGAAGTCTGCGTGGTAACAATGATCTTCTTCGAATCAAACTCAGGTGAAGCAAGGTAAGCGCCCATAGCCTTGACCGCAAGGTTCTCCGGAGAGAATTGCCTCGGCTTGAAACTGATGAACAGATACACTGCAGACAAGAGAACAAGAACAACAGAAAGCTTATTCAGATATGCCCTCTTGTCACCGGCTGAAAGCATTGCGATCAGAGCGCCTGTCACGGCCACTACGGCGAGCTTGCCGTATTCAGCGGCTTCTGTAAGATCAAGGCCGTTGGTTTCCTTTGACATAAAAACCAATGTAAAGAAAAGGAGAATTCCCGTTATGATGTAAGCCGTCTTCCTGAATGCATCAGCATAGAGGTTGTTAAGCCCCACTGTGGCGAAGAACGCCGCAAGCGGAGAGATATGAAGCAGGTATCTCCACGTACCGGGATTAGTGCCTTTGACCATCAGCATTGCCTGCACAAGAAATGTAATTGAAAAGACAATGAACGGAAGTGAAAACCTTTCTATGTATGCTTTTGCTTTGGATGTATCTCCGAGAAAGCCGAAGAATCCCAGAAGGAAAAGCGTAAGGCAAACCGGCCCGACAATGAAGATGTAAACTTTGAAATAATGGAAGAAGCCCCTGTTGGCGCCGCCAAAGTCCATAGCCCCGAGTGTGTTCATTTCGGAAATGACATACAGTATGTCGCCGCTCTTGAAATAGCCAAACAAATTGAAAAGAAGCGGAAAAACTCCGAGCATGACTATAGCGGCGTACTGTCTCTTCATGAAGAGCATTACGGCCAGGACAATTCCAAGCAGGGCGGCTTCCTGACGAACCGTAAAAACGTATCCGCAGATCAGTGCGGCGAGAATGTACTTCTCTTTCCGGTACATGAGTATCATAAGCACAAGGAGCATCGCTGTGAAGATCTCAGCATATGACCTGAATGAAAGGTCAAAGTACAGCGGTTGAAGCGCAAGTATCAGAGCACCGAAAAAAGCGTACTTAAGATCGTATGCTTTTGTGAGCAGATAGGTCAGATACACTGTTACCGAAGCAATCAGGGCATTGAAGAACAGAACGGCCTCATAGCCGAAAAGCGATGGAACAACCATGAAGAGCTTATACCCCGGCTTGGGCCAGTTTCCGAGTATTATGAAGGGGTCATTCCAGAATTCCTTCATGTTGATGAAGTGACCGATCTCGTCGTCCTGATAAAAGCCCGGCGAATACTTACTGCTCAGATAATAGATGATGGCAAGCAACGGAATGGTGATCCAGTAATACTTGCCGACCAGCGCGTCAAGGTCTGCTGAAGTTGATCTTTGGTCCTTAACTGGCTGTTTTGGCTGATTTTTTTTTGGCACGGTGGGCAAATATATTCATATACACTCACAAATTAAACGACTGTTTGAAGGCACAAACTGAAAAAGAACAGCCGCAGTTTCTCTCAAACTGCGGCCGGAAAACATGCTGTTTTGCAGCAACTGATCAGAGCCCTAATCTGACGCCGCTGAATACCCTCCAATTGTTGGTCTTCACGTTCTCAATGCTGAAGTTGCTTCCGAGATTATTGAGCCCGCCAAACTGAAAACCCGTGCCAAGAAGTATGCTTACAAACGGATTCAGTGCATAGTCACCAGTAAGCATAGCGTCAATTCCGAAATCGAAGTTCTTAAGCCCAAGCTCCTTAATGTTATCCTCATCACCCATCAGAAAACCGAAGTAAGGTCCGGCAGAAAGCTGAAGGCCGACATCTTTGGAGAGCTGACCTCCGAAGTTGAACATAATGGGGATGTTAATGAAACTGTTAGAAATCTCCTGCGGAGTTGAGATCAGCGAATCGGGATCAAGCGGAGCTGTAAGGCCGAAGTTCTTCTTCGTGAAATCAAGGCCCGTCGTGAAGTTGAGCATGTCAAATAATGTCAGGGTAATGAAAGCAGCTGTCACAAATCCGCCCTTGGATTCTGACGATACTCCCGAAACTCCCGACTTCACATCGTAATTCGGGTTTGTTGCGCCGTAGCCGAGCTGAAGGTCGATGTAAAAAAGGCTGAACTTGCCGGTACGCTTTGCTTCTTCATTAAGAGCATTCTGGTAGTCTCGTTCCTTCAGGCTCAGGGATTTTTTGCCGGTTCCTTCACTGAAGCTGAACCGGGGGTTGTTGTCTCTTGCATGAACTCCGTAACCCGTTCCGAATATGAAGGCCGAAAGAAGAACAATCATTAAAAACTTTTTCATAAGGCGGTTGATTTGTTTATTGATTTTCAAATTGCAGTTCAATTTCTGATAGTGCGGAAGTTTGTTCTTCCCATTCAGAATATACCCTTTTGAGGCTTTCCTTTAAACTGTTATATTCGTTCGTAGTTCTGATTATGTCATGGCCGCCACCGTAGAATCCATCCCCTCCCATAATTTCTTCAAGCTTCTTCAGTTTTTCCTCAATTGCAAATATTTCGCTTTCAAGCGCTTTGATCTTGGTCTTAAGAGGTTGTGCAATTCTGGCGAGCTCCTTTTTCTTCTTCTTTAACTCAAAGCCGGATTGCCTCTTTTCAGACGGCTTATCATTTGCGTTGGCAAGATGTTTGGAGAGATGCACTTCATCTGCGCCGGTTGACAAGAGCTCTTTTTCCTTTGCTTCAATATAATCCCTTGCATTTCCGTTATAAGTTCGGATCTTCTTGTCCTTCACCTCGATCACTTTGTTCACGATCCCATCCATAAATTCCCTGTCATGGGAAACGATAAGCACTGTTCCCTGATAATCATGAAGCGCATTCATGAGCACTTCCTTCGACCTCATATCAAGATGATTTGTCGGCTCGTCCAGTATCAAAAAGTTGGACGGCTCGATCAGCATCTTTGCAAGGGCAAGCCTTGATTTCTCGCCTCCCGAAAGGACTCCGACCTTCTTGAAAACATCATCGCCCCTGAACAGGAAACTCCCGAGTATAGACCGGAGGTTTTTCGTTATCTCACCCGTGGCAGACGATTCCATTGTCTCCAGCACTGTCCTGTCATGGTCAAGCGCCTCGGCCTGATTCTGTGCATAAAACTTTTTTGCCACAAGATGACCGTCCTTAACGGTACCCGAGTCAAACGGCTCTATCCCCGCAATGATCCTTGTCAAAGTTGATTTTCCTGCACCATTAACGCCGACAAGAGATATCTTCTCTCCCCTGCTTATTATGAGGTCAATGTTTTCCAGCACATTGTTCCTGCCGTCATAGCTCTTTGTAAGACCGCTTATCTCTATCGATACTTTTCCCGAATGTGTTGCTGGCGGGAATGAAAATCTTACTGCGGACTCCTCATCTTCGAGTTCTATCTTATCCATCTTTTCAAGAAGCTTGATGCGGCTTTGCACTGCTCTCGCCTTTGTGGCCTTATACCTGAACCTCTCGATGAACTTCTCCTGCTGTTTAAGGTAGTTCTGCTGATTGAAATACTGATTCTCAAGCAACTGCTTTCTTACTTCCTTTTCCTCCTTGTAAAATGAGTAATTTCCCGAATACTCAGTCACATTTCCCATTGACAACTCAATGGTCTTTTCGGAAATATTGTCGAGAAAGCTGCGGTCGTGGGACACAAGCACAATTGCACCGAGATACGACTTAAGATAGTTCTCAACCCAAAGCAATGATTCAATGTCGAGATGATTTGTCGGTTCATCCAGAAGGAGCACAGAGGGATTTGAGAGCAGAAGTTTTGCCAGCGCAATTCTCATTTGCCAGCCGCCGCTGAACTCGTCGGTCAGGCGGTTCAGATCATCCACACAAAAACCGAGTCCCATGAGTATCTTCTCGATCTTTGATTTCAGCCTGAATCCGTCAAGCAAAAGGAACCGCTCCTGAAGCTCCCCGTATTCATTGAGCAGATCCGCGAATTCATCTGAGGAGGTATCGCCGAATTCAGACATTTCCTTCTCAATTGCGGTGAGTTCCTCCTGTATCTTGTTGATATCACCTGCCGCCGAATAGACCTCATCATACAGGCTCTTGCCGGAAAATTCTATGCCCTCCTGAGGAAGATATCCCACTGTTGTATGCCTTGATACGGCCACTTTACCTGAGTCAGGCCTGGTCAATCCGGCAATCACTTTGAGCATTGTTGATTTTCCTGCTCCGTTTGAGCCTACAAGCGAAACTCTGTCTTTGCCTCCGAAACGCAGTGACACATCGTCGAAGAGCACTTTGGATCCGTATCTTACAGATATACCATTGAGCGAAATCATGAAAGGAAGTTATAAAATGTGCCTGCAAAATGAAGTGAAGAAGTGAGCAGGATTACAAACGGCAATGGTTAACAATAAAAAAGTCTATCTGTGCCGCTTTCGGAGGGCATTTACTGCATCGATCACTCTCGGTCCGGGCCTGTACATTATGTCATCATCAACTGTAATGAAGAATGAATTCCTGAGAGCGCCGGATGTTGACCGGTGCAGAGCATTAACGGAGCCTGCGATCCTTGACAAGTCTGTTGTATCAGCAGGAA